>JAVJSY010000057.1:0-158055 GCA_040219175.1 Kiloniellales bacterium
GGGGTGATCTTTCTCTAGCTCGGCCCACTGTGTGGCCAGCAGATCGACGACCCATCCCCCGCCGCCACCGGTGAGCGGTCACTCACCGGTGGCGGTCCATCTTTGCCGTGATGAACCGAGAAAACCATAAGACAAGCAGATCGATCTGCTCTCTAACGCCAGTAGCGCTAACGCCAGGAGCGCTAACGCCAGTAGCGCTAACGCCAATAGCGCTAACGCCAGTAGCGCTAACGTTTGTAGCGCTGCGTGACGAAGGGCAGAGAGACCACATCGGCCGGCATGGCCTTGCCGCGTACAATAAGATCGAGCCGTGTGCCGATTGCTGCCGCCTGGCTTGCCACATAGCCCATGGAGACCGGCCCGCCGACGCTCGGCCCGAAGCCGCCGCTGGTAACCGACCCCAGGGTTTCGCCGTTGAGAGCGATCTGGGTGCCGGCACGCGCGGGCGCCCGGCCCTCCGGCTTCAGCCCGACAAGCTTGCGAGCGGGGCCTTCTGCCAATTCACGCAGGATGCGCTCGGCGCCCGGGAAGCCGCCCTCCTGGCGACGGCGCTTCTGGATCGCCCAGGTGAGCCCGGCCTCGATGGGTGAGGTGCTGCGATCGATGTCGTTGCCATAGAGGCAGAGTCCGGCTTCCAGGCGCAGACTGTCACGTGCACCCAGTCCGGCGGGGGCGCAGTCCTCATGGGCCAAGAGTGCCTCGGTGACTGCACGGGCCTGCTCTGCTGGGATAGAGATTTCGTAGCCGTCCTCGCCGGTGTAGCCCAGACGCGAGAGCCGGCAGGGCACACCGTCAATCTCGGCAGTGGTGGTTTCCATGAAGACGAGATCGGCGGCGCTTGGCGCCAGTCCCGCTACCACGGCCTCGGCGCTGGGACCTTGGACGGCAACCAAGGCCCGGTCTGCGTGTTCGATGACCTCGATGCCAGACAGCTTGGCCCGCATGTGCGCGATGTCCTGATCGCGCATGGAGGCGTTGACCACCAGAAAAAGGTGATCGCCGGCATTGGAGACGATGAGGTCGTCCAGAATGCCGCCATCCTCGTCGGTGAAGAGGGTGTAGCGCGCCTTGCCGACCTTCAGTCCTTCGATCGCGCTGGGCACCAAGGCTTCCAGCGCCTTGGCGGCACCATCGCCGCGCAGCTCTACCTGGCCCATGTGCGAAACGTCGAAGAGGGCCGCCTTCTCGCGACACTGCTTGTGCTCGGCCATGATCCCGGCGGGGAACTGTACCGGCATGGCATAACCGGCAAAGGGCACCATCTTGCCGCCCAGTTCCACGTGCAGGTCGTAAAGTGGCGTCCGCAGGACATCTACCTCTTTGTCGTCCATAGCTTCTTCTCCAGCCTGTTGTTCTTGGGCAGCGATGGTGACTCTCACGTATCGCTTCGTAAAGCTAGAGCAGCGTAAACTACCGCAGACTGCAAGCGGGCCGGACTCTAAGACCATTGACCTCTGGCGCGCCTGGTCTAGGCTGCTGGATAGTCTTCAAGGGCGCCCCTTAGAGAGCGCCTCCAGACGGGTCCCGAAATGGGAGAGAGGAGCTTCACATGATGAGTTTCACAAGACTGGCCTTAGCGGGCTGTGCGGCGCTTGCGCTCGGCACGACCGCGGTCATGGCAGAAACGCCGGCCGACACCCTGGTGATCGCCGACAAGATCGACGACATCGTCTCGATCGACCCGGCCGAGAGCTTCGAGTTCTCGGGCAATGATATGCTGAACAACGTCTATGACACCCTGGTTGAGCTGGATCCTGCGGACTTGGGGCCGCTGGTACCGGGGCTGGCCGAGAGCTGGAGTGTCTCGGACGACGGCAAGACCTACACCTTTAAGATGCGCGATGGGGTGAAGTTCCATTCCGGCAACCCGGTAACGGCCGAGGATGCCGCCTGGTCGCTGCAGCGCGCGGTCAAGTTGAACAAGACGCCCTCCTTCATCCTGACCCAGTTCGGCTTCACGCCGGAGAACGTGGATGAGGTGATCACCGCCGACGGCGATACCCTGACCATCACCGTCGATAAGCCCTATGCGCCCTCCTTCTTCTACAGCGCGCTGACCGCCGTGGTGGCCTCCGTCGTCGACAAGCAGGTCGCCATGGAGCACGAGAAGGACGGTGACTTCGGCTATGAGTGGCTGAAGTCCAATACCGCCGGATCCGGCGCCTATTCGCTGCGCGCCTGGAAGCCGAACGAGAACTATGTGCTGGAGGCCAATGACGACTATTGGCGCGGTGCACCGGCGATGAAGCGCGTCTTCGTGCGCCATGTGCCAGAGCCGGCAACCCAGCGTCTGCTGCTGGAGCGCGGCGACATCGATGTGGCGCGCAAACTGACCCCGGTCGACATCGCCGGCGTGCAGGGCAATCCCGACATCAACATCAACGATGAGCTGCGCGGCCGTATCATGTATGTGGCCTTGAATCAGACCCGTGAACCCTTGAACGATCCCAAGGTGATCGAGGCAATCAAGCTGCTGATCGACTACGACGGCATGGCCGAGTCTTTCCTCAAGGGCAACTACGTCGTGCACCAAGCATTCCTGCCCAAGGGTTTCCTAGGCGCGATCGACGACAAGCCCTACAGCTTGGATGTCGAGAAGGCCAAGGCCTTGCTGAAGGAAGCCGGTGCAGAAGATCTTGAGATCCAGATCTTCGTGCGGAACGATCAGGACCGTCTGGAGATGGCGCAGTCCTTCCAGAACACGCTAGGCCAGGCCGGCGTCAAGGCGGAGATCCGCACCGGCACCGGCAAGGAGATCCTGGGCGAGTACCGCTCGCGCAACCACGATATCTACCTGGGCGCTTGGGGTCCGGACTATTCCGACCCGCACACCAACGCCGATACCTTCGCCAAGAACCCGGACAATTCACCCGAGGCACAGCTGACCGGTGTCCTGGCTTGGCGTAATGCCTATCCGGCGACCAAAGAGACGCCGATGACCAATGCCGCGGTCCTGGAGCGCGACACCGAAAAGCGCCGTGCGATGTACGAGGAGATCCAGCGGATCCACCAGATGAACTCGCCCTTCGCGCCGATGTTCCAGCTGATAGAACAGGTGGCGTCGCGCAACAACGTCGAGGGCTTCAACGCCGGTGGCTCTATCCACTCGGTCTTCTACTGGCCCGTAACCAAGAAGTAGCGGGTGAGGGGGCGCATCCCGGAAGGGACGCGCCCCCGTCGGTTTCGGATAGCACACGGTGAGTGATGCTCAAGGGGCCCGACGGCGTATTTCCGCCGCCGGGTCCGGTTTGCGACAGGCGCGCGCAACGCGCCTCTTGTTTGGCGTCTCGCGCACTCTGATCAGCCTGGCGATCACCTTTCTGGGTCTCCTGCTGATCACCTTCATCATCGGCCGCGTGGTGCCGATCGACCCGGTCCTCTCGATCGTCGGCGAGCGGGCGAGCCAGGCACAGATCGATCAGGTGCGCGAGCAGTTGGGGCTGAACGAGCCCCTGATGACGCAGTTCGGCTACTACATCTGGGACGTTCTGCACGGCGACTTCGGCAGATCCCTGATGACCTCCCAGCCGGTGATCGACGACATCGCCCGTTTCTTTCCGGCAACCCTGGAACTGGCAACTCTGGCGACCATCGTCGGCGTCCTCTTCGGCGTTCCCGGCGGCGTGCTTGCCGCTGTCCACCAAGGACGCTGGCCGGACCAGGCGATCCGCGTCTTCGGCCTCTTCGGCTACTCCATGCCGGTCTTCTGGCTGGGGCTGATGGGCCTGCTGATCTTCTATGGAGAGCTGGGCTGGGTCGGCGGCCCCGGACGCCTGGATGCCACCTACGAGCTGATGTACGAGTACGACGTGCCGACCGTGACCGGCGCGGTCCTGATCGATTCCGCTCTGGCCGGCGCCTGGGACATTTTCCGCAATGCCCTCTCGCACGTCATCCTGCCCTCGCTGGTGCTGGGCTACTTCTCCTTGGCCTATATCAGCCGCATGACCCGCAGCTTCATGCTGGAGCAATTGAGCCAGGAGTATGTGACCACGGCCCGGGTCAAGGGCGCCCCCGAGTGGCGGGTGATCTGGGTGCATGCGCTTGGCAATGTTCTGATCCCGCTGATCACCGTGATCGCGCTCTCCTACGCCAGCCTGCTGGAGGGCTCGGTGCTGACCGAGACGGTCTTCGCCTGGCCGGGGCTGGGCCTCTACATCACCAACGCGCTCTTCTCTGCCGACATGAACGCGGTTCTGGGCGGTACCGTGGTGGTCGGCCTGGTCTTTATCTCGCTGAATTTGCTGTCCGACCTGCTCTACCGGGTCGTCGATCCGAGGGCGCGCTAAGCCATGACTTCGCAAGATCAGCAAGCAGCCGTGGGCTCGCGCGCCTGGCTCACCAGCGATCAACCGGTCTCCCGCTTCCATGCGCGCTGCGTGCAGGCCTATCTGGCCTGGCGTCGGCTGTCGCAAAACTGGCTGGCCATGGTCGGCCTTGGCATCGTTCTGGCGCTCATCCTGATGGCGATCTTCGCGCCCTTGCTGGCGCCTTACTCGCCTTTCGAACAGTCGCTGGAGACTCGCCTGCTGCCGCCTTTCTCGCCGGGCCATTGGCTGGGCACCGACGAGTTCGGGCGCGACCTCTGGACCCGCATCCTCTATGGCGCGCGCATCACCCTGATGATCGTCGCCCTGGTGGCGGTCACGGCACCGCTTTTCGGCCTGATCATCGGCACGGCGGCCGGTTACTTCGGCGGTGCCGTGGACGTCGTGCTGATGCGCCTGACCGATATCTTCCTGGCCTTTCCGCGGCTGATCCTGGCCCTGGCTCTGGTTGCCGCCCTTGGTCCGGGTATCGAGAATGCGATCCTGGCAATCGCGCTGACGGCCTGGCCGCCCTATGCACGTGTCGCGCGGGCCGAGACTATCACCGTTCGTAACTCCGACTATATCTCCGCCATCAAGCTGCAGGGCGCGCGCCCGCCCAGAATCATCCTCGGCCACATCATGCCGATGTGCATGTCCTCGGTAATCATCCGCGTCACCCTGGACATGGCCGGCATCATCCTGACCGCAGCCGGACTGGGCTTCCTGGGTTTGGGCGCGCAGCCGCCGATGCCGGAGTGGGGGCTGATGATTTCCTCGGGCCGCAAGTTCCTCTTCGACCAGTGGTGGGTCGCGACCGTGCCGGGCCTGGCCATCTTCATCGTCAGCCTGGGCTTTAACCTCCTAGGAGACGGCCTGCGCGACGTGCTGGATCCCAGGAGTGCCTCCAAATGAGCGCACCCCTGTTGGAGGTCGAAGACCTGCATGTGCGCTTTCTGACACCGACCAGGGTGGTGGAAGCGGTCCGTGGCGTCTCCTTCACGCTGGGTCGCGAGCGCCTGGGCATCGTCGGCGAATCGGGCTCGGGCAAGACCATTACCGGCCGCTCGGTCCTGCGCCTGGTGCGCCCTCCGGGAGAGGTCAGCGCCAAGCGCATGCGCTTCGACGGCATCGATCTTCTCTCCCTCTCCGAGCGCGAGATGCGGGAGATTCGCGGCAGTCGCATCTCTATGGTGATGCAGGATCCCAAGTTCTCGCTGAACCCGGTGATGCGCGTTGGCAAGCAGTTGACCGAGGCCATGCGGGTGCACGGCGGCGGCTCGCGCTCGGCAATGCGCAAGCGGGCGATGGCTATGCTGGAGGCGGTGCAGATCCGCGACCCGGAGCGGGTGATGCGCGCCTATCCGCACGAGCTTTCCGGCGGCATGGGTCAGCGGGTGATGATCGCCATGATGCTGGTGCCCGATCCCGACCTCTTGATCGCCGACGAGCCGACCTCTGCCCTGGATGTGACGGTTCAGCTGGAGGTCTTGCGCATCATGGACAATCTGGTGCGCTCTCGCGGCATGGGCCTGATCTTCATCAGCCACGATCTGGAGCTGGTGGCGACCTTCTGCGACCGCGTGCTGGTCATGTATGCCGGCCGCATCGTCGAGGAGATCGAAGCAAACCGCCTCTCGGAGGCAAAGCACCCCTACACCCAGGGCCTGATCGACTGTCTGCCGAAGATCGCCGACCGCCGCGAGCGCTTGCCGACCCTGCAGCGCGACGCCCGCTGGCGCGACTCTTCTCTGGCGGAGCTGACGGGAGGGACCTGATGAAGCTTTCCGTCGAGAATCTCTCGGTCACCTTCGGCAGCGGTGCCGACCGGGTGGATGCGGTCAAGGACGTCTCTTTCCAGGTTCCGGCCGAGAGCTCCTTCGGCCTGGTCGGCGAATCCGGCTCGGGCAAGTCGACCGTTCTGCGGGCGATCTGCGGTTTGGCGCCAGTCTCCGGCGGGCGTATTCTGATCGACGGCGAAGAGGTCAGCGGTAAGCGCGGTGCCGCCTTCGTGAGCCGCGTGCAGATGGTCTTCCAAGACCCCTATGCCTCGCTGCACCCGCGCCACACCATCGACCGCAGCCTGAGCGAGCCTCTGACGATCCACGGCATCGGCGACCAGCACCGGCGGGTCGAGCAGGTCTTGGTCGATGTCGGCCTGGATATCAGCTTCCGCTTTCGCTATCCCCACCAGCTCTCCGGCGGCCAGCGCCAGCGCGTCGCCGTTGCCCGCGCTCTGATGCTGGAGCCCGAGATTCTGCTGCTGGACGAGCCGACCTCGGCGCTGGATGCCTCGGTCCAGGCCGAGGTGCTGAACCTGCTGGTCCGTCTGCGCGGCGAGCACAAGCTGACCTTCGTCATGGTCAGTCACGATCTCGCCGTGGTGAACCACATGTGCGAGCGGCTGCTGGTCATGCAACATGGCGCCGCCGTGGAGGAGCTGGATCGCAAGGCGCTGGGCGACCACCAGGTCGAGGCCGACTACACGCGGGAGCTCTTGAAAGCGAGCGAGGGCTACGAGCGTTAGGACAAACTAACCCTGCTGATTTCGTTGGCGCCTGAATCCCAGCCAAAGCCCGACGCCAAGTCCGAAGCGGTTCAGGGCGATGGCGACGACCACGATGAAGGGCAACAGCCAGAGCGTTTCAAGATGCAAGAGCTCGGCCTGCTTTTCCAGATAGGGCGGTGCGATCACATCCAGGCCCAGCAGCGCATTCAGGGCGTAGAGGTAGATTGCGATGAAGAGAAATCCCATCAGCAGATAGATGACGGTCAGGTAAAGCGACCAAAGCCACAGCGTCCAACGGCCCGGCGCTTTCTTGCTTCGATCGCTTTGCTTGACGCCGGTGTAGAGCGCAGCCAGGAACGCGACCAGAAAGCCGTTGCTGCTGTTGGCCTCGGGATCGGGGGCGACCAGCATGAGCTGCAACAGCAGCACCGCGCCAAAGGCCAGTACATAGCCAACGGCGAAGTCACGGATAAGCAGAATGGTCTCGTTGTTGTCTCCTATGCCGTCCAGTCCTTGGCTCATGCTGGAAACCCTGCCTTTGCCAGGGCTGCCAGCAGCCGCTCGCGGTAGCCCGCGTCGCTCAGGCCTTGCCAATCGACGAAGAGACGGCGGGAGAAGCTTGGATCGCTCCCCAGCACAGCCTGGCGCTGGGTCTCGGCCTCGCCGGTTTTGCCAAGCTCGGCCGCAAGCGCCGCGCACATCACCGGTGCCGAATAGAGGTCCGGCAGGCGCGAGAGGGTTTCTTTGGCAGAGCGATAGGCCTCGCTCTCCCGGCCCAGCATGAAGAGGCAATGAATACGGCTTTGCGCGAGCCAGCCAGGCGGATTGGGGATTTCTCGTGCGGCCTTGGCCATCTGCGCCAGCGCATCCTCCGGCCGGCTGGCGCTGGTCAGCGCAAAAGCCAGGGTTGCCCGGCAGTAGGAATCGCTCGGTGCCATTTTGAGCGCAACCTCGGCCGCCGCCACGCCTGCATCGGCACGACCGCGCGCGAACTCGATGGCGCGCAGGGCTGCATAGGGTCGAACGTCCTTCGGCGCGATCTCCATGGCTCGACGCGCAGCTTCCTCGGCACGACTGATCAGGGCCTCCGCCTCTTCTCCTTCGGCAATCCAAGCCAGATGGCCGTAGCAGTAGGCACCGGCCATCAGAGGGGCCAGATAGTCGGGATCGATGCTCAGCGCCACCTCGAACTCGTCAGCCGCTCTCTGCATGGAATCGGGCGAGAAGATCTGGAACTCGCGAAAGCCCCTGGCCATGGTCTGCCAGGCCTCGAAGTCGTCAGTGCCCCACTGCCAGCGGTTGGTGTAGGAGCCGGCGCCGAGGACGCTGTGCACGGCTATGACGATCTTGCGGGCGATGTCGTCCTGGGCCTGAAAGAGGTCGTCGCCGTCGCGGTCGAAACGTTCTGCCCAGACCTGCACGCCAGTTTCGCTGTTCACCAGTCGGGCGGAGACGCGAATGCGATTGCCGCCGCGTCGTGCCTGGCCTGATAGGATGAAGTGATGCGACCCCCGGGCGGTCTCTGCTGTTGCCTCGTTGACCACTGTAAGCTGGCGGATGCTGCCGATGGCAGTGGCGATGTCTTCGCCAACCCCCTCGCAGAAGAAGCCCAACTCGGCGTCCTTCGAGAGATTGCCGAAAGCCTGGACGGCGATGGTTTGCGCGCGCAGGACCTCCTTGGGCACAAGCTCTTCGCGCTCTGTCTCGGCCGCGAGCGCCGGGGGCCAGCGGAAAACCTGGATCGGCTTGGCGATGTTCTTGACCTGGTGGCGACCGGCATCGGAGAAGTTGGCTTCGATGCGGCTCCCAAGGCTCTCGTAGACGAGGGAGGAAATGCAGATTCCACCCGCTGGAGCCAGGGTCTCCAAACGCGCGGCTATGTTGACGCCGTCGCCGTAGATGTCGTCGCCCTCGATGATGACGTCACCCAGATTGATGCCGATGCGCAGCCGCATGCGCTGCCCGTCCGCCAAGTCCGGATCCCTTGCGTCCGTTGCCTTCTGGATGTCGAGGCCGCATGTCACGGCCTCGACGACACTGGGGAACTCGGCCAGCACGCCGTCGCCCATCAGCTTGACGATACGCCCCTTGTGCGCCTCGATGGTCGGCCCGATCAGTTCGGCCAGCAGGGCTTTCAGCCGCTGCAAGGTGCCGGCTTCGTCGAGCCCCATCAGCCGGGAATAGCCGACCACATCGGCGGCCAGTATGGCGGCTAGGCGGCGTTGCACGCGCGTCCCCCCGAAGGTTCTTCGGCCGCCTAGTCCTTGCGACCGACCAGGAAGGAGACTCCCTCCGGGCCGGCTGCTTCGCTGTGCGGGCAGCCGGTAGACATGGTGAAGCTCTGGCCTTGGCTGTAGGTCTCGGTGCCGGCCTCCGTGGTGATGGAAAAGCTACCCGACAGGATGAGCCCCTTCACGTTGAAGTCGTGACTGTGCTCGTCCATCTGGTAGCCCGGCTCCCAGCTTCTCGTCGCATGGGAATAGCCCTCTCGGTCCAGGTCCGCCTTGAAGGCGTCGATCTGGGTCTGGTCCATGGTGGTCTCCTACTGCATGCGCATAGAGCCGTCGAGGCGCACCGTCTCACCGTTGATCATAGCATTGTCGCAGAGGTGCATGACCAGCTTGCCGAACTCCTCTGGATGGCCGAAGCGGCGCGGGAAGGGGACCTGGGAGGCCAGGTTGTCTTGGACCTCCTGCGGCATGTTCAACAGCAGCGGCGTGCCGATCAGGCCCGGTGCGATGGTGTTGACGCGAATGCCGTGACGGCAGAGCTCGCGCGCGATCGGCAAGGCCATGCCGACGATGCCTGCCTTGGATGCGGAATAGGCGGCCTGACCCACCTGGCCTTCGTAGGCGGCAACCGAGGCGGTCGAGATGATCACGCCGCGTTCTCCATCGTCATTCACCGGATCGGCGCCGGCCATCTCGGCCGCGCAGAGACGCAGCAGGTTGAAACTGCCGATCAGGTTGACCCTGATCACCGTCTCGAAGTCCTCCAGCGGCATGGCGCCGTTGCGGCCGACCACGCGCTTGGCAGGTGCGATGCCGGCGCAGTTCACCAGAATGCGGCAGGGTCCGTGCGCTGCACTTGCCTCGGCGACTGCGGCTTCGGCGGCAGCGCCGTCTCCGACGTCGCAGACAAGGCCCAGCCCGCCGATCTCACCGGCGATGGCGCTGACTGCCTCTGCGTTCATGTCCAAGGCGGTTACCTTTGCGCCGGCGGCGGCCAGGGCGCGCGCGGAGGCAGCACCCAATCCCGAAGCGCCGCCGGTTACCACGGCGGCCAGTCCCCTAACGTCCATCTCTTCTCAATCTCCCAATGCGTGATAGGTTCTCTGCTCTTTCTCCAGGGCCAGGACAGGCCCTGTCAAGCTGGCAGCGATATGGCCCCTTGGAGGAGGAACGCCACTGCTCTAGGTGATGGCCCCATGGAAAGCGCTCAGAACACTCCGAAGGCGGGCTGGACTCGCCTGCCGCAAGCGGCCCGCTGGCTCGGTCTGGCCGGTCTCATCCCCTTCTTTGCCGCCGCCATCATCATCCTTTGGCCGGACGGTGCCGCGCCGCTTGGCAAGATCCTGCAGGCGATGCTGGTCTATGGCGTCGCCATCCTCTCGTTCCTCGGCGGCGTCGCCTGGGGGGCGGCGATGGCGCGGGGCGAGGAGGGCTGGCCGGTCTACATCCTGGCCGTTGCACCAGCACTGGTCGGCTGGGGTACCCTGCTGTTCGTCTATCCCTTCCACCAGGCCTTCGTGATGGCGGTTGCCTTTGCCTTGCTCTGGCTGGTGGATCGGCAACATGCCAGCGTCGGCCGCTTTCCCGCGACCTACCTGACCCTGCGCTCGGTGCTGACGGTCGGTGTGGTGATCAGCTTCCTGGTTGTCGGCTTCGCGCTCTTGCCAGCTTAGTTTCGCGGCGCGCGATGTAGAAGCTGGAGGCGATCAGGACGCCGGCGCCGGTCAGGGTTGCCCAGCCCGGCAGCTCGCCGAAGGCGAAGAAGCCGATGATCATGGCGAACAGCAACTTGGTGTAGTCGAATGGGGCGACGAAACTGCTCTCGCCGATGCGAAAGCCCATGATGAAGAGGGCGTGCGCGCCCAGGCCCAGGCCGCCGATGGCGGCCAGCATCAGCCATTCGATCGGGTCGGGGTCGCGCCAGACCTCGGCGGCGGGCAGGGCACAGACCAGGATCGAGGCGATCAAGACATAGAACAGCAGAACCGTCTGGCTCTCGCTCGCCGGGAAGCGCTTGACGATGGTGATCGAGAGGGCGACCAGCATAGCCGAGCCGACGGCATAGAGCGCGTCGAGCTGCAGGGCGGCCGCCCCTGGCTGGACGATGATCAGCATGCCGGCGAAGCCGACGGCCACAGCACCCCAACGCCGCCAGCCCACCGATTCGCGCAAAATCAGTGCGGCGAAGAGCACGGTGAAGAGCGGCGTGGTGAAGCCGAGTGCCGTGACCTCGGCCAGAGGCAGGCGCATGAGCGCGTAGAAGCCGAAGAGCATGGCGACCGCGCCGGAGCAGGCGCGCGCGAAATGCATCCAGGGGTGTGCCGTGCGGAAGCGCGAGACCTTGCCGCGAAGCAGGAAGGGCAGCAGGAACCCCAGGGAGAGAACGGCCCGGCAGAGCGAGATCTGAAAGGGGTGCATACCGGCATCGGCCAATTCCTTGGCCAACGCCCAAACCACGGTAAAGCCGGCAGCCGCGATGGTCACCAGAAAGGCACCGCGGACATTGGGCGGCATGTCCTCCCAGCGCGCCCGGCTGCGGTGAAGCAGCGGTGCAGAGGTGCCCAGACCGAGTTCGCTCGAGAGGCTGGCCGTCATTGCGGTTGAACGTGCGGGCGCCGTTTGACCCGGGCCAGCTTGGCCTCGCGTCGGGCGATATAGATGCTGGCGCTGGCGATCACAGCCGCGCCCGGCCAGATCCAATCGCTTGGGATCTCGCCGAAGATCACGAAGGCCAGCAATGCGATCATCGGCAGGCGCAGATAGTCCAGCGGCTGCAGGAAGGAGGCGTCGGTCAGTGCGTAGGCGCGGGTCAGCGCCACATGCGAGACCGCGGCGAAACAGCCAAGAGCGGCCAGCGACAACCAGATCTCCCAATCCGGCCACTGCCAGACGAAGAGGGCAGGGATCAAGGAGACCGGCGTCATGATCAGGTTCATGTAGAGCACGACCGTACCGGCCGATTCGGTCGAGGAGAGCTGCTTTACGGTGATCGCCGAGAAGGCCATGAAGAAGGCAGCCCCGATCGGCAGGAAGCTGTGCCAGGACAGTGCGGCATCCCAAGGCTGCAGGATGATCAGCACGCCCAGAAAGCCGATCACCGTGGCGCTCCAGCGGCGAATGCGGACCTGCTCTTTCAAGATCAGGGCGGCGAGGATGGTGCCGAACAGAGGAAAGGTGAAGTTCAGCGCCGTGGCCTCGGCCAGCGGCAGCACGGCAACCGATGAGAACCAGAGCACCATGGCGGTGAGGCCCAGGGTGGCACGTCTTGCGTGTGCTCCCAGCCGCTTGGTCTTCAGGCCCTGAAACCCGGTGGCCAGAAGCCAAGGGATCATCGTTGCCAGTGCAAAGAGATTGCGGAAGAAGGCGATCTGCAGCGGGTCAAGGCCGGCGTCGCTGGCGATCCGCACGAAGACGTTCATCAAGGCAAAGAAGCTGCAGGCCGCCGTCATGTAGAGCACGGCCTGCGACACTGGCGACATGCCGCCCGTGGCCGGGCTCGAAAGTTGAGGAGACTGCGCTGTCATAACCATCCTTGTTGTGTAGAAAGCTAGGCTTTGGCGCGCGAAGCGACTAGCCCGCGCCTTCGCACGTCTGTTATGCCCAAGGCATGAGGAACAGGGGCGCTTTCCCCATCGGCGCCCTGCTGAAGACCGATGACGAAATCTTCCAAATTTCTGGGAGGTGCCGCAGAGGAGAAGAGGTGACGATGCCGTCCGAGACCGCCGCTCAACCGCTTTGGCAGCCGACGCCAGAGCGCCTGGTGACCGCCAATCTCAGCCGCTTCATCGCCGAGGCCAACAAGCGCCACGGGCTGACGCTCCGCAACTACGACGCCGTCTACGATTGGTCCTTGGCAGAGATGCCGGCCTTCTGGGAGCTGTTCTGGGAGCATGCCGAGGTGATCGGCGAGCGCCAAGGCGCGACCCTGGTGCGCCCGCAGATGATGCCTGGGGCCAAGTTCTTCCCCGAGTCGCGGCTGAACTATGCCGAGAACATGCTGCGCCGGAACGACGATAGCGATGCCATGGTCTTCTGGTCGGAAGACCAGGTACGGCGTCGCTTGTCCTGGCGTCAGCTGAACGAGCTGGTTTCGCGCATGCAGCAGGCCTTGGCGGACGAAGGTGTGGGGGAGGGCGACCGGGTCGCCGGTTTCATGCCGAACATGCCCGAGACGATCGCTGCCATGCTGGCGACTGCCTCACTGGGCGCGATCTGGTCCTCCTGCTCGCCCGACTTCGGGGTCAATGGCGTGTTGGATCGCTTCGGCCAGATCGAGCCCAAGGTCCTGTTCTGCCCGGATGGCTACTACTACAACGGCAAGCGCATCGACGTGCGCCCGCGGGTCAAGGAGTTCATGGCGGGCCTGCCCAGCGTCGAGCGGGTGGTGAGCGTGCCGCTGATCGACGACGGCACAGGTCCCGACGGTCTGGCGATCGCCATGCCGCTTGCCGAATGGATCTCTCCCTATGCGGCAAAACCCGTCGCCTATCGCCGGGTGCCCTTCAACAATCCGCTCTTCATCATGTTCTCCAGCGGCACCACCGGCCGGCCCAAGTGCATCGTCCACGGCGTCGGCGGGATCCTGCTGCAGCACCTGAAGGAACATCAGTTGCAGTGCGACGTGAAGCCGGAGGACCGCGTCTTCTACTTCACCACCTGCGGCTGGATGATGTGGAACTGGCTGGCCTCGGGCCTGGGCAGCGGTGCGACCCTGCTGCTCTACGACGGCTCGCCCTTCTATCCGGACGGCAACATCCTTTGGAACTTCGCGCAGGAGGAGGGCTGTACGCTCTTCGGAACCTCGGCGAAGTACATCGACGCGCTGGCCAAGTCGGGCTTGGAGCCGATCAAGACGCATGACCTTTCGGCGCTGCGCAGCGTGGCTTCGACCGGCTCACCGCTGGTGGCGGAGGGCTTCGACTATGTCTATCGCTCGATAAAGCAGGACGTCTGCCTCTCCTCCATCGCCGGCGGCACCGACATCCTGGGCTGCTTCATGGGCGGCAATCCCATCGGCCCGGTCTGGCGCGGCGAGATCCAAAAGCGCCATCTGGCCATGGCAGTCGAGGTCTTCGACGAGGAGGGCAAGCCCGTGGTCGGCGAGAAGGGCGAACTGGTCTGCACCAAGCCTTTCCCCTCGATGCCGATCGAGTTCTGGGACGATCCGACCGGCGAGCGCTATCACGCCGCCTACTTCGATCGCTACAAGAACATCTGGTGCCACGGCGACTTCGTGGAGCTGACGCAGCATGGCGGCATCGTGGTCTACGGCCGCTCGGACGCGACCCTGAATCCCGGCGGCGTGCGCATCGGCACCGCCGAGATCTACCGCCAGGTCGAGCAGATCCCGGAGGTTCTGGAGGCTCTGGTGATCGGTCAGGACTGGGAGGACGATGTCCGTGTCGTGCTCTTCGTCCGCCTGCGTGACGGCGTCTCGCTGGACGAAGCCCTGATCAAGCAGATCCGCACCCGCATCCGCGAGGGCTGCACGCCACGCCACGTGCCGGCCAAGGTGATCGCCGTTGCCGATATTCCCAGGACCAAGTCCGGCAAGATCGTCGAGCTGGCGGTGCGCGATGTGGTGCACGGCCGGGCGATCAAGAACAAGGAGGCGCTGGCCAACCCCGAGGCCCTGGAACTCTACAAGGATCTGGCCGAGCTCAAGAGCTAGGGCGGCCTTATGACCGCACAAGCCAAGACCTGGCGCGAAGCGGTTGCAGCCTATGCGCGGCCCAAGGTTCTGGTCTTGCTGCTGCTGGGCTTCGCCGCCGGCCTGCCGCTGCTCCTGGTCTTTTCCACCCTGAGCGCCTGGTTGCGCGATGCGGGTGTGTCGCGTGCGGAGATCGGCTTTTTCGGCTGGGTCGGGATCACCTACTCGGTCAAGGTGATCTGGTCGCCGATCGTCGACCGCGTGCCCTTTCCGATCCTGACACGGGTATTCGGGCGTCGGCGCGGCTGGATGCTGGCCGCCCAGATCGGGATTGCCGGCGGCCTGGTGGCGATGGCCCTGGTGGGACCTCAGGGACAGCTCGCACTCTTCGCGTTCCTGGCCGTCCTGGTGGCCTTTTCCTCGGCGACGCAGGATATCGCACTGGATGCCTTTCGCATCGAGTGTGCGCCGATGAGCGAGCAGGGCGCCTTGGCCGCAGCCTATCAGCTGGGCTACCGCATCGCGCTGCTGGTGGCAGGGGCAGGCGCGCTCTTCATCGCCGATACCACCGGCTGGGGTGCTGCCTACTTCACCATGGCGATCTGCATGGCGGTCGGCGTTTTGACCGTCTTGTTCGTGAAGGAGCCGACACCCAATCGCGAGAACGAGGCGCAGCGCCTGATTGCTTGGGAGACGGCCCTGGCCAAAGCCGGGGTCGACGCCGGACCGGTGCAGAAGGCAACCGCCTGGATGGCAACCGTGGTGGTGGAGCCTTTCGTCGATTTCTTCCGACGACACGGCATCTTGGCCCTGGTGATCCTCGCCTTCATCGGCCTCTTCCGCTTTTCCGATCTGGTCATGGGGATCATGGCCAATCCCTTCTACTTGGATCTGGGCTTCACCAAGAGCGAGATCGCCGAGGTCGCGAAGATCTACGGTTTCTTCATGACCATCGCCGGCGCCGCACTGGGCGGGGTCGCAGTGGCGCGCTTCGGTGTCCTCTGGCCGCTGCTTCCCGGTGCCGTTGCGGTCGCCGCGAGCAATCTCTTTTTTGCCCATCTCGCTGGCTTGGGGCCGGAGGTCGGATGGCTGATCGTCACGATATCGGCGGATAACTTGGCAGGCGGTTTTGCCGGGACGGCGCTCATCGCCTACCTCTCCAGCCTGACCTCGACGGCCTACACGGCCACGCAATACGCGCTCTTCTCCTCGTTCATGACTCTGCCCGGAAAATTTATTTCCGGATTCTCAGGCATCCAGGTGGAATCCTGGGGTTACGAGACCTTCTTCATCTACTCTGCAGTGCTCGGCATCCCCGCCATCTTGCTCTCGATCTTCCTGATCCTGGTCCAACCGGGCTTTGTGTCCAACCAGGCGAAACGAGACCCGGTCGGCGAGGAACCGTGATCCGCCCGGACCCCTAGAGCCGCAGAAATGCGACCACCAGGTCGAAGACGGAAACGTACAGGAATTCGTTCGACAGAGCCCGGGCCGTTTTTCCGTCACGCATCGCTTTAGAGTTGCGATAGGGCTCTCAGCATCACGCCGTGCGCATAGTTGCGCGCGACCTCCTTGATGAAGGCCAGAAAGTCGACATGCGCGCTGTCGTCGGCGCTGTCGGACATGACCCGGGTGATGCCGAAGGGTATGCCGTATTCGAAGCAGATCTGCGCCACCGCGGCACCCTCCATCTCCACACAAAGCGCGTCGGGGATTCGATCGCGCAAGCTCTGCGCTTCAGCGTGGCTGGAGATGAATTTGTCGCCGCTGACGATGACGCCCTGGCGGACATCGGGGGCGGAGAGGCCAAAGCGCTGCAGGGTCTCGACGCCGACACTGTCGGCCAGGTCATGCTTGGCAAAATCGATGGCAGAGCGCGCGAGCAGGCGGCCGAGGTCAGGGTCTGCTTGAAAGCGTGCCCGGCCAAGCAGCGGCGTCTCGAACTCCGCGAAGAGCGGGCGGGCGTCGAGATCGTGCTGCAGCAGTTCGGTGCCGACGACGATGTCGCCGACCTTCAAGCCATGCGCCAGGGCCCCGGCAACCCCACTGAACAGCAGGGTCTTGATGTTGAACTCGGTGATCAGGTTGGTCACCGTCGCCGAGGCAGCCACCTTGCCCCAGCGCGAGAAGACCAGGACCACCTCGTGGCCGGATAGCTCTCCGAGGTAGTAGTCGCGCTGTCCGCGGCTGTGGCGTTCGGCATTGCCGAGCTCGGGCAGCAGCATCTCGATCTCTTCCAGCATGGCGCTCATGATGGCTATGCGCATGGTCTTGTCCCTTGGCTGACTGGTCTACTCGCAGCTTTTCGCTGGCCTGCTGAGGCGCGGGTGGAATCGAACGAGGCCTATGAAGAGCAGGCTGACGGCAAAGGTGTAAAGGCCAAAGGCCGAGAACTGCCGATCCAAGCCGACGCCGACATCGACCAGCCAGCCCATGATTCCCGGCGAGGCAGCCGATGCCGAGACCAGAGCGCCCAGCACCAACCCGCGGATGGCGCCGATATGGCGGGTGCCGTAGAGTTCCGCCCAGAGTGCGGTCATCAGGACCATGTTAGCCCCGGTGGTGAAGCCGGCAAGCAGCATGAAGACCAGGGCCAATCCGGCCGAGCTGCCGCTCGAGAGCAGCAGGAAGGCGAGACCCATCGGCAGCAGGTAGGGGCCCAGCAGAACCTTGCAGCTCCAACGGTCGACGATCCAGCCGGCGGTGAGGGAGGAGGCAACCGTCACCACGGCATAGACGGGATAGCTTGCCGCCCACCAGGAGAGGCTCCAGCCCTTGATCTCGACCAGCAGCACCTGGTGGAAGAAGACACCGGTGATCATGAAGCTGACCGCGACGATGCCCGGCAGCAGCAACAGGAAAAGCGGGTCGCGGAAGACCTGGCTGCGGGTCCACTCGCTTGTCGCCAAATGCGCGCCGCTTCCCGCCTGCGCGGTGGCTGCTTGATCCAGCGGTTCGTGGCGCATGAGGAAGCGCAGCAGGGGCAGGGCGAACAAGGTCAGGGCCACCGCGGCGCCAAACCAGAGACTACGCCAGCCGGCAAGGGCGATGACGATGACCGCCAGGCTTGGCAGCAGGGCCTCACCGCTGGGATAGCCCAAAGAGGCGATGGAGATCGCGCGGCCGCGACGCCGCTCGAACCAGCGCGCCATGGCGGTCATGCCGACATGGCTCAACATGCCCTGGCCGAAGACACGCAGCAGGAAGAGGGCCAGCAGCAGCTGCCAGACTGAAGCGGTGGTCGCCATGGTCAGGCAGGCCAGCACCAGGCCCAGCAGCATCCAGACGGCAAAGGGTCCCAGCCTTGGCCGGTCGGCTAGACCGCCTGCCCAAAGCATGACCAAGGCGCTGCCTGCCGTCGCGATGGTGTAGAGCCCGCCAAAGCCGCCGTGGCTCAGGTCGAGCAGCTGGCGCAGCGCACCGCCTGACAGCGAGATGAAGAAGGTCTGGCCGAAGCTGGAAGAAAGCGCCAGCAGATAGCCGGCCCCCAGCCATGCGGCCTCACCCGCGCCGAGAGTAAATCTGAAGCGCTGCAGCACGCGCCCAGACTGCTTTGACTAGGACTGACTTGGCTTGGGGGTGATTTCTAAGCCGTGGCTAGAGCGTTTTCCACTGGCCGCTCTTGACCTGGCACCGGTCCTGGATGAAGGAGAAGTCGGTGGCGACGTCCTTGATCTTGAAGGTGTAGTGGAGCTTTCGGCAGGGTAGGCCCTGATGCTCGAAGGCCTCGACCAGGGTCACGGTGCCGCTGTTGCCGCTGGTCGGATTGCTCCACTCTGCTTTGGTGCCCGCCGGTGGTGCCGGATTGGCGTAGATCGGCGCCGAAGCCGTGGACATCGCTTCCAGATCGGCGTCGTCAATGGTGAAGCCCGAGGTTCCGAAGGGGTTCATCTGTGCCGCTGCTAAGCTGGAAAAGCTCAGCACGGCGAGCGCTAGAATCAGAAACTTAACTTTGGCCAGCATGCCGATACTCCCGCTGTTTGTCGCTCAACACCTAGCACCACCGGACCATCTGTCCAACTGCTTCTGGCGTCTTGAGCGCTTTGGCTAGTTTGCAGGACCGCTGAGCGCATCCATGGCATCCAGCAGCCGATCGATGTTGCGGTTGACGGCCTGGTCGCGCACGACGGCGGCCAGCATCAGGTAAGTGCGCAGGTTGCCGGATGCGCCTTCGCGCCCACCCTTGCCCCAGCGCACCGGCACTTCGGCCAGCAGCTTGTTCTGCTCGACCCGCTCCAGCTGCAATTCGAAGGACTTGGCCGCTTGATAGACACTCTCCGCTCCCGCTTCCTTCTGCAGGCGCTGGCGCACCTGGCGCGTGGGGCGCAAGATCGCGCTCTGCCAGTGAGAGGAGAGGGTGTGCAGGCGTCGCAACTCGTCATGGGTGAAAAGGTGTCCGCCTTGGCCGGCCCAGCAGCAGTAGAGCAGCAGGTTCACGTCCAGGGCCGATCCGTCTTGCAGCGCCAGGCAGGCTTCTTTCACCGGCTCCTGGCGATAGAGCGCCAGCGCGAACTCCCAGAAGATATCCTCCAATCCCCTAGGCATGGCATGCCACCAGGGTGATTGATTGCAGGCGCGGGCCGGCATAGAAAGGCCGCTCGGCGATACTGGCTTCGGTCATGGCGTCCGTCTCTGCTCTTGCGGTCTCTGCCCTTGTGGTTTGGGGCCTTGAGAGCCCTATTATGCGGAGCGGCGCGTCGCGCCGACCATCGTTTATTCGCACCGGCGGTCATGCAGGTGCGATCCGGTACCAGTTTCAGCGAGGCGCGGTCGCGTCTGAAGAGTGGATTCCCTCATGGTGGACCCGGACGTCAAACCCTCGCAGGACGAGATTCGTGCCAAGCTGGAGGAGCTGCGCATGCAGCACCGCGACCTGGACGACGTGATTGCGCGCATCATCGAAGAGGTGCCCTTCGACCAGATTCGTATGCAGCGGATGAAGAAGCGGAAGTTGCAGTTGCGCGATCAGATCGCCAAGCTTGAGGATCATCTGATCCCGGACATCATCGCCTAGGCGGGCGATAGACCTGTCTGGCCAACCACTGAGAAAGTTGAGCATGTCTGAGCCTTCGAACGGGTCCGCGCCTTTGGTGGGTATTATCATGGGAAGTCAGTCCGACTGGCCGACCATGCGCAATGCGGCCGAGACCTTGACGCAGCTTGGCGTCGCACACGAATGCCGCATCGTCTCCGCCCATCGTACGCCCAAGCGCATGGCCGACTATGCCACCTCGGCACGCGAGCGCGGCCTTCAGGTCATCCTCGCCGGGGCAGGGGGGGCCGCACACCTGCCGGGGATGGTCGCGGCCTACACGACCTTGCCGGTCTTCGGCGTGCCGATCGAAAGCAAGGCGCTGAAGGGGCAAGACAGCCTGCTGTCGATCGTGCAGATGCCCGCCGGCATCCCGGTCGGCACCTTGGCGATCGGACGTGCCGGCGCGATCAATGCGGCCCTGCTCGCCGCCGCTGTCGTCTCGCTGCAGGATGCCGGCGTGGCAGAGCGGCTGCAGGCTTGGCGCGATCAGCAGACTGCGGCTGTGGCCGAGGCTCCCAAGGACGAGGCATGATGAACGAAGAGATCCTGGCGCCCGGTCGCACAATCGGCATTCTGGGCGGCGGTCAGCTGGGCCGCATGATGGCCTTGGATGCCGCCAAACTGGGCTATCGCTGCCATATCCTCTGCCCGGACCGGCAGTCGCCGGCAGGTGATGTCAGCGCAGCGCACACCTCGGCCGCCTACGACGATCAAGCCGCATTGCAGCGCTTTGCCGAGGCCGTCGACGTCGTGACCTATGAGTTCGAGAATGTGCCGGCAGCGACCGCCGCCTTCCTGGCCGAAAGACTGCCGGTGCGCCCGGGCCCCAAGGTGCTGGAGATCTGCCAGAACCGCGGACGCGAGAAGCGTTTTCTTCGCGATCTGGGTATCGGCACGGCGCCATTTGCCCTGATCGCGCGTGAGGCGGACCTCGAGGCTGCTATCGAAGAGATCGGATTGCCCGCGGTGCTCAAGACCACGGAGCTCGGCTATGACGGCAAGGGTCAGCGCATGCTGCGTAGCCTCGATCAGGTGAGCGAGGCCTTCGCGACATTAGGCGGAAACGCCGGCCGGGAACTGATTCTGGAAGGTTTCGTCGACTTCGCCTACGAGGCCTCGGTGATCGTCGCCCGCAATCCCTCGGGCGCCTTGGCCAGCTACCCTCTGGTCGAGAACCGGCACCGCGATCACATCCTGAAAGAGACCATCGTCCCGGCGCCGGCTGCTCCACAGACACTGGCCGAGGCCGAGCACATCGCTCGGACCATCGCCGAGGGGCTTTCGCTGGAAGGGCTTATCGGTGTCGAGCTATTCGTGCTGCCGGATGGTGCAATCCTGGTGAACGAGATGGCGCCCCGACCGCACAACTCAGGTCATTGGACCATGGATGGCGCGGTGACGCCGCAGTTCGAACAGTGCATACGCGCGGTCTGCAATCTGCCGCTCGGCAGCACCGAGGCGCTGGGCCCAGCGGTGATGACGAACCTGCTGGGCGAAGAAGCAAACGACTGGCTGAAGATTCTGAGCGACCCCCAGGCCAAGCTGCATCTCTACGGCAAAGCCGAGGTGCGGGCAGGGCGCAAGATGGGGCACGTCAATCGCTTGCGCGTGGTTAAGCCTTAAGAATCTTCAAACGCGCCGAAGGCGGCCCCCCTTTCGGAGAGACCGCCTTCGGTTTCGTGACTGGGCCGTTCGGATCAGCCCTGATCATCCCTTCCCTAAAGAAGGAAGCTCTTGGATGTCAGTGCCGGCCGAAGAGGCTGCTCCCTAGCCGACACCGCGCACCCAGGACTTCCGAACTCCGCAGATCACTCGACATAGGATCACCTCCTTTCTTGCTGTTGGAACGATGACTCGAAGCCTAAGCACAGCATCGGAGTCAATCCAACAGCAAAACCGCCTCGGTCAGCAGAAAAAACCACGCGGACAAAGTCTGCCCGCATGGCCTCACCTCCAGAAGGTATGTGCGGCGCCGAAGCGCCCGCGCGTGCTAGCCCTGACGGGCTTTGAAGCGCGGATCTTTCTTGTTGATGACATAGACGCGACCGCGGCGGCGCACGACACGGCAGTTCTTGTCGCGCACCTTGGCCGTGCGCAGGGAGTTCTTAACTTTCATGGCTCTCTATCCAACACGAAAACGCGGCCCAGACCGTCCTCCCCCTCTGGGAAGAATCGCTACCCGAGCCGCACTTGAATTGAGCGCGGGAGTATAATCGCGCATTCCCTAAGGTCAAGCCCGTCGGCCCGCGACGCAGCGGCCCCACTCAAACGGTTGCGATAGGCTGGAATTGAGGCGAGGTTGTCCCATCCCCAGGCGCTACGGACCCTCCATGTATGGCTGCCCCCCGGCAAAGACAAGCACTGCCCATCTACGTGATTAACTTGGATCGTGCCGACGACCGCTGGGCGGCCATGCAAGGTTCATTGAACCAGCTGGGCCTGGCGAGCGAGAGAATTTCGGCCTTCGACGGGCGGGCGGGCGAGCACAAGGAAGTCTCGCGTTATGACGAGGCGCTGTCGCGCCGCTATGGGGGGGCCCCGCAGAGCGAGACGACCATGGCCTGTTTTGCCAGCCATTACCGGGTTTGGCAGCAGATCCGCGACTCCGGCCAAGCTGCCTTGGTGTTGGAAGACGATCTGGTCTTCCAGAATGGCTTTCTCGAGGCCCTGGCATTGGCCAGGCAGCGTATCGAAGAGCGACACTATATCCGCCTCTTCGCGCTCCATCAAAAGCGCCGCTACCAAGAGATCGAGTCGCTGCCCAACGGCTTGCGCCTGGTACGACTGACCTACCGGCCGATTGGCGCGCAGGCCTACCTCTTGAGTTGCGAAGGCGCAAGACGGCTGCTGGCCCATGCGAAGCGCTGGTTTCAGCCAGTCGACGACTATCTCGATTGCTTCTGGGTACATGGCCTGGCGCCCTATGCCGTGCAGCCCTATCGCATTACCCATGCCGACCAGGGGCATTCCTTCATTCAGAGCGACGTTCCCGGCTATCGACGTTCTTTCTCAGAGCAGCTGCGCTTCAAGCTACGCCGCCGTTGGGAGCGGACGATGGCGCGAATCTGGTTGATGCGGAATCCGCCGTCGTGAACAGTTCTCTGCCTTCAATCCATGTCGTCAACCTGGACCGCGCGCCGGAGCGCTGGGCCAAGGTCACGGAGGCTCTCGCGCGGGAAGGACTGACGCCACAGCGCTTCGCCGCCATCGATGCCGCGAAGGGAGAGCACCTGACGGTCAGCCGCTACGACGAAGCCGCCACCCTGGCGCGCCGCGGCCTGCCGCTGCGCCCGGCCGAACTGGGCTGCTTTGCCAGTCACGTCCTGCTGTGGCAGGCCATTGCCAAGAGCGGCGAGGCGGCGGTGATCATGGAGGACGATCTGAAGATCGATGCCGGCTTCGCAAGGGTCCTGGGCCTCCTGCCGGAGCTTGGCCGGCACTATCCCATGATCCGGCTCAGCGCCCTGCAGCGCGGGCGCCAACCGAGGCTGATCGCCGAACTGGAGGCGGGCTATCGCCTGGTCCGCCACAACAAGGGTCCGGGCGGCACGCAGGCCTACTTCCTGACACCGCTTGGCGCCGAGCGGCTGCTGCAAGACACCGAAGTCTGGTTCGAGCCGGTCGACGATCATATCGACGCCTATTGGCGGCATGGGCTGGCAGCGCTGGCCATCACCCCTTACCGGGTCGACCATGACGACGGCGGGCAATCCTACATTCAGCCCGGCAAGCCGCCCGCGCGCGCACCATCGGCCTGGCTCCGGCGCAAGCTGAACCGCCGCCTGGATCGTCTGCGGGCCTGCTGGTGGCTGGCGACCCATCCGCCAGGCAAACCATGAGGCGAGCAAGCCCGGTCCTGGAGACGATAGCCGTCACGCGGGCCGACCACATCCGCCAGACGATCAAGCTCGCCATACCGGTGATGCTGGCCCGCGCCGGCTTCATCATCATGGTGACCGTCGACACCATCATGACCGGACAGGTCAGCGCCCAGATGCTGGCCCACTACGGCATTTCCATGGCGCCGCACATAACCGTCCTGGTGGTCGGGATCGGTCTGATGGCCGCCACCTCGATCCTCACCGCCCAGGCCTCGGGGGCAAGGCGGGAGCGGGAGATCGGCGCGGTCTGGCGCAACGCGCTGTTGATCGCAGCCTGCCTGGGTCTCCTGGCCGCCACCCTGCTGTCCTACGGCGAAGAGATCCTGCTGCTGCTGGGTCAGAGCAACGATCTTGCGGTCAATGGAGGCGCAGCGATTCGCGCCTTTGCGGTCGGCATGCCGGGCCTCTTTCTGCTTCTGGCCTGCACCTTCATGCTGGAAGGGATCAAACGCCCGCAGGTCGGCATGGTGATCACCTTGAGCGGCAATCTGGTGAACGCAGCCTCCAACTGGTTGCTGATCGAGGGGCACTGGGGCTTCCCCGAGATGGGCGCGGCCGGGGCCGCCATGAGCACCAGCATCACGCGCTGGATCATGTTCCTGGCGGCGCTGGCCTATATCTTCGTGATCATGCCGGATCGCCAGCGCTTCGGCCTGATGGACAAGAGCCTCTCTCTTCTGGTGACCATCAAGCATCTGAAGCTGGGCTTGCCGCTGGCACTATCCGTCGGGATGCAGACGGCTGCCTTGGCAGCGCTCGCCACCTTCGCCGGCTGGCTGGGCGATGCCCCCCTGGCCGCCTTCCAGATTGCCAACAATGTGGTGGGCTTCCTCTTCATGATGTCTATCGGCATGGCCAACGCGACCTCCGTGCGTGTTGCCAACGCCGTCGGGCGCGGCGATCAGGCCGGGCGTACGATTGCCGGGCTGACCGGTCTGGGGCTGGTTTTGTGCCTGCAGATCGGCGTTGCCATCCTGATCGAGCTCTTTCCCGGCTTCCTGGCCCGTGTCTACACTGCCGAGGCCGCGGTGCTGGCAATTGTCGTGCCGATCTTCGTCTGGGTCGGATTGGTCGTCATCGCCGACGGCAGCCAGGCGGTCCTGCAGGGCGCGCTGCGCGCCATGGGTAAAGTCTGGGTGCCGCTGGCGATCTATCTTGCATGCTACTGGCTATTGATGGTGCCTTTGGGCTATCTGCTGGCGCACCGCTGGGGCTGGGGGGTCGAAGGGCTACTGTTCGCTCTCCTTCTTGGCTATGCCATTGCCGCCTGCGGAATGGCGCTAGTCTTCCGCGCTTCTATTAGGAACGAGGTTCGACCGCTATGATGGAAACACCCCCCGAGGCCACGCAGGGCCGGCCCAACGGCAGCGCGCAGGGTGAGCCGCAGCCCGTCGATCCTCGCGCGCTCAGCCAGGCTGCACGCGCCGGACTTGGCGAGGCGCAACAGGCCCTGCAGCAGGGCCAGCAGGAACAAGCGCAGGCTGCTTATCGGCGCGCCCAGGCAAGCGCACCCAACGATCCCACCGTGCCCTACATCATGGCCGGCATGCTGCGGAACGCCGGTCAGCCGATGCCGGCCTTGACCCTCTCGCTCACCGCCTGGCGGATGGCGCCGCAAGACCCCTCGGCCAGGCTGGCGCTGGCGACCGGATTCAGGGGCGCGCGCTTCAGTCAGGCGTCGGCCCAGGTCGTGGAAGCCCTGCTCGCGCTCTACGTGGCGCCGGACATCTCGGCACAGGAACTGACGGTCCCGACCCTGTCGCTCTTGCGCGCCCACCCCACCATGCAACGCCTCTTGCAGGCGTCAAAGGATCCCGACGCCCTGACCGCCCTGCTGGCGGACCAGGAACAGGCAAAGGCCGCCAACGACCTCTTCGCCGAGCCCTTGAATCGGGCCTTGCTGGGGCGCGCCCTGGTGCCAGACCCCTTGCTGGAGAGCTTCTTCACGGTCTTGCGGCGCCTGCTCTTGGCGCACCTGATCGGCGGCAAAGCGCTGCCGCTGACACCGGGGAATGTCGCGGTGCTGGCGTTACAAGCCGACATGACCGGCTATGCCTGGATGCAATCGCAGGCCGAGGCCGAGGCCGTGGCGTCGCTGAAATTGGGATCCGAGTGGGATTCCGCGCGTCTGGTCCGCGCGCTCTACCGCCGTCCGGATGCCGGCGAGGCCGCGCCGAGCGAGCCCTTGGCCGGCGGCATCGACACGGCCCCCTTGGCCAGCCTGCACCAGCGCCAGTACCTGGAACCGGCGCACGAGGCGCGCTTGGCCAGCACCATGCCGCGTTTCGGCGCCTTGGGCGAGGCGGCAGAATCCCCGGTGTTTCCGCGCTGGCGCTCCTTGTCACGCCAGCCGCCGCGGCCCCTGGCGCAGGTGCTGGCGGAGAGCCTGCCGCTCTTGCCGCCCAACGACTGGCCGGCCTGTTCCGAACCGCAGATTCTGGTTGCCGGCTGTGGTACCGGCGGGACGGCCGTGCGCGCATCCAGTCGTTATGCCGGAGCCAAGGTTCTGGCCCTGGACAGCACCATGGACGCACTCTGCTACGCTCGCCGCCAGGCCGATGCCATCGGCTGCGGAGACATCACCTTCGGGCAAGCCAGCCTGGAAGGGTTGATCGCCGCGCAGACAGCGGACCTGCCAGGCGCCCCCTTCGACGTCATCGAGTGCCCCAGCTGGCTGCAGTTCGCAGCGGATCCGGCGGCCGGACTGGCGGGCTTGGTGCGCCAGGCCCGACCGCAGGGCTTCTTACGACTGGGCTTCTACCGCGAGGCAGCGCAGCAGGTGCTGCGCGCCACCAAGGAGCGCTTGGAGCAGCTCGGCGCGATCAAGGGCGAAGAGGCATTGCGGAATGCGCGCCAGGCGCTCTTGGCGCTGCCGGACGAAGAGCCGGCCAAGATGATCGTTCGCGGGCTCGATTTCTACGATCTGGCCGGGCTGGCAGGTCTCTTGAGCCAAGCCGACGCCAAGGGTTTCAGCTTGCCGGAGGTCGAAGCCCTTCTGGCCGAAGCCGGCCTCGAGTTTCTTGGATTCGAACTGCCGGATCGGCGCATCTATGGTGCCTTCAAGCAGCGCCACCCCGATCCGGGGGCAGCCCAAGACCTGTCCCTCTGGGCCGCGCTGGAAGTTGAACAGCCGCAGATCTTCATGCAGGCCTATCAGCTCTGGGCGCGTCCGATGGCAACCTGATAGCTGCCATGTCAGATACCTATTTTGCAACCTACGCCACGGGGCGGAAGATCGGGCTTGTACACTCCAGCTTTGGCAACGAGAGTGAAGGGGTGAAAAGGAACAAGTCGTCGTCAGGGGGGACGCGGACGAGATGAACGAAGTGCCTTTGCGCAAGCACAGCGCTGTCATGGCTGATTATCTGCCGCAAGCAGGACGGCGGATTCTGGATGTCGGCTGTGGCGAGGGCGCGCTGGTCAGGCACTTTGCACGCAACGGCGCTGAGGCCACCGGGCTGGACCCCTTGCCCCAAGCCATCGAGCGGGCGCTGGCGGCAGACGCGCCGGACGGTGCTGCATTCATGATTGGCAGCGGTGAAGCGCTTCCCTTTCCGGACGGTCGCTTCGATGTCGTCTGCTTCTTCAACTCGCTGCACCACATTCCAACCGACCTGATGCCCCGGGCCTTGCTGGAGGCCGTGCGGGTCACGGATGAAGAAGGTTTGATCTACGTCTTGGAGCCGATCGCGCGCGGCCCCTATTTCGAGTTGGTCCGCCCCATCGACGACGAGACAAAGGTGCGCCAGGATGCCATAGAAGCCTTGGATGCCTTCTCCACCAATCCGGCGGTGCGCGCGCTCGAAGAGATCGTCTACGAGTCTCCGGTCCGCTATGGCGCGTTCGACGATTGGGAGGCTTCGATGCTTTCGGTCGATCCAGGCCGCGCGGCCCGCATTGCAGAGCGGCGATCCGATCTGGAGCAGCGCTTTCGCGAAACGGCGGAGCGAGATGCGGAGGGACGCTATTTCTTCCGCCAGCCCTCCCGCCTCAATCTCTTTGCCAAGGTCGCCTGAGCCTCCATGGGCATCACCTACACATCACCGCTGCACTGCCCGGAGGATCCCGGCGGTTTGGTGCAGGAAACCCTGAACCTCGGCGATGACTTTCCCGGTCCGGCAGAGGACATTCTGGTGTCCTGGAGCCTGCGTCTCGATGACGGGCTGACGCCGCAGGTGGCCGCTCAAAAGCTGCTCACCCGTCTGGATCTGCTGGAGGGTCCGCTACCGGCCGGAGCCTGCGGACGTCTGGTAACATTGCTCCGTCAGGCAACGCTTCACAGCGGCGGGCGGCCGTCGCGCCGGCGCGGCGGCTGGCGGAGCCGGAGAAACTGATGGACGATCGTTCGCCCCGCGACTCTGCTATCGAGCACAACAAGGACCTCTGGAACAAGCTGGTGCCCATGCACCTTGAATCGGAGGTCTACGACGTCGCGGGCTTCAAGGCCGGAAAGAATTCGCTGGGATCCCTAGAGCGCGAAGAGCTGGGGCCGGTTGCTGGCAAGCGCCTCTGCCACCTGCTTTGCCACTTCGGCATGGACACGCTCTCGTTCGCGCGCTTGGGTGCCGAGGTTACCGGCTACGACATTTCCGACAAGGCGCTGTCGGCGGCCCGAAGCCTGGCCAGCGAATGCGGTCTGGCTGGCCGCTTTGTCGAGGGCGAGATCTCTGACGTCTCCAACCACCTGAGCGGACCCTTTGACATCGTCTACATGTCTTGGGGCGTGTTGGGTTGGATCGCCGATATCGACCGACTGGCACGCGACATCGCGGCGATGCTGGATCAGGGCGGGGTCTTCTACATCATCGAGGGCCACCCGCTGGTCAATGCGCTGAGCGAGGATTGGACGCCGGAGGGCAAGGGACCGGCCTTTGGCTACGACTACGAACTGCCCAGCGACCAGACCCTGGTCTATACCTTTCAAGGCTATGCAGGATCGACCGAGAACTGGGCGGATCGCCGGGCCTTCGACTGGGTGCATGGCCTGGGACGTCTGGTGACGGCCGTGGCCAAAGCCGGGCTGATCGTCGAGTTCCTCCACGAGCATGACAAGCTGGCTTGGCAGCAGCTGGAGTGCATGGTTGCGGACGGCGAGGGCTACTGGCGCATGCCGGAAGGTTCACCCTGGCTGCCCGTCAGCTTCTCGCTGAGAGCGCATAAGGCCTGAGCCACTTTAACAGCGATGCCAAATGCAGATGCCGGCGTTGACAGTCGAGGCTTGCGTTGTATGGTTCGGCTGCAAAGGGTGCAGTGCAGCATGAACTGTGCCCGCGTTCCTAAAACACTCGAACTCGTCCGGACATCCAACGAAAGAAACCTCGCACGGCGCGTCGTCGGCTATTCGAGGCTCGTGCTGGGATGCCGGCAGGAAAGGCAAACATGACGGTCGAAACACTCGGGATCCTCGGCGCCGGAACCATGGGCAGCGGCATTGCGATTGCCAGCGCGGCAGCAGGAGTGGACGTTGTCCTGGTCGACAACACTGCAGCGCAGGTCGACAAGGCCCTGAGCGAAGCCAAGCGCTTCTTCGATCGTTCCGTCGAGAAGGGCCGCATATCCAGCGAGCAAGCCGATGCCAATCTTGGTCGGCTTAGTGGCAGCGAAGACCTGGACGCTCTGGCGGGGAGCGCGCTGGTCATCGAAGCCGTGTTCGAGGACTTCGACCTAAAGGCCCGTCTGCTGGCGGCGCTCTCCGACATTTTGCCGGGCGATACGCTGGTTGCCACCAACACCTCCTGCTTGCGTGTCTCCGACCTGGCAAAGCACCTGGCGGCGCCGGAACGCTTCCTCGGCCTGCATTACTTCAGCCCGGCGCAGATCAATCCGCTGGTCGAGGTGGTGCGCGGCGAGGCGACCTCTGATGAGACCTATCAGGGCGCCCTGGACTTTGTTCGTGCGACCGGCAAGAAGCCGCTTGCCTGTCGCGATTCCTATGGCTTTGCGGTCAACCGCTTCTTCTGTCCCTACACCAACGAGGCTGCCCGGCTTGTCGGTGAGGGGCTGGCCACCACCGCCCAGGTCGACCGCATCGCCAAAGCGGCCCTGGGTGTGCCGGCCGGACCCTTCCTGGTTCAGAACATCATCAAACCGCGGATCAACCTGCACGCAATCCGCAATCTGGCGCCCTTGGGGGATTTCTATGCTCCCGCTCCCTATCTGGTCGAGGTCGGCGAAGCGGAGCAGTCATTCGAGATCGCCGAGGATGACAGCGGATACACCCAGAACGACGCCCAGATCTCGGATCGCCTGCGCGGGGCCACCTACCTGCCGATCCTGGAGGCCCTGTCGGAAGCGGTCGCCAATGCGGCCGATATCGACATGGGGGCCCAGCAGGCCCTGCGTTTCTCAGGCCCCTGCGCGCAGATGGACGACCTTGGCCGGGACGAGGTCGAACGGCTGATCGCACCGCTCTGCCAGACCTATCGACGCCCGCTGCCCGAAAGCCTCAAGCAGGTCGGGCAGCTCTTGAGTTAGATGAAGCGGCGCAAACATTGAAACACAGAAAGCGGCGCAGGCTTCCAAGCTTGCGCCGTTCTCGTCTCCAACCAAGGGGTCTCGAAGGTAGCTAGGCCTGACGCCTAGAAGCCTTCACGCTCCATGCGCTTGCGCAGCACCTTGCGGTGCCGGCGAACGGCCTCGGCACGTTCGCGCTTGCGCTTCTCGCTCGGCTTCTCGAAATGCCGGCGTAGCTTCATTTCGCGGAAAACACCCTCACGCTGCAGCTTTTTCTTAAGCGCGCGCAGGGCTTGATCGACGTTGTTGTCGCGGACAGTAACTTGCACGTTCTGGCAGGCTCCTTCACCCTTAAGCCGGACAGTCAAAGAAAATTGCGCCGCGGAACAACCTCTCTCGCGGCGTTGCGTTAGAGATAGACGATTCCGGTGGCGCTGTGAAGACCCTCCTGCGCCAAGAAGTGCTGCTTTCCCTGCAAGGCCGCTGATCCCATATCGTGGGGCATGACACTCTTGAAGATTGCCCGCATGGGCCACCCGGTCTTGCGCCAGGTTGCAAAGCCAGTTGCAGACCCCAAAGCGCCCGAGATCAAGCGCCTGGTTCGCGATATGCTGGAGACCATGGACGATGCGTCAGGTACCGGCCTGGCGGCACCGCAGGTCCATGTCCCGCTGCGCCTGGTGGTTTTCTTCATATCGCCCAACCCCGATTTGCCGGATGGCCTGCCGCTGACCGTGTTGATCAACCCGGAGATCACGCCGCTTAGCGAGGCAAAGGTTTTAGGTTGGGAGGGATGTCTATCGGTTCCGGATTTGGCCGGCGAAGTCCCGCGCTACAGCGAAATTCGCTACCGCGGCTTCGATCTGGAAGGAAATCCGATCGAGCGCGAGGCCCGGGGCTATCATGCAAGGGTCGTTCAACACGAGGTGGATCATCTCGACGGCATCCTCTATCCGCAGCGCATGGAGGATCTGTCGCAGCTGATTTTCGCCAGCGAGATGCGCCATCAGGTGACCGAGGAAGAAGGAGACGGGACATGACAACAGATCAGCGCGACAGCTTGCTTGAGGCCGGCCTCACGCACGTCGCCTTCGATGGTTGGAGTGCCGAGGCCTTTCGCCGCGGTGCCGAGGAGGTGGGGCTCGACCCGGCCCTGGTGGGCGAAGTTCTGCCCACCGATGCCCCGGCCCTGGTTGCCGCCTTCTCCGATTGGGCCGATCGCAGAATGCTGGCGGCCCTGGCGGAAGAGGACTTGAGCGGCCTTGGTGTCACCGCCAAGGTGGCCCGCGCCGTCCGTCTGCGCTTCGAAGCCATCGAGCCCTACCAGGAGGCGGTCAGACGCAGCCTCTCGGTTCTCTCACGCCCCGGCGGCGCGATCAGCGGCATGACGCTGTTGCACCGCACCTCGGATGCGGTCTGGAACGCACTGGGCGATAGCTCGACCGACCATAACTGGTACACCAAGCGCATGCTGTTGGGCGGCGTGATCTCGGCCACGACGCTCTACTGGCTGGACGATTCCTCGGAAGACAAGGAACGCACCTGGTCCTTCCTCGATCGGCGCCTGCAGAACGTGGTGAAGATCGGTGGCAGGCTGGGCAAGTTTGCTGCGCGCGCGCTTGCCTTGCCGGACCGCGTGGTGCGGCGGATGCAGGCCCGGCGCGAGTGGCGCGGGGCCCGCTAGCAGCCTTGCTTGCCTTGGTCTAGTTCGTCAGCGGCCATTCCACATAGCCGGGGGGATAGGGCTGCCAGCGGTTGCCTGCCAGGCCGTGCTTGTAACCCAGGTCATAGAGCGCCTTCATATAGACCGGATCGAAGGGTTCGGTGGGCTCCGCGCCAAAGTCGGCCGGGATCCAGGTGACGTTCAGCCCGATTCCGTCGCGCTGGGCGATGGCGAAGATTCGATAGATGTCGCCGGAGCCCGCTCCGCCGATCAGCGAACTGGCCGAAGTTCCAGCGATCGACATCAGCCGCGGGCGTACCGGCTCGTAGGGTTTCAGCAGTTTGTTGTTGATGATGATGAAGATCTCTCGGTCGAAATCGACGCCCATGGCCTCGTCGATTTGCTTCATCGGAAAGTCGGGGCTGAAGAGCATCACCTGCTGGGTCGCACCGCCGTCGACATGCATCTCGTCGTAGGTCTTCCCATCGGGGGTCTCGACCGGAATCAGCACCGGTGGCAGGGCGGCCGGGATGGCCGACGACGCTTGGATGATGTCCTGGATCAGCAGCTTCGCCTTGGGGTGCCGGCTGGCCGCAATGGCGGAGACATTCCAGACCACCGGTCGCGCGGCATCGATGTTGGTGGTGCCGATCAGCAAGCTACGGCCCTCGTCATGACCGGCGGCCAGTGCGGCGACAAGGGGATCGTCGACATAGCGTTCGATCAGATCCCTGTATCCGCGCGAATCGACCAATGCCGTGCCGCCTGTTAGCCCCGCGAAGATCGTCGGTCGGAACAGCTGGTCGGTCCGGTAGGCGGTGTAGGCTTCGCGCAGCTGGTCGTCGTACTCGGGGCCGAGGAAGGCGAAGACGCCGATGATCGAACCCGTACTGATGCCGGTGACGATGTTGAAGGTCGGGCGGTCGCCGCGGGCCGTCCAGCCGTTCAGATAGCCGGCACCATAGGCGCCGTCCGGCCCACCTCCGGAAAGCGCCAAGGCAATCTCGGGAATCGCTTTGCCGGCGGCGATCAGATCTTCGTTCGCCGCAAGCAGACGCTCAGAGCGCTGCTTGATAAGCCGCTTCTTCTGTGAATCGCTGAGCTCCAAAGTGTCGCCCCACACCCGGAGCACAGCGTCCTCGACCGCGATGCCATAGGGTGCAGCCGTCTCGATCTTGTGTTCCGGCACTGCATTGCGCGTGAGGACTGTCGTGCAGGCCGGCAGCAAACCCAGGACGAACAGCACGAGCAGCGTGGCCGGAATGCCTTTGCGAGCGCTATGCTCTTTGTCGCGCGCACAGCCTATGGTCATCTTGCTGGTGCCCTCTCTATCGCTTGCGCCAAGAATGTCTTTTGGCAGGGAAGCAGGCCTCGATGCAGAAATCCAGCCTTCCATCGGGCTATTGGCAGGCCGGTGACAATCGATAGGCGATTGTCCGTTCCGAAACTCTGGCCCCGTCACTTTGGCCCCGTCACTTTGGGCAGAGACTCCTGTTCCTGGCAGCGGCAATCACGACGGCCAGAGACTCGGTCTGATTGCTGGCCGAGGCTATGCCGACCACCGCATCGCCCTTGTCGGAATGTCGCAGAAGGGGGCCGCCGGAGTTGCCCGGCGCCAATCGGCAGTCCAGCCGAAAGGTTTCTTCTGCGCGGACTCCGGTCACCTTGCACGCCTCTTGTCTAAGCCGATGCACCGAGGGGCTGCCGTAGCCCGAGGCGATCAGGGTCTCGCCGCTGGCCGGCGGTTCTGGCGAAAGGATAAGCGGTGTGGCTCTAGCGTCCTGCGATAGGCAGATCATCGTCAGGTCGCGACCCAGGTCGTGCGCTGCGCTGGGCCGCAGATGCTCCTGCCAGGTCCCGCGATCGTATCCCAGCAGAAGGTGCGCCTCGCGCGGGTCGAGGCCCTGCAGGCAGTGCGTGGCCGTTAGCGCGGCATTCGGCGCCACCAGGACGGCCGTGCAATGTTGCTTATGGCGATAGCCGGCGTGGTTCAGGCGCCCGATCGCCGGATCGCCCATGGCAGGCGACCACAAGGCGAGCGACCAGAGGAGCCAAGACAAAAATAGCGCCGGGCCCGCTTTCGCGAGCAACCGGCGCCATTTTTTGCCGTTGGTCGGGGAGAGAGGATTCGAACCTCCGGCCCCTGCGTCCCGAACACAGTGCTCTACCAGGCTGAGCTACTCCCCGGCGGGCCGTCGCTGGGCCTAAGCCGACAGCGAGCGGCGGTGTATAGCGCCTCAGTTCGGCGCTTGCAACACAAAGGCGTCGCCGAGACGCCTTGGGCAAGGCAGGCATTCGAAAACCGCCAGGCGCCGCGCAGCAGACGGCTTTGCATCGGCAGGGTCAGTCCGTCTGCTGCAGCTTGTTGATCTCGTCCACCGAGGTGGTGTCGTCGTTGTCCGAGTCCAGAGAGTCGAAGAGGTTGTTGAAATGATTGTCCCACTCTTCCTTGTCGACCGTTCCGTCGCCATTCGCATCGGCTGCCTGCCAGCACATATCGGCAAGCTTGTTCCAACCCACGCGCGTCGTGGCCAGGCCGTCGGCCTTGTAGAAATGCGCGACCGCAGGATCGCAACCGTCATCGGCGCTGGCCGGCGTGGTCAAGAGCGGCGTGGTCAAGAGCGGGGTGGTCAAGAGCGCCAGTGCGGCCGGTACAAGTAGGAAACGCATCACGAAAATCCCTTCATCTCCAGTGGAAAGATCTGTGCCTAACCCTAGGCAGCAGGCCAGCATCTGGCAAGATGATCTGCCGATCTGGAAACTTTGCAGCAATCCGCTGGCGCGAGGGGATCCGGGTGTCGGGCGTAGCGGGGCCACTCGTCCTTTGGCCTTGTGGCATCTTCTGGGCAAGGTTACAGTCCAGCCATCGTGCGGCGGCCAAAGGGGTGCCGTCGGCATAAGGCCTCGATGTTCGTCAAGAGGGGCTACGCCGGCACGCTTGGGGGGCGACCGCAGCGACACGGGAGAATTCAGGGAGAAATGAGAGTATGACCTTTGCCAAACGCATCGCTGCTGCGGTCAGCGCCGTGGCCCTTACGGCCACAATGGGCGTTGCCGTCGATGGTTCTGCCGACGCGAAGCCTGTCCGCTGGGACATGCAGAGCACCTATCCGGGCTCGCTGACTCAGCTGGGCACATTGGGCAAGCGCATCGATTCGCAGATCGCGCTGGTTTCCGACGGCGAAATCCGCATCACCTTCCAGGAGCCAGGCGCCATCGTTCCGGCCCTGGAAGTCTTCGACGCAGTCGCCAACGGCGCCGTCGATGCCGGCTGGTCGACGCCTGGCTATTGGGCCGGCAAGGTGCCTGCCCTGCAGCTTTTCGCCGCCGTCCCCTTCGGACCGGCAGCGCCCGAATACCTCGCCTGGTTCTACTTCGGCGGCGGCAAGGCGCTGTTCGAAGAGATCTATGCCAAGCATGGCATCTTCTCCGAGATGTGCGGCGTCATCGCGCCGGAGGCCTCGGGATGGTTCCGCAAGGAGATCAAGTCGCCTGAGGATCTGAAGGGCTTGAAGATGCGCTTCTTCGGCCTGGGCGCCAAGGTGATGGAGAAGATGGGTGTCTCGACTCAGCTTCTGGCCGGCGGCGACATCTACCCGGCGCTGGAGCTGGGCACCATCGACGCGACCGAATTCTCCATGCCGGCCATCGATCTGAAGCTCGGCTTCTATCAGGTTGCCGGGCACTACTACTTCCCCGGCTGGCATCAGCAGTCGACCATGTTCGATCTGATGATGAACAAGGAAGCCTATGACGAGCTGACCGACGTGCAGAAGGCACAGATCGCTTCGGTCTGTGGCGACAGCATCCGCTTCGGCCTGGTCGAAGGTGAGGCGATCCAGTTCGCAGCCCTGCAGGAGCTGCAGGAGAAGGGGGTCGAGATTCACAAGTGGCCGCCCGAGATGCTGGCCGAGTTCGAAAAGGCCTGGAAAGCCGTGGTCGCCGAGCAGGAGAAGGACCCGGAGTTCAAGAAGGTCTGGGACAGCCTGACGGCGTTCCGCGATAACTACGCGACCTGGCGCGACCTGGGCTATCTCAACTAGGACCGCCCAAATAGGCCCGCTGCCGCCCTGCAACGGCGGCAGCGGGCCTAGGCGTCTTTCCATTCGATAGCTTTTGGGCAAGCCTGCGTCTCTCACAGCCCCGGTTGGCGACGCGCAGGCCTGACCTCACACGCGGGGGAGGGAGCAGGACTCCGGTCCTTCGCCTCAAGGTCACTCCAGCATGCGCGCACTTCTAAAGATCAGCGACGCGCTATCCGAGGTCACCGACTTTGTCGGACGGATGGCGGCTTGGCTCTTCGTCCCCATGGCTTTGGTCATTCTCTATGACGTGCTGCAGCGCAAGCTGTTGAACATCTATCCGGAATTTCAGCAGAGCCTGCTCTATGAGATCCTGCCCTCGACAAAGGCACAGGAGATGGAGTGGCATCTGCATGGCTTTCTTTTCATGCTGTGTCTGGGTTTTGCCTATGTCCGCAACGGCCATGTGCGCGTTGAAGTTCTTCGCGAGCGCTTGAGCGAGCGCACGCGTGCCTGGATCGAGCTGCTTGGCTGCTTGATTTTCGTGCTGCCCTACACCCTGCTGGTCGTCGAGCTGTCGATGACTTTGCTGGCTTGGAAGTCTTTCCTGATCAACGAGGGATCTTCGGCCACGACCGGCTTGCCGATGCGCTGGATCATCAAGTCCAGCCTGGTCATCGGCTTCGGCTTTCTGGCAATGGCGGCGCTCTCGATCATGCTGCGCCACATCGTTTTCCTCTTCGGACCGGCCGAGCTGCGCCCGCTCGCCAATCGCTACGTCAAGGGCGAGGGCATCGAGGAGCTTAAGCACGAGGTGGAAGAAGAACTGGCACGCGACGCCAAGGAGCATCCCGAACACCATTTCGGCGATCCTGGCGCTCCCAACGGACGGCAGGGGTAGCCGCTATGCCTTGGTATGAGATTCTGCCGTCGGCCATGCTGATCTGCATGGCGCTCTTCATCTTCACCGGCTTCCCGGTGGCCCTGGTCCTGGGCGGACTTGGCCTGGCGTTCGGCGTCATCGGCATCGCCGTCGGCGAGTTCCGCCTCGTCCACTTCAACGCCTTGCCGCTGCGCATCTATGCGGGTTCGGTCGAGAACATCATCCTGGTCGCGATTCCCATGTTCATATTCATGGGAACCATGCTGGAAAAATCCGGCATCGCCGAAGACCTGCTCTACACCCTGCAGATTCTGACGCGGCGTTTGCCCGGCGGCCTCGCGCTTTCGGTGACCTTGCTTGGAACCATTCTGGCGGCAACGACGGGCATCATCGGTGCTTCGGTCGTGCTGCTGACCTTGATGGCCCTGCCGGAGATGCTGAAACGCGGCTATTCCCCCCAATTGGCGACGGGGACCATTGCATCGTCGGGCACCTTGGGGATCCTGATACCGCCGTCGATCATGCTGGTGCTCATGGCCGACCAGCTGAGCGTTCCGGTCGGTGTGCTGTTTACCGGCGCGCTCATGCCGGGTCTGCTGCTGGCAGGCCTCTACGTCGTTTACATCGTCTCCAAAGGGATCTTGCAGCCGCACCTGGCGCCGCCGATGGCGCGCGACGACGATCTGGGCAAGCTGCAACTGGCTGGAATGGTGGTCAAGACCTTCATCCCGCCGGTCTTCCTGATCGTGCTGGTCTTGGGCTCGATCTTTGCCGGTTGGGCGACGCCGACCGAGGCCTCGGGCATCGGCGCGGTCGGCGCCACCTTGCTGGCGATCTTCAAGCGGCGTCTAAGCTATGCGGTTTTGAAGGACGTCTGCCATCGCGCGGCGGTCACCAACGCGATGATCTTCGGCATCTTCGTCGGTGCGACCTGCTTCTCGCTGGTCTTCAAGCGTCTGGGTGGCGACTATCTGATCGAAGAGCTGATCAACAGCCTGGGTGTCGGGCCCTGGGCCATCCTGGGCATGATCATGCTGGTGGTCTTTCTCTTGGGCTTCTTCCTGGATTGGATCGAGATCACTCTGATCGTGTTGCCGATCTTCGCGCCGATCATCGAAGCACTGGATTTCGGCGGTCATGTCGCCGAGCCCTCGATGATGCTGCCGTGGTTTGCCATTCTGCTGGCGGTGAACCTACAGACATCCTTCCTGACACCGCCCTTTGGCTTTGCCCTCTTCTACATGAAGGGGGCTGCCAAGTCGGTGAAGATCCAGCAGATCTATCGCGGTATCGTTCCCTTCGTGGCTCTACAGCTCATCGGCCTAGGACTATGTGTCCTGTTCCCGGAGATCGTGACATGGCTGCCTCAAGCTGTGCTGAACTAGGCCGCCGTGCCTTAATCGGCTTGGCTGCAGGGACGCTCGTGGGCGTCGTCGGCTGTGTCGTGCGCGAAGGGGCGGAGCCACAACCCGCTCTGCCATTACCTGACGAGGGCGATCAAGAAGCCAGCGTCGGTGGGACGAGGGCGGTCGGTGGGACAAGGGCGGTCGGTGGGACAAGGGCGACTGCGGCGCTGCGGAGCCAAGTGTGATGGGCAATCCGAAGACAGCGCTGACAGGCCTTGTGCGCCTTATTCTGGTGCTTCTGGTGTTGGCGGTTGCGGCGGGATGCATGAAACGCGGCGGCGGTGGGTCGCGAGCGGTGGACAACAGCGGTCCCATTCAGGGTATCCCCTGGGACAGCAAGGCGAACATGCCGGCGCTAACCTTCGACGAGAGTTTTAGCACCAATGCCTATTGGGCGCGCTTCGTCGAAGAGGGCCCGCGGCTCGAGATCGGACGGGCGGCCTCGCCCCAGCCGTCGGTCACCTTGAAGATGAACGCCAATGCCGACAGCTTCGCTTGGGATGCCGTTACCGAGAGCTATCGCCTGGTCTATAGCGGTCCGCTCGGAGAGGGCTACAGCGTCTTCAACGGTCTGACGCCGGGCAATCAGCGCAAAGAGCCCTACGGGCTGATGGCGGTCACCAACGCCGATGGGACCAACGCGCTCTTCGGTTTGCTGGGCAAGGCAGAGCCGGCGCCCAGCAGTGCCGTCCAACACTTCAACGGCGGCTATCTCATGTCGCGCCGTAAGGGAGACAGCCCGGTTCCGATCTTCTCGGGCAAGGCGCAGGTGCGGCTCGACGGCGGCATCAGGCCGCAGCGCGTGGCCGTTCTGCTGACCGTGCCGCCGGAGTTGCCGCGCCTCTTCGGTCGACGCATCGGGGCGATCCAACTGGTGGCCACCTATGATCCTGCCAGTCTCTCGTTCCGGGCAGAACGGCGCGAGGTGACGGCAGTGGGACCGCAGGGGCGCTTGCGTGTGATCACCTTCTCGTTGGTCGGTCAGATGTTGAATCGCGGGCAGTCGTTCGCCGGCCTCTTTCGACTCTACGACGGCAGTGGCGAGGCTCTGGTCGTCGGCGGCTTCACCTTGCAGAACACGGCGCGGCCGGGCACGCAAACCAGCCAGCGATAGGGTTGGCGTTGCGGTCAACCGCATGCAGCTCAAGAGGAGCCTTGCGGGTCGGCGGGTTTATCGCGCACAAATGATCAGCAACTGGGAGATGAACGATGCTGCGTCTTGCCCTGGCCGTCCTGGCTTTCGCCCTCTTTACTGTCTCCGCTGAGGCATCCGAGGAGTCTCTGGATTGCGTCGATCAACCCAACCAGACCGCAATCGGCTTCACCACCATCTGCGCCGGACAGCAGTCCTTTGCGGCCGATCAGTTGCAGGGCTGGTCTTGCGAGAACCTTTGGGACCTGCGCAGCAACATTCTCTACACCGAGGGCTACTGCTTCCAAAGCGAGCGCGGCAAGGCTGCTTTTGACAATGTCGGCTGCCACGCCAAGACCCTGTCGGAGCTGGACCTGAACAAACATCAAAGCGCCAACGTCAAGCTGATCGAGCAGCTGGAAAAGGCGCAGAACTGCCCAGCCGACTAGAGAAGACCACAAGACAAGCGGACCTCTCAAGCGTACCGGTTTCGGGGTCAGAAGCCCGGCACCTACACCCTCTCGCGCATCGACGAGCAGGTGGACGGCGCGCCGAAGGGTATGGCGGTGCTGACCAACATCTCCGGCAGCACTATCACTTACGGCGATGTCGGTGGCCGCTTTGCCGAGGCGCTGGAGCGGGAGGGGGAGGCGGCAGCGGTCGATTTCGCGCTCGAGAACCTGCGCGGCATCTTCGGCAGCGCGATCGACAAGCACCTGGTCAAGGCGGTTGCCACGGCGTGGGGCCAGAACCCGCTGGTGATGGGGGCCTATGCCTCAGCTGCGCCCGGCAAGTACCACCTGCGCAAGGTCTTGCGGACAGCGGTCGGCGAGCGCCTCTATTTCGCCGGAGAGGCCTGTAGCCAGTATGAATGGGCAACCGTCAGCGGCGCGCACCAGAGCGGCATCGAGACGGCCACGAAGCTCGCCAAGGCGCTCAAGGCGAGGTAGGACCAAGCTGTGTTGAGTGAAACGCATGGTGGCTTGGCAAGCGCGACCGCGCGCCCGCAGCGCAGCGAGGATAAGCCTTCGTAGCGCTTGAACGCCAAAGCAGAGGCGCTGAGCCCTCACCCCTGCCGTATCGTACGACAGTAGTTCCGGCCTCGGCGCTTGCGCTCGCCCCCTTAGCCATCCTCCTCGACCTCTGCCTCGAAGCGGGCGGCGACCTCCGGGTGGGCATAGCCGGAGAGCAAGGCCAAGGAGATGATCCGGGCATCGAGTGCTTCGGGCGCCTGGGTAGCCACGTCCAGGCGTCCGCGCATAGCCTCTGCCTCGGCCGCACCTTGGCCGTCGGCAAAGCCCTCCTGGCCTTGATAGCAGTAGGCAAAGAGGCGGCCGCCTTGGTGCAGGGTCTGGATCAGCGGTTGTGCGGCTGCGCCCTTGGGCTCACCGCGCTGCGGCAGCCCCATGGCATCCTTGACCAGGCGGACAATGGCCAAGCGCAGCGGTTCGGGAAAGCCGCTGGGTGACAGGCCGGCCGACTCCAGACCCTGGTCCAGCCATTCCAGGCTCACCGTCCCACCGAAAAAGAGCTTGCCTAGAATGTTGATGGCCACCGGCGATCCTATCCTGACGCGTGTTGCCCCAAGCGTTACGGGAAGCAGCCCTTCAGATCAAACACTTGGTGGCGCGTCCTGTAGCTGCTTGCGGCGACGGCGCCGGGCCTGGGCCCAAAGGTTCAGGGATTCCACCGTGATCGAGAAGGCGATGGCGGCGTAGATGTAGCCGCGCGGGATGTGGAAATGCAGTGCATCGGCTATCAGCGCCACACCGACCAGGATGACGAAGGAGAGCGCCAGCATCTTCACCGTCGGATGACGCGAGACGAATGCGCTGAGCGGGCCGGCCGCCAACAGCATCACGCCGATTGCGATCGTCACTGCCGCGACCATGACGGGCAGGTGCTCGGCCATGCCGACTGCGGTCAGCACCGAGTCCAGCGAAAAGATGAGATCCAGGACCGCAATCTGGGCGATCGCCATGGCAAAGCCCAAGCTGGCGCGGCCTTTCGACTGCTGCTCCTCGTCGCCCTCGACGGCGCTGTGGATCTCTGTCGTGCCCTTGTAGAGCAGGAAGAAGCCGCCGGTCAGCAGGATGGCGTCGCGCCAAGACCAAGCTTCGCCGAACAGCTCGAAGACGGGCTCGGTGAGGCCGATGACCCAGGAGATTGCAAACAGCAGCGCAATCCGTCCGACCAGAGCCAAACCAAGCCCGACGCGCCGCGCGCTCAGCGCCTGATGCTTCGGCAGGCGGTCGGTGATGATGGTGAGGAAGAGCAGATTGTCGATGCCAAGGACAATCTCAAGCGCCGTCAAGGTCAGCAGGCTGGCCCAGGCATTGGGATCGGTCAGCAGCTCAAGAATCAGAAGACCTCCCCTGCGCACCCGCCTTCAAGAGGCCAGCGTAAGGGTGTCGGGGGGCGCAGGAACTCTAGGGTCAATCCAATGCCTCGCCGATCGAGATTGGCAATGCGCGTGCGCCTTCTAGCGACTCCGCGTTCTTCGTCAGCGCACGATAGACCATTCCGCCGACGATAAGCAGGTTCCGCGGGTCACCTTTCAAGAGCTGCACATACTGATCCATATAGGCCTGCCACCAGCGGGCGGCGAAGCTGTCCGCATCCTCGCCGTCGCCGGGTTCAGGCAAGGTGATTGCGGTTGCTTCGATGCCATCGCCCTTGAAGACCAGGGGCGTCAGGAAGGATGGCAGCTTATAGCGATGGATGATGCGGGTGACCATGCTGAAGACCCGAACCTCGTGGCCGAAGATTGGGAATCTGTAGCCCTTGTCGCCGCCTCCCAGGCCCTCGTCGACATCGACCGCCATGCAGAGCACGCGCCCCTCGGAGACTGCCTTGTCGATCTCACGCAGGGTCGCAAGGCTTCGGCGCTTGGTGTAGATAAAGTTGATGTACTCGGTTTGAAGCTCGCTCGGCATCGGCAGCCCGGTCATGATGGAAGCCGGGATGGCGTAGTCCTGCAAGACCGGAACGATGGCCATGACCGGGCCCAGGTGTGTTCCGACAGCCATGCAGGGTTTGCCGGCGCGGCTCACCGCCAAGAGGTTGTCATAGCTTTTGACTTGAACGATCTCTCTCAGTTCCTGGGCATGCGCGCCGTCCGTGAAAGCCAGTCCGCGCAAGATGGCCTGCGATGCAAGACCACGCCTAATCTGATTTGTCCACTCGTCTCGCTGCCATTTCGTCTGGTCGGCGAGAGCCCAGAAGCGATCCAACAGGGGTTGAGTGATGCCGCGATTGGGCAGCTTGATCGGCTTGATCTCCTCCGCGCGCATCAGCGCCGCGCGCAAGCTGCCTTCGATCTTGATCTCCGGCACGAACAGCTTTGAGCGGAAGAGCTGTTGTGCGTCGTCGATGCGTCCGAGACGTTCGTAGGCTTCGCCCAAGGCATCTTGAACCAAGGGGCCAAGATTGCCGCTCTCTCCAAGATGCGGCTCCAGCAGGTCCACAATCTCCTGAAAGGCACCGGTCTCTCTAAGCGCCAGGACATAGGTGCGGACCCAGGTCCCGCGCTTCTCGGCCGTGATGTCGTCGGGACGCCGCATTTCCTCCAGCGCCTTGGCCGGCTGTCCGGCCTCAAGCAGCGCCTTTCCTTTCGCGATCATTCTTTGCTGGGCGTCCAGGGCAATCCGATGCTTCTTGCGCTCCAGGCGCTTGATCGCCTCCTTGTAGCGCTCGTCGTCCTCGCGCTCCGCACCGAAGCGTTCGACCAAGGCTTCAGCCTCGGCGATCATGCCCTGCTCGACCAAGAGGATGATCTGGCCGGGCAAGGCCCGACGAAGCCTGACTTCAGTCAGCGACTGCAGTTCGCCCAGCTTCTCGTTTTCGCCGTGAGTCTCCGCCAGAGCGCGGACAAGTATGTCGGCTTCTGCCATTTTGCCGGAAGAGTTCAGCTTGCGGACCTCCGCCATGCCGCGGTTCAGCTGCCTACGTTTCACGGCATTGAGCAGCGACCGAATGCGCTTGCTCTTGCCGTGCTTTTGCAAAAGCGCCTCTGCCTGGCTGCTTGCCTCGTCGAGCGAGCCTTCCAGCATAAGCGTCTCGACCTTGCCGATCTCCGAGTCCAGGTCATTCATCTGCGAAGACACGATCTTGGTTTCCTCCACTCAGTCCAACGAACACAGCCGTTGCCCAACGATAACGCAAACTGCCCAACGAAAACGCAAACTGCGAAGAGTCCTTCCCGATTTCCTAGAGGCAAAGGTCTGTTCTGGTCTCCATAAGATCAAGGTGCAAGGTTATCATTCCCACATTCTAGCACCGGATCCCTCCGGGTGGTCAGGCCAAACGCTCGGGTGCCAAGCAGCGTGGATCCAGGCCATGGTCCTGCTGTCCCGCGGCGGCTTCGCCATGGCATACAAGATCGGCCGCAAGCTTGGCCAGGGCCGGTGCGGTCTGGATGCCATAGCCGCCTTGTCCGGCGAGCCAGAAGAACCCCGGGCAGGCCGGGTCCCAGCCGACCACGGGCGCCTTGTCGGCGACAAAGCTGCGCAAGCCCGCCCACTTGCGCTCGATCTGGCGGACCTGCAGGTCGTAGGCGCGTTCGATGCGGTCGACGCAGATGGCGATGTCCAATTCGTCGGGCTGCGCATCGCAGGGTGGGGAGGGAGTCTCGTCGGCCGGCGAGATCAACAGCTTGCCGGCTTCCGGCCGCAGGTAGAACTGCTCGTCGATGTCGACGCTCATGCAAAGCTCGGCGACGGCGCAGTCTGGCGGCGCTGCCACGATCATCGCGGTCCTGCGCTTCGGCTGTAGACCGATGGCACTTGCGCCCGCCATCTCGCCGATCACCTCTGCCCAGGCACCAGCCGCATTCACCAGGCTCTCGGCGACGATGGGGCCGGCCTTGGTCTCGACCCGCCAGGCGCGCGCGCTGCGCTCCAGGCCCAGCACCTCCGCGTTGCAGATCAGACGGCCGCCCTTGGCCTTGAGCATCCTGAGGTAGCCTTGATGCAGGGCGTTGACGTCGATGTCGTAGGACTCCGCCTCCCACAAGGCGGCCTGGACATAGTCGCTGCGCAGCAGGGGCAGGCGGGCTAAGGCCTCGGCTTTGGAAAGCGCCACCAGCTTCGCATCGGCGCAGTCTTCTTGCACCGCCGCCAGTTCCTCGCCTTGGTCTGCGCGCGCGACGATCAGGGTGCCCCGCGGTGCCAGCAGAGGATGATCGCAGAACCCGGACGGCGGTGCTTTGAAGAAGGACTCCGAGGCGCGGGACAGCGCCCGGATCGCCGGCGGGCCATAGCTCTTCGAGAAGAGCGCGGCCGAGCGACCGGTGGTGTGATAGCCCGGCTGCGACTCCTGCTCCAGCAGCACGACGGAGCGATCGCCGGCCTGTTTCGCGGCGAGTTTGGCGGCGATTTCTGCGGCAAGCGAAGCACCGGCGATACCGGCACCGATGACAAGGACCTGGGCCTCCATAGGGACCTCCTCACGACGGTGGTGGGCTAGAGTGTGACAGACACAAGTTGGACGGGCCTATAGCATGGCTGCAGGAAACGCCAGCGCGGACGGCAAGGGAGTTTTTGGCCGCTACCTTGCGCCATAAGCTCGGCGTTCAGGGGGCTTGAAGCCACTTCGATTTAGCCCAAAGGAGGACGCTATAAGGCTTGTCAGATGTGGCAGCGGACTCGCCGTACGACTGCCCGCCGCCGTCGTGGAAGCGCTCGGCCTCAAGGAGGGCGACGAGATTGAGGTTCGCGAAGGCGATGGGCGCAGCTTGGCAGTATCGCGCAAAGCGGATCGCGACGCCTTGCTGAAGCGCCTCCGACTATCTCGCGGTCGCCTCCCTCCCGATTTCAAGCTCGATCGGGACGATGTAGGCTGCCGATAGCGAATTCAACCTCGATGTCCGATCCCTCTCCACGGGATAAGAACCTAAGAGAACGACAATAGTTTAAGTAACGGAGTGTTTCTTGCAGAGCGTCTTTGGCTAGCTCTTACTCAGTTTCTGCAGCCGCTGACAAAAGTGCTTTTCTTTTCTCAAATGCTCCGGCACCAAACTACTCCCACTCGATCGTCCCCGGCGGCTTAGAGGTCACGTCGTAGACCACCCGATTGACCCCGCGCACCTCGTTCACGATCCGGGTTGCCACCTCGGCGATGAAGTGGTGGTCGAAGGGGTAGCTTTCGGCTGTCATGCCGTCGGCGCTGGTGACAGCGCGTAAGGCCAGGACGTAGTCGTAGGTGCGCTGGTCGCCCATGACGCCCACGGTGCGGACCGGGAGGAGGACGGCGAAGGCTTGCCAGATGGCGTCGTAGAGGCCGGCGTCGCGCAGGGCTGCGATGTAGATGGCGTCGGCCTTGCGCAGGATCTCGGCCTTCTCGGCGTCGACCGCGCCGGGGATGCGGATGGCAAGGCCGGGGCCGGGGAAGGGGTGGCGGCCCAGCAGCACGTCGGGGAGGCCCAGTTCGCGGCCGAGCGCGCGGACCTCGTCCTTGAAGAGCTCGCGCAGAGGCTCGACCAGGTCCATCTGCATGCGCTCGGGCAGGCCGCCAACGTTGTGGTGGGTCTTGATGGTGACCGAGGGGCCGCCGCGCGGCGAGACGCTCTCGATCACGTCGGGATAGAGCGTGCCTTGTGCCAGGAAGTCGGCGCCGCCGATCTTGTTGGCCTCTTCCTCGAAGACCTCGACGAAGCTGCGGCCGATGATGCGGCGCTTCTCCTCAGGATCGGCCACGCCTTCCAGGCGGCCCAGGAAGAGGTCCGAGGCGTCGCGGTGGACGAGCGGGATGTGATAGTGCTCGCGGAAGAGGGAGACGACCTCGTCGGCCTCGTTCATGCGCATCAGGCCGTGGTCGACCAGGATACAGGTCAGCTGATCGCCGATGGCCTCATGGATCAGCACCGCTGCCACCGAGGAATCGACGCCGCCGGAGAGGCCGCAGATCACCCGCTTGTCGCCCACCTGCGCGCGAATGGCTGCCACCGCGGACTGGCGGAAGGCGGCCATGGTCCAGTCGCCCGAACAGCCGCAGATCTCCAGTGCGAAGCGGGCGATCAGCTTGGCGCCGTCGGGCGTGTGGATCACCTCGGGGTGGAACTGCACGCCGTAGAAATGCCGGCTCTCGTCGCCGGTGATCGCGAAGGGGGCGCCGTCGGAGCGGCCTTGCGACTTGAAGCCCGGCGGCAGCTTCACCACGCGGTCGCCGTGGCTCATCCAGACCTGGTGGCGCTCGCCGGGCTGCCAGAGGCCCTGGGTCAGCTCGTTCTGATCGGTGACCTCGACGAAGGCCTTGCCGAACTCCTGATGGTCGCCGGCTTCGACCAGGCCGCCCAACTGATGCACCATCAACTGCTGGCCGTAGCAGATGCCCAGCATCGGCAGGCCCAAGGCGAAGATGGCGTCGGGCGCCTGCGGGCTATCCTCGGCGATGGCAGAGGCCGGCCCGCCGGAGAGGATGATGCCCTTGGGCTCCAACGCGCAAATGCGCTCCATGCCGGCATTGAAGGGGAGGATTTCGCTGTAGACTCCAGCCTCGCGCAGGCGTCGCGCGATCAGCTGAGTAACCTGGGACCCGAAGTCCAGGACGAGAATCATGTCCGTCATGACCAGCAAAAAGCATAGCGCGAGGGCGCTGTCCAGATTGCCGGCCCGCAAGCCAGCCAAGCAGGCTTTCCGGCACCTTGGCGCTTGACGAAAGGGGGGTCGGACAGCGACTTTGCCGCGGTTTGGAGCCCTCTTGAATAAGGAGTCGCGAGGCCCGTGAACGCTGTCGTCATCTCCGAGTTCATGGAGGAGGAAGCCCTGGAGGCCTTTCCGCCCGGTCTGGGCCTGCTCTACGACCCCACGCTCGTCGAGGATCGTGCGCGCCTGCTGGCTGCGGTGAGGGAAGCCGAGTCGGTGATCGTGCGCAATCGCACGCAAGTGGACGGTGCGCTGCTGGCCGCCGCACCGGCACTGAAGGTGGTGGGGCGGCTGGGCGTCGGACTCGACAACATCGACATGGATGCCTGTCGCGCGCGCGACGTGGCGGTCTATCCGGCAACGGGGGCCAACAGCGCCTCGGTCGCCGAGTACGTGATCGCCGCAGCACTCATCCTGCTGCGCGGCGCCTTTGCTGCCACGCCGCAGGTACTGGCCGGCGCCTGGCCACGGCAGGCACTGAAGGGACATGAGATCTCCGGCAGGGTCATGGGCTTGGTCGGCTATGGCAATGTGGCGCGCGCGGTTGCCGAGCGGGCGCGTGCGCTGGGCATGCGGGTGGCCGCCTACGATCCCTTCCTGCCGTCCGATCATCGCGCCTGGAGCGCGACCGAGCGCCTGGCGCTCAAGCCCTTGCTGGCCGCGGCCGATGTGGTGAGCTTGCATGTGCCCCTGAACGATGAGACGCGTGGGCTGATCGATGCCGACAGTCTGGCGCTGATGAAGCCGGGTGCTATCCTGATTAACACGGCGCGCGGCGGTATCGTCGAGGAGGCAGCGGTGGCAGCAGCCCTGGCGAGCGGCCGACTGGGCGGTGCCGCCCTGGATGTCTTCGAAGAAGAGCCGCTGTCGGCGGCGACGGCGGCGCACTTCCAGGGGCTCGAGCGCCTGATCCTGACGCCGCACATCGCCGGCGTGACGGAAGAAGCCAACGCGAGAGTCTCGCGTCTGACGGTGGAGAATGTGATGCGAGGATTGGGGTTGCTGGATGGCTGAACCTGAGCGCCTGACGCCGGAGGCTGCGCTGAATCTGGTGCAGCGGGCTTTGGAACGGGCCGGGGCCTCGCCGAGCAATGCCGACTCGGTGGCAGCCGCCCTGGTCGCAGCCGAGATCGACGGACAGAGTGGCCACGGCTTGTCGAGGGTCGCGACCTATTGCGAGCAGTTGCGGGTCGGCAAGGTCGACGGCAAGGCCGAGCCGCAGGTTTCGCGTCCGGCAACGGCCTTTCTTTCCATCGATGCGAAAAATGGCTTTGCCTTTCCTGCTTTCGATGTTGCCATTGACGCCTTGAGCGACCTTGCCGCCGAGACCGGTGTTGCAGCGGCAGCCCTGCACCACTCGCACCACTGCGGCCAGGCCGGCCGGCATGTCGAGCGGTTGGCGGAGGCCGGCCAGATGGCGCTGCTCTTCGCCAACACGCCCAAGGCGATGGCGCCTTGGGGTGGACAAGAGCCCCTCTTCGGCACCAACCCGATTGCTTTCGCAGCACCGCAGGCCGATGCGCCGCCGCTGGTGGTCGACCTCTCGCTCTCCAAAGTGGCGCGTGGCAAGGTGGTGGCCGCCGGCAAGCGCGGCGAGGCGATTCCAGAAGGCTGGGCGCTTGACAGCGACGGCCAGCCGACCAGCGACCCCAAGGCGGCACTCGCCGGCTCGATGATCCCGATGGGCGATGCCAAGGGGGCGGCGCTTGCCTGGATGGTCGAAATTCTGGCCGTCGGCCTGACCAGCGCCTGTTTCAGCTTCGAGGCCAGCTCGTTCCTGGGGCCGGAGGGTGGCCCGCCGAACGTCGGCCAGTTGCTGATCGCCTTCGACGTGGCCCGCCTGACCGGCGGCGCCTTTCAATCGCATCTGGCCCGCCTGACCGATCAGGTCGCGGGCCAAGAGGGGGCGCGGCTGCCGGGTAGCCGTCGCCTCGCCAATCGGGCCGCGGTTTCGCGCGACGGCCTGTCCATACCAGCGGTCATCCTTGAGGAAGTGCGCTTGCTCGGGCGAGAAGAAACCGTCTAACCTTTTGAGAAATTGGGAGGAACGAACATGAACCTAGTTAAAACGACAGCCTTCGCTCTGGCCGCGGCCCTGATCGGCGGCGGTGCTGCGATTGCTGAGGACTATCCCACCAAGTCGGTCGACTACATCATCCCCTTCGGACCGGGTGGCGAGTCGGACGTGACCGCACGCCTGCAGCAACCCTTCTTCAAAGAGCTCACCGGACAGGATCTGGTGGTCTCCTACAAGCCCGGCGGCGGCGGGGCGGTCGGCTGGGCGCAGCTGAATTCCATGCCGGGCGACGGCTACACCATCATGGGCGTGAACCTGCCGCACATCATCGTCAAGCCGCAGCAGGGCGACGTGGGCTTCAAGACCGACGACCTGGTTCCGGTCCACATCTTCCACTACACGCCCGATGCGATTGTTGTGCGCGAAGACAGCGACTTCAAGACCCTGAAGGACCTGGTCGAATACGCCAAGGAGAACCCGAAGAAGGTGATCTTCTCGGGCTCCGGTAAGGGCACGGCGAACCATCTGGCGCAGGTGAACTTCGACAAGATGGCCGGCATCGAAACCACCTATGTCGCCTTCAAGGGCACCGGTGCGGCCGTCGCCGCCTTGCTGGGCGATCAGGTCGGGGCCGAGTGGGGCTACACCACGGTCGGTGCCAAGCAGGGCGACAAGGTGCGTATGCTGGCCGTTGCGATGGACGATCGCCATCCGCTCTTCCCCGACGTGCCGACCTTCAAAGAGCTGGGCTACGACCTGGTCTCCGGCGCCTATCGCGGCATCGCCGTGCCGGCCTCGGCCTCCGAGGACACCCGCCTGGCGGTGGCCAGCATCATCGACCGGATCAACGGCAATCCCGACTTCCAGAAGCAGATGCTGGACGGCGGCTTTGCCATGGTCAACGTCGGCTACGGCGCTGACATGGACAGCTTCATGGCCGAGAAGGCCGAGGGCTACATCGCGGCCGCGAAGGAGGCCGGGATCATCAAGTAACCTGACCGGGTGGATAGGGGCCGCCCGATGCGGTGGCCCCCACCTCGCTCATGCTGGATTTCTTCTTAGGCGCGCTGACGCCCTTCAACATTCTCCTGGCGCTCGGCGGCGTGGCGGCGGGAACCATCATCGGCTCTATTCCGGGCCTGACCGCGACCATGGCGGTCGCCGTCCTGGTGCCGCTGACCTTCGCCATGGAGCCGGGCTCGGCCCTCATCCTGATGGGCGCGATCTATACCGGCGCCATCTACGGCGGCGCCTATGCCGCCATCCTGCTGAACACACCGGGCACGCCCTCTGCGATTGCGACGACCTTCGACGGCTTTCCCATGGCCAAGCGCGGCGACGGCGATCTGGCTGTTTCGGTCGCCTGCCTGGCCAGTGTCGGCGGCGGGCTGGTCGGCGCTTTGGCCCTGCTGTTTCTTGCACCGCCCTTGGCCGAGGCGGCACTTGCCTTCGGTCCAATCGAGTACTTCTGGCTGGCCGTCTTCGGCCTCTCGCTGATCTCGGCGCTCTCTGAAGGCAATTTCCTGAAGGGGTTGATCGCTGCCTGTCTGGGCTTGCTGCTGGCCACCATCGGCATCTCCGAGACCTCGGCCGAGGTCCGCTTTACCTTCGGCTCGCCGACCCTGCTGGGCGGTATCGAGGTGGTCTCCGCCCTGATCGGCCTCTACTGCATCCCGGTCCTGATCGACCTGGTGGCACGGCCCGAGCGGCATCTGGAGCCGACCGGGCAGGGCCGCGGCTTCCGCCTGGGCGAGGCCTTCGGTCTGCTGGTCCGCGAGAAGTGGAATCTTCTGCGTAGTTCCGCCATCGGTACCTTCGTCGGCGCGTTGCCGGGTGCCGGCGGTTCGATCGCCGGCCTGATCTCCTATTCCGAGGCGCGGCGTTCTTCCAAGCGGCGCGACAACTACGGCAAGGGCGAACCGGGCGGCGTGATCGCCACGGAATCGGCCAACAACGCGACGGTCGGCGGCGGCTTCATCCCGACCCTGGTCCTCGGCATTCCGGGCACACCGCCGGACGCGGTGATCCTGGGCGCCTTGCTGGTGCAGGGCGTGCGCACGGGACCGACCCTCTTCGCCGAGGGTGGCTCCATCGTCTACACCTTCATTTTCGGGCTCTTGATCGCCACGATCCTGATGCTGCCGGTCGGCTTGCTGGTCGGGCGCTTCGCTTATGCCGCGATCCTGCGCGCGCCCAAGGCCGCCCTGGTGCCCATCGTCGCCTTCATGACGGTGATCGGCGCCTTCGCTATCCGCAACAGCCTCTCCGACTCGCTGATCATGATCCTGCTGGGCGTGGTCGGCTGGGTGGCCACGCGCCGCGGTTTCTCGGTCTCGCCCATCGTGCTGGGCCTGATCCTGGGGCGCATCGCCGAGCAAGGCTTCGTGCAGGGTTGGACCATCGGCTCTGCCCTGGACGATCTGCCGGGCCAGTTCTTCGGTCGGCCGATCGCGATGGCCATCATCGCCATGACCCTTCTGACTTTCTTCTATCCCCTGATACCCGGTCTTCGAAGACAGCTTAGCCGCACGAGCGTGAAGCCGCCGCCCGCCGGACGCCTTCTCGGTTTGCCTGGCTTCCTGGCAGCTTGCCTGGACTATCTGGTCTTCGCAGCCGTCGGCCTGGTGATCCTCTTCGAGGTGCAGGGCCTGAACGAGGATGCCGCCGTCTTCCCCAAGGTGGTCGCCATGGCCATGCTGGTCTTCGTCGGCATGGGGCTGCTGCGCCTGACCCTCTTCCGCCGTGGCGAGCCGGAGATGCCCAGCGGCTCCTGGCCGCGCCGCATCGCCTTGCCTCTGGTCATGCTTGGCGGCATCGTCCTGGTCCCGATCCTGGGGTTCGGGGTGGCCGGCGCCGTCATGGGCCTGGGCCTCCTGATCATCTCCCTGCACGAGCGCCTGAGCCTCAAGGCAGCCATCGGCTTGCCTCTGGCGGTCGCCGCGATCATCCTGGCGGTGACCTTCGCCTTCCGTGATCTGCTCAGCGTACCGCTGCCGGTGGGGGGGCTGTACTAGCCAGGAGGCCGGGCTCAGCGATGGCCTTGGACGCCTGTATCGAGATCGTTGCCCAAGATCAGGGCCACGGAATGGGGCTGTGGACAAGGTAGAACCCGGTGGTCCTGGATCTCCTCAGGCGCGCTCTAACAGGTCTTCGGGCTTCCCCTTGAGGGCTTACGATCGCCGGACAAGGAGCCAGAGCCATCGGTACAGGAAGACATCGTCCCTGACGAGGCTGCTGTCAACTCCGCGGCTGGAACCGACCCGGTGCATGGCGTTGGGCATGTCACTGATACCCTCCATCCAAGGGGAAGGTCACGCCGTCGATCACGCCGCCTCGGCGAAGTCAGTTGTGGGCAGGGCCGGGGTTGTCAGGGCGGCAAGGGCGGTGGGGGCAGCCAAGCCTAAGGCAAGGGCCAGCTTGGTCATAGCTTTGGTTATGCGTTTCCTCTCCTGTCGTTGGGTCTGCCGGGGTTCAGCTTTTTGGTTTCACCTGCTCCGGATGGCTGTCTTTGAAGGCGGCCAGCGCGGCGCAGGCCCGGTCGATTCTGGATAGCGTCGGCCAGCGCGCGGCCTCGAGGCCCCAGCGCTGGGCGTTGTAGAGCTGCGGGACCAGGAAACAGTCGACCAGGCCTGGGCGTTCGCCATGGCTAAAGCGGCCGGTGTCCGGGTGCTGAAGCAGCACCTCGACGGCATCCAGGCCACGCCCGATGACGTCCTGCATCCAGGCCACGCGCATGGCCTCGTCGCCGCCGGCAAGCTCCAGAACGCGGGCCACGACCGAGGGGTTGCAGACCGGGTGCACCTCCATGGCGATCACCTGGGCGATGGCGCGCACGCGCGCACGGCCGGCTGGATCGCTTGGCAGCAATGCGGGCTCCGGGCGGGTCTCCTCCAGGTACTCGATCATGGCGAGGGACTGGGTCATCACCAGGCCATCGATGGCCAGAGCCGGCACCAGACCCTGCGGATTACGCTCGAGGTGTGCCTTTGCCTTCTGTTCGCCCTTCATGAGATCGACCGCCTGGCTCTCGTAGGCGATGCCCTTCAGTGCGAGCGCGATCCGCACGCGATAGCTGGCCGAAGAGCGCCAATAGTCATAGAGAAGGGGCCTGTCGGCGCTCATTCGCCGGAGAGTTCTTTTTCATGCATCCAGGCAGCATGTTTGGGCGCGCGCTTGGTCTGCGACCACTCCTCCAGCATCTCCCACTTGACCGCGTCGAGGCGCTGCAGCTTCTCGGTCTCATCTCTGTCTGGACAAGCCAGCTCCAGGCGGTGACCGTTCGGGTCGAAGAAATAGATGGAGTGGAAGAGCGAGTGGTCGACCGGGCCCAGGACGTCGACGCCCTCGGCCTCGAGCGAGGCCTTGAAGCCCATGAGGGTCGCATAGTCGGCAACCTTGAAGGCGATGTGCTGGACCCAGCCCGGCGTGTTCTCGTCGCGCCCCATCTCCGGCTTGGTCGGCAGCTCGAAGAAGGCCAGCACGTTGCCCTGACCGGCATCCATGAAGATGTGCATGTAGGGATCGGGTTCCTTGGTCGACGGCACCTGGTCCTCGGCGATGGCCAGCACGAAGTCCATGTTCAGGTGCTTGACGTACCACTCGACCGTTTCCTTGGCGTCGCGGCAGCGATAGGCCACGTGGTGAATGCGATCGATCTTCATGCGCCTTGCTCCTTCTTGCTTGATGCGCCGGCGGCCGCGAAGGCCTGGGTCAGGATGCTCCGGTCGCCGATGTGATTGGCCAGGATCAAGATCAACCTGGCGTTGATGCCTGCAGACTCCGCTTCCTCGCGGCCCTCATGCAACTTTAGCAGCTCGGCGTAAAAGCCGTCGGGGTCGGGCAGATTGGGGTCGGTGATCAGGCGGCTCATGCGGCGACCTCCCGGGGTGCCAACCCTATGGCGCGGTTGAAGGCGGCGAAGACTTCGGCCTCCTGGTAAGAGGGCCAGCGGGCGACCACGTGCTGGTCGGGCCGCAGCAGATAGACGGCCGAGGTGGCATCTCCCAGGTAGCGCGCGCTGAGAGCCGGGGAGGGCAGCGAGTCGGTCTTCACACTCAGGCAGTCGACGGGGATGCCGTCGATCTCCAGGCTGTCCGGCAGGTCGCTGTCGATGCCGAGCAGGTGAAAGCGGCTGTCCAGGCGATCCAAGAGCCAGCTCTCCTCCAGCGGGGCATCGACGGCGGGTGCGCCGGGGCGGACTGCGGGTGGCAGGTCTGCGCAGTCGGGACCGTTCAGTATCGATCCGTCGTGCGTTGCCGGCAGCGAGAGGCGGCCGGAGTTCACCAGCGGTCTGGCAAAGGCATAGTGCGCCGAGAGGTCGAGGACGGCATCGCGGAAGAGGCGACTGGTCGCCGACTTCGGCGTGATGAAGTCGGTCGAGCGGGTCGAGTTCAGGATGTTCTCGTCGGCCGCTTGCACGCGCTCGCTGTCGTAGCTGTCCAGCAGCGCCATCGGCGCCTTGCCCTTCATCACCATGGCCAGCTTCCAGCAGAGATTGTCCGTATCCTGGAAGCCGCTGTTGGCGCCGCGCGCGCCGAAGGGAGAGACCTGGTGGGCGGCATCGCCGGCGAAGAGCACGCGGCCGTGGCGGAAGCGGTCCATGCGCCGGCACTGGAAGGTGTAGATCGAGACCCACTCCAGCTCGAAACCGACGTCCTCGCCCAGCATGGCCTTCAGGCGTGCCTTGACCCTTTCGGGTTCCTTCTCACGCTCCTTGTCGACCTGCCAGCCGAGCTGCAGGTCGATGCGCCAGACCCGGTCCGGCTGCTTGTGCAGCAGGGCCGACTGGCCGCGGTTGAAGGGGGGATCGAACCAGAACCAGCGCTCGGTCGGGAAGTCGGCATCCATGACCACGTCGGCGATCAGGAAGTTGTCCTCGAAGACGCGGCCATGGAAGCCTAGTCCCAGCATCTCGCGCAGCGGCGAGTGGGCGCCGTCGCAGGCGATCAGAAAGTCGGCCTCCAGAACGTAGGTCCCCTCGGGGGTCTCGATGGAGAGGCGGACGCCGTCGTCAAGCTGCTCTACGCCGACGGCCTTGTTGGCGCCGCGCAGTTCGACCGGCTTGCCGGCCGCGATCAGGGCCTGCAGGCGCGCCACCAGATAGTGCTCCAGGTGGTACTGCTGCAGATTGATGAAGGCTGGGCGCTTGTGGTCGCTCTCGGGCAGCAGATCGAAGCCATAGACCTGACGCTCGTCGAAGAAGACCTTGCCGCGGTTCCAGACCACGCCCTTGTCGACCATCGCATCGCCACAGCCCAAGCGGTCCAGAATCTCCAGAGGCCGCTTGGCAAAGCAGATGGCGCGCGAGCCCCAGCTGACCCGGTCGTTCTCGTCCAAGACCACGACCGGCACATCGTGGAGCGCCAGGTCGATGGCGGCGGCCAGGCCGATGGGCCCGGCGCCCACGACGACGACCGGATGGCGCGTCGGCTGGGCAGCATCCTGGTCGGCCGAGCGCCGATAGGGGTAGAGCGGAACCTCGAAGATCTTCGACACGGGCCCTACTCCTGGAGGGAGGCCCACATGGCCTGGTCGCGCTCTGCCGTCCAGATCCGCGGCGTGTCGATGCCCAGGGCCTCGTCATAGGCGCGGGCGACATTGAAGGGCAGGCAGTGCTCGTAGATGGCATAGTCTTCGAACTTGGGGTCGCAGTACTCGCGACAGGCGGCCATGGCCTCCTTCAGGCTGCGGCCGGCGGCGGCGGCGGCAGCGACCGGGCGATAGGTGCTCTCGACGAAGTCGCGGGTCAGTGCCAAGGCTTCGCGCACTTGATCCTGCGTCACCAAGGCGTCACCGCGGCCGGGTGCCAGGGCGCGGGGCTGGAACTCGGCGATGCGGTCCAGCGTCTTTGGCCAGTCCTGCAGGTGTGCATCGCCGCAGTAGCAGGCCGAATGGAACTCGACCGAGTCGCCGGAGAACATGACACCGGCATCGGGAATCCAGGCAACCAGGTCGCCGGCCGTATGCGCGCGGCCCAGATGCATCAGGTCAACCCGGCGCTTGCCGAGATAGACCGTCATCTTGTTCTTGAAGGTCATGGACGGCCAGGTCAGGCCGGGAATCGATTCGGCGGCCTGGAAGAGGCGCGGGAAGCGGCCGAACTCGCTGTCCCAGTCTTCCTGCCCGCGCTCTGCGATCATCGCGCGGCAGGCCTCGGATGCGATCACCTGCTCGGCGCCGTAGGCCGAGGCGCCCAGGACGCGCACCGCATGATAGTGGCTGAGCACCACGTACTTGATCGGCTTGTCGGTGACCTGGCGGATATGCGCGATCACCTCTTTGGCCATGACCGGTGTCGCCTGAGTGTCGACCACCATCACGCCGTCGTCGCCGATGATGACGCCGGTGTTGGGATCGCCCTCGGCGGTGAAGGCGTAGAGATCGGGACCGACCTCGGTGAAGGAGATGGTCTTGGCTTCCATATCGCCGGTGGATGCAAAGGCCTTTGCCATGTCGTGTCTCCAATCCTGACTAGTCGCGGGTGGGGGCGGGAAGGATGGTTCCCTCGCAGTCGCCGAAGCCGATCCGATAGCCGTCACCCTGGGCCCAGCCGCGCAGGGTCAGACTATCGCCGTCTTCGATAAAGCTGCGGGTTTCCCGGCCGGTTAGGGTCAGCGGCTCCTTGCCGCCCCAGGTCATTTCCAACAGCGAGCCGTAGCCGCTCTTGTCCGGACCGGAGATGGTGCCGGAGCCCAGGAGGTCGCCGCATTCCATCTTGCAGCCGCCGATCGCGTGATGGGCCAGCTGCTGCGCGGCGCTATAGTAGAGGTGGCGGGTGTTGGTCTGGCTGATCCGGCTGGGCTGGGTAGCACCATCAGGCTGCATCCAGACCTCCAGCTCGATGTCGTAGAGCGAGGGGCCGCTTTCCTCCAGATAGGGCAGCAGTGGCTTGTCGCGGGGCGGCGTCGGCACCCGGAATGGCTCCAGCGCTGCCTTGGGCACCACCCAAGGGCTGATCGAGGTGGCGAAGGCCTTGGCTTGGAACGGACCCAGCGGCTGGTACTCCCAGGCCTGGATGTCGCGCGCGCTCCAGTCGTTCAGGAGGACATAGCCGAAGATCATCTCCTCGGCCCGGGCGACGGAGATCGGCTGGCCCATCTCGTTGCCCTGTCCCACCACAGCGCCGAACTCGAGCTCGATATCGAGGCGCTTGCAGGGCCCGAAGAGCGGCGCATCGGCGCCGGGCGGCTTGGTCTGGCCCAAGGGGCGCTTGATCCGGGTTCCACTGACGACCACGGTCGAGGCGCGTCCGTTGTAGCCGATCGGGATATGCGGCCAGTTCGGCGGCAGCGCGTTCTCCGGCCCGCGGAACAGACTGCCGACGTTGAAGGCATGCTGACGCCCGGCATAGAAATCGGTGTAGCCGCGGACCTCGAAGGGGAGGTGCAGCCTAATCTCGGCCAGAGGCAGGAAGCAGATGGCCTGCAGGGCCGGATCTTCGCGCAAGCGCGGCGCGCCGCCCTCGGCCAGCAGCTGGGTCAGCTGCTCGCGCACGGCGGTCCAAGCCGCAGGCCCGCTCGCCATGAAGGGATTGAGCTTCGGCGCTTCGAACACCGCGACGTCCATGGGCAAGAGCCCGGCGCGGGCCAGCTGAACCAGGTCGAGGACCTGCGTGCCGATTGCGACGCCACAGCGTGGCGCTTCTCCTGCCCGGCTGAAGATCCCATAGGGGAGGTTCTGCAGGGGAAAGGGGCAATCCGCATCCCGCGCGCTTTCCACCCAGCTCCGCTTCACCATGGTTCTGGCCCTTTTTTGAATGCGTCTGAATCGATAGTAATTTCATTTGAAACTATGTCAAGGAGGAATCGGGCGTCAGGATCGCCTTGAGGCAGGCCGCAACCCCTACCGCCTTAAGCATCCTAGTTTGCGCTTGCGCATGAAATTAGTTTCTGTTGAAATGAAATAGCGAGACTGTGGTTAGGGACATGGGAATGGCGCAGGAAGGCTTGGTTCAGCAGAGTTCCGATGCAGCAGACGCCGAAGCGCCTGGGGCCTTTGATCTGCGCGCCTTCTTTCCCTATCAGGTGCGTGTCTTCTACCAGGCCGTCAGCGCCTCGGTGACGCAAGTCTATGGACCTCTGCATGGGCTTAGCGTGTCGGAGTGGCGGACCATGGCGGTGCTGGGGAGCCATCGCGTGCTCTCGGCAAGCGAGATCGTCGAGCGGTCGAGCATGGATCGCGTGGCAGTCAGCCGTGCGATCAAGGGGTTGCGCAACGCAGGCTTACTGAAGCGGGACATTGATGGCGACGATCGGCGGCGTGCCGTGTTGCGCCTCACCGACAAGGGGGTTGCAGTCTTCAACGATCTGATCCCGCGGGTGCGGGACCTGGAACGCCGCCTGCTCGAGGGGTTGACCGCGGAGGAGTGCGGCTTGCTGCTCTCGCTGATGCAAAGGGTAGGGAAGAACGCAAAGGCAATCCGAAGCAAAACCGGCCGTGCCAAGGGGTAATGGCAGCTCTCAAACCCCGCCAAGCCCGGGCAGACAAACGGCGCCTGGGCAGACAAGCGGCGCCTGGGCAGAAAAACGGCCGCGCTGCCCTTTCGGGCGCCGCGGCCGTTTTCCTACCGATCTTTCAGGCTATCCGGCCAACGCTTGGCGAGCCGGGCAGCGCAGATGGTCAGCTGGACTTAGAAGTTGCCCGGCTGAAGTCGGTTAATCTCTTCCGTCGAGAGGTGCCCGTCGCCGTCCTCGTCGAGACCGCTGTGCCAACCCAGCACGGCATCCTGCCACTCCTGACGGGAAATCCGTCCATCACCGTCGGCATCGGCGTCGGAAGGACAGAGAACCATCGGATTGGCCGTGTTCGCTGACGTCGCGCCGGGATTCTGCTGAGTCCGCTTGATCAGCTGAACGGCGTCTTTGCATTCCTCTGCAGCAGCCGGCCCAGCGAAACCTGCGAACACGAAACCAGCAGCCGCCACACCGAGAATCAAAGCTTTGCGCATCTTATGTCCTCCATCTCCGTCATTTCTCACCCTTTGACACGCTTGATGCCGCGGGGCCGATCATTGGGTCCGTTTCGAGGCCCGTGGGTAGATATTGCCTTTACAGCAACATCATGCGATCGCGAGTCTGACCCAGCGGCAGCTAATACGCAACAACAGAATGGAATTTCTCGTTTGCAATCCGCACTCAAGTCGCTGTTTTGAGCAGCCGAGCCCCTGTTCATGACAGAATTCACACATTCTCCACCTTTGGCAGACAAAGCTGCTGTGCCGGCGCCCCATTGCTGCCGCGTCAAGAAGACATAAATCACCGGAGATGAGCATGATCGCATCAAGGAGGCGGGGAAGACGGCGGCTGCCCGCAGTGGCCGTCATTCTGGCTTCGCTTTGTCTCTGCAACGCGCCGCTGCTGGCGCAGCAACCAACCCAGGTCATCGTCGAGCAAGCCCGCATGGACAGCTTCGAGGATCACGTGGAGGCTTTGGGTACGCTGCGCGCCAACGAGAGCGTCGATTTGACCGCCAAGGTGACCGAGCGGATCATCGCGCTGAACTTCGTCAGCGGGCAGGAGGTGGTCGCGGGCGATATCCTGGCGGAAATGACCTCGGACGAGGAGAGCGCGCTGCTGGAAGAAGCACGCTCAACCCTGTCGGAAGCGCGCGATCAGTATGAGCGGGTGCGTCCGCTGGCCGAGCGCGGCTTTGCCACCGGCACGCAGCTGGACGAGCGACGGCGCGAGTACGAGACGGCCAAGGCGCGCTATCGCGCCGTCGAGACCAGGATGGACGACCGCCTGATCATCGCGCCCTTCGACGGGGTCGTGGGCTTGCGTAACATATCGCTCGGCGCCCTGGTCGAGCCTGGAACCGTCATCACCACCCTGAAGGACATCTCGCAGGTAAAGCTGGATTTTTCGGTCCCGGCGACCTTCCTCACCAGCGTTCGTCCGGGGCTGCCGATCCGCGCCTCCTCGGCCGCATTCGGCGATCGCGTCTTCGAAGGTGCCGTCACCTCGATCGACAATGCGATCGACCCGGTCACCCGCTCGATCCTGGTGCGCGCCATCATTCCAAATCCCGATCTCCTGCTGCGCCCGGGGCTCTTGATGACGGTCGATCTGATCAAGGACCCGCGCCAGACCCTTGTCATCTCCGAAGAAGCTCTGGTGCGCCGCGCCGGCAAGAGCTACGTCTTCGTCGTCGCCCCGGCCGAGGGTGGGGGCGAAGTGGTGGAGCAGCGCCCCGTCGTGGTCGGCAGCCGGCGCACCGGAGAGGTCGAGGTCCTACGCGGGCTCTCCGAGGGCGAATTCGTGATCACCCATGGAACCAACAAGGTGCGGCCCGGCCAGAGCGTCACCATCTCGGCCGAACAGCAACCGGGTCAGAGCATCAGCGGCCTGATCAGCGACAAGGGCACTTAGGTCAGCCATGTGGCTCTCCGACACCTCGATCACGCGCCCGGTCTTTGCCGCGGTCCTGTCGATCCTGCTGGTCGCCTTCGGCCTGGTGGCCTACGACCGTCTGCCGCTGCGCGAGTATCCGGACATCGACCCACCGATCGTGTCGGTCGAAATCCGCTACCCCGGGGCTTCGGCCAGTGTCGTCGAGAGCCGCATCACCGAGCTGGTAGAGGGCCGCATTGCCGGTATCGAGGGGATCAAGACGATCTCTTCCTCCTCTTCCGACGGACGCTCCGACGTCACCATCGAATTCAAGGTATCGCGCGATATCGACGCCGCTGCCAACGACGTGCGCGACCGGATCTCGGCCATCCTGGACAACCTGCCGGCAGAAGCCGACCCGCCGGAGATCCAAAAGGTCGATTCGAACCAAGACGTGATCATGTGGCTGAACCTGGCCAGCGACCAGCTGAGCGTGCCGGAGCTCACCGACTATGCCGAGCGCTACCTGGTCGACCGTTTTTCCATCATCGACGGTGTGGCGCGGGTCCGGGTCGGCGGCGCCCAGGGCTATGCCATGCGGATCTGGCTGGATCGCCAGGCCTTGGCCGCGCGCGGTCTGACCGCCAACGACGTCGAAGAGGCCTTGCGGGCGGAGAATGTGGAGCTGCCGGCCGGCTCTATCGAGTCGCGTGCGACGCAGTTCGGGGTTCGGATCGAGCGCTCCTTCCGAACCGCAGAGGACTTTGCCGGGCTGGTGCTGGCACGCGGCGCGGACGGCTATCTGGTGCGCCTGCGCGATGTCGGGACGGTGGAACTGGGCACTGTCGAAGACCGCAGCTTCTTCCGCGGCAATGAAGTGCCGATGGTCGGCATCGGCATCATCAAGCAGTCCACGGCCAACACGGTCGAGGTCGCCCGCCTGGCAAAGGAAGAGGCCGCGCGGCTGAACAAGACCCTGCCCGGTGGCATGTCGATCGAGCAGAGCTACGACACCTCTATCTTCATCGAAGGCGCGATCTTCGAGGTCTACAAGACGCTTTTCATCGCCATCGCACTGGTGGTCTTGGTCATATTCCTGTTCCTCGGCAGTTTCCGGGCCATGCTGGTTCCAGCCGTCACCGTGCCGGTCTCCCTGATCGCCACCTTCATCGTGCTTCTTGTCTTAGGATTTTCCGTTAACCTCTTGACTCTCTTGGCGATGGTCTTGGCCATTGGCCTGGTGGTGGACGACGCCGTGGTGGTGTTGGAGAACGTCCACAGGCGCATCGTCCAGTATGGCGAATCACCCCTGGTAGCGGCCTTCGAGGGGACGCGAGAGGTCGGCTTTGCGGTCATCGCCACCACCATGGTGCTGATCGCGGTTTTCGTGCCGATCGCCTTTCTGCAAGGCAACGTCGGGCGGCTTTTCTCCGAGTTCGCTCTGACCGTGGCGGCCGCCGTAGCCTTCTCCAGCATCGTGGCGCTCAGCCTGTCGGCCATGTTGGCATCCCAGCTCTTGAGCGCGCGAGAGGGCGAGGGGGCGCTGGCCAAGTCCGTCGATGCTGTCTTCCGCCTGACGCGGAGGGCCTATGGCGCCAGTCTGACCTGGGTCTTGCGGCTGCGCTGGCTGGTGGTGGCGGTCTTCTGTGTGCTGCTGGCCGGGACGGCGTGGCTCTACCAGCAGACTCCGAGCGAGTACGCACCCAAGGAGGATCGCGGCGCCTTCTTCGTCATCATCAACGGGCCGGAGGGGGCCACCTTCGAGTTCATGGAAGACTACATGAACGAGATCGAGACCCGCTTGATGCCCTTCGTCGAGTCCGGCGAGATGACCCGGTTGTTGATCCGTGCACCGCGCGCCTTTGGCACCATCGAGACCTTTAACCACGGCATTGCCATCGTGGTGCTGAACGACTGGGCCGAGCGGCGCAGCGGCTGGGCGATCATGAACGATATCCGCGCCAAGCTCTCCGATCTGCCCGGTGTCTGGGCCTTCCCGGTGATGCGCCAAGGCTTTGGCCAGCGGGTGCAGAAGCCGGTGCAGTTCACCATCGGCGGCGGCAGCTGGGAGCAGCTGGTCGAGTGGCGCGATACCCTGCTGGACCGGCTGGCCGAGGACAACCCCGGCCTGATCGGAATCGACTACGACTACAAGGAGACCAAGCCGCAGCTGCAGGTCGAGATCGACTACGACCGGGCGGCCGAACTGGGCGTCACCGTCTCGGCCATCGGGCGAACCCTGGAGACCATGCTGGGTTCCCGGCGGGTGACGACCTTCATCGACGCCGGCGAGGAGTACGACGTCATCCTGGAAGGCGACCGCTCGCGTCAGACGACGCCCAGCGATATGACAAACATCTATGTGCGCTCTGAGCGTTCCGGGGCCCTGATACCGCTGTCGAATCTGGTTCGTGTGAGCGAATCGGCGGCTTCCAACTCGCTCGACCGCTACAACCGGGTGCGCGCGATCACCATCGAGGCCAATCTGGCCGACGGCCTGGCGCTGGGCGACGCGCTGGCGCATCTGGAGGGGCTGGCCGATAGCCACCTGCCCGAAGAGGTCATCATCGACTACAAGGGCCAGTCTCTGGAACTGCGGGACTCCAGCGAGTCGCTCTTGTTCGTCTTCATCCTGGGAATCCTCGTGGTCTTCCTGGTGCTGGCGGCGCAGTTCGAAAGCTGGATCCACCCCTTCGTCATCATGCTGACGGTCCCCTTGGCGATCGGCGGGGGGCTCTTGGGGCTCTATCTGACCGACGGGACCTTGAACCTCTATAGCCAGATCGGCTTGATCATGCTGGTCGGGCTGGCCGCCAAGAACGGCATCCTGATCGTGGAGTTCGCCAATCAGCTGCGCGATGCCGGGCGCGATTTCGATAAGGCGCTTTTCGAAGCCTCGATGACCCGTCTGCGCCCCATCATCATGACCGGGATCACCACGGCCGCCGGTGCCGTTCCCCTGATCCTTTCCGGCGGTGCGGGTTCGGAGACGCGGCTGGTCATCGGTGTCGTGATTCTCGCCGGCGTGCTGGCATCCACCCTGCTAACGCTCTATATCGTCCCTGTCGCCTACAGTCTCCTGGCGCGACGGACGGGCTCGCCGCAGGCCGTGCGTCGGCGCCTCTTGGCAGAGCGGCAACCGGAAGGCAAAGCAGCGGAATAGTGCGAACATGTCGGCGGAGACGGCAGAAGCGATCAAAGACCTCTGGCAGGGCCTGGGAGCCGCGCCCGAGGCCTTGGCGCGCCTGCAGCTCAGCGGCGAAGAACCGCTGTTGCCGTCCAGCTTCAAGGTCGGCCTCGCAGCGCAAGCCTGTCTCGGCGCTGCCGCCTTGATGGCCTCAGAGTTGCTCCGTTTGCGCAGTGGGCGGGCGGCGGAGGTTTCCGTCTCCATGCGCCATGCGCTGGCCGAGTTTCGCAGCGAGCGCTATCTGACCGTCGACGGCGCCAGTCCGGCAGACCTGTTCGACAAGATCGCCGGGGCTTATCGCTGCGGCGACGGCCGCTGGGTGCGTCTGCACACCAACTTTCCCCATCATCGCTCCGGTATGCTGGACCTCCTGGGCTGCGACTACGCGCGCGAGGCTGTGGCTGAGGCGCTGCTGGCTTGGGAGGGCGAGGCCTTCGAGGCGGCAGCGGTCGAGCGTGGGCTCTGCATGGGCCTGATGCGCAGCTTCGAAGAATGGGATGCCCACCCGCAAGCAGCCGCTTTGAGGGCGCTGCCACTGGTACAGATCGAACGCATCGGCGGGGCGCCGCCGGAACCCCTGCCGCCGGCCGAGCGGCCGCTGGCGGGAGTAAAGGTTCTGGACCTCACGCGCGTCATTGCCGGGCCGGTGGCAGGGCGCTGCCTGGCAGCCCACGGTGCCGAAGTCCTGCGCGTGGCCGGTGCGCATCTTCCTTTCATGCCGCCTCTGGTCATCGATAGCGGTCGCGGCAAACGCTCCTGCCATCTGGACCTCAGAGAGGCCGAGGGTGCGGAGGCCTTGGATCGTCTGCTCGAAGACGCCGATGTCTTCGTGCAGTCCTATCGTCCCGGAGCACTGGCAGCGAAGGGCTTTGGACCGGAGGCTGTGGCCGCCAAGCGGCCCGGCATCGTCCATGCCTCGCTGTCTGCCTATGGAGAGGTCGGTCCCTGGGCCAGCCGGCGCGGCTTCGATTCCCTGGTGCAGACGGCCACAGGCTTCAATCGGGCCGAGGCCGAGGCCGCCGGCGAAGAGACACCCAAGGCCTTGCCGTGCCAGGTCCTGGACCATGGCTCGGGATATTTGTTGGCGCTTGGCATCATGGTGGCACTCGCGCGCCGTGCAGAGGAGGGTGGCTCCTGGTCGGTCAGGGTCTCGCTTGCACGCAGCGGGCATTGGCTGCGCAGTCTTGGCCGACAGAACGCCTTGGACACAGCGGATATGCCTCGAGAGGCGCTTTCCGACCTCTTGGAAGAAAGCCAGTCGCCTTTCGGCAGGATTTCAGCGATTTCTCACGCCGGCCGGATCGAGGGGGCACCCCCGGCCTGGCAGCTGCCCCCGGTTCCACTGGGCAGCCACCCGGCACGATGGCGAAGCGCCTGATCCTCCAAGCTTCGGCTTTCCCCGCTATCCAAAAATCAGCTGGGCGGAAGCCGGATCGGGCCCATTGAACCGGCGCCCGCTCTGGTGCACTCTCCGCCCGCCTTAGACAGAGAAGAAACCCATGTCAGTCAGAAACACCTTCCGCAGCGGTCCCGACGAGCGCGGCCATTTCGGCATTTTCGGCGGCCGCTTCGTTGCCGAGACACTGATGCCTTTGATCCTCGCCGTCGAGGAGGCCTATAGTGCCGCCCGCAAGGATCAAAGCTACGCCGACGAGATGCGCTGGTTGCACGAGCACTATGTCGGCCGCCCCAGTCCGCTCTACTTTGCCGAGCGCCTGACCCAGCACTTTGGCGGCGCCAAGCTCTACTTCAAGCGCGACGAGCTGAACCACACCGGCAGCCACAAGATCAACAACTGCCTGGGCCAGATCCTGCTGGCCAAGCGCATGGGCAAGACCCGCATCATCGCCGAGACCGGGGCCGGCCAGCATGGCGTTGCGGTCGCCACCGTCTGTGCACGCTTCAACCTGCCTTGCGTTGTCTACATGGGCGAGACCGACGTCGAGCGTCAGGCGCCAAACGTCTTCCGCATGAAGCTCTTGGGCGCCGAGGTGGTGCCGGTCACCAGCGGCACCGGGACCTTGAAGGATGCGATGAACGACGCGCTGCGCGACTGGGTCGCCAATGTCGAGAGCACCTTCTACATCATCGGCACCGCAGCCGGTCCACACCCCTATCCGGCGATGGTGCGCGACTTCCAGTCGGTGATCGGCGATGAGGTGCGCCAGCAGATGCAGACCGCCGAGGGGCGCCTGCCCGACAGCCTGGTGGCCTGCATCGGCGGCGGCTCTAACGCCATCGGTCTCTTCCACCCCTTCCTGGACGACGAGGGGGTACGCATCATCGGCGTCGAGGCTGCCGGCCATGGCATCGAGACCGGCGAGCATGCGGCCTCTTTGACCGGCGGCGAGCCCGGCGTGCTGCACGGCAACCGGACCTTCCTGCTGCAGGACGGCGACGGGCAGATCAAGGATGCCTACTCGATCTCCGCCGGGCTGGACTATCCGGGGATCGGGCCGGAGCATGCCTGGTTGAAGGATATCGGCCGGGCCGAGTATGTCTCGGTCACCGACAAGGAGGCGCTGGAGGCCTTTCAGCTCTGCACCGCCATGGAGGGGATCATCCCCGCGCTGGAGCCCGCACACGCCCTGGCGCATGTCGCCAAGATCGCGCCGAGCCTTCCCAAGGACCATCTGATGGTCATGAACCTCTGCGGCCGTGGCGACAAAGACGTCTTCTCCGTTGCCGAGCATCTGGGAGTCTCGCTATGAGCGGCGTGTCGCGTTTGGAGCGTCGTTTCGCGGCGCTGAAGCAGGAGGGCCGCGGCGGTCTGGTGACCTTCATCACCGCCGGCGACCCCGATCCGGAGACCTCTCTGGCCTTGGTCAAAGGATTGCCCGCTGCTGGGGCCGATGTGATCGAGTTGGGTATGCCCTTCTCCGACCCCATGGCCGACGGGCCGGCGATCCAGGCCTCCTCGCTGCGGGCGTTGAATGCCGGCATGACTCTGGCAGGTACGTTGGACCTGGCAGCGGCCTTTCGCGAAGAGGATCAGGATACGCCCCTGGTGCTGATGGGTTACTACAACCCGATCTATCACATGGGCGTCGAGAGATTCCTTGCGCGCGCGGTGGAGGCCGGTATCGATGGCCTGATCATCGTCGACCTGCCGCCGGAAGAGGATGACGAGCTCTGCCAGCCTGCCATCGATGCCGGCGTGCATTGGATTCGCCTGGCCACGCCGACCACCGACGACGTGCGCTTGCCGGTGGTCCTGCAGCATACCTCCGGCTTCATCTACTATGTCTCGATCATGGGCATCACCGGCACAATATCGGCCAGTCGCGAGGCTGTGCAGGCCGCCGTTTCTCGCTTGAAGCGGCACAGCGACCTGCCGGTTGCGGTTGGCTTTGGCATCAAGACGGCAGAGAATGTCGCCGAGACGGTCTCGGTTGCCGATGCCGCTGTCGTCGGCTCCGCCCTGGTCGATCGGATGTGCGCCAACTTGGACGGGGAGAACAGGGCGACCGAACGCTTGGTGCCGGAAGCGCTTGCCTTCGTGCGCGAGCTGGCGAAAGGGACACGCGGATAGAGATTCGCGAGGAGAACGCCGATGAACTGGATCACCAGCTATGTACGCCCGAAGATCCGGGCCTTGGTGGAGAAGCCCGGCGATAACGCCGATACGCTTTGGGAGAAGTGCGCCAACTGCGGCAGCATGATCTTCCACCGCGAGTTGACCGAAAACCATCGCGTCTGCACCAGCTGCAATCACCACATGCGGCTGGGCGCGCGCGAACGCTTGAACCTGATCTTCGACAAGGATTCGATCACCTACCACACCTTGGGCGACTGTGTGACCGATCCGCTGAAGTTCCGCGATCAAAAGCGCTATACGGATCGCTTGAAGGACGCACAGTCTAAGACCGGAGAGAAGGACGCGCTCTTCGTCGCCGATGGCACGGTCGATGGCCTGCCGCTGGTCGTGGCCGCCTTCAACTTCGCCTTCATGGGCGGCTCCATGGGGGTGGCGGTCGGCAACGGAATCCTGCAGGCGGCCGATCTGGCAATCGAGAAGCAAGCGCCGCTGCTGGCCATTCCGGCCTCCGGCGGTGCGCGCATGCAGGAGGGGATCCTCTCCTTGATGCAGATGCCGCGCTCCACCATCGCGGTGCAGAAGGTGCGCGAAGCGGGCTTGCCCTATCTGGTGCTGCTGACCGATCCGACGACCGGCGGCGTCACGGCCTCCTTCGCGATGCTGGGGGACATCACCATGGCCGAGCCCGGCTGCGTGATCGGCTTCGCCGGCCAGCGGGTGATCGAAGAGACCATCCGCGAGAAGCTGCCGGAGGGTTTTCAGCGCGCCGAGTATCTGCTCGACCACGGCATGATCGATATGGTGGTGCCGCGCCGCGCACTGAAAGAAACCCTGGGCCGGACGATTTCGCTTTTGACCCAGCCGCTTGTGGTGCCGGAGGTCAAGGCCTTGCCGAGCCCCGAATCCGTGGCGGAGAGCGAGGCCGAAACGAAAAAGCCGAAGGCGGCCAAAGCGGCGAAGCCCAAGGATGGCTGACGCGTCGGCGCGCCATGCCGGGGCGGCAAGCGATATCGTCCTGGAGCGCCTGACCCGCCTGCACCCCAAGATCATCGACCTGACCCTGGACCGGGTCTGGCGCCTGTTGGATCTGACGGGCAATCCGCAGCAGCGCTTGCCGCCGGTTGTCCATGTCGCCGGTACCAACGGCAAGGGCTCCGTCATCGCCGCTTTGCGGGCGATGGCAGAGGCGGCGGGCCTGCGGGTACATGCCTACACCTCGCCCCACCTTGTCCGCTTCCACGAGCGCATCCGTCTGGCCGGAACTTTGATCGAGGAAGCGGCGCTGGTCGCTCTTCTGGAAGACTGCGAGAGGCTGAACGGACCCGATTCCATCACCTTCTTCGAGGTCACCACGGTTGCTGCACTGCTCGCCTTCGCCGAGTCGCCGGCCGATCTGCTGCTGTTGGAGGTCGGGCTGGGCGGGCGGCTGGATGCGACCAACGTGGTCGACCGCCCCGCACTGACGGTGATCACGCCGGTCTCCTTGGATCACCAGCAGTACCTCGGCGACACCATCGAGAAGATCGCCTTCGAGAAGGCCGGGATCCTGAAGCCCGGGGTGCCTGCCGTGATCGCGCCGCAGGATCCCAGGGCGCTGGCGACCATCGAAGCCCAGGCCGCCAAGGTGGGTGCGCCGCTCCTGAGAGCGGGGCACGAGTGGCACTTCGCGCATCACGAGGACGGGCTTGTCTTCGAGGGACGGCGCTATCCGCTGCCGGCACTGCGCGGCAGACATCAGCTGGAGAACGCCGCGACGGCCCTGGCCGCTGCCCAGGCACTGACCGGCAAGGGGCTCGCGCTCGATGGCGCAGCTGGTCTAATAGCAATGCGCTGGCCGGCCCGACTGCAGCTGTTGGAGCCGGGGGCCCATCACGCCAAGCTGCCAGACGGATGGGAGATCTGGTTGGATGGCGGGCATAACGCCGCGGCGGGGCTGGCGCTGGCGCAAGAGATTGCGACCTGGAGCGATCGTCCGACCCATGTGATCTACGGTTTGCTCAACACCAAGGCGGCGGCGGACTTCCTGGCACCTCTGGTGCCGCATGCGGCCAGCCTGCAGGCCATCGCGATTCCCGGCGAAGCCAACTCGCTGAGTGCGGCGGAGGCGGCAACGGCGGCCGCAGGAGCCGTGGCACGCAGCAGTCTGGACGAGGCCCTCGCCAGTCTGGCAGGGCAGGGGCCCGCGCGTGTGCTGATCTGCGGTTCGCTCTACCTGGCGGGCCGCGTCTTGGCTGCCCATTCGCTCTAGACCTCTCGCAAGGCTTCGGCCTACCATCCCGGTCCTATCCGCAAACGGCGGCGGGATGACCCGTTGCTGGAATCAAACACGCCCGGTCGAACCGGGTCTGGGAGGGTGTTCATATGGGAATTTCGAAGCGAGCGAAGGCCGGGCTCTGTGCTGCGGCCCTGGGTCTAACCATCGGCGGTCTGACCATGGGCTTTGCCGGCACGGCAACAGCTGAACTTGACGAGCGCAGCTTCAAGGTGGTCGGCACCTTCGGCAGCCTGACCAACTGGAAGGGGATCGAGAAGCCCTTCTGGGAAGAGACCCTGCCGAAGGACTCCGACGGCCGCCTGACCGCGGACGCCAAGCCGATGACCGAGCTGGGCCTCAAGGGTTTCGAGATAATGCGTCTGCTGCGCCTGGGCATCTTCGACTTCGCGCACGCACTGCCGATCTACGTGGCCGAGGATCCGGTCATCGAAGGCGTCGATCTGGCCGGTGTGGCCCGCGACTTCGCCACTGCGCGCAAGATCGGCGATGCCTACAAGGAGACCTTGGATAAGGCCTTCGGGCGGCTCTACAACGCCAAGCTCTTGAACGTCTATCCCTTCCCGACGCAGGCCTTCTATTGCCGCGACGAGATCACCGGCGTCGAGGACCTCTCGGGCGCCAAGATCCGCGTGCAGGGCGCCTCGCAGGGCGATTTCGTCGAGGGGCTGGGGGCAACGCCGGTCACCATCACCTTTGCCGAGGTGGTGCCCTCCTTGCAGAAGAAGGTCGTCGACTGCGGCATCACCGGTACCATGCCGGCCTATCTGGCCAAGTGGTACGAGGTCGCCAATACGGCCTTCTACCTGCCGGTCGGCTACACCATGACCTTCACTGCGGTGAACCTGGACACCTGGAACACCATGAACGCCGAGACCCAGGCTTTCATCGAGAAGGAGATGACCGAGTTCGAGAACAACGCCTGGAAGATCGTCGAGGCCGAGAACGATTCCGGTCTGGCTTGCGGGACCTCGGGTCCTTGTGAACTGGGCGATCCCGGCGGCATGACCCTGGTGAAACCCGACGCGGCCGATCTGGCCAAGCGCGAGCAGGTCCTGAAGGAAGTGGTTCTGCCGCGCTGGGCGGAGCGTTGCGGTGCAGACTGCGCCAAGAACTGGAACGCAACGGTCGGCCCGGTGGTCGGCATGGAAGCACCCACCAACTAGGCGACAGCGCCCCTTGCTTCGGCAGGGGGCGTTTTTGCTTCTCTTGGAATTGAGACAGGAGGTGGAGCGTCTTGGATAGAGTCGCGCGTGTGGGCACCGTCGTCGGTGGCTTTTTGATCTTTGCCGCCGCGCTGATTGTGACCTTGGAGCTGATCCTCAGAAACGTCTTTAACATCTCGATGGGCGGCGCGGACGAGATTTCCAGCTACCTCTTCGCAGTGGCCGTTGCCTGGGGCTTGCCGCAGGTGATGTTGAGCGACGGCAATGTGCGGATCGAGGCCCTGGTCAATACCATTCCCCCGGCCTTTCGCAGCTGGATCCTGCGCCTGGGAAATCTGGTCTTGGTCTTTTTTCTGAGCGTCTTGGCTTGGCGGGCGGGCGAGATGGCCTGGATCTCCTATGAAACCGCATCACGAGCAGTGACTCCGCTGCAGACGCCTTTGGCCATCCCCCAGAGTCTCTGGGCGCTTGGCCTCGCCATCGCGGTCGTGGCTGGATTGCTGCAGGTCTTTCGCGGCTTCTCGGCGAAGCTGAAGGAGGATCTCGATGACTTTTCTAACGAGCACTAGGTCAGGAGCCGCGCGGTGATTCCCTTTGCACTGATCGTTCTCCTGGGCCTGCTGGTTATCGGCGTGCCGGTCGCCGGCTCGCTCGGCATGCTGGGGCTCGCACTCGGCGAGGGCTACAGCTTCATGCCGATCGACCGGGCGATCGCCGAGGTGATCTGGCAGACCTCGGTCGACTTCCTGCTGGTCGCCATCCCGCTCTTCGTCCTGATGGGCGAGATCCTGGTGCGGGCCGGGATCGCCAAGCGGGTCTACGACGCGATTGCCGCCTGGCTCTCCTGGCTGCCGGGCGGGCTGATGCACGCCAATATCGGCACCTGTGCACTCTTCGCCGCCAACTCCGGCTCCAGCGTCGCGACGGCGGCGACCATCGGCACCGTCGCCGTGCCGGAGATCAAGCGACGCGGCTATGGACCCAAGCTCTTCCTGGGCTCGATCGCGGCCGGCGGTACGCTCGGCATCCTGATCCCGCCCTCGATCAACCTCATCATCTTCGGCCTGCTCACCAACACCTCGGTGCCGAAGCTCTATCTGGCAGGATTCATACCGGGCTTCGCCTTGGCCTTGCTGTTCATGGTGCTGATCGCGGTGCTCTGCCTGCGCAAGCCGGAACTGGCGGCACCGAAGCAGAAGATCACCTGGGGCCAGCGCATCGCCGTGCTGCCCGACCTGCTGCCGCCGCTGTTGCTCTTCTTTGCCGTCGTCGGCTCGATCTACGCCGGCTGGGCAACCCCGACAGAGGCTGCCTCGCTCGGCGTCGTCGTCTCTTTGATTCTGGGTTTCTGGCAGGGCGAGCTGACCTGGAGCAGCTTCAAGGACGCGATGGAAGGGGCGATGAAGACCACGGCGATGGTCATGCTGATCATCCTGGCGGCCTCTTTCCTCAACTTCGTGCTGGGCATGGTGGGTCTGACACGTGCGATCTTCGGGGTCATTCAGGAGCTGGGGTTGACCCCCTACGAGACGCTCTTCTTGCTGATCGGCATCTATGTGGTCCTGGGCTTCTTCATGGAGACCCTGTCGATGCTGGTCATCACAACGCCGATCATCGCGCCCATCATCGGCGATCTGGGCTTCGACCTGGTCTGGTTCGGCATCCTTCTGACGCTGTTGTTGGAACTGGCCTTGATTACGCCGCCGGTCGGGGTGAATCTCTATGTCGTGCAGTCGGTGCGGCCGGACGGCGACATCAGCGAGGTGATCGCCGGCGCATTGCCCTTTGTCGGCGTCATGCTGCTGATGGTGGTGCTGCTGGTCATCTTCCCCGACATCGCGCTCTGGCTGCCCGATTTATTTGGATAGGGAGGCTCAAGTGGATCGCATGCAAGAGGCAGCCAATCGTGGCCGCGAGGTGCGCCTGCAGGCGCGGGCAGGCGAGGGGCCGCCGCACTCGGCCGGCCTGGCGGCGGGTAATCTGCAGGGCAACCTGGTGATCCTGCCGGCGGCCGCCGCGGCCGACTTCGAAGCCTTCTGCCGGGCCAACCCGCAGCCCTGTCCACTGGTCGGCATCTCCAAGCCGGGCGATCCCGGCTTGCCGGCCCTGGGTCACGACATCGATATCCGCCGCGATCTGGCCGGCTACCGGGTCTGGCGCGACGGCCGCCTGGCCGCCGAGGTGCCGGAGGTCAGCGACCTCTGGCAGGACGACATGGTCTCCTTCGTGATCGGCTGTTCCTTCTCCTTCGAGGCCGCCTTGATCGAGGCAGGAATTGAACTGCGCCACATCGATGAGGGGCGGAATGTCTCGATGTACGTGACCACCATTCAGACCAAGCCGGCCGGCCCCTTCTCGGGTCCCATGGTGGTCTCCATGCGGCCGCTGAAGCCCGAACAGGTCGCCGAGGCGACGCGGATCACCGCCGGCGCGCCCAATGCGCACGGCGCGCCGGTGCACGCCGGCGATCCGGCCGCGATCGGAATTACTGACATTGCCAAGCCGGATTTCGGCGATGTGACGCGCATCGAGCCTGGCGAGGTGCCGGTCTTCTGGGCCTGTGGCGTCACCCCGCAGATGGCCCTGCAGGCGGCCAAGCTGCCGCTTGCAATCACCCATCGGCCCGGCGCCATGCTGGTGACCGACCTGCCGCTCGACGCCAAGACACCCAGCGACGCCGCTGCTTGAGGGATTTCCTTTGACCATATTCTCGAAGATTGCGCTGGTCGGCGTGGGGAACATGGGCGGCCCCATGGCTGTCCATCTCGCCAAAGCGGCCGAGCGCTTCTGCGTCTACGATCTGCGCGGCGAGGTCGCTGCCAAGGTTGCCGCCGACAGCGGCGGTACGGTCGCTGCCACTCTGGCCGAGGCCGCCGAAGGCGCGGACCTCGTCGTCACCATGCTGCCGAGTGCCGAGGTGGTGCGGAATGTGCTCTTCGGTCCAGGCGATTGCCTGACCGAGCGCCTGCCGAAGGGCGCATTGGTGGTGGACATGAGCTCCTCCTACCCGCCGACCACGCAGCAGACCGGGGCCGAACTGGCCGAGCATGGCGCGACCTTGCTGGATGCGCCGGTCTCCGGCGGGGTGAAGCGGGCCGTCACCGGCGAGCTGGCGATCATGCTGGGCGGCGACGATGCAGCAGCCCTCGACCGCGCTCAGCCGGCCTTGGAAACCATGGGCCGCATCTTCCGAAGCGGTCGTCTGGGCTCCGGTCATGCCTTGAAGGCCCTCAACAACTACGTCTCCGCCGCCGGCCTGACGGCCGCTTGTGCAGCCCTGCAGGTGGGTGAGCGCTTCGGCCTCGATCCCACAATCATGATCGACACCATCAACGCCTCGACCGGCCGCAACAACGCGACAGAAGTGAAGTTCCACCCCTTCATCATCCCGCGCGATTTCAGCTCCGGATTCGCACTCGACCTGATGGCCAAGGACCTAAAGGCGGCTGGAGATCTCGCCGAGGAACTGGGATTGGACCTGCCACCGCTGCAACAAGAGGTCGATCTCTGGGCAAGAGCGAAGGAACGCTTAGCTCCAGGCGCCGACCATACGGAGGTCTTCCGCTACCTGGAGGCCCAGGCCGGCAAGGGACACAAGAGCTAACGCAATCGTTTCGTACGTCTGGACTGCGAGACTTCCGCGACGGTCACTCCGCCGCGGTCGCCATGTCCCCGACCGGCTCCACCGCAGCGGCGCAGAACTTGAACTCCGGGATCTTGCCGTAGGGGTCTAGCTGCGGGTTGGTCAGCATGTTGGCGGGTGCCTCGGCGAAGCAGAAGGGGATGAAGACCATCCCTTCCGGCACGTCGCGATCCATGCGTGCGACCAGCTCGACCGAGCCGCGGCGCGTGGTTACGCGAACCCGCTCTCCAGCCCGGACGCCCAGGCGCTCCAGCTCGCGGCGGCCCATGCAGGCCACGGCCTCCGGCTCGATCGCGTCCAGAACCTTGGCGCGACGGGTCATTGCCCCGGTGTGCCAATGCTCCAAAAGGCGGCCGGTCGTCAGCACCATGGGGTAGTCTTCGTCCGGCAATTCGTCCGGCGGCACCAGGTCGGTCGGCACCAGCCGCACCCGGCCGTCGCCGGTCGGGAAGGCGTCTGAGAAGATGACCTCGTTGCCTGGCTTGTCGGGCGCATCGCAGGGATAGGTGACGCTGTGCTCGCGCTCCAGCCGCTCCCAGGTGATGTTCTTGAGCGACGGCATCACCTGCGCCATCTCGCCGAAGACATCGCTGGGGTGGCTGTAGGACCAGGGCAGGCCAATGCGCTGCGCCAGTTCCTGGATAAGCTCCCAGTCCTGACGCGCCTCGCCCGGCGGGTCGACCACGACGCGGCCCAGCTGCACTTGGCGGTTGGTGTTGGTGAAGGTGCCGGTCTTCTCCGCCTGCGCAGAGGCCGGCAGGATGACATCGGCATGCCAGGCGGTCTCGGTCATGAAGATGTCCTGGACGACCAGGTGCTCCAGCTTGGCGAGCGCCGCGCGGGCATGGTTCTGATCGGGGTCCGACATCGCCGGGTTCTCGCCCATGATGTACATGCCCTTGATTTGATCGGCGAGGATCGCGTTGATGATCTCCACCACCGTCAGGCCCTTCTTCGGGTCCAGGGGGGTGCCCCAGAAATCCTGCATCTTCGAGCGGATGTCTTCGTTCTCGACCGAGCGATAGTCGGGGAAGAACATCGGAATCAGGCCGGCGTCGGAGGCACCCTGCACGTTGTTCTGGCCGCGCAAGGGATGCAGGCCGGTGCCCGGACGGCCTTGCTGGCCGGTGATCATGCACAGCGCGATCAGGCAGCGGGCGTTGTCGGTCCCGTGTACGTGCTGACTGACCCCCATGCCCCAGAAGACGATGGAGGACTTGGCCGTCGCAAAGGCACGGGCGCACTCGCGGATGGTCTCTGCCGCAACGCCGCAGACCGGCTCCATCGCCTCGGGCGAGAACCCGGCAACGCGCGCCTTCAGCTCTTCGAAACCGGTCACGTGGGCCTGCACGTACTGCCGGTCGACCAGTCCTTCGGCGATGATGGTGTGCAGCATGGCGTTCAGCAGGGCCACGTCCTGGCCCGGCTTGAACTGCAGGTGCCAGTCGGCATAGCGGGTCAGGTTCTGGTTGCGCGGGTCGGCGACGATCAGCTTGGACCCGCGCTTGGCCGCCTGCTTCAGGAAGGTCGCGGCGACCGGGTGGTTCTGCGCCGGGCGCGCACCGATCACCAGGATGCACTCGGCCTTCTCGGCCTGGGTGAAGGTGACCGTGACGGCGCCCGAACCGATACCCTCCATCAAGGCTGCGACCGAGGAGGCATGGCACAGCCGGGTGCAGTGATCGACGTTGTTGGTGCCGAAGCCGGTGCGCACCAGCTTCTGGAAGAGGTAGGCCTCTTCGTTGGTGCCCTTGGCCGAGCCGAAGCCGGAAAGGCTCTGCGGTCCGTGCTTCTCGCGCAGCGCGTTGATGCCGCCGCCGGCGCGCTCCAGGGCCTCTTCCCAAGTGGCTTCGCGGAAGACCTTGGACCAGTCGCCGTCGCGGATCTGCAGGTGCGCATCCTTCGGCACGTCGTCGCGACGGATCAGCGGCTTGGTCAGGCGGTGCGGGTGATGGGTGTAGTCCAGGCCGAAGCGGCCCTTGACGCAGAGGCGGTTGCGGTTGGCCGGGCCGTCACGGCCGTCGACGTAAAGGATCTTGTCGTCCTTGACGTGGACCTTGGTCAGACAGCCGACGCCGCAGTAGGGGCAGACCGTATCGACGGAGCGGTCCGGGTAGTTCACCCGGACTTCGTTCTCGTCCAAGAGCGAGGCCTCCATAAGCGCGCCGGTCGGGCAGGCCTGCACGCACTCGCCGCAGGCAACGCAGGTGCTGTCGCCCATAGGATCGTCGAAGTCGAAGACGATCTTGGAGCCATGTCCGCGGTAGGCCATGCCGATGACGTCGTTCACCTGGACCTCGCGGCAGGCGCGTACGCAAAGCCCGCAGTTGATGCAGGCATCCAGGTTGACGCGCATGGCATCGTGGCTGGGATCGGCAGGCGGCCGCTCGCCAGCGGGAAAGCGCGAGCTCTCGATGCCGATGTCGGATGCCCAGTTCCAGAACTTGGAGTCGGGATCGTGCGCGCTCTCGCGGGCCGGCTGATCGGCGACCAGCAGTTCGAAGACCATGGCGCGGGATTTCTTCGCCCGATCGCTGGCAGAGTTGACTTTCATGCCCGGCGTGGGCGTGCGGATGCACGACGCGGCCAGCACCCTTTCGCCCTCTATTTCGACCATACAGGCGCGGCAGTTGCCGTCGGCGCGATAACCCGGTTCCGGGGAGTAACAGAGATGCGGGATCTCCTCACCGACACGCGATGCGGCCTGCCAGATGGTTTCGCCCGCTTGGGCCTCGATCTCGCTGCCGTTCAGGAAGAAGCTAATGGTCTCGCTCATGGGCTTGCCGGTCCTGCCTACGAAAGTTCAGTCGAGCGCACAATAACCCGCGTGCGCGAAGGGGTTGGGCGCTGCACGACATGAGATAGCGCGGAGGCGACTCACGGGGGTGCTCGCGCTGGGTCGTCAGCATCAATAGAGGTTTACTCGACAGTCACGGATTTCGCCAGATTGCGCGGCTGATCGACGTCGGTCCCCATGATCACGGCCGTGTGGTAGGCCAAGAGCTGCATCGGCAGCGCATAGACCATCGGCACCAGATAGTTGGGGACGGAGGGCAGGACGAGGTGACGTGCACCCTCGAAGGCTGTCGCCGCCAGGCCGGCTTCGTCGGTCATGACAAGCAGGCGGCCGTGTCGTGCGGCGACCTCTTGGATGTTGGATTGCGTCTTGTCGAACTGCTCGCTGCTGGGGGCCAGGACGACGACCGGCATGGTCTCGTCGATGAGCGCGATGGGGCCATGCTTGAGTTCGCCCGCCGCATAGCCCTCGGCGTGGATATAGGAGAGCTCTTTCAGCTTCAGCGCCCCTTCCATGGCCAGCGGCATGCAAAGCCCGCGGCCCAGGTAGAGCACATGGCGCATCTTCGACAGCCAATAGGCCTCGCGCTCCAGCTCCGTCTCCAGCCGCAGGGTTTCGGCAGTCAGGCGCGGCAACTCACTGGCCTGGCCGACCATGGTCTCCTCATCCTCGGCTGAGAGGTGGCCGCGCGCCCGACCGGCAGCAATGGCCAGTGCCAGCAACACCGAGAGCTGGCAGAGGAAGGCCTTGGTCGAAGCGACACCGATCTCGGGCCCGGCCAGAATCGGCAGGACCCGGTCGGCCTCGCGCGCGATGGTCGATTCCTCGACATTGACGATGGCCGAGACCTGCTGGCCCTCGGCCTTGCAATAGCGCAGTGCCGCCAGGGTGTCGGCGGTCTCTCCCGACTGCGAGATCACCAGGGTTTCGCTCAGCGGGCTCAGCGGCGGATTGCGGTAGCGAAACTCGGAGGCGATGTCGATGTCGACCTGCAGACGGGCAATCCGCTCGAACCAGTACTTCGCGACCCACGCCGCCAGATAGGCAGTGCCGCAAGCGACGATTGTCAGGCGTTCCAGGCCGGCGAAGTCGATGACCGTCTCAGGCGGCAGGGCGACCCGCTTGGCGGCAAAGTCCATGTAGTGCCCCAAGGTGCGCCCGATGACCTGTGGCTGCTCGTGGATCTCCTTGGCCATGAAGTGCCGGTAGTTCGCCTTGTCGGCCAGCAAGGCGCTGGCCTGGCTGATCTGCCGGGCGCGCTCGACCGGCTGCCCATCCTTGTCGAAGAACTGGGCGCCGGCGCGGGTAACGACGACGCAATCGTCCTCTTCCAGATAGGCGACGCGGTTGGTGAAGGGGGCGAGCGCGATGGCGTCGGAGCCGAGAAAACCCTCCCCGTCGCCAAAGCCCACTGCCAAGGGGCTGCCGCGGCGCGCGCCGATCAAGAGATCCTCCTCGCCCTCGAAGAGAAAGGCCAAGGCGAAGGCGCCCTCCAGCCGCTTCAGGACACTCTGCACGGCCTCCAGCGGGGCCATGCCGGCGTCCAGGGCCCGTTCCACCAGGTGGGCCACCACCTCGGTGTCGGTTTCGCTTTCGAAGGCGGCGCCGGCGGACTGTAGCTCTGCCTTCAGCTCGGCGAAGTTCTCGATGATGCCGTTATGGACCAGCGCCACCTTGCCGGCGACCTGCGGGTGAGCGTTGGCCTCGGTCGGCGCGCCATGCGTGGCCCAGCGGGTGTGCCCGATGCCATTGACCCCGCCGAGCGGCGTCTCGGCGACGCGGGCATCTAGATTGACCAGCTTACCGGGTGCCCGCAGACGCTTGACGCTGCCCTTGTCCAGCACCGCGACGCCGGCCGAATCGTAACCGCGATACTCCAGCCGGCGGAGTGCATCCAAGAGCCGTGGGACGACAGCTTCGCCACCCAGAATACCTACGATTCCGCACATGAAGGAGGTTTCCTTTCAGTCGCTTAAGCCACTTTGCTAAGCGCGTCGATGATGTCGTCTACGACCAGATTGACCAGATCGGCGTCATCGCCTTCGCCCATCACGCGGATCAAGGGCTCGGTGCCCGATGGCCGGATAACCAGACGTCCTGTGTTGCCCAGCCGCTGTTCGCCGGACGCGATGGCCTTCTGGACCGCCGCATCCTCGAGCGGATGGGGGCCGGTGACGCGGACGTTCTTCAGCACCTGCGGCACCGGATCGAAGCGGTGACAGACTTCCGAGACCGGGCGGCCCAGGCGCTGTATGACGCTCAAGAGCTGCAGGGCGGAGACCAGGCCGTCGCCGGTGGTGGCATAGTCGGTCATGATGATGTGACCGGACTGCTCGCCGCCCAGGTTGAAGCCAGCCTCGCGCATGCGGTTCACCACGTAGCGGTCGCCCACCTTGGTGCGCGACAGCTCCAGGCCCTCGCCGGCCAGGTAGCGTTCCAAGCCCAGGTTCGACATGACAGTGGCGACAACACCGGGTCGCGACAGCCGCTCGTCTTCGGCCCAGGAGCGCGCGATCACGGCCATCAGCTGGTCGCCGTCGACCACACGCGACTTCTCGTCTACGACGATCAGCCGGTCGGCGTCGCCGTCCAGCGCGATGCCGATGTCTGCACGCACCTCGCGCACCTTGCGTTGCAGGGCGGAGATCGAGGTGGCGCCGCAGTCCTCGTTGATGTTGGTGCCATTGGGCTCCACCGACAGCGACACCACATCTGCTCCCAGCTCCCACAAGGCCGAGGGCGCGACCCGATAGCCCGCTCCATGCGCGCAGTCGACCACGACGCGCAGACCCTCCAGGCTTTGGCTGCGCGGCATGGTCCGCTTGGCGAACTCGACATAGCGGTCGCGGGCGGACTCGATCCGTGTGGCTCGACCCAGGTCTTCGGGACCGGCCAGGTGGCGCTCCAGGTCCTGATCCATCAGGGCCTCGATCTCTATCTCCGTTGCATCCGACAGCTTGTAACCATCGGCTCCGAACAGCTTGATTCCATTATCATAAAAGCGGTTGTGCGAAGCCGAGAGCACGACGCCGATGTCGGCGCGCAGAGAGCGGGTCAGCATGGCGACGGCGGGCGTCGGCACCGGACCGACCAGGAAGGTATCCACCCCCATGGCGGTGAAGCCCGAGGTGAAGGCCGATTCGATCATATAGCCGGACAGCCGCGTGTCCTTGCCGATCACCGCGCGCTGGCGGTGCGATCCTTGCCGCAGATGCAGCGCGGTCGCCATGGCGATCTTGAGGACGCTCTCGGGGCGCATGACCCCCTGATTGGCCTTCGCGCGAATGCCGTCGGTTCCGAAGTATTTCCTACTCATCGTCTTCTTATCCAATGCTTCGCAAGGCCTGGGCAATAGGCGACTATCCTGGGCGCGGCGAGGCTTGGCAAGCCGCAGGCTTGCGGGTCTCCCATGCCGGCACCTGGGCGCTAGACCTGCAGCCGTTCAAGTACTTGTTCGGCGATGGCGAGCGCGCTGGTGAGCCCGGGCGATTCGATGCCGTAGAGCGCGACCAGCCCCGGCAAGCCGTGGTCTGCCCGGTCGCTGAAAAGGAAGTCGCCGGCCGGCTCGCCCGGACCCACGATTTTCGGCCTGATTCCGGCATAGTCCGGCACCAGAGAGTCGTCGGGAAGCGCCGGCCAATAGTTCCGGATCGCAGCGTAGAAGCCGGCACAGCGGCTGGGATCGACTTCGTAGTCGAAGTCTTCGACCCACTCGACATCCGGTCCGAAGCGGGCCTGTCCACCCAGATCCAGGGTGATGTGCACGCCAAGCCCGCCGGGTTCCGGCACCGGGTAGATCAGCCGGGTGAAGGGCGCCTTGCCGGAGAGCCGGAAGTAGTTGCCCTTGGCCAGCCAGGTCCGCGGAATGCTTTCGCCGCGCACGCCCTCGATGCCGGCGGTCAATGCCGGCGCGGCATGGCCGGCGGCATTGACCAGAAGACCGCAGGTGAGGGTGTAGCCGTCGTCCATAGTCAAGAGATAGCCGCGTTCGTGCCGGGCGATGGCGGCAACCTTGGTCGAGAGCGAAAGGAAGCCGCCGGCATTTTCTATGTCGCCCAGCAGCGCCAGCATGAAGCCGTGACTGTCCATGACGCCGCTGGCGGGCGAAAAGAGGGCGGCGGTGCAGGCAAGAGCCGGCTGGTCGTTGCGTGCCTTGGCGCCACCCCAGAGTTCCAGGTTGCCGACACCATTGGCCTCTGCGCGGCGCTTCAGAGCGTCCAGTTCTCCCTCTTGCGCAGGATCGGTCGCAACGATCAGTTTTCCTATTTTCCAAGCGGTTACGCCGCGTTTCTCGCAAAAATCATAGAGCAGTTCGCGTCCTCGGACACAAAGCCGGGCCTTCAGCGAGTTGGTGGGGTAGTAGATGCCGGCATGGATGACTTCGGAGTTGCGCGACGAGGTCTGGGAGCCGATGGCGTCCTGGCTTTCCAAGACCGCGACCTCGCGTCCACTGAGCGCCAGGGCCCGGCCGATTGCCAAGCCGATGGCGCCGCCGCCGATCACGACGCTGTCCAGATGATCACTGCTCATGGGTAAGACCTCAAGCCATCCTCAGCGCGGATCCGCCTGCATGCGCTTGGCGACCTCTTCCAGCATGACCTCCGTGGCACCGCCGCCGATCGCCTGAATGCGAGCATCGCGCACCATCCGCTCGATTGTGGTCTCGTACATGTACCCGAAGCCCCCATGGAACTGCTGGCAGGAATAGAGGACGCGGTTCACCAGTTCGCCGCAGAGCGCCTTCACCATCGAGACCTCCTTGGTCGCGTCACGACCCTCCGAGTCCAGCCAGGCGGCATGATAGATCAGCTGCCGGGCGGCCAGAACTTCCGCCTGGAGCGACGCGAGGCGCTGGCGGATGGCCTGCTTGTCCCACAGCGGGCCGCCGAAAGCCTGGCGGTCCTGGACATACTGCAGGGTCAGGTCGATGGCCTTTTGCGCCTCGCCGATGGCCATGGCACCGCAGACGATCCGCTCGTTCTGGAAGTTCTGCATGATGGCGTAGAAGCCGCGATCGACCTCACCCAGCAGAGCATCGGCGGGGAGGCGGCAATCCTCGAAAACCAGCTCTGCCGTGTCGGAGGAATGCCAGCCCATCTTCTTCAACTGGCGCCCGACCGTGAAGCCTGGTGTGTCGCGTTCGACGATGAAGATAGAGATACCGCGCGAGGGCTTGGTGTCGGGGTTCGTGCGCGCGGCGACGAAGCAAAGATCTGCATGGACGCCGTTGGTGATGAAGGTCTTGGTGCCGTTCAGCACCCAGCCATTGCCGCTGCGCTCTGCCTTGCTGCGCAAGGCCGCGACGTCGGAACCGCCGCCGGGCTCGGTCACGGCAATGGCGGTGATGGTCTCGCCGCTGACGATGCCGGGCATATGGCGATCCAGCTGCTCCGGCGTGCCGAAGCGGGCCAGATGCGGTGAGGCCATGTCGCTGTGCACCAGTGCGGACACGTTGAAGCCGGAATAGGTCGAGCGCGAGAGCGCCTCGGCATAGGCGCAGGTCGCAAGCGTGTTCAGCTCCGCGCCGCCGTAGCGCTCCGGATAGCGAATGCCGTAGACGCCCAGGCTCCCCAACTTGCGCAGGGCCTCGCGCGGGACCATGCCGGCTTGCTCCCAGGCATCGCCGTTGGGGCGCACCTCTTCCTCGACGAAGCGCAGCACCTGGTCGCGGATCTGCTCGGTTACCTCGTTGTCGTAGATGCTGGGATCCATGCGGTCTGCTGCCTCGCCCTCATGCCTCGCCCTCACAGGCCCAGGATGGGCCGCAACAAGAATTGGACTGTTAGGAAACAAAGCGCAATGGCCAGCAGGTTCAAGAGAAAACCGGCCCGCACCATGTCCTTCAAACCCAGATCCTCATACGAGAAGACGATGGCGTTTGGCGGGGTTGCGACCGGCATCATAAAGGCCATGGAGGCGCCCAGGGCCACCGGGATGGTCAAGATCCGCGGATCGAGGTCTAGGCCAACCGCAACGGCGGCGAGGATCGGCAGAAATGTTGCGGTAGACGCGGTGTTGGAGGTGATCTCTGTCAGATAGACGATCAAGCCTATCACCAGCAGGATCAGCAGCCAGGTCTCGATCTCCACGCTTGCCACCTGCGCGCCGATCCAGGCGGCAAGCCCGGTCGAGCCGAAGCCTCCGGCCAGTGCCAAGCCGCCGCCAAAGAGGATGAGGATACGCCAAGGCAGGGACTTTGCACTCTCCCAAGTCAAGGCCCGGCGCCCCTTGATCGGCACTGCAAACAACAAGATGGCTGCGGTCATTGCAACGGTGGTGTCGGTCAGCGGCAGTCCGGTCAGCGCGCTGATCGGGTCTCGCAGGATCCAGCCCAGCGCGGCCAGGATGAAGACCAGTCCGACCCAGGTCTCGTGCGCCGAGGGAGAACCGAGAGCCTGCAACTCGCTGCGCACCACCCGGCTCGGGTCGCCGACGTCGATGGCGCCGGCCGGGTAGAGGAGACGGGTGAGCAGCAACCAGGTCAGCGGCAGCATGACCAGGACCAGCGGCACGCCGAACAGCATCCAGGTGAAAAAGTCGACGGTGATCTGGTACTCGCTGGCAAGGAAACTGGCCAGCAAGGCATTGGGCGGCGTGCCGATCAGAGTACCCACGCCACCGATCGAGGCGCTGTAGGCGATCCCCAGCATCAGTGCGATGCCGAATGTCCGGGCTTTCCCTCGATCCTCCGTATGCCCGGCGACGAAGTCGATCACCGACAGCCCGACGGCATACATCATGATCGTCGAGGCCGTATTGGAGATCCACATCGACAAGAAGGCCGTTGCCAGCATGAAGCCGAGCACGATGCGTGCCGGGCTGCTGCCGACCTTGGCGACGATGGCGAGTGCGACGCGGCGGTGCAGGCCGACGTTCTGCATGGCGATGGCGAGAAGAAAACCGCCGAGGAAGAGGAAGATTAGAGGATGGCCGTAGTTCTCGGTAACCTCCCGGATGGGTGCGATTCCCAAGAGCGGCATGAGAATGATGGGCAGCAGGGCGGTGACGGCGATATCGACCGCTTCGCTCAACCACCAGACGACCATCCAGACGGCAAGCGCGACCAGGCGCCAGGCTTCTTGGGGCATGTCTTGCGGTGGCGGCAGTAGCAGGACCAAGAGCGCGAGCAGAGGACCGGCGAGAAGCGCGATCGCAGTACGAGCGGAGCGACGGCTGGATGGCGTTGCGGCGTTTGACGGCTCCTCTGACATCGACCTAGTCTCCCTCGCACAGTGAAGAAGGTCCAAGCGGCGGATGCGGGTGCTCGAGCCTCACCTTTTAATCTTCGGTGGTTTGCCCGGTAGCGGCAAGACAAGCCTGGCCTCGGCCCTGGCGCGTAGCTTGCCGGCGCTGCTGCTGCGGATCGATACGATAGAGCAGGCCTTGACTGCCTCGGTGCTGGGGCGTCCGGATCTGGAGGACAGCGGCTACCGCGTCGCCTATGCCCAGGCGGAAGAGGCGCTTGGGCTGGGCCAGAGTGTGATTGCCGACTCGGTGAACCCCATCGCGATTACCCGCAAGGCCTGGCTTGGCGTTGCCGAGCGGGCAGGGGGCGCCGCCAGCCAGATCGAGATCTTCTGTAGCGACAGGGCCGAGCATCGCCGGCGGGTTGAGCGGCGTTTTCGGCAGGCCGGGGGCAAAGGCGTGCCGGACTGGCCGGCGGTCGAATCCCGCCACTACGAGCCCTGGCAGAACGTCGATCTGCGCCTGGATACGGCCGGCCGCAGTCTGGAGCAATCGTTGACCGAACTGCGCGCCGCGCTTGCGGTGTTGCTGCCTTAGAGCAGAGTCACGCGATCAGGTGCGTCCACCTGATCGCGATCTGCTTTAGAAGACCTCGTCTGGAAAGTGCTTCATGGCCGAGAGCAGCGGGTTTGGAGCAGCTTGGCCCAGGCCGCAGATGGAGGCGTCCATCATCACGCCGGAGAGTTCGGTCAGCAGGGACTTGTCCCACTGCTGGCGGCTCATCAGGGCGACGGCCTTTTCGGTGCCATTGCGACAGGGTGTGCACTGGCCGCAGGACTCGTCCTCGAAAAAGCGCATCAGGTTGAGTGCCGCCTCCTTTACCGAATCCTGATCCGAGAGGATCACCACGGCGGCCGAGCCGATGAAGCAATCCTCTGCCTGCAGCGTGTCGAAGTCCAAGGGGACGTCGCCCTTGCTGGCCGGTAGGATGCCGCCGGACGCACCGCCGGGCAGATAGGCCTTGAAGCTGTGCCCCTCCTGCATGCCGCCGCAGTACTCCTCGATCAGCTCCTTCACGGTGATGCCGGCGGGCGCCAGCTTCACGCCGGGCTCTTTCACACGGCCGGAGACGGAGAAGGAGCGCAGGCCCTTGCGTCCGTGTCGGCCGTGGCTGGCAAACCAGGCGGCGCCCTTCTCGAGGATCTCGCGCACCCAGAAGACCGTCTCGACATTGTGGTTGAGGGTCGGACGACCGAAGAGGCCGACCTGGGCGATGAAGGGCGGGCGGTGGCGCGGCAGGCCGCGCTTGCCCTCGATCGATTCGATCATTGCCGATTCTTCGCCGCAGATGTAGGCGCCGGCGCCGCGACGAATCTCCAGGCTGCAGTGCTCGGTCAGTCCGGCTTGCTGCAGCTTGGCGATTTCGCGTTGCAAGACATCGTGCAGGGCCGGGTACTCGTCGCGCAGATAGATGTAGCAGGTGGCACAGCCGGTCGCCCAAGCACCGATCAAGGTGCCTTCCAGGAAGCGGTGCGGGTCGCGCTCGAGGTACCAGCGATCCTTGAAGGTACCCGGCTCGCCCTCGTCGGCATTGATGGTCATCAGCCGCGGGGCCGGCTGCTCGGAGACGATGCGCCACTTGCGACCGGCGGGAAAGCCGGCGCCGCCCAAGCCGCGCAGTCCGGCATCGTCCAGGGCGGTGAAGAGGCTCTCCGGCTCGACCTTGCCGGCCAGGCAGTCGCGCAGCAGCGCATAGCCGCCCTCGGCCTCATAGCGCTCGAAGTCCAGATAGTCGGGCAGGTGCGCGTGGGTGTCCTTGGCCGCTAGCGTATCTTGGATCGCCTGCGCGTCGGCGTTCAACACGTGATTGTGGCCGACCTCTGCCACCGGTGCGGTCTCGCAGCGGCCCATGCAAGGCGCGCGGACGACGCGGACCTCGCGTCCCAGCATGTCGGGCAGGCGCTCCAGCAGGTCTTCGGCGCCCATCATCGCGCAGGTCAGGCTGTCGCAGACCCTGACGGTCATCGGCGGTAGCGCCTCTTCGCCCTCGGTGACGATGTCGAAGTGCGCGTAGAAGGAGGCGACCTCGTAGACCTCCGTCATCGGCAGCGACATGCTGCTGGCAAGAGCAGCCAGGTGGGCTGCGGAGAGCTGCCCGTAGCGATCCTGAACCAGGTGCAAGAACTCGATCAAGAGGTCGCGCCTGCGGGGCCGTTCGCCTAGCAAGCCTTCAATTTCCTCGACCGCCGTCTGCTCGAGATCGCGCCCCTTGGGGGAGGGCGGCGCCTTGCGTCGGCCGCTGCCGGGGTGAATCAGTCGCTCCAGGGGGCGCTCGCCCTCGGCATTATCCTGTTGGGCCTCGTTCGCACCCGATCCGCTTTCGGCCATCTCGGTCAATCCGCCTCTTGTCTCTTGGCTCCCATGCCGCTGCGCGTTACCCGAACCCTGTGGGATTTTCGCGCGGACGGGGCCGTTCAGTCTTCAGCGACGATCTCCAGCGTCACCCTGGCGCCATTGATCACCAACTTGCCTTCATGTTCGAAGTTGACGGTCACCCGCTCGCCCGCAATCGACTGGACTTGTCCCATTCCCCACTCCGGGCAGTCCGGATGGCGGACATAGCAGCCGGGGGTCAGCAGGTTTCTGAAGGCCTCGTCGCTCACGTCACCAAGTCCATCTTCGCCGTCACTTCGCCGCGGCCCTCTATGCCAGAGCTGCGCCTTGGGGGAAAGCGTCTTCGGCTTCTAGAAACGCGGCAACATCATCGATCTGGTCAAGGGGATCGGCGTCTCCTTTGCCTTCCCAGCCTGCACCCTGCACGGCGCCGGGGGCTAAGCGCTGAGACCCGGAGGTCGCGACAAGGACTGCGCCTGTCCTGTCGCAAAGGGTCGCTGCGGCGCTTTTCGGTGCCGAGGCCCGCTGCGCTTGGGCTAGAGTATGAAGCGGCCGGTTCCGGTCACGCCCCACCGTTTATGCGCGAAGAGGATCCAGGCGATGGTACGAAAGCTGGTTTCGCAAGACGACGATGCTGCAATGCTGGCGCCGGCCTACAGCGGCCGCAGCGGTCTGGCGGCGGTTCCCAAGTTCGTCATGGCCGAGGAGGGGATGACGGCGTCCGATGCCTATCGCCTGATCCACGACGAGCTGATGCTGGACGGCAATGCGCGCCTGAACCTGGCGACCTTCGTCACGACCTGGATGGAGCCCGAGGCCGAAAAGCTGATGGCCGAGGCCTTCGACAAGAACATGATCGACAAGGACGAGTACCCGGTGACGGCCTTGATCGAGGAGCGCTGCGTGAACATCGTGGCCCGCCTCTTCAACGCCGGCGAGAACGCGGTCGGCTCCTCGGCGATCGGCTCCAGCGAGGCGGTCATGCTGGCCGGCATGGCGATGAAGTGGCGCTGGCGGGCGCGCCGTCGAAGCGCCGGCCTCTCGAGCGACAAGCCCAACCTGGTGCTGGGCACCAACGTCCAGGTGGTCTGGGAGAAGTTCTGCCGCTATTGGGATGTCGAGCCGCGATATGTGCCCGTCACCAAGGAGCGTTTCGTCGTGGATCCCGACGAGGCCGTCGCCGCCGTCGACGAGAACACCATCGGCGTGATCGCCATCCTGGGCACCACCTATACCGGCGAGAACGAGCCGGTGGAGGCGATCCACGACGCCCTGGTCAAGCGCAACGAAGAAACCGGCTGGCAGGTGCCCTTGCATGTCGACGCGGCCAGCGGCGGCTTCGTCGCGCCCTTCCTGCATCCCGACCTGCGCTGGGATTTCCGCCTGCCAAACGTGGTCTCGATCAATGCCTCGGGCCACAAGTATGGCCTGGTCTATCCCGGTGTCGGCTGGGTCGTCTGGCGCGACAAGGCCGACCTGCCCGAAGACCTGGTCTTCCACGTGAACTACCTGGGCGGCGATATGCCGACCTTCACCCTCAACTTTTCGCGTCCCGGCAACCAGATCGTGGCGCAGTACTACAACTTCCTGCGCCTCGGCCACGACGGCTACCGGCGGATCATGCAGACCCTGCAGGCGATCGCCCAGGGCCTGGCCAAGAAGCTGGCCGAGGACTTCGGCTTCATCGTCGCCAGCGACGGCACCGACATCCCCGTATTGGCCGTGCGCCTGGACGAGAGCCGCCCCTACAGCGTCTTCGACGTTTCCGATCGCCTGCGCGTGCACGGCTGGCAGGTCCCGGCCTACACCATGCCCGCCAATGCCGAAGACATCGCCGTCCTACGCTTCGTCATCCGCGAAGGCTTCAGCCGCGACATGGCCGAAATGCTGCTGGCCGACATGAAGACTGTGATGGATCACCTGGACGCCGATCCGCCAAGGCACCCGAAGAAACCGGATGGCGGGTTTCATCATGGGTGACCTTGGCGATTGTCGTTGAAAGCTGCTTGGTCCGGGCGGCCGGACTTGAACCGGCAAGGGCAAAAGCCCGAGGGATTTTAAGTCCCTTGCGTCTACCAATTTCGCCACGCCCGGTGGAACCTCCCCGACTGTAGCGACGGCCGTGCTGCTAGGCCAGCCAAGAGAGATGGGTCCAAGCAGTTTCCGGACGGGCTCTAAGAGTTCTTGGCGGCGCACTCGGTTGGGGAGGTGCGCATGAAGGTCACGACAGCGATCAAATCGTTGGGTGACATGGCGAGGCGCAGGCGCGTGGTCTCGGCCTCATCCTTGTTTACCGAAGCGACGTAGAAGGCGCGCTGGTCGTCGCTTAGATCTGCCGATTCCTCGCCGATGCAGGCGCAAAGGGGTTCCGGCAGGTTCGTGCCGGCGCCGCAAGCCTCCGCAACATCGTCTGGTGACGCGGCCGATGCGGCCGAGGAGACGGCGAGCACAAGGGCCGGGACGAGCAGGGTAGGGTGCCTGAGCATCTTTCTTGTCATTGGTTTTCTCCAGCCTTCTCGGGCTATGATTGTCTGTTCCGTTTCACCAAGCGGCGAAGCTTGGCAAGCGCGACCGCGCGGCCGCAGCGCAGCGAGGATAAGCCTGCGTGGCGCTTGAACGCAAAACAAGAGCATCCTAACCCCGCGTCACCTCAATCCCGCCAGAGCAGCGGCGGCAGGACCTGGTCGGCGTCCAGCAGCATCATGTTGATGGCGATCGACATGCGCTCCTCGTTGCTCTCGTTGGCGGGAACCGAATGATAGAGCCAGGCCGGGAAGATCACCAGGCGGCCGGGCTGCACCTGGAAGGGGTAGGAGGAGACGTTGGAGGCGGCGTGGCGCTCCACGTTCGGGCGGATCGGGAAGTTCTGCTGGCGCGGCTCGTGGAAGGTGATGGCATTGCCGCCGCGCGGTGCCTTGACGTAGTAGACGGCGGCCAGCCAGTTGTTCGGGTGGTTGTGGGCCACATGCGAGATGCCGGGCTTGTTGATGTTGGCCCAGCAGCCGGTGACGGCCCAGCCGCGATGCTGCACCTTCAGCTTCTCGATGGTGAGCTCGATCGCCTCGCTATAGACCTCCATCAGGGGCTCCATGCCCGGCTTCTTGTGCAGGTCGTGGTGGGTGTTGAGGTTCTGGCCCGGCATGACATTGGGCGGCGGATCCAAAAGGCCCCAGACCAGGTTGGAGATGCCTTGGTTCAAGGCCTCGGCTCGCGCCGGCTCCAGGTCGTAGGTGAAGAGGAAGGTGGGGAAGAGCTGCAGGGGCTCGAGTGTGCTCTGAGTCATGGGGGGCTAGCTCCGGTTCGCGGTCATGCCGGTCCACATCGGCGGCGAGACCTCTTCGGCCATCTTGCGGAACAGGGTCTGGCCGCGCAGGTAGAGCATGTCTCCCTGCCCGCCACCGCCCTGCCCACCACCGCCTTGCCCACCACCGCCTTGCACGGCATGCGGCATCCAGCCGGGCAGCAGCAGGATCTGGCCGGGGCCAAGCGGGATCGTGACCTGGCGCGCGTTCAGCTCGTTCGGCTCGCTCACCATCGGGACGATCACCTGGGCCTGCGGGCGAGGATCCTTGACCTGGACGCCGAAGCCGGGCGGCACGGCGAGCGGCAGGACAAAGGTCAGGTGCGCGTTGGGCGCCTGCGTTACCTGCTCGGCCCAATCGCAGGGGGCGGCCTCGCCCCAGAGCGCGCTCACCACGCAGTCGGGCTGGCGAAAGGCGGCAAGCAGCAGGGCCTCGGCCGCCATGGCGGCGATTGCTGCAGTCAGCTGCTGAAAGGCGGGCTCGGCCTGTAGCGCGGGCGGGGAACGGCGGCGCGGCCCCTGCGGTACCTGGGCCGGCACCAGCGGCTGCGTGGCCGCAATGACCGCCTGCAGGGCTGCAGGCTCGGCCGGCAGCGCCTGGGCGCGATAGACCAGAGAGGGGAAGATCCCGACGGTCTCTTGGGCAGCGAACATGAGGGTCGATCCTGTCTCGAAGGGCGCTCAAGGAAGCGTATCGGCCGGCAGTATGGCGCGCAGGCATCGAGTCTGTGCGGGCCTTCTCACCGGCGGCGATCCGCCTCTTATCCTCGGCATAGCCCAGCTGGAGCCTGCAGCCCTTGATCTGGATCAGCGGTGCCGCTCGCCTCTTGCGCTCCGATCTCGCTTGGCCTCCTCGATCCGCGCGCGCTATGACTGAAGCATTGAGAAACGGGAGGTCTTGCAGAGTGGCGAGCGAGCAGAAGGCGGCTGGCGGTTGCGACCACCACCATGCCCATCACAGCGCATCCAACGCAGCCGGACCGGCGAGCCCCGATGCGATCTACACCTGCCCGATGCACCCCGAGATTCAGCAGGTCGGACCCGGCACCTGCCCGATCTGCGGGATGGCCTTGGAGCCGATGGCACCCAGCCTGGAGGCGCAGGCGAACCCGGAGCTGAAGGACTTCCGCCGCCGCTTCCTGGTCGGGCTTGTCTTAACCATTCCGCTCGTCATCCTCGAAATGGGCAGCCACGTCTTCGGTCGGCCGACCTGGCTCTCGGTCGGGCTGTCGCAGTGGCTGCAGCTGGTGCTGGCGACGCCGGTCGTACTCTGGTGCGGACTGCCCTTCTTCGAACGCTGCTGGGCATCGATCCGCAGCGGCAATCTGAACATGTTCACCCTGATCGGGATCGGCACCGGCGCGGCCTTCGTCTACAGCGTGATCGCCTTGCTGTTCCCCGGGCTCTTTCCCGAATCCTTCCGCGGCGATGGCGGACGGGTCGGGCTCTATTTCGAGCCGGCGGCGGTCATCGTCGTGCTGGTTCTGCTCGGCCAGCTTCTGGAGCTGCGGGCCAGGGAAGAGACTGGCGGGGCCATCCGCGCGCTGCTCGACCTGGCGCCGAAGACGGCGCGACGGGTGGGCGATGGCGATCGCGACGAGGAGATTCCGCTGGAGAACGTGGCGGTCGGCGACCGGCTGCGGGTCCGGCCCGGCGAGGCGGTCCCGGTAGACGGTGTCATCGTCGAGGGCAGCTCGGCCTTGGACGAGTCCATGGTGACGGGCGAATCCCTGCCGGTGACCAAGCGCATCGGTGACACCGTGATCGGCGGCGCGGTCAATCAGTCCGGCAGCTTCGTCATGCTGGCCCAGAAGGTCGGCTCGGACACCATGCTGGCCAAGATCGTGACCTTGGTGGCCGCCGCCCAGCGCAGCCGGGCGCCGATCCAGCGCTTGGCCGATCGGGTGGCCGGCTGGTTCGTACCGCTGGTGCTGGCAGTCGCCGCGCTGAGCTTCGTCGTCTGGCTGATTTGGGGACCCGCGCCCAGTCTGGAGTACGGGCTGATCGCAGCGGTCACCGTGCTGATCATTGCCTGCCCCTGCGCGCTGGGCCTGGCCACGCCCATGTCGATCATGGTGGGGGTGGGACGTGGCGCGGAACTGGGCGTGCTGATCCGCGACGCCGAAGCCCTGGAACGCTTGGAGAAGGTCGATGTCCTGCTGGTCGACAAGACCGGGACCCTGACCGAGGGGCGGCCGGCGCTCACCGGTTTGCACGTCCTTGACGGCTTCCAGCGCGAGGAGCTGTTGGGCTTGGCGGCAAGTCTGGAGCAATCGAGCGAGCACCCGCTTGCCAAGGCCGTCCTGACGGCCGCCAGCGACGCCGGTCTGGCCCTGGCCAAGGTCGAGGACTTCGATGCCCCGACAGGTCGCGGGGTGACCGGCCGGGTCGAGGGCCGCGCTGTCGTTCTGGGCAATGCCGCCTTGCTGCACGAGAAGGGCATCGACCCGGAACCGCTGGCAGCCCTGGCGCAGCAGGAGGCGGAGCAGGGCGCAAGCGCGATCCACCTGGCCGTCGACGGCAAGGCGGCCGGCCTGCTGGCGATCTCCGACCCGGTCAAGGCCTCGACCCCGGGGGCGCTACGGGCGCTGGCTGAGGAAGGCATCAAGGTCGTGATGCTGACGGGCGATGCCCTGGCAACGGCCAGTGCCGTGGCAAGCCGGCTCAAAATCGGGGAGTTTCGGGCCGAGGTCCTGCCGGAGGACAAGGCGACCGCGGTCAAGGAGTATCAGGATTCTGGGATGGTCGTCGCCATGGCGGGTGACGGCGTGAACGACGCACCGGCCCTGGCTGCGGCAGACGTCGGCATTGCCATGGGAACGGGGACAGACGTGGCTATGGAGAGTTCGGGCGTGACCCTGCTGCACGGTGATTTGTCAGCAATCCTGCATGCCAGGCGCCTATCACGAGCGACCATGCGCAACATCCGCCAGAATCTATTTTTTGCGTTCATTTACAATGGATTGGGTGTTCCGGTGGCGGCCGGCGTTCTGTATCCCTTCTTCGGAATCTTGCTGTCGCCGATTGTCGGTGCAGCAGCGATGGCCCTGTCCTCGGTTAGCGTGATCGGCAATGCGCTGCGCCTGAAGCGCACTCATCTATAGGGGAGATCCCATGCCTCGCTATCGCGGCGGATGCCTTTGTGGACACATCACCTATCAGGTCGAGGGGAAGGCCAGCTTTCCCCACCTCTGCTCCTGCACGCAGTGCCAGAAGTGGTCGGGAGCCATCACCGTCGCCTGGGTCGAGTTTCCTCTGGACGGTCTGACGTGGGATGGCCCCGGGGGCAGCCCCAAGCTGTTCCGTTCCTCCGAGAAGACTCAGCGCGGATCCTGCCCAGAGTGTGGGGGCGCGCTCTGCGCCCTAGACGACGGCTACGACAAGGTCTCGATGACCATGGCCAGCCTGGACGATCCGGGCGCCATCCGGCCGGGCAAGCAGCACAGCTTCAAGAAGGCCGTGCCGGACTGGTGGCAGGTAGAGATCCTGGGCTGACCGCAGAGGTGGGCGCGTCGTCGTGCGTTAGAAAGGTCATCGCCTATTTTTGCCAGGGCCGGACCGATGCCCGCGGCAACCTCGCGACCAGGCTCACTTCGACAGACATCACCGGCTACAACGCGCGCTGGCTGCAGACTAACACCGCTGCATCCGACCCGACCTGGCCGAAGACCGGTCAGGCCTGCTCGCGGCCCGCGGGAACTTCATCGGAGACTTCATCGGGGGCGTCATCGGGTAGGTCCTCGGGTAGCGTTTGGGGCTGTCCTTGAGCCGCCTTCACGCTTGACCGCGCCGGCGCTGCTTCGCTGCGGACGTGCCGCCGTCGGCCCTGGAACTCGGCTGCCTGCTTGGCCTCCGCGTCGAGCCCGGCGTCGCGGCCGAGATAGAGGGTGCGGCTGGGGAAGGCGAAACCGCTGCCGGCCGCTTCGACCGTGCGCATGAGGTCCAGGATCAGCTCTTCCTGCACCTCCAGGAACTCGTTCCAGTCCGCGGTGATGACATAGGCCCTGACTTCGACGTCGATCGAGGAGGCGCCGAAGCCCATGACCCGCACCCGCGGGAAGCCGCTGCTGACCTCCACCTTGGGATGCTCGCCGACGCGACGGCGGGTCTCGGACAGCAGCCACTCGAGTTGATCCGGTGTGGTCTCGTAACGCAGGCCCAGGGTGTGGACGAAGACGCACTTGTTGCGCAGTGAGTAGTTGATGATGTGCATCTTCGCCAGGTCGGCATTGGGCACGGTGGTCAGGGTTCCGTCGATGCCCCGCAGCCGCGAGGAGCGCGGGCCGATCATCTCCACCACGCCGTCAGAGCCACCGTAGTGGATGAAATCGCCGATGCGGAAGGGCCGGTCTGCGAAGATGGAGACGCCGCCGAAGAGGTTCTCTATCGTTGTCTGGGCGGCCAGCGCCAGGGCGAATCCGCCGACCCCCAGGCCGGTCAGGAGGCCCAGTGCGGGCACGCCCAGATCGCTGGCGCCGTAGACCACAACGGCGCCGGCGCCTGCCAGCGAGGTGACACGTGCCACCAGCCGCAGCAGGTTGGCGTCGTAGCTGCCCTCGGGAATCGCCGGCGAGGCGATGATCGCCTCGACCAGCAGGAAGGCGGCGATCCAGACCGCCCAGGCGCCCGCGCCGTAGAGAGCGATCGAGGACGCCACGGCCTCGACCTTGGCGAAGGCACCGGAGGGGTTGACCTGGAATGCGATGAAGACGTGGACCTGCGAGACCAGAGCGGCCAGCAAGGCGGGGACGGTCAGGAACCACAGCAATCGCCAGGCCGGTTTGGCTTGATAGGCGATCCGCCGGACGATGACGGACCAGAGCAGGAGGAGAAGGAACATCGCCGCCCAGATCACGCTCGTCAGCGCCACCTTCCAGATCGGCGTACCGAGGAGCGTCTCCTGCAAGGAGCCTGGGATGGTACGCAGGAGTTGGTAGGAGAAGAAGGGACCGGTCCAGCCGATGGTCTCCTCGACCCAGTTGTCATAGGGGCTGGATTGTTGCGGTGGGCGGTCGATGATCCGCTCGTGGAACGCCTGCAGCCGCTTTACCGTGTTCGGCGAGAAGAGATAGCGCTCCTCGCCGTCCTCACCCTTTGCCTTGGCGATGACGATCTCGGTGTCGGGTATGCGCCAGGCGGCGGGCAGATCCTTGTCGCCGCCGGGGATCGTCGCCGGATCGACCGGCGGTAGCCGAAGGAGTATGTCATAGAGGAGTGCGTGGGCCGTGGTGCCGACCTCGCTACGTGTCGCCGGCGGGACTTCGGAAAGGTCGAAAGCCTGGTTCCCGCGCTGAACGGCATCCAGGACAGCCTCCGCCGCCTTGGCCGACTTGTCCCGTCTGTAGCTGGTGTAGAGCTCTTCCAAGTCCTTCATCTCGGCGAGGAAGGATTGGTAAGTCGCGCGCGGGCTGCTGGTGTCGAGACCCGCAAGGGGTTTGTCTTCCAGGGCGATGCCCGATGCAGCGGTAAGGACCAGGAAGAGGATGGCTAAAGGAAAGAAGCGGACCATGGCGCGGCACTCTGTTCAACTGTCGGCGGCTGCCCACATGACCTAGCAGATTTTTTGCCGGTCTGTCCGGCTAGGGAGTGTGGAGATCTTGCGCAGGAGGGGAGAGAGCCGCCCCTTGTGGCGCGTTCACCGCAGTTCTCCGCTCCTTCGCGTCTAAGTCATTGTGGTAGCGAGGATATCATAGGTCCGCGGCGGCGCGAAACCGAGATCATCCGGATATCCGGGGTCATGTCATCCTCCTAGATAGTCGGTGGGTTAGTCTGGCTAGGGGGGGCAGCGATAGGCAGTGTGAGGCGAGCGGGGGATGAGTGCGGCAAGGCCGTGGAGCAGGGCCTCACACTTGGCAGGGCCCGACCTGGCCGCTTTTTCCGGCTTTCGGACTTCCGAAGCACACTGCCGAGGCGCTAAAGACTGCGGTTCGTCGAGAGCAAGTATGAGGGAGAGCGAGCATGGCCGGGCGTCTAGAGGGCAAGGTGGCGATCGTCGTAGGGGCCGGGTCCAGCGGTCCGGGCTGGGGAAACGGCAAGGCTGCCGCGGTCTTGTTCGCACGCGAAGGTGCGCGCGTGCTCTGCGTCGATATCAATGCAGCAGCAGCCGAAGAGACCGTCGGCATCATCGGTCAGGAGGGCGGCGAGGCCGCAGCCTTCGCCGGCGATGCCGCCGATGCGACCACGGTCGAGGCGATGGTCGCGCGCTGTCTGGATCTCTATGGCCGCATCGACATCCTCGACAACAACGTTGGCATCCTGCACCTGGGCGGCCCGGTCGAGGTCGAGCTGGAGGACTGGGAGCGTATGCTGCGGATCAACCTCACCTCCATGTTCCTCAGCTGCAAGTTCGTCATTCCGGTGATGCTGCGGCAGTTCGAGGCCGAGGGCAGGGGCGGGGCCATCGTCAACATCGCGTCCATCGCCGGTATCCGCGACATCGGCGTGCCCTACGTCTGCTACAACACGACGAAGGGGGCCGTCCTGCCTTTCACCCGCTCGATTGCCTTGCAGCACGCCCAGCAGGGCATTCGCGCCAATTCCATTCTGCCGGGCCTGATGAACACGCCGATGATCGTCGAGCCCCTGAAAGAGACCTATGGCGGCAGCGTCGATGCCATGGTGGAGAAGCGCAATCGGCTCTGCCCGACCGGGGCTATGGGCGATGCCTGGGACGTGGCCTATGCCGCGCTTTTCCTCGCCTCGGATGAAGCTAAGTATGTGACTGCGGCGGAACTGGTGGTCGACGGTGGCCTTACCGCTCAGATCGGCGCTTGATCCTGAGCCATCGATAGGCTTGCGGTGCGCCGATGACGATCAGCACGATGCGCACGCTGTGGTGGGTGGCGACGAAGGCGGCATCCAGGCCCAGTGCCAGCGCGATCAGGCTCATCTCGGCCAGGCCGCCTGGCGCGTAGGCCAGGATCAAGGGCTCCAGCGACAAACCCGTCGGCAGGGTCAGCAGGAAGGCGAACACCAGGGTGACGGCGAGCAGCAGCAGGCTGAGGCCGGCGGCACCCAGCAGGGCGCGGGCAAGGAAGCGCAAGCTGGTGCCGGCAAAACGCGTCCCGACCGCCGAGCCGATCACCACCTGAGCAGCAGCGACCAGCTCATAGGGTGGCGCGGCGCTGGTCAGGCCGGCCAGATGCACGGCCGAGGAGAGCAGCATCGGGCCGATCAGCTGAGCGGCCGGCAGGCGCAGCAGTTTCGCCAAGGGGATGCCGACGACCGCACAGCCGCCGAGCCAGAGCAGGTCCAGGACCGGAATGTCGAGCAGCGGCTCGCCCGGCGCACTGGCAGCGCCCGCCTCGTAGCCCTGCAGGGCCTGAAAGCCGAAGGGCAGAATCATGACCACCAGCAGCACGCGCGAGGCATGGGTCAGCGCGATGACACGCTGGTCGCCGCCCGACAGACCGCCCATGACGACCATCTCCGATAGCCCGCCCGGCACGGCCGCGAAATAGCAGGTGGCCGGGTCGTAGCCGAAACAACGCCTGAAGTAGATGTATCCGACGAGAACGGAGATCGCCGTATAGGGCAGCAGCCCGGCCAGAGAGATCGACCAGAGCGGCAGCTGGCTCAGCATGGCAGGGGTAAAGCCACTGCCGAGCATGACGCCCAGGATCGCGATCATGGCGCCACGCAGAGTAAAGGAGGCGCGTACTTTCGCCCCCGATACGGCCAGCAAGGTCACCGCCAGCATGGAGCCGATCATCCAGGCCAGCGGCAATTGAACCCAAAACGCCAGCAGCCCGCCGAGGCCGCCGGCGATCAGGGTCAGGACGATCTTTGCTGCTGCGGGCATAGAGCGCGCACCATAAGCCAGCGCAATCTTCCCCTCACGCATCGATGGCGCCGATCTGCCATGCACGAGGCTGCGTATGATCGTGTATGACAAAGACACTCACACTCCTGCTCGGCAGCCTTGCGCTGGCCGGCTGTTCGGTCTTCGGCGTGAACTCTGACACGGAAACCTCCTCCTACCAGGTCGTCGAACGCCTGGGAGAAGACATCGAAATCAGGCACTACCCGGCGCGCCTGGCTGCCGAAGCAGCGCCGGGGGGAGAGGCGGGTGACAACGCCTCCTTCCGGCTGCTCTTCGACTATATCTCCGGCGCCAACTCTGCTGCCGGGGAAATCGCCATGACCACACCGGTCGAGGTTCCCGGCGAGGCTAGCGGCGAGGAGATCGCCATGACCACGCCGGTGGAGCGGGCGGCCAATGGAGAGGCCTTCGCCATGCGCTTCTTCCTGCCCAAAAGCTATGATTTGGAGACCGCACCGCGGCCGACCGACCCACGCGTCCGGCTGGTCGAGATTCCACAGCAGACCCTGGCAGCCATACGCTTCAGCGGTTCGCGCGGGGAGGGCAATGTCGAGGCGCGCACGAATGAGCTGATGGAGCGCTTGGCAGGGACCGGCTGGCAGCCCGACGCCGGCCCTACGGCCTATTTCTATGACCCGCCCTGGACGCTTCCCTTCATGCGCCGCAACGAGGTCGTCGTTCCGGTGAAGGAGGCAGGGGAATCGAGTTAACGCCGTTCCAGCCCATGGCCGGAGGAGATCCGGCTGGCGACCAGCAGTTCCAAGGCTCTGACACCGGCGACGGAGTTGCCTTTGGCATCGAGAGACGGCGACCAGACGGCGATGGAACAGACGCCGGGTACGATGGCCAGAATGCCGCCGCCGACACCGCTCTTGGCCGGCAGGCCTACTCTGTAGGCAAAGTCGCCTGCCGCGTCGTACAGGCCACAAAGGCGCATGACAGAGAGGATGCGCCGCCGCCGATCCTGGCTGCGGATCACCGGCCAGTCACCGCTGCCCTCGACCAGGAAGCGGCCGGCGCGGGCCAGTGCCCGGCAGCTCATCGCCAGCGAGCAGCCGCGGAAGTAGGCGTTCAATGTCTCGTCGGGCGGGGCGACGAGGTTGCCCTTCGCCTTCAGCAGCCAGGCCACCGCACGGTTCAGATCGCCGTGGTCGCGTTCCGAGCGCCAGACCTCTCGATCGTAGTCGATCGCGCTGTCGCTGCTGAGCCTGCGCATCATATTGCGCAGCTGCTGCGTATAGAGCGGAAAGCGGTTGATCAGCGCGTCCACCACGACAATGGCCCCTGGATTGATGAAGGGGTTGCGTGGAATGCCTTGCTCTTGTTCAAGCAAAATCAATGAGTTGAAGCTGGTTCCTGAAGGCTCGCGTCCAACTCTTTGCCAGATTTCCTCGCCGAGCCATTCCAGTGCGATGGCCAGGTTGAAGACCTTCGAGACGCTTTGGATCGAGAAGGGCTCGTCGCAGTCGCCGACGGAGAACTCGCGGCCGTCTGCCATGTGGATGCACAGGCCAAAGCGATCGCTTGGAACCTTGGCAAGGGCGGGGATGTAGTCGGCGACCTTGCCTTCGCGGCACAGTGGGCGAACGACGGTCGCCACATCCTCCAGGATCGCCTCGATCTCGGCGTGCTCCATCTGGCAGGCACTCTACATCTCTAAATCTTCTGGTCGTACTCACCGACTTCGGGGAAGCGGCGCAGCACCTCGTCGACGGCGGCGAAGATGGTCCGCATGTCGCCCTCCGACTCAAAGCTCTCGCAGACCACCACCAGGTTGGGTGTGTTGGACGACGCCCGAATCAGGCCCCATCCACCGTCTTCCAACTGCACGCGCGCACCATTGACGGTGATGACCTTGTCGATGGCCCTGCCGGCGAAGCGCTCTCCACCGGCGGCCATCTCCAGCAGTGCTGCGGTTGCCCGCTCGACCACGTCATACTTCACCTCGTCGGCGCAGGCCGGCGACATGGTCGGGGTCGCCCAGCTCTTTGGCAGGGCGCGACGCAGGTCGGCCATGGACTGGCCGGAGTTGCGATCCAGCAGGTTGCAGACCTCGCGCGCGACCACCAAGCCGTCGTCGTAGCCCTTGCCCAGTGGCTCGGCGAAGAAGTAGTGGCCGGACTTCTCGAAGCCCACCAGTGCGTCGATCTCCTTCACCCGGCGCTTCATGTGCGAATGCCCGGTCTTCCAGTAGTCGGTCTTGGCGCCGGCCGCGCGCAGGATCGGGTCGGCAGCGAAGAGGCCGGTCGACTTCACGTCGGCAACGAACTGCGCGCCTGGGAAGCTCTTGACCAGATCGCGGGCCAGAATGACGCCCATTTTGTCGGCAAAGATCTCTTCGCCCTCGTTGTCCACCACGCCGCAGCGGTCGCCGTCGCCGTCGAACCCGAGACCCAGATCGGCCTTGTTCTCCAGCACGCAATCGCGGATGGCGTGCAGCATCTCCATGGCTTCCGGGTTGGGATTGTGGTGCGGGAACGTGTAGTCCAGTTCGCAATGCAGCGGGATCACCTCGGCCCCAATCCGCCGTAGAAGCTCCGGGGCATAGTCGCTCGCCGTGCCATTGCCGGTCGCGCAGACCACACGCAGCTTGCGGGTCAGCTTGGTGCTGCCTGCCACGTCGTCGAGATAGCGCTGCCGCAGATCGCCGTGGAAGTGATAGCTGCCGCCGCCTCGGGCGATCCATTCTCCCTTGAGCACGATTTCTTTCAGGCGCCCCATCTCGCGCGGGCCATGGGTCAGCGGGCGTTCGGCGCCGATCTTGACCCCGGTCCAGCCGTTGGGATTGTGCGAGGCGGTCACCTGCGCCACGGCCGGCAGGTCCAGGGCAAACTGGGCAAAGTAGGCGGTGGGCGAGAGCGACAGGCCGATGTCGTGCACCTCGCAACCGGCGGCCAGCAGGCCGACCATCAGCGCCTCTTTGATCGCCGGTGAGTAGGAGCGGTAGTCGTGGCCCACTGCGATCGCCGGCTTGATGCCCATCTCGTACAACTGCGTACCGAGGCCCAGGCCCAGCGCCTTGATTCCGATCAGGTTGATCTGCTCGGGATAGCGCCAGCGTGCATCATACTCGCGAAAGCCGGTCGGCACGATCATCGGGACTTGCGTGAAGTCGGCCGTGTTCGGCGTTACCTCGGCAAGTGGCTTCGGCAAGCTGTTGGACATATTGGGCTCCGTAGCAGCGCGCCCGGCTGGGACAGTCGGCGCGTCGAGGGGAATTTGACGGCGCCTGCCTTAGCAAGTCGCAGGGCCGGCGGCAATGTTTCTAGCGAGATGGAGGCTGGTACAGCGTCCCGCTCTCACCTCTATTCGCGAGAGCGGGATGGCTTCGTTGACCAAGAAGGCGTCTGCTATTGCGCGACCCAGCCACCGTCGATCTGGAGGGCCGCGCCGGTGATGGAGGCGGCGAGATCGGAGCACAGGAAGGTGCAGAGACCGGCGCACTGGTCCACCGTCACGAACTTCTTGGTCGGCTGGTCGCCCAGCATGACGTCGCGGATGACCTCTTCTTCGGTGATGCCGCGGGCCTTGGCGGTATCGGGAATCTGCTTCTCGACCAGCGGCGTCCAGACATAGCCGGGGCAGATGGCGTTGCAGGTGATCCCGAACTCGGCACCCTCCAGAGCCACGGTCTTGGTCAGGCCGACGATGCCATGTTTGGCCGCGACATAGGCGGTCTTGAAGGGAGAGGCGACCAGGCCGTGCGCCGAGGCGGTATTGACGATACGGCCATATCCTCGGGCCTTCATCCCAGCGAAGACGGCGCGGGTGGTGTGGAAGGCAGCCGAGAGGTTCAGCGCGGTAATCTTGTCCCACTTCTCGACCGGAAACTCTTCGATCGGCGAGACGAATTGCATGCCGGCGTTGTTCACCAGGATATCGATCGGGCCCAGCTTCTCTTCGGTCTTGGCGATCAGCTTCGCGATCGGCTCGGCATGTGACAGATCGTCGTTGAGGTAGCCGACCTCGCGTCCCGTTTCCTCGGCAAGAGCTGCGCGCAGCGGCTCGATGCTGTCTTCGGATTCGATGCCATGCAGCATGACATTTGCCCCCGATAGCGCCAGTCCGCGCGCCATAGCGTGGCCGATACCGCTGGAAGAGCCGGTCACCAGCGCCACGCGACCGGTCAAAAAGCCACGGGAAAACGTTTCTTCAAAGGCCTTGAATTCTTCTGCCATCGGTTCTTCTCCTTGATCGCACCACTATAAAGCCTGCGCCGCAGCGCCCTTCACAAATATGAGAGGGCGCCATTAGACAAGCTGCGCCCGCCTGCTATTGCACTGCAGCATTTCCAGACTAGCGCAGGCATTGCCGTCTTTACCATGGCGAATGCTGCACTGCAGTAAAACACGCGACCTGCGGTCGCAAGCTCTCCGACGGTCTTGCCGACGCGTCCCCGCAACCCCATTCATAACGACGACGAAGGCGACAAGATTCGCTTTCTCTCATGCAACAGCATCTTGGTGATGGAGCGATACCATGAACCACTTTGATCTTAGACGACGCTGGTCACATAGCCTAGACGCCAAGGTGCGCAGTCTTGGTGTCGCGGCGATCGGAGTGACCGGCGGTGTGCTGGTCATGGTTATGCTGGTGCTGACCCAGTATCTGGGCGTTCGCTGACGCGACGGTCGCGAGGAGGCTTGGCGCGCACCGCGATGGCTGATCAGGAACAGCAGAGACTCTTTCCCAGGTCGCTCACCGGTCGCATCGGACTGGTGATGATGCTGGTGATGCTTGCAGCCTTTGCCGGTTTCCTTGGCTACCGCATGGGTGGAGGCGGCGATGCGACCCAGACGGCAAACGACGGTCCGGTTCCGATTGGCGGCCCCTTCAATCTGGTCGATCCCGAGGGCAAAGCGGTCACCGACAAGGATCTGCTCGGCCGCTACTCTATGATATATTTTGGCTATACCTATTGCCCGGACATTTGCCCCACCGCCTTGGCCTCGGCGGCGCGTGGCCTGGACCTCTTGAGTTCGGTCGACGAGCGGGCCGCCCAGATGGTGCAGCCCGTCTTCATCACCATCGATCCGGAGCGCGATACGCCGGAAGCCGTCGGTCGCTACGTCAAGGCCTTCCACCCACGCCTTCTGGGCCTCACCGGCACGCCGGAGCAGGTGGCGGAGGCGGCCAAGTCCTATCGGGTCTTCTACCAGAAGGTCCATCCGGAGGGCGCCTCGGACTACCTGATGGATCACGCCAGCAACATCTTCGTGATGAGCCCGACCGGCGCGTACGTCACCCATTTCGCGCACAACACGACACCCGGCGAAATCTCCGAGCGCCTGGAAGAGATCGTCACCGGAAATCCGCAGAGCTAGATCGCTCGTCAAGCAGAGCTAGATCGCTCGTCAAGAGAACCTCCGTGAACTAGGGTCGCTCCAAGCGTGCTTTGGCAAGGGAGGGACTCTAGACATGCGGTTGGTTCTCGATCGTCGTGCCGATATGGATCTGTCGGCTTTTTATCAGGTCGCCTGGAAGGGTAGGGGTATCGACCTTTCCGGTGCTGCGCTGGCCCGCATGACCGCAGCACGCGCGAACTTTATGTCCCTCATCGAGAACGACGAAGATATCGTGATTTACGGTGTGACGACCGGATATGGTCATCGCGCGTCCCAGCGCCTTAATCACGAAGAACGCAAACAGCAAGCCAGGCGTCCGCCACTATCGGCCATGACCTCTTTCGGCGAGCCTCTGCCGGCGCGGGTGGTTCGCGGCATCGTCTTTGCCAGGCTTGCCAACTTCATCGAAGGCCATGCCGCGATAACGCCCGCCATCGCCGCGGCCGTGGCAGGCCTCTTGGACCGTCCGGGGCTGCCGGAGGTGCCGGCTCTGGGCAATGGCTGCCCGGGCGAGATAACGGCACTTTCGCATCTCTTCAGCGGCCTGGGCCAGCAGGTGGAGCTTGCCGAGAAGGATTCCCTCTCTCTCATCAACGGCAGCCCCTGTGCGTCCGCGCTGGTCGCCGATGCGGCCTTGGCGGCGCGGCGTCGCTTGGATCTGGCCCTGGAGGTCTTCGCACTCTCCGCCGAAGCGATCAAAGCGCCGCTCGGTCACTTCGATGCCGCCCTCGATCCGCTGTGGGAAGATCCGCAGGAAGCCGCCGCGCTGCAGCGTCTGAGGGAGCTTATGGACAATTCCGGTGGGGGCGAGCGCCGACCCTACCAGGCGCCGGTCTCCTGGCGGATACTGCCGCGGGTCCTGGGCCAGGCGGGACGTGCCGTCACTCAGGCCGAAGAGGTTGCCGAGATCTCGCTGCGCGCCGTCTCCGACAATCCTGTCTTTATCCCGCCTGATCCGGATGCGCCCGATTCGCACCATCCCTACGGCCGGATCATGTCCACCGGCGGTTATCACAACGCCAAGGCCTACCCGGCGATGGATGCCTTGGCGGCGATCTGGGCCGATCTGGCGCTGATCGCCGATCGCCACATCGACAAGCTGATGCACGCGCGCGTGTCGCTGCTGCCGGACGGCCTGCGCTTGGGGGAAGGCTATCTCGGCGGTCTGGCCTTCACCTCCGCCGGCTTCGTCGAGCAGGCCCGGCAAGTTGCTTCGCCCAGCCTGCTGCCGGCCATGGAGTCCGGGGGCTACGGTCAGAACGACGTACCCACCCCGGTGTTCCTCGCGTGGCGCAAGGAGGCCGAGGCAGCGCAAGCCTTCGAGGCTGTGCTGGCGATTCTGGCGGCAATCTGCAGCCAGGCTTTTGCCGCCACCGACCGCGATCCGCCGCCGGCGCTCGCCGACCTGCTTGACGAAACCCGTACGCTCTTCCCACCGATCGAGGATCCACGCGCCTTGTCTGCGGATGCCGAGGCCCTGGCAGAGCGGTTTCGCTCCCGCGTGTTCTCCTAGAACTTCAGTCGCGCCCAGAATGCGCGGTGGACCGAGAGGTATCCGGGAGAAACGACTTTCAGCTCGGGCGCCATCAGCCGATGCAAGTCCGGCAATGCGTGAAAGGGCACGGAGGCATAGGCGTGGTGCTCGGCGTGATAGGGCATGTTCCAGGCGAGGAAGCGGACCGCTGGGTTGGTCAATGTGGTGCGCGTGTTGGCGCGCATGTCGGGCACTTTCGGGCAGTCCCAGTGCTCGGCCAGCAAATAGGCGCGCAGGACGGGCTGTCCGATCAGGGCCGGCAAGACCCAGAGCCAGAGCAGCAGACCGCTCCAAAGCAGCAGCGAGCCCAGCGCCAGGATCGCATAGACGGCGAGTGCGATACGGGCTTCGCGCTCGATGATCGGGGCGGAGCGGCTGGTGATGAAGTTGCCCTGCAAGCGGCCGCTCGCGGCCAGCAGCAAGCCCCGGATCTGCGCGATCCAATAGGGGAGACCGGAGTGATACAGCAGCGCTTGGCCCCAGGTTTCCGGCTTCGGCGTGATCAGCTCGGGATCCCTCTCGGGGTTTTGCGTGTGGGCATGGTGGGTCAGATGGAAGGCCCGGAAGTAGTTCGGCGGCAGCAGCAGCAGCAGGCCGCACAACCAGCCTACCCAGCGATTCTTCCAAGCGCTCGCAAAGGCGGTTCCGTGAATGGATTCGTGCAGCGGCGCGAAGAGAAAGATCAGGATCACGCCCTGGAGCGGCAAGGTTGCAAGCAGCCACCAGCTGCCCAGACTGCTCCACAAGAGCAGTGAGGAGAGGACCAACAAGGAGAGGTGACCGAAAAGCCATAGGCTGGCCGGTCCGTCCTTGCGTTGCAGAAGAGGACGAAGTGCATGCTTGTCGAGCCGTTCCCCGGCGGCTAGATCCTTTGCCATGACCATAGACAAACCAGCCTCTTCAATTCAGCAGTGGTCGCTCTGGCTATGCGCCGCTTTCGGAGCGTTTCTGCTCGCCGGCAGCCCGGCTGCTGCCCAGACGACGGCCAAGGTCCTAGACACCGCCTGTTCGCTGCCGCAGGGCCAGACTGCCGAGGCCATCGTCGGCCGCGTTGAAAAGCGCTTGAACGGTGACTGGAATCTGGCAACCAAAACCCTACGCCAGACCATTGCGCGGCAGCAGAGGCTGGGTCAAGACAGCAAGCCGGCGGAGGCCTATCTGAAGACTCTCACCTGCCTTCAAAGAGAGGTGGAGTCCGGTCAACACAATGCCTATCTGGAGGCCAATGGCGGCAAGGCGCGGCTCGCTGGCTCTTCGCAATCTCTGGTCTCGCAGTCGGCGCCGAGCCAGCCCTACGTGGCCCCTTTGCCGAGTGCCGGAGAACAGCCCGCAGCGACCGGAGCACCGGCAGAACTCAGCAGCCTGACCGCCAACAACGCAGCACGACCCGCGCCGCAGGCATCGACCCCAGCGCCGCAGGCATCGACGCCAGCGCCGCAGGCATCAACACCGGCGCCGCAAGTGGTTATCCCGGCACCCCAGCAGCAAGCCCAAGTGCAGCAACCGCAGCCGCAACAGACGGTCCAGCGCCAGGTGCCGCAGGCCAAAGACGGTCTCGTTCTGCCGGGTACGCCGGAATCCTATGCCCTGCTTGGAGGGGGACAGGCGGCCGGACGCAGCACCGTTCCGGCCATTCGTCCGCTCGACGGTGGTGCGCCGGTTCTGCAGAGCGGTACGCCGATAACCAGCCTCGACCGGCAGGCAAGACTGGTCGTGCCGCCGCGCGCACCGAAGGAGCGTGGCTCCTCCCTGCAGCAGCTGGCCTCGCGCGCCACGCCGGCCCCAGTCTCTCCCCCAGCCGCGCCCCCTATCGCTCCGGCAGTGACGGCCCCGGCCGTGCAGCCCAGCGTTCAGGCAGCCGCGCCCGCGCAGAACGCCAGCCCTGCACCCGCGACGCAAAGCGCGGCGGTGAGCCAGAGCAGTGGCGATCCCCGCTACATCAACAAGGCCTGCCTCTATTTCACCCGGCCGGAACTGGAGGTGATTCGCGGACGCGTCTACACCAACCGCTATCCGACCGGGGCGCGGGTCTGTCACAAGGGTGACATGTACATCTGCGACGGCGGCCTCTGGTCCTCGCAGGGCCTCTGTTCGGCGCACGCCGATGCCCAGGCGCTCGACAGCTCGGTCCTGGAAGCCAAGCCGCGTCGTTAGCCTTTTCCCGACTTCAGGCGCTCGACCTCGGCCTCGAGTGCCGAGATCTGCAGGGTGAGCTTGTCGACGACGCCCTTCACGACGGTCTCGTCGAAAAGCAGCGGCAGGTGCTGCTTGCAGTTGATGTCCCAGGCCTCGAGATCGAAGAGAAGGACGCGCTCGACCCGCGCCCGATAACCCTCCACCGCCAGCTTGGCCGTCAAGCCGGGTTGATCTTCGACCGCGGTGAGGCGCCCCCAGAGTTTCACCCGGGTCTGGGTCGCAAAGTCGATCAGGAAAAGAAAGGCCCTGGGATTCTCGCTCAGGTTCCCGATGGTGATGTACTGTCGGTTGCCGGCAAAGTCGGCAAAGCCGATTCGCCGATCGCTCAAGGGGCGCAGGAAGCCTTTGGGGCCACCTCGATGCTGAACATAGGGCTGTCCCGCGGCGCTTGCCGTTGCCAGGAAGGCCGAGTCGCGCTCGGCGAGGAAGGCGCGCAGATCATCGGTGATTGCACCCCGAAAAGCGCCGTCGCGTTCCAGCTGGGCAAATCCACGGCGCGATCCCAGCCGCTCTTGCTCGGCCCGCACGGCTTGCGTGAACATGATCTGTGCAGGCGTGGTCGTTTCTGTCATGCCTGGAGGCACCCCCTTATCACATGCTCGGCCCGCAGATCCCCCGGAGATCCCCTCCCCCCCCCGCAGATCCCCCGCGGCATATCTGCCGTCATCTTGCGCCTACGAGGCAGCGACAAGAGCCCGCACGCAGGGGTGCTGCAAGTCAAGCCTTTGTCATGACTCCTTTACCGGGCGTTAAATGCATCCAAGATGATAGCAGGCGCCAGCCACACGACAGGCAAAGACCATAGGAAGGGCGGGAGAGGTTAGGAGGGCGTGCTGGAAGGGTCGAAACAGGTGAAGGAAGAGCGCGTTGACAGATCGGGTCTCTCGGCCCGCGAGCGCCTGATCGCGGCCGCGCTGGATCTCTTCGAGGAGGAGGGCTTTCATGCCGTCGGTATCGACCGCATTCTGCGCAACGCCGGGGTCGCGAAGATGACCCTCTACAATCACTTTCCATCCAAGCAGGCGCTGATCGTGACGGTTCTCGAGCGCAAGCTGGAAGACTATTTCGCCTGGCTGGACCAAGCACTGTCCGACCCGCGGCTCTCTGCGCGCGATCGCTTGCTGGCGGTCTTCGATGCGATGAGCCGGTTGCATGGCGGGCCGGACTTCCGCGGCTGCCTCTTCCTCAAGGCCTCCGGTGAATATCCGGAGTTCGAGGATCCGGTGCATGCTGTCGCAGCCGAACACAAGCGCCGGTGTCTGGCGCGCCTGACCGGCCTGGCCAGTGCGGCGGGAGCCGCCAGTCCGCGCCTCTTGGCACAGCGCCTGTTGCTGCTGTGTGAGGGGGCAACCTCTCTGGCACAGATATTGGGCGGCGCCGAGGCGGCGCGCCAGGCGCGCGACACCGCCGCCCTCTTGTTGCGCCAGATGCTCCCCGAAGCCCCCTCGTCCAGAGATCGCGAGACCCTGGCGTGAATCTGTCGACCTCGGAACGAAAGAGCGGAGCACAGGAAGTGGACATCCTGGCTGGCTTTGCGCGCACCACGGGCGAACCGCCGGCTGCCAGTGGCATTCTGCTCTATCTGCTGCTCTTGACCGGTCTCGCGCTCCTCTTCGCTTTCTGGCCCGGCCTCGACATGGCCGCAACCCAGTTCGCCCGCAGCGTCGCCGGCGACGCCTTCGCGCAGCGCGACGGTACCTGGTGGCCGCTCTACGCCTGGATGAAGCCTGCATTCTTCCTGCTTGGCGGGTTGGTTGGGCTGCTTGGCCTGGCCAGCTGGATCCTGCGACGGCCGCTCTTGGGAATCACGCCGCGTCGCGCCTTCTTCGTCGTGGTTTCCATGGCCCTGATCCAGGGGCTGGTGATCGATGTCTATCTGAAGGACAGCTTCGGTCGAGCGCGGCCGCGCGAGATGCAGGCCTTCGGCGGTGCCTTTGTCTTTACGCCCTTCTATATGGTCAGCGACGCCTGTCGCTCGAACTGCTCTTTCGTATCGGGCCATGTTGGAATGGCTTTCTCGGTCGTGGCCTTCTCCTTCTTGCCGGCGGCGCGACGCCGGCGGCTCTTGATCCTTGGTTTGGCGCTGCTCTTCGGTTTGATCACCGGCTGGATGCGGGTGATCCAGGGCGCGCATTTTCTCAGCGACGTGCTCTTCTCCGGCATGGTGGTCTTCGGGCTCAGCTGGCTTCTGGCGCTGATCTGCCTGCGTCCCTGGCCGGCTCGGCTCGAGCGCCTGCTGCCCGATCGCCACCCTTTGGTGTGAGACAAGACGAGAAGGTGCCTTGCATGGCCAACGGGGCATCGCTATAAGCCTGGATCTCGTCAGGTCTTGCGGCACCAACCGCTCGATCCAAGAGCTTCGCCTCGGCGGGCAGTAGCGCAGTCTGGTAGCGCATCAGTCTGGGGGACTGGGGGTCGTGGGTTCGAATCCCGCCTGCCCGACCATTCTAGGGTCGATTGTCCGAGGTCTTGTCGCCGCAGGTTTTTTCGCGGCCACAAGCCCGGCTCTTGCCGAACGTCCACCCTTCCAATTGGACATGCCCTTCGTTTGCCCCGAGGGGCAGCGTTGCCCGGTCGAGGTGCATGTCGACCACGACCCCGGGCCGGGCATCAAGGACTTCGCCTGCGGGAAGGTCACCTACAATGGCCATAGCGGGATCGACTTCCGGGTAGAGGATCTCTTGGCAGTGGCCCAGGGTGTGCCGGTGGTGGCCGCCGCAGCGGGGACCGTCGAGACCGTCCAGGACGATATCCGCGATCACAGCCCATTCGACTACGACCAGGCCGAAGCGGCGAGCAGCTCGGTCTGCGGCAATCGCGTGGTGATCAGCCACGGGCCGGAGTGGAGCACGCACTATTGCCACCTGCGTCAGGGGCCATCGCCCGTGCAGGTCGGCCAAGAGGTCAAGGCCGGCGACCTGCTGGGTTACGTCGGCATGTCGGGCAGCACGAACTTCCCGCACTTTCAATTCAACCTTCTGCACACGCCGCCCGGCAAGCGCCTGGACATCGACCCCTTCGCGCCCGAGGGCTTCGACGAGGTCTGCAGCGCCGACATCTCTGCCTCGGCCTGGTCGCCGCGCGCACAACGCCAGCTGGCCTACGTCAGCCCGGCCATCGCCAACCTGGGCTTCGCCGCGGGGGCAGTGACCAATCGCGGGATCGAGAACGGCACTTACAAGAGCACACTTCCGGGGGCGGACTCGGACGCCATGGTCTTCTACGCCCGCGCCATCGGCCTTGAAGCCGGCGACGTGCAGCGCCTCACCATTCTGGCACCCGACGGTACGGTTCTTGTCGAGGAAACCACCGATCCCCTGGCAAAGCCGCGCCTGCAATCCTTCATCTTCGCCGGCCGACGCCTGCGCGCGGAACGCTGGCCGGCGGGCACCTACATCGGCTTCTACGAGGTGCTGCGCAACGGCCGCGTGGTGCTGAGCGCCGAGGACGACCTCAAGATTCCTTAAGAATCCGGCAAAGCTGACTTGCAACAGCGTCGCTTGTTCGACGCCGGAATTGCTGCTTGTGTCGTCCCATGACCTTTACTCCCAGCACCCTGGCCCAGACCTTCTCGTGCATCGGCCATGGCTTCATGCACATGTTCACCGCCATGTACTTCGTGATCGCGGTGGCGATGGAGAAGTCCGGCTGGCAGGCCTTGAGTTACGCCGACCTGGTGCAGCTCTGGAGCGTCGGTGCGCTCATGGTGGGGCTGGCCGCCATTCCGTCCGGCTGGCTCGGCGATCGCTGGAGCGCGTCGGGCATGATGGTGGTCTTCTTTATGGGATTGGGGGCTGCGGGCATTCTTTGCGGTCTGGTCGACGGGCCCTCGGCCCTCTTCATCGGGCTCACCGCCATCGGTGTCTTCTCTGCCATCTACCACCCGGTCGGGATCGCCTGGCTGGTCAAGTCTTCGGTGAAGCGCGGCAAGGCACTTGGCATCAACGGCGTGTTCGGCTCGATCGGTATATCCATTGCCGGTCTGGTCGCCGGCGGCTTGATCGAGCTCTTCTCCTGGCGCGCTGCCTTTATCGTCCCCGGCGCAATATCGCTCGCAGTCGGCCTGGCATTGCTCTACTGCCGCCAGCGCGGCCTGGTCAGCGATGCACCGGTGGCTCAGAACCAGTCAACGGTCCCACCGAAGCGTGGCGAGGCGCTCCGCGTCTACTTCGTGCTGCTGTGCACCATGACCTGCATGGGGCTCATCTTCCAGGCAACACAGGCAGCACTGCCCAAGCACTTCGATCTCCGGCTGACCGACCACCTGAGCGACAACGCCTTTCTGCTGGGGGCTTCGGTGGCTGCAGTCTACACCGCCGGCGGCATCATGCAGATTGCCGGCGGTCTGCTGGCCGACCGCATGAACCTAAAGCGGCTCTATGTAGCAGCCTTCTTCTTCCAGATCCCGGTGATGATCGGCCTGGCCTTCGTCGGCGGCCTGGCCTTGCTGCCGATCGCCGCCTTCACCGTCCTGCTGTCGACCGGTGCCTTGCCGGCCGAGAACATGCTGCTTGCCCGCTACACCCCGGCCAAACACCAGGGTCTGGCCTACGGCATGAAGTTCGTGCTCGCTTTCGGCACCGCGCCGCTGGCCATCGCCGCCGCGGCTTGGGTGGAGCGCAACACCGGACAGTTCGAATGGCTGTTTGTCAGCTTGATCGGCCTGGCGGCCATCGCGGTCTTTGCGGCCTTGCTGCTGCCGAATGAGGGTAGCAAGACGCCGGCACCCCAGTCCCATCCACAACCGGCGGAGTAGGCGGACTCGCCTCGAGCGGTAGCGGGTCGGAGGCCGCTTTGACCTCCGACCCTCCGACGTTTGGTTAGGCTGCAGTCGCGACCTCTTCGGGAGACCAGGCATTGCCGGCGAAGGCGGCATCGACCGGGGTCTCGGCGACGTGGTTGGTGTAGTTGGACAGGACCTTCAGGCTGGTGCCGAGGATGACCTCGAGCAGGTTCTGCCGGCTGTAGCCCGCACTCAGGAAGGCCTCGACCTGTGCTTCGCTTGGCCAGCCGCGGCTCTGGTTGATCGCTTCGGCGAAAGTCCGCAGAGCCTCCAGCTTCGGGTCGGCGATCGACGTGCCGTTGCGCAGCGCCTCGATCACGTCTGCGGGAACCTTGGACATCTGCGCGATGGTCGTGTGCGCGGCCATGCAGTAGGTGCAGCCGTTCAGACGGTTGTTCGTCATCAGCACGATCTGCCGCTCGGTCTCGGTGAACTCGGATTTGTCGAAGATGCCTGCCAGCGTCATGTAGCCCTCCAGCAGGGCCGGCGCTTCGGCCATCGTTCCCAAGAGGTTCGGGATAAAGCCAAAACGGCTTTTGGCGGCCTCGAGCAGGGGCTTGGCTGCTTCGGGTGCGGTCTCGACGTTGTGGGTGTTGAAGTCGGTCATTTTCGTCTCCGATGGTTCCAGTGGAATGGGTTTAGACCGTTTGGTCAAAACCCAGGTAGGAAACATAGACCGATCGGTCAAGACTTGTTCTGCCTGATCACGCTAGCGTGAAATTTTGGAAAGCAGTGCCGCTGGAGGAGCTGGGGAGACTCGGCTCCCGGCTAGCTTAGAAGCGCCAGCGCTTGCTGCTTGATGGCGCGAAGTCCGGCCTCGTCACTGGCACCGCGCGCCAAGACCCGCAGCCCCACCAAAAGGGCCAGAAGAGCTTGTGCAGTGGACGCTGGGTCGCGATCGGGGGGGATCGATCCTTGCGATTGGCCAAGCGCGATTTGCTGCCGAAAGAAGACGTCCAGGTCTTTCATTCCGGCCCTGACGATCCGGGCCACATCCCCGTCGTGATTGGGTAGATCAAGCGCGGTATTGACCAGCATGCAGCCCTTGCAGTCCTTGTCGGAAAGGCTTTTGGCAACCATGCTTTCAAAGAGGAGTTCGATTGCGGTCAGAGGATCCTCTAGGTCCGCGAGTTCGCCAAGGGCCGCCTGGCGCTGTTCGCGATCGTACTTCAACAAGGCACGAACGAAGAGCTTCTTCTTGCTGCCGAAGGCATTGTAGAGGCTGCCCTTGTTGATGCCCGTGGCCTCGAGCAGATCGGCCATCGATGTGGCCTCATAACCCTTGGCCCAGAACACCTCCATGGCCTGGTCAACGGCTTGCTCGACATCGAAGGACTTTTGCCAAGGCATGGTTAGGCCTGCTCCTCACGCTCAAGGCTAAGACGTAAGCAGATTGTACCAAGCGGTCAAGACTAGGGCAGCGTTCGGGAAAAACTGACTCTTCGGTCTCTCCGAAAGACTAGAGGCTGATCAATGCCTTATCCAGATCGTCGATCAGGTCTGCCGCCGTCTCCAAGCCGACCGACAGCCTGATCACCTCATCGCCGGCGCCGGCTGCAGCGCGCTGCTCGTCGCTCAGCTGGCGGTGGGTGGTGGAGGCCGGATGCAGGATCAGGCTGCGGGTGTCGCCGACATTGGCCAGATGGCTCCAGAGCGAGACCTCTTCGACCAGGCGCACGCCGGCGTCGTAGCCGCCCTTCAGCCCGAAGGTGAAGACCGAGCCGGCGCCCTTCGGCATATAGCGCTCTGCCAGGTCGTGGTAGTCGGAGGAGGGGAGGCCGGCGTAGGAGACCCAGGCGACTGCCGGATGATCCTCCAGGAAGGAGGCGACCGCATGCGCGTTCTGGCAGTGTCGTTCCATCCTGAGCGACAGGGTCTCCAGGCCCAACAGAGTCAGAAAGGCATTCATAGGCGCCTGCTGGGCGCCCAGATCGCGCAGGCCGACGGCATGGCCGTAGGTGGTGTAGGCCAGATCGCCGAAGGTCTCGTAGAATGAGAGGCCGTGGTAGGCGGGTTCGGGCGCTGCCAGGCTGGCGTAGCGATCGCTTTTCGACCAGTCAAAGCGGCCGGAATCGACGACCGCGCCACCCATCGCCGTGCCGTTGCCGGTGAGGAACTTTGTGGTGGAGTGCACGACCAGATCCGCACCCCACTCCATCGGCCGGCACAGAAAGGGTGTGGCCAGCGTGTTGTCGACCACCAGCGGGCAGCCGGCATCGCCGGTGATCCGGGCCAAGGCCTCCAGGTCGCTGACCGCTCCGCCGGGATTGGCCAGGCTCTCGCAGAAGAGGGCACGGGTGTTTTCGTCAACCGCAGCCTTGACCGCATCCAGATCGTCGACGTCGACGAAGCGACAGTTCCAACCGAACTTCTTGAAGGTCTTGCCGAACTGGGTGATGGAGCCGCCGTAGAGCCGGGTGGAGGCCACGAACTCCGCCCCTGTCTCCATCAGCGGCAAGAGGGCCAAGACCTGGGCGGCATGACCCGAGGCGACGCAGGTCGTGCCGCGTCCGCCCTCCAGGCTGGCCAGACGTTCTTCCAGGGCCGCGACCGTGGGATTGCCCAGGCGCGAATAGACGAAGCCGAAGGTCTGCAGGTTGAAGAGAGAGGCCGCGTGGTCGGCGTCGTGAAAGACGTAGGAGGTGGTCTGGAAGATCGGCGTCTGGCGCGCGCCGGTGACCGGCTCTGGCTGTGTGCCGGCGTGGATCATGCGGGTCTCGAACCCGAAATCGTCACTCATCGCTCAAGCCACCTTCATGCGGCGGCGCTTGGCCGTGATGACGCCCGAATCGAACCCGCCCCAGGAGAGCTCGTTGTGCAGCCGCCCGAACTCGATCTTGGGACAGCGGTCCATGATGACCGTCAGCCCGGCCGCTTCGGCTGCCGCCGCTGCCTCGTGATTGATCACGCCCAGCTGCATCCAGATCACCCGAACGCCCTTGCTCTCCTTCAGCCCGATGGCTTCCTCGACGATCGGCCCCACGGCGTTGGACGCGCGGAAGATATCGACCATGTCGAAAGGTTCGGGGATATCCGAGAGGCTGGCATAGGCGCTCTCGCCCAGCAGGGTCGTGCCGGCCAGACCGGGATTCACCGGGATCACCCGATAGCCCTTCTCCTGCAGGTACTTCATGGCGAAGTAGCTGGGCCGGTTCCACTTGGCGCTGGCGCCGACCATGGCAATGGTCCGGGTGCGGTTGAGGACACCCAGGATCTGGGCGTTTGTGTAGGTGATCTCTGTCATGGGCCGGACACTAGGTGCCCTTGGGGTCGGGCTCAAGCCGTCTTGAAGCTGCGCGCCAGGTCCAAGATGTCAAAAAGTCGTGCAGCATAGCGATCCGGCAGGGTGTAGCTGGCCTGATCTTGACCGAGCAGGCTGCGCTCCATGCGGTTCACCAGGCGCCTCAGGCGATAGTGGTGCAGGCCGACGCGGGCCTGGATCGGATCGGTGACGATGCCGGAGAAGGAGGCTAGCAGTGCGCCGATGCCCAAGAGGCCCAGGGTTGCCCCGGCGGTCGCGACCATGGGGGCCGATGCGGCCAGCGAAGCCGGTAGAATGCCGATCAGCTTGCCGCCGAGGGGCAGCCACAGCGGCGCCGTCTTCTGCGCCACGGCCTGCGCCAGCAAGGGCCCAAGGCTCGCCGCACCCGGAGTCCACTGCTTGAACAGGAGAACCCCCACAGCGCTGGCCAGCATGGCGTTCGCCAGCTCCGCTGCGTGACTGCGGCTATCGACATAGTGGGTCAGCGACTCGGTGAGCCAGAGGCGCAGCGCTTCGGGATCCTGCTGCTCGGCCACGGCTTGCTCGAACGGCGCCAGCAGGGCAGGGAAGGGCGGCTGGCGCAAGATGGCTTCGCTCAAGGCATCCTTGTGGCTGACCCGGCCGTCCGGGCTCTCGTAGGGCAGCTCCAGGAATTCGGTCATGACCCGCCAGGTGACTTCGCGCCCGCCGACGGTGTCGACCTGCAGGCGCTGTGCGCGCAAGCGCTCGGAGGCGCGGCGCCAGCCCAGGCGCGTAGCGCCGGCGGCACCGACCTCGACGGCGAGCTGCGGTACCGTCATCAGCACGTTCGCCGGACCGCGCCAGATGTCTTCGCTGAGCGCATTGCGGTGCAGTTTCAGACTGCTGCGCAGACTGTAGGTCTCGCGCACGAAGGGGTGGATGCGGCGGCGGCGCTCGGCAATGTAACTGGCCACGCCGGCCTCATAGGCGGCGCGCATCTCACCCTGAGAGGGGCTCAAAATCGGAAGGCTCATGTCCCTTAGATGGGAGACCCTAGCGCCGATATCCAGACCAGGATCAGCGATGCTTCCAGACGGGATGGCGCTTTTCGATGAAGGCGTCGATGCCCTCGCCGACATCCTCGGCCATCATGTTGCAGGCCATGACTTCGGCTGCATAGTCATAGGCTGCCTCCATCCCCTTCTCCAGCTGGGTGTAGACCATGCGCTTGCCGGTCGCGATGGCGACGGCCGACTTGGCGGTGATCCGACCGGCCAGGGCGGCGATCTCTTCGTCCAGCCTCTCCAGCGGCACCACGCGGTTGACCAGGCCCCAGTCGGACGCGGTCTGGGCATCGATGAAGTCGCCGGTGAAGAGCATCTCGAAGGCGCGCTTGCGCGGCAGGTTGCGGGTTACCGAAACCGAGGGCGTGGAGCAGAAGAGGCCGGCGTTGATCCCGCTGGTGGCGAAGGTCGCCTCCTCTGCGGCGACCGCCATGTCGCATTGCGCCACCAGCTGGCAACCGGCTGCCGTGGCGATCGCGTGTATCCGGGCGATCACCGGCTTGGGGATGCGGGTGACGGTCAGCATCATGCGGCTGCAGGCGCGGAAGAGGTCCTGGTAATAGGCCTCCCGATTGGTCGCCCGCATTTCCTTCAGATCGTGTCCGGCACAGAAGGCGCGGCCGGCACCGGCCAGCACGACGACGCGCACCTCCTCGTCTGCGCCCGCCCGCTCCAGCGCATCGGTCATCGCGGCGAGCAATCCTTCGGAAAGGGCATTGAACTGGCGCGGCCGGTTCATGGTGATGGTGCGCACGCCGGCGCTGGTCTCTTCCAGCACCAAGGGTTCGTCGGTCTCAACCGCCTGGGCAACTGCGCTCATCGGTGCCACTCCTCTTCACTTGCCAAGATGGACGCAGTTTGGCCTTGTCGCGTCCTTGGATGCAAGCAGAGTGGGGAGGAAGCTGTCATGACAAAGGTTCCGGCAATCACGGTCGAAGCCTTCGAGCAGATCTGGCGCGAGGAGCGCGGCTTCTATGATTTCATAGGACTGGTGACCGAGGAGATCGGCCACGGCTTCTCGCGCATACGCTTGCCGGCGAAGCAGGAACTGCTGCGGCCGGGCGGCACCATCTCCGGTCCCGCGCAGATGGCGCTGGCCGATTGCGCAGCCTACGCAGCCCTCCTGGGCGCCATCGGTAATGTGCCTTTGGCCGTCACCACCAGCCTCTCGATGAACTTCCTGCGCAAGCCGCCGCCGGGCGACCTGACCTGCAGCTGCAAGCTCTTGAAGCTGGGCAAGCGCTTGGCCGTCGCCGATGCCTCTGTCTTTAGCGAGGGCAGGGAAGAGCCGGTAAGCCATGTGACGGCCACCTACGCCATTCCCAGCCAGAGCTAAGGATGGGGTAATAGGATACCGCAGTCATAAAACACTGGTTTTCTATTGCTTTTTCGGCTTGACAGCCCAGATAGGTCTCAGTAGAAGGCGCGCTTCCGGACAACGGCGGCGTTTCCAAGACGTGCGCCTTATGACATTCCAACGATTGGACAGAGGTCGATGAAAACCTACTCGGCAAAGCCGTCCGAGATCGAGAAGAAGTGGATCTTGATCGACGCGGACGGACTGGTGCTGGGTCGCATGGCGTCAGAGATCGCCAAGATCCTGCGCGGCAAGCACAAGCCCAGCTTCACCCCCCACATGGACTGCGGTGACAACGTGATCGTGGTCAATGCGGCCAAGGTCAAGGTCACCGGCAACAAGCTGAGCCAGAAGAAGTTCTACTGGCACACCGGCTATCCCGGCGGCATCAAAGAGCGGACCCTGGGCGATACGCTGAGCGGCCGTTTCCCAGAGCGCGCCATCGTCAAGGCGGTCGAGCGGATGATCACCCGCGGCCCCCTGGGGCGCCAGCAGATGAGAAATCTGCGGGTCTATGCCGGCGACGAGCATCCGCACGAGGCGCAGCAGCCCGAGACACTGGATCTCGCCGCGCGCAACTCCAAGAACACAAGGGTCATCTAGCGCCATGAGTGAAGAGATCGTCACCAGCCTCGAGGACCTGGGCCAGGTCGCCGAAGCCGAAGAGGCCTTGCCGGAGCCCAAGCGCGACGAGCAGGGCCGCTCCTATGCCACCGGTCGCCGCAAGGACGCCGTTGCTCGGGTTTGGATCAAGCCGGGCACCGGCAAGATCACCGTCAACAAGCGCGCCTTCGAGGTCTATTTTGCCCGCCCGGTGCTGCGCATGGTCATCAACCAGCCCTTTGAGGCTGCCAACCGCGACCGTCAGTTCGACGTGGAGTGCACGGTGACCGGCGGCGGCCTCTCCGGCCAGGCCGGTGCGCTGCGGCACGGCATCTCGCGCGCGCTCACCTACTACGAGCCCGAGTTGCGCCCGGTGCTAAAGCGTGGCGGCTTCCTGACCCGCGATTCGCGTGCCGTCGAGCGGAAGAAGTACGGTAAGGCCAAGGCCCGCCGAAGCTTCCAGTTCTCCAAGCGCTAAACAGACGCGACAGTTTGTGTGCAACAGGGCGAGGGGCCACGGCCCCTCGCCCTGCTTGATTCCGGGCTAGCCGTCTTCAGTACGTTCAAGCACGGGCCACGAAGTAGGCGTTGATCGGATCGTGCGGCAGACGGTGCGTCTCGACGGATAGGAAGCCGGCAGCCGCCAAATACTCTTCGGCCGTCTCCACACCCCACATCGCGCCCAGTCCCGGGCCGCCCTGACCGATCGAGATCGGCGTGCAATGCATGCTGGAGATCGCGTAGAGCAGCGGCGCAAAGGGATTGCTAATGTTCTTCTCCAGATCGCGCGAGCCGCCGATGTCCTGCATCAGGAAGACGCCCCCTTCCAAGATCGAGCGGCGGATCAGCTCCAGAAAGCCTCGCGGGTCCTTCTGATCGTGGACGGCATCGAAGGCGGTGACCAGGTCGAACTGACCGACCCTACCTGTGGAAGAGAGGTCACAGGCCTCGAAACGAAGGTTCTGCAGGGCCTTCGATCGGGCTTCGGCCTCGCTGGCAGCGAAGGCATCGGCGCAGAGGTCGAAGCCGACGAAGCGGCTCTCCGGAAAGGCCTCGGCAAGCCGCAGCACCGCAAGGCCACCGCCACAGCCGAAGTCTGCCACAGCGATGCCGGCCTGCAGCCGTTCGATCAGCCCTGGGACGAGCGGCAGGATAGCCTCGGTCAGGCTGGCGACGACCAACTGTCCGCTGTCTTCGGCCATCACCTCGTGGAAGCGATGGAAATGGCTGTAGCAGAGGCCGCCGCCCTTGCGGAAGCGATCGATCAATTCGTCTTCCACCGATGCCGCAAGGCCGATGAACTGGGTCGTGACCGCCATATTGTTCGGGCTGGCGGCACGGGTCAGAAAGGCGGCGTGCTCCGGCGGCAGGGTGTAGCTGCGCGCCTCGGCGTCGTAATCGACCACGCCGGAGGTCACCATGACGCCGAGCCATTCGCGCAGGTAGCGTTCGGTGACATCCGCCTTCGCGGCCAGTGCCACGGACGTCAGACCTGGGTTGAGCGCGAGCGCGTCGAAGAGGCCAGCGCGGTGACCGAGTGAGGTCATGATCGCCAAAGCGGCTTCCGACAGGGTGCCGACGAAGCGCTCGGCGAAGGCTTCGGCCTTGGCATCGTCGAACAGGACGATCGGGTTTTGCGTATTCATCTCTACCTCTTGAGTCTGCAGCGAAAGGCGGAATTGCCCCTCGTGTCGACCGGGTAGATGGTCCGCAGGTATGCACCTCGATAGAAGCGGAACGGACCGAAGCGGTGGCGATCGGACAGCAAGAAGAGGTTTGACGCGCCGTTGGTTTGAGAAGGAACCGGGATGCGCGCCTCGGGAAAGCTGCGCGACAGCTTCCGCAGGGCTATTGCAGCGGCCAGATAAGCGGGATCATGACCAAGGCCACCACTGCGGTCATCACCGCCATGGGGGCGCCGAACTTCACGAAGTCGGTGAAGCGATAGCCGCCGGCGGAATAGACCAGGGTGTTGGTCTGATAGCCGATGGGGGTGAGGAAGGAGACGCTGGCGGCGAACATCACGGCGATGACGAAGGGTTCCGGCTGGCTGCCAAGGCTGAGCGCCAGGGCGATGGCGATCGGGGTCATGATGACGGCGACCGCGTTGTTGGTCACCAGCTCGGTCAGGATGACGGAGAGGAAATAGACGCAAGCCAGGGCGACCAGGGGCGGGGCATCGGCCAGCAAGGGCGAAACGCTGTCGATGAGCGCCGTCACCACGCCGGTCTTCTGCAAGGCCCCGCCGATGGCCAGCATGGCGAAGATCAGGGTCAGGATGCGCCAGTCGACGGCAGCGAAGGCCTCTTCGGCCTCGATGCAGCGCGTGGCCAGGACGATGGCGGCACCGCAAAGCGCCAGGCCGGCGATCGGCATGATGCCAAGCGCGGCGCCGAAGGCGACCATCAGGATGGCGGCAATTGCGATCGGTGCCTTGGAGCGGCGGAAACCGCGCACGCGGGGCTCGGCCACATTGACCAGGTCCTGATCCTCGACCAGGCGGCGCACGTCGTCGGGGGCGCCCTCCAGCAGCAGGATGTCGCCGACCTCCAGCGGTGTGGTCTCGAAGCGGCGCTCCAGGTTGGCACCGCGCCGATGCAGCGCCAGCGGGTAGATGCCATAGCGCCGGCGCAGCCGCAGCTGGCCCAGGGTCCGGCCCAGGATGCGCGTGCCCGGTGTCAGCAGCATCTCGACGATGACCGACTTGCGGGTGCCGATGCGCTGGATGTGCACGTCCTGGCGCTCGTTCAGCTGCCCCGATTCCTTCATCGTCAGGATCTCGCTGGCCGGGCTGCGCAGCACCAGAATGTCGCCGGCCTGGATCTCCACGCTCTCCATGCTGCGCCTGAGGGAGGCATCGCCGCGGATGACGTCAACGATGCGGCGGTCGGCCTGATTGAAGGCGGCCACCGCGCGCGGGTGCTCGCCGATGTAGGACGAGCCTTCTTCGACGACGATCTCCACCATGAACTTCGGCTGTGCGGTCATCGTCGTGACGGAGGAGAGCGAGGTGCGGTCGGGCAGCAGTCGCTGGGCGAAGATCAGATAGCCGATCCCCAGCAGCGAGGCGACGATGCCCAGCGGTGCGATCTCGAAGATGTGGAAGCCAGGCAGGCCGTTGTCGCGCGCCACACCGTCCACCAGGATGTTGGTCGAGGTGCCCAACAGGGTGCAGGTGCCGCCCAGGATCGAGGCGTAGGATAGCGGGATCAAGAGCTTGGTGGGCGAGCGCGAGAGCTCGTTTGCCATCGCGACCGCGACCGGGATCATCAGCATGACCAGTGGCGTGTTGTTCATGAAGCCGGACATGACGACGATGGCCAGCAGGAAGACGAAGAGTGCACGGATCGGGTGCGCGCTCGCACGCCTGGTCAGATGAAAGGCAAAGCTCTCCAGGGCGCCGGTCCGCACCAGCGAGGCGGAGATGATAAACATCGCCGCGATCGTGATCGGTGCGGTGTTGGTGAAGACCTGCAGCACGTCGTCGACGGAGAGAATGTCGAGGCCCATGAGCGCGGCAACCGCCGCGACCGCCGAGACCTCCGGCGGTCGCCACTCCAGCGCGAAGGCGGCGAACAGCAGGATCAGCGTCGCACCGACGACGTAAGGTGCCAGTCCCTCCAGTCCATACAGCATGTCTCAAGCGCTCCTAACTAGGTCGCGCTTGGAACGGCTGCGCGGCGGGCGCTATGGGTGGAGATCGGTATCACGGAGGATGCTGCCCTCTTATTGCGGAAGGTCTCAGTTGCTCGGCGTCTGCTGCTTATCGCTTGTTGTCGAAGCAGCGGCTTCGGATTGGGCTAGGCCGGGTCTCGGAAGCGTGGATCTGGCGCTCTGGCTCGCAGCTGTGGCTCTCGTCTCTGTGATTGTGCGGACAGCGTCTGACAGGACCTGCCTTCCTGTCAACCGCCTTCCCGTCGGGTGGGCGCGGGCACCGAGAAACACCAAAGGGCAAGGCAGACCCGCAAGCACACGGGCTTGGCAAGGCAGGCGGTGGCTTGTAAGCAGGCTTCCCAGACAAACGCCAGCATGTGGAAAAGGGACAATGACCAAGCGGATCAAGGCAGGCATTCTCGGTGCATCGGGCTACACGGGGGCAGATCTCGTACGACTGCTCACCCTGCATCCCGAGGTCGAGATCCGACTGCTGACCGCGAATGCCCATGCCGGCAAGCCCCTCGGCGCAGTCTATCCGCACTTGGGCTATCTGGACCTGCCCGACCTGATCACGGTCGAGCAGGCCGACTGGTCGGACCTGGACGTCGTCTTCTGCGCCTTGCCGCACGCGACCTCGCAACAGATCGTCAAGACGCTTCCCAAGACGCTGAAAGTCGTCGACCTTTCGGCCGATTTCCGTCTGGAGGATCCGGCAACCTATGCGACCTGGTACGGGCATGAACACTATGCGCCGGAGCTGCAGGGCGATGCCGTCTACGGCTTGCCCGAAGTCAATCGAGAGAGGATTGCAGCGGCCCGGCTGATCGCTTGCCCGGGCTGCTACCCGACTGCGGTGCTGCTGGCGCTGCTGCCTCTGGTGCGCGACGGGCTGGTCGACCCGGAGGATCTCATCATCGATGCCAAGAGCGGCGTGTCGGGTGCCGGTCGCGGTCTGAAAGAAAACCTGCTGTTCTGCGAGGCGGGCGAAGGGACAGGCCCCTATGCCGTGGGCAGTCACCGCCACGCGCCGGAGATCGAGCAGGAGGTCGGCAAGGCGGCCGGTCGTCCGGTCCTGGTGAACTTCACCCCGCATCTGGTGCCGATGAGCCGCGGCGAGCTGGTCACCTGTCATCTGCGGCTGAGCGAAGGGCGGAGCGCGGAGGCTTTGCGCGAGAGCCTGGCTGCGGCCTATAGCAAAGACAGCTTCATCCGACTGCTCCCCAAGGGGCGCCTGCCGTCGACCCAGATGGTGCGCGGCTCCAACTATGCCGCGATCTCGGTCGTGGAGGATCGCATTCCCGGACGTGCCATCGTGATTGCCGCCATCGACAACCTGGTGAAGGGCTCCAGCGGCCAGGCGATCCAGAACCTGAACCTGCTGTTCGGCCTGCCGGAGACCACGGCGCTGCTGCAGCCGCCGCTCTTTCCCTAAGAGCACACCGCTTTCCTATAGGCTTAGGAGACACCGTATGACCGGACCGTTGCGCAGCTATCAAGGAACCACGCCCCAGATCGATCCCTCGGTCTTCGTCGCCGACAGCGCCGTGGTGATCGGCGATGTCACCATCGGCAAGGGCAGCTCGATCTGGTACGGCTGCGTGGTGCGTGGCGATGCCAATCGCATCACCATCGGCGAGGGGACCAATATCCAGGACGGCACGATCATCCACGTGAACCACGATCCGGACGGCGACTATCGCGAAACCGGAGGCGGCATGCCGACCTGGATCGGCAGCCACATCACCGTCGGCCATCAGGCCCTGCTGCACGCCTGCCGCCTGGAAGACGGCTGCTTCATCGGCATGCGTGCCGTGGTGATGGACGATGCCGTGATCGAGGCCGGCGCCATGGTCGCCGCCGGCGCGCTGGTGACACCGCGCAAGCGCGTGCCCGCCGGTCAGCTCTGGGCCGGCGCGCCGGCCAAGTACCTGCGCGACCTGACGCCGGAAGAGCGTGAGATGATGTACGACTCGCCGCGCTACTACGCCGAGCTCGCCGCCACCCACAAGTAAGCCATGGTTCGAAAATCCCGCAAGATCAAGCGGCCGCGCAACCCCTTTGCGGTGCTGGCCCGCCGGCGCGGCCTGAAGGTCGAGCGCTCGCCCAAGCAATACCGGCGGCGCGAAAAGCATAAGCAGAAGCCGGAGACCAAGGCTGAGGAGTAATCTCTCTCAGCTCTATCTGCCCATCACGTTCCGGAGCCCCATTGCTCGCTCCGCAGGCTAGCGATCCAGAGGGAGCGGTGAGGCGCCCTCCAAGGCTTCTACCTTCAAGTCGATGCCGTTGGCCGAGCGCATGGTCAGGCGCACCGTGGGCTCGGGTGCAGCCGCGCCTTCCGGGGGCGAGAAGCGATAGCGGCGCAGCAGCAGGGCCAGAATCAGGGCTGCCTCCAGCATCGCAAAGGCGGCGCCGGAACAGACGCGGGGGCCCAAGCTGAAGGGCAGATAGGCCTGCTTTTGCGCCTTGCGTGCATAGGGGCACTGCCAGCGATCGGGGTCGAAGCGGTCGGCCTCCGGCCAGATCTCGGGATGGCGCTGCAGCTGCCAGGTGCGCACGAAGACCGGTGCGCCGGGCCCGATGCTCCACTTGCCCAGCGTCTCGTCCTTGGTGGTCTCGCGCGCCACGTTGGCCACCGGCGGATAGAGCCGCAAGGTCTCGCGGAAGACATCGCGCAGGAAGGTAAGCTTGCTCATGTCGGCAAAGGTCGGTTCCCGATCGCCCAAGACCGACAAGACCTCGGCGCGCGCCCTGTCCTGCGCCTCCGGGCTCAGGGCCAGCAGATAGAGGCTCCAGCCGATGGCAGCGGCGGACGACTCATGGCCGGCGAGAAAGAGCGTGGCGATCTCGTTCAAGAGCTCGGTCCGTCCGAGGGCTTCGCCGCTGTCGGGATCCTTGCTGTCCAAAAGGTTGGCCAGGATGTCGTCCTGCGGCACTGCGGCTCCGCTGGCCAGAGCCTCCAGGCGTCGATCCAAGAGGCTGCCCAGGGCTGCCCGGATCTTGCGGGCCCGCCGCCAGGAGCGCAGCCGGCCCGGCATGATCCAAAGCGGCAGCCCGGTGAGTGAGACGATGCCGTGAACGTAGGCCAGGCGCTGAAAGCCGCTGAAGGCCCGGAACAGCTCGCCTGCCGATTTGCCGTCTATGGGTTCGGAGAAGATGGTGCGGAAGATGATGTCGGCTGCGGCATGGGTGGCTTCGCTCTCGATCGCCACGACGGAGCCCTCGGCCGCCGGGCTTTCCAGGCGGGCGACGAAGGCGTTGCTGGCATCCAGGATCTTCGGGAAGGCATCGCGCAGACGCGCGGCCTCGAAGGCCCGGTCCATCACCACCCGCTGCTTGCGCCAGACCTCTCCGTTCGAGACGAAGACGCTGTTGCCGACCAGCGGGGAGAGCATGGCATACATGATGCGGCTCTTGGGAAAGTCGGCCGCGCGCTCGACCAGCAGTTCGCGGGCGACCGCGGGATCCCGGACCGAATAGGTATAGCGCTGCGAGAAACCCGGAATGCGCGGCAGCTTGTGGCGCACGACCAGCACCTTGTAGCCGACCTTGGAGCCTTCCTTGCCGGGCTTCAGCGCATCGCGCAGCTGCCTGAGGGGCGAGGCCTTTCCGGAGGTCGGCTTGGGCGGGATCAAAGTCTCGTCCATTCAAGATGCTTTCCTGGTGGTCCACATGCCGGGTCCGCCCTTGCTCCAGGTCCAGTCTATCGCGTCGCCCGGTGGCGCCAAGCGATCCGGCCCGCAAGTCAGGCGGAAGAAGTTGTAGCGGCCTGGGATCTCGCTCGCCATCAGATACTGGAAGTGAAAGCGAAAGGGCTCGCGGCGAATTCGGCGAAAGGTCTCTTGCGTCAGGATCGTGTGAAAGCGCGGCGAGACCTGAATCGGCCGCCTCTCCTCGTCCGCTGATCGGTCAAGTCCCGTCGGCACCAAGGGATCGACGGCACAGGAAGAGGCAGGATCGGAGGGCGAGGTCACGTCGACCCAGAGCATCCGGGTCATCTGAAGTCCCACCACTGCCAAATCGCGGCGAAAGGTCTCCGCATCGCGCAAAGCGCCCAGCAGCGGCAGGCATTGCCCCAAGGTCAGGAACGAAGCCTTGCCCGAATCAAAGAGCGTTGGATCCTTGCGATAGAGGTCGGTCAGAGCGCCGATGGCATGCTGCGCCCCGATGCTGTGCCCGACAATCAAGACCTCGTCCAGCTCAGGGTCGCGCAGGCGAGCTTCCAGGCGCTCGGCAAAGCGGTGGCGCTTTTCCTCCAGCCCCGGCACGCGGTCGGCCGCCCAACTGGCAAGAAAGCCGAAGACCCGCGCCAGCCAACAGGGATTCATCCAGGCTTCCAGCCGCTTCCAGGAGAAGGAGGCGCCAACGGCCGCAAGGGCGGCGATTAGAAGCGCGAGCCAGGACGGCAGGTCGACGAGAAGGCCCACCTGCCAGACCAGCAAGGCCAAGAGCAGCAGCAAGAGGCCGAAGGCGAGAAAGGTCGCCGGCGGGAAGAGGATGGCGACGAAGGAAGGCCAGGCCGTCTTCGCCAGACCTCCGAGAAACCCGGCTCTGAGGAAGGACCAGAGATAGCGCCGGCACATGGCGATCAGGGCCGGCAGACCTTTGGGCCAATGGCGGCGCACCATGTCGTCCCAGCGCAGCGCCTCGTAGGTCGTCTTGACAGGACCCTCGGGGTAGTCGGCCTCCACCTCCCAGGTCGCCGCGATTGTCCCGTCGTTTCGCCGGGGGCCGACCTTGAAGGAGACCCCGTCGACCTTGCCTTGCCGCAGCGCTTCCTCTTCGAAGAGGCGGTGATAGGCAGCCGGCCCACGCGGATCGAAACCATGCAGGTAAAAGACATGCCGCCGGGCGACGCGCGTTTTGTTGGCCATCGCGGCTAGGCGGGCCGGCTGTGTAGGAGCATCACAGGTCCTTAGCGCGGTTGAGGCAAGCTGTGCGAATTGTAGTCGGACCAGTCCTCGATGTCCGGATAGTGCCGCTCGCGCCAGCGCCGAACGCGCTGATCCATCAAGCGCCGCCACAGCGGCGGGACCATGGCTGCGCTCATCATCACCGGGTAGCCGTACGGCATGCGCGGTGCTTCGCCTTTCTCGTAAGCCTGTAGCAGAGGGAAGGGGCGGGCCGGGAAGTAATGATGGTCGCTGTGCCGCTGGAGATTGATCAGCAGACAACTTGTGACCGGTTTGAAGGCATTCCAGGAATGCTTGGCGTCCACCCGCTCGTAGCGACCGTCGCCCAGGTGCCGGCGCGTCAATCCGTAGTGCTGGATATAGTTGATGGCCTCGGTCAGGAAAATCGCCGTAACCGCCTGCACCAGGAAGAGGAGAACGGCAAACCAGCCGCCGATGGCCCAGGCAAGCGCCATGGCCAAAAGACCGGCCCCGGCATAGCGCCAGAAGGGATTCTCCAAGGCGTAGACCGGCTTACCACGATGGCGCAGGCGGTCCCTCTCGACGCGCCAGGCAGACTGCAGGCTGCCGGGAATAGCACGCCGCAGGAAGCCATAGAGCGTTTCGCCGTAGCGCGCGGTGACATTATCTCGCGGGGTCCCGACGTAGCGGTGGTGAATGTGCAGATGTTCTGTGATGAAGTGGCCGTAAAGCACAGTGCCGAGCAGGATTTCGGCCATTGCCCTGGACAGCTTGTCGCGCCGGTGCATCAGCTCGTGCGCGTAGACCACGCCGAAGGTTCCGGTGCCGATCCCGACGCAGAACATCAGCGCAAAGGCTTCCAGGGTGTCGACGCGGTCGGTCCAGGCCACGAAGGCCAAGGCTCCGTAGATCAGCAGCACCTGCATCACCACCCAAAAAGCCAGCAGGCGGTCGTGCCAAACTAACGCTGTTTCCGAGGTTCCGATATCGGCATTGCGCAGGGTCTCTGGCAACACGCGGTCGAAGAGGCTGGTGGCCACGGTGACGCCGAGGATGACCAGCAAGAGCCCCAGATCGCCGATCAGGGCGCCTGCCACAAGCAGGACGGCATAGCCCAAGGAGAGAGCGAAGTAGGCAGCCGGATAGGGGGCAGCCGAACCCGCTGAGAGCTTATCGATAGGCGTATCTGTCACAGGATCGGAACCTACCTTCAAATTCGTCAACTCCGCAGTCCTGCATGATGGAGTCGTTGCGGGGTGGCGTTGCGAAACAGTCGTTGCGGGACTGGGCCGAGACAAGGACGGCAAATCGCTCAGCGGCTAGATACTGGAGATAGAGATCCAATGTAGCGCTAGCGGGCAAAGCCATCAAGGATCGCAAGCCTGCCAAGGGGTGATCGACAAAGACGCGACGAGGCGTCAAACGCAGCAGACAGCCGGGCCAGCAGACAGCCGGGCCAGCAGAAAGCCGGGCCAGTAGAAAGCCGGGCCAGCAGACGACTGTCGGTGATGCCGCTAGACCGGCAAAGCGGCCGTCTGTTTGATTTCTTTCAAAACCAGGTTGGTGCGAACCTGCGCGACCCCGGGCTGGGTGAAGAGAAAGCGTTCGAGGAAGCTGTTGTAGGCCTCCTTGTCGGCACAGACGACGCGGAGGTGATAGTCGGCCTCGCCGGTGGTGGCAAAGCACTCCAGCACCTCCGGGCGGCTCGCCACGGCAGTGATGAAGTCCTTCACATGCCGGCCTTCATGACGCTCCAGGCTGACCTGCACGACGGCATGGAACGTCAGCCCGGCGGCCTCTGCATCCAGCTGCGCCCGATAGGCCCTGATCACACCGGCCTCCTCCAGCGTGCGAACCCGGCGCCAGCAGGCCGAGGTCGAGAGTCCGGCTGCCTCGGCCAGCGCCTGATTGGTCATGCGTGCGTCTTCCTGCAAGGCTCGCAGCAAGCGCCGATCTGCCGCTGACAACTCCATTCCGAAAGATTCCTTCGTCAGGTCATGAGAATTGGTAGGAATTTTCGCCAATCTGCGTATTGACGGGTGTCCTGGCAAGACTGACCAGACTTTTGCGTTATCTTTTAGAGACCGGAAGAGGAACGTCCAGGCCATGCCGCTCGACACACATGCACAACCCGCCCCGCCGCTCAGCCCCTATACGCTGGAAGACCGCTATCGGCTCCGCGAGGGCCGGGTCTTTCTGACCGGGACGCAGGCGCTGGTTCGCATCCTGCTCGACCAGGCACGCAGGGACCGAGAGGCCGGACTGAACACCGCCGGCTTCGTTTCCGGTTATCGCGGCTCGCCCCTGGGTGCCGTCGACCTGGAACTCTGGCGGGCCAAGGAGGCGGTCAAGGCGGCCGGGATCGAGTTCCTTCCGGCGGTGAACGAGGATCTTGCCGCCACGGCTCTGCTCGGTACGCAGCAGGTCGAGAGCAACCCGGCGCGCGAGGTTCAAGGCGTTTTCGGCCTCTGGTATGGCAAGGGACCGGGGGTGGATCGGGCCGGCGATGCGCTGCGCCACGGCAATGCCTATGGCTCCTCGCCGCACGGCGGGGTTCTGGTGGTGGCAGGCGACGATCATGGCTGCGTTTCCTCCTCCATGCCGCACCAGTCCGATGTGGCCTTCCTCACCCACTTCATGCCCAGTCTCAATCCGGCGAACCTGGCCGAGTACCTGAGCTTCGGTGCCTATGGCTATGCGCTCTCGCGCTTCTCCGGCATGTGGGTGGGTTTCAAAGCGGTTTCGGAAACGGTCGAGTCGGGTAGCTCTCTTGTCCTGCCGCCGGAGCGCAGTTTCGCTGTACCGGACTTCACACCGCCGCCGGGCGGTCTGCACTACCGCTGGCCGGATCTGCCGGGCCTGCAAATCGAAGAGCGCATGGAGTGGAAGAAGCGCGCCGTGCTGGCGTTTGCCGCGGCCAATCCGATCGACCGCCGGCTCTACGACCTCACCGATGCGCCCTATGGCATCGTCACCACCGGCAAGGGCCACCTGGACCTGCTGGAGGCCTTGCGCCTGCTGGGTCTGGAGGAGGCGCTCTGCCGGGCGCGCGGTATCGACATCTACAAGGTTGGCATGGTCTGGCCGCTCGACCGGAGCGACGCCTTGGCCTTCGTGCGCGGCAAACGCGAGATCCTGGTGGTCGAAGAGAAGCGCGCGATCATCGAGAGCCAGTTCAAAGAGTATTTCTACGACCTGCCCGGCTCGAAGCCCGAGCAGATGGTCGGCAAGACCGACGAGGAGGGGCGGGACCTCATTCCCTGGACCGGCGAGCTCTCGCCCCGGCTGCTGGCACCGATCCTTGCCGCCCGGCTGGACCGCTTCCTGCCGGATCTGGATCTGCCGGCGCGCGCGCGGGCCTTGACGCCGGAGGCAGGTCGCGCGATCGCCGTCAGCGGTGTCGCGCGCACCCCCTACTTCTGCTCCGGCTGCCCGCACAACAGCTCGACCAAGGTGCCGGAGGGCTCCAAGGCCCTGGCCGGGATCGGCTGTCACTTCATGGCCAATTGGATGGATCGCGAGACCAGCTCGCTGATTCAGATGGGCGGCGAGGGGGTGAACTGGGCGGCATCCTCGCGCTTCACCGGCAAGGGTCACATCTTCCAGAACCTGGGCGAGGGGACCTACTACCACTCGGGCTCGATGGCGATCCGCCAGTCGGTCGCCGCCAAGGCCAACATCACCTACAAGATTCTCTTCAATGACGCCGTCGCCATGACCGGCGGCCAGCCGGTGGATGGGCCAATCTCGGTGCAAGCCATCGCGCAGTCGGTCCGTGCCGAAGGGGTAGAGCGGATCGCCCTGGTCTCCGACCGGCCGGAGAAGTTCTCTCTGGGCGATTTTCCCGGCGGCACGACCATCGACCATCGCCGAGAGCTGGATCGCGTGCAGCGCGACCTGCGCGAGATTCCCGGTGTCAGCGTGCTGATCTATGAGCAGCCTTGCGCGACCGAGACGCGGCGGCGGCGCAAACGGGGGCTGGTCGAGGATCCCAAGCGCTTTGCCTTCATCAACGAGTTGGTCTGCGAGGGCTGTGGCGACTGCTCGGTCGAGTCCAACTGCCTGAGCGTCGAGCCGAAAGAGACCCCCTTCGGCCGCAAGAGGAAGATCAACCTCTCGACTTGCAACAAGGACTTCTCCTGCCTGAATGGCTTCTGCCCCAGCTTCGTGACCATCGAGGGCGGAAGGCGGCGCCGCAAGCAGACCGACGGGCATGACCTCGTCGAGCAGGCGAGCGCCTTGCCGAAGCCCGGCCTGCCGGACCTGAGCGAGCCTTACGACCTGCTGGTCACCGGGGTCGGCGGTACCGGCGTTATCACCGTCGGTGCGGTGATCGCGATGGCGGCACACCTGGAGGCCAAGGGCATCACCGTTTTGGACTTCACTGGCTTTGCGCAGAAGTTCGGACCGGTGCTGAGCTACCTGCGCATTGCCGCCGACCCGGAGCAGAATCACCAGGTTCGGATCGACCAGGGGGCCGCCGATGCCTTGATTGGTTGCGACCTGGTGGTCTCTTCCTCGCCGCAGGCCTCCGGCACCTATCGCCGGGGTATGAAAGCCCTGGTGAACGCGGCCGAGATGCCGACCGGCGACTTCGTGAAGCGCCGCGACGCCGACATGCAGGCAGCACAGCGCCTGGCCGCCATCGGCGGCGTCGTCGGCGAAGCGAACCTGACGGCGCTGGATGCCAATCGGATGGCCGAAGCGCGCCTAGGCGACAGCGTCTTTGCCAACATGATCATGCTGGGCGCCGCCTGGCAGGCCGGATTGGTGCCGCTGAGCGAGGCAGCGCTCGATCGGGCGATCGCGCTGAACGGCGTTGCCGTCGATCGCAATCTCCAGGCCTTTGCGCTTGGCCGCTTGGCGGTGGCTGAGCCGGCCGATTTTCCAAGCGAGCCGAAGGTGCCGGAGGAGAGCCTGAATCAGATGATCGCCCGGCGCGTGGCCTTCCTCACCGACTATCAGGATGCGGCCTGGGCCGAGCGCTATGCGGCCATGGTGGCGCGGTTTCGGGCGGCCGAGACAGGCGAGGGCAGTCAGCCCTTGACCCGGGCGGTTGCCCGCTCGCTCTTCAAGCTCATGTCCTACAAGGACGAGTACGAGGTTGCCCGCCTGCACCGCGACCCGGACTTCATGAGGCAAATCTCGGAGGCCTTCGAGGGCGATTTCAAGATCAGGCACCACCTAGCACCGCCACTGCTGAGCGCACAGCGCGACGCGCGCGGCCGCCCGCTCAAAAAGTCCTTCGGCCCCTGGGTGCGCCATGCCTTCCGCCATCTGGCAAAGCTGAAACGCCTCCGCGGAACACGCTGGGATCTCTTCGGCTATAGCGCCGAGCGCAAGCGCGAGCGCGCCTTGATCGCCTGGTACGAGGGTCTGCTGCCGCGTCTGCTGGCGTCAATGGGCAGCACGCCGAAGGAGACGCTGGTTGAGATCGCTGCGGCTCCCATGGAGATTCGCGGCTATGGTCCGGTCAAGGAGACGGCGGAGGTGGAGGTGCGCGGTCGGGTTGCGGACTTGCTAAAGAGCTTGGCCGCCTAAATTACCGGGCGGGCGACCATCAGCCAGAGGATGGCGAGGACGGAGACAAAGGCCGGGAAGCCGCAGAGAAACCAGATGCGGTAGAGCCGGCGGAATTCCGACGTCAGTTCTCGGTCGATGCTCTCGATGGCCAGGTCGCGCAGGCGGTGCTGAATCCAGACGACCGGCAGCCAAAAACAGCCGACCAGGACATAGAGCCCCAAGGATAGCAGGATCCAACCCTCGGTCAGGTCCCAGCCAAGGATGAAGGCGAGTGCAAATCCGGTGATCGGTTGCAAGATCACAGCGGTCGCGGTGAAGATCCAGTCGGCCAGGATTACGGCGCCGCTGGTGTGCGCGATGATTCTGGGGTCGCCGCTGCGCTGTGCCATCATCATGAAGAAAGCGATGCCGGCACCGGTGCCCAGCAAGACCGCGGCGCCGAGTATGTGAATCCAGCGAAGAAGGGTTATCCAGTCCACGGGCGGATACTAACGCTCTTCCGCCAGCATGGCGAGATAGACGGCAAGCAGTATTGCGGGCAGAACCTTGACCAGTGGCCCCAGCGGATCGAGCCAGAGGCCTGGCAGGAAGACGCTTGCCAAGGCCAGATAGAGCAGAGAGACGCCAAGCGAGAGCAAACAGCCCAGGCGGAACCGGCGTCTGAACAGCAGGATGACCCCGATCGCCAGGTCGAGCAGGGCGCCGGCATAGACGAGCGTTATTGCCAGCCCTTCCTGCATCACGGGTAGCAGGACGTGACTGGCCCGCCCTGCCTCCAGAACGGCGACCAGGCCCGAGATCAGCCAGAAGGCCGATAGCGTCAGGACGCCGAAGGGAAAAACCAGCATGTGGCGGGCAAACACACGCTCTTGCCTGGTCGATGGCAGGCCCTTGAGGATTGTCTCAAGGTCTTTCATCGTCTGGCCGCTTGCCGTCTCCCAAGGTGCCGGATCGCCGATCACGTCTTTCGCCATGACCTTGAGCGCCGTGCTGCGCAGCGGCGAGCGCCAACCGAAGAAGGCGGAGAGGTCCGCGAGCCTGGCCAGCGCAAGACCGAGGACGAGCGGGACGGACAAGATCGCCCAAGGCGCCCCAAAACCCAGCCAGTTCCGCACTGCCAGGACCAGATCACGGAAGCTGTGGGCTTCAGCCTCCATGAGATCGAAGCTCTTGCCTGCAAGTTCCGGGTCGCGCAGGCAGGTCAGCACGGCCGCGGCCACTTCTTGCGCCGCCACACACTGAAAGCGCGCCTGGCCAAGCAGCAGCGGTTGCACCAGCGGCATGGCGACGAGCGTGCGGAGTAAGGCCGTGCCGCCATAGGCCGTGGGCGCCAGCACCAGGCCCGGCTTCAAGACCGTCCAGGCCAGTTTGCTGGCAGCCAGGGCGGCGTCTGCCTCTCCTTTGGTCCGCAGGAACTCCGTCTCGGCCTTCGGGCTGGCGCCGGGAGCCGAGATCTGAACGAAGCGCTCCACGCCTGCGCTCTCGCAAGCGGCAAAGAGGCCTTGAAGCGAGTCGCGCTGGCTGACACTCAGCCGGTCGCCGCCGCCACTCTGAAGCGCGCCCGCAGCGTTCACCACGGCATCGCAGCCTTTTAAGAATGGCGTCCAGTCTTTTGATTCTAAACCGCTATTGAGATCTACTCTGTGCCATTCGGCAGCGGGCAGCAGGCGTTCGCCCAGCTGTGGATCCCGCGCAGCGGCGACGACCTGGTGGCCGGCGCCTAGGAGGGCCTGGCCGACCTCCTTGCCGATCAGGCCATAGCCGCCGAGGAGGAAGACCCGCATGGGGTTGGCTAGGAGAGGGCCGCCCAGATCGCATCCAGGCAGCGCTGCGTATCCAGGCTTGCCTTGGCAAAGGCCGCGCGCTCTTCCCCTTGGCCGTTCTCCGCCAGTCGGCGAAAGGCCTCGACCATCAGGACATGCTGCGGCGTTTCCGACGGCGTCTCGATGAAGGCGAAGCCATTGACGGTCTTCTGGTTCTTGCGGTGCGTGAAACCAGTGGCGACGTCGGGTTCCTGGCGGGCGAAGCTGTTCGTCCAGTTCATAACGAAGTCGTCCAAGGCCACCGAGCCCTTCTCACCGAACAGGGCGACAGTGTCGATCATGCCGCCGGTTTCGAAACCGCAGCCGAAGGTCGCGGTTTCGCCGCTGGCGAAGGCCAGGAGGCCGCTGCAATGGGTCAGGGCTCCCGTCTCGGGGTCGCGCCGGCCGCTGGCGCTGGCCTGGACCAGGGCGCCTTGCGGGCGCAGGTATTCGACCACCGCACGCAGGCAGTACCAGCCGAGATCGCCCAAGGCGCCCATCGGCTCCAAGGCCGGATCGAAGCGGATGTTCGTGCGATCCGTCGTGCCGCCGTAGAAGACCGTGTGCAGCGCTGTCGGTGTCCCGACCAGGGCCGGCGTCTCTGCGCGAACCTGCGCCCGGCGGGGATGGTGGACGAAGTGCGTCGCATCCATGAAGACCAGCCCGGCCTCGGCCGCCGCCTGGGTCATGCGCTCGACGGAGGCGGCATCGACGAAGGGCTTGTCGACCAGAACATGCTTGCCGGCGGCGATGGCGGCCATTGCCGCGGCTTCCTTATGCACCGTCGGCACGGCGATGTAGACTGCCTGCACGGCCTTCTGGTCGAGCATCGCGTCCAAGCCTTCGACCGGCTTCGTTCCCTGCCGCTCGGCCGTGAAGGCTTCGGCCCGAGCCAAGCTGCGGCTGGCGACGGTGGCCAAGCGGGCAGACGGCGCGGCCTCGATTGCACCGGCCACGACATTCGCGATCATGCCGGTGCCGAGAATGCCGAAGCCGAAGGCGTTGGGCGCTGTCATCCGCTTACCCTCTAATCGTGAGCCTTGACCATAACGTAGGACCCGGGTGCATCCTCGATGACCTCGAGTGCGCCGTCGCCGGGGGTCCGTGCCTTGACCATGGGGCCGGCCGTGTCACGCACCCATTCCAGCCAGGTCGGCCACCAGGAACCCTGCTGCTCGGTTGCCGACTCCAGCCAGGCCTCCGCGGTCGCCGGGTTCTTGTCGTTGGTCCAGTGCGGATACTTGCCGGGCGGCGGGTTGATGATGCCGGCGATGTGGCCCGATCCGGCCAGAATGAACTTGGCCGGGCCGCCGACCAGCTGGGTTCCCTGATAGGTCGACTTCCAAGGTGCGATGTGATCCTCGCGGGTGGAGACGAAACAGCAAGGCAGGCTGATCTTGCCCAGGTCGATCGGCACGCCGGCGATCGTCAGCGCATCGGGTTCGCGCAGCAGGTTCTTCTGATACATGTTGCGCAGATAGAATCCGTGCATGGCTGCCGGCATGCGGGTCGAGTCGCTGTTCCAGAACAGCAGATCGAAGGGGAAGGGGTCCTTGCCCAGCAGGTAGTTGTTCACCACGAAGGACCAGATCAGGTCGTTGGCGCGCAGCATGTTGAAGGTCGTCGCCATGTCGGAGCCTTCGAGGTAGCCCTGCTCCTCCATCTTCTTCTCGAGGAACTGCAGCTGCGCCTCGTCGATGAAGACGCCCAGCTCGCCCGCATCGTGGAAATCCATCATGGTGACGAAAAAGGTCGCCGACTTGAAGCGATTGTCGTTGCGGGCCGCCATATGGGCCAGGGTGGCCGAGAGCAGCGTACCGCCCAGGCAGTAGCCGATCACATTGGCCCCAGTAACGCCGGTTGCCTGCTCCATGGCATCCAGTGCGGCCAGGGGGCCTTCGACCAGGTAGTCGTCGAAGCGCTTCTGCGCCAGATCGCTGTCGGGATTGACCCAGGAGATGACAAAGACGGTAAAGCCCTGCGCTGTCGCCCAGCGGACGAATGAGTTCTTCTCGCGCAGGTCGAGGATGTAGAACTTGTTGATCCAGGGCGGGATGATCAGCAGCGGGATCTCGTGCTGCTCTTCGGTGGTCGGCTCGTACTGGATCAGCTGCATGAGCTCGTTCTGATAGACCACCTTGCCCTTCGAGACGGCCACGTTCTCGCCCAGCTCGAACTTGCTGGTGTCGGTCATCGAGATGGCGAGCTTGCCCTTGCCGCGCTCCAGATCGTCCAGCAGATTCTTCAGCCCCTTCAAGAGGTTCTCGCCGCCGGTCTCGACCGTCGCGCGAAGTACCTCGGGATTGGTCATGATGAAGTTCGAGGGCGCCATGGCATCGGCGAACTGCCGGGTGTAGAAGTCCACCTTCTTCGCGGTCTTGTCGTCCAGGCCTTCGACGTCGTTGACCGTCTGGTGCATCCAGCGCGCGGTCAGCAGATAGGACTGCTTGATATAGTCGAAGAGGGCGTGGTCGTCCCACATCGGGTCTTTGAAGCGCCGGTCATCGGCCTGGGGCTCGGCGACCGCGCCGCCGCTGCCGCCCATCATCTTCTGTGCCGTGCTGTGCCAAAGCCGCATGTAGTCTTGCCAGAGGCTGGCCTGGGCCTGCATCATCTTGGCCGGGTCGGTCATCATCCGAGTCGTCATCTCGAGGAAAGCGCGGCCGACGTTCAATGGATCGACCGGTCCGGATGCACCGTCGTTCATCTGATGTTCCAGCCATTGGCCCACAAGCTTTTGGCTGCGCTCCGCGATCTCTGACATTTCGCGGGAAAACTCTACAGGGTCAGGCAGCTTCACGTCCGGGCCTGGTTGCTCGCTCATCTCTCGTTCCCTATGCTGCGGACAATGCGGCGCGGGCAAATTCCGCACCGAATCCTTTGCTGGCCGCGCCGGTTGCGCGTATTGCTGTGTTGGCTGTCACTTTGCAGCCGCGCTGGGTTACTAGACTATCTGGCGACTTGACGCCAGTGATGCGAGGCCGCGCCGAGCGACCGGCTGGCCCTAGAGGAGACTGAGTGCCGTTATGAGCATCGTTACCGGCAAACGGCGAGGGCCCTTGGGTCGTGCTCGCTTCCTTGCGCCTGTACTTGGTCTAGTCGCGCTCGTCGGCTGTGAGACCTTCGAAGAAAACCCCTCGCCGAACCCGGCGGTGGTGTCCTCGCAGGAGCTGGATTCGCAGCCCTATCCCAACTTGGCGCAGGTTCCTGACAAGCCGCCGCCGGTAACGCCCGAGCAGATTCGCGCCAGCACGGCCGCCGGCCTTGAGGCCGACCGCGCCAATGCGCAGTATACCGCCCCGCTGACGGCGGCTGGTACCGGTGTTCAGTCGGCAGCACCGCCACCGCCGACTCCAGCCGCGACACAGGCAGCCGAGAGTACGACATCCGCAGCGACGACCGCCGCAAGCTCGACGGCCGCCGCGGCCACCGCTGCCCCTTCGGCGGCTGCCGCCGCGGCCACCGCAGCCCCCTCGGCGGCTGCCGCCTCGGCCGCGCAAGCGGTCCCCGATACGCCGACGGCTGACAGCGTCTCCCCGGCCGTCGCCGCCAGCGGGCGCCCCACTTCGCTTGATCAGACGACCACGGCTGTCGCCGCAGCCGGTGTGCCCAGCAATGCGCCTGGACGCTCGACGATACCCTCTGCCGCGGGCACGCAGGCGGCCAGTCCCTATACCGGCGGCGCCGCCGTTTCCGGATCGAGCGGTGCTGCGAGCACGGCCGCCACGACAGCCGCCACGACAGCCGCCGCGACGACGAGCGGCGCTGCTACGGCAACCGCGGCCGGCGTCACGCCTGGACCCACCGGCACACCCTCGGCTTCGAAGACGCCTGGTGCGCAGGCTTTGGCCAGCAGCCGTCGGCAGCGGCGGAGCGGGACGCAAGCCGCGGCCGTGGCGCCGACGCCGACCACCGTTGCCTCGACCGGTGTCGTTGGTGCACCGGTGCAGGCCGCCTTGCCGACCCAGCAGCCGGGCTTGCCGCTTGGACCAGGGCCCGGTGCAAGTGCTGCCGCAGCTGCCGCAGCAGCACCCTTGGTGCCGCCGCAGGGGACGGTTGGATCGGGCGCGGTTCAATTGGTCGCGGTCATCTACTTCGCCAACGGCTCTGCCGCGCTGGATGGGCGTGATGTCGCTGTCCTGCGTGAGGTCGCTGCGATCCAGCGCCAGTACGGCGGCGTCATCCGCGTGATCGGCCATGCCTCTTCGCGCACGGCCGTCTTGCCGCAGGAGCGCCACCAAATGGTCAATCTGCAGGTCTCCTTCGACCGCGCCGAGTCGGTCGGACAGGCCCTGCTAAGGGCCGGTCTGCCCTCCACGGCCTTGGTGATGGAGGGCATATCCGATCGCCAGCCGGTCTATCACGAGTTCATGGTGACCGGTGAGGCCGGCAATCGGCGGGCCGAGATCTTCCTGGAATACTAGGCCCGATCCCGCTTAAGAAAAGGGTCTTGGTGGGCGGGCGTTGCAGCCCGCCGCTGCTATTGCGACACGGAGAATGCGAACGGTGACGGCTCCCTTGCGTATCGGCCTGGCTGGCCTTGGAACGGTCGGTGGTGGTGTCTTGCACCTGCTGCAGGACAATCAGGCTCTGATCGAAGCACGGGCCGGGCGCCGGCTGGAGGTGGTGGCCGTCTCGGCGCGCGATCGTACCAGGCCACGCGAGCTACCGCTGGAGGGGCTGCGGTGGGCCGAAACCGCCGAAGCCCTGGCCGACGACCCGGAGGTCGATGTGGTGGTCGAGTTGATCGGCGGCGACGAGGGGCCGGCGCGACGGCTGGTGGAGGCCTGTCTGGCAAAGGGCCGACCTGTGGTAACAGCCAACAAGGCGCTGGTCGCAACGCATGGAGCGACCCTGGATGGTCTGGCCAGCCAAGCGGACACCACGCTTGCCTATGAGGCAGCCGTCGCCGGCGGGATTCCGATCATCAAGCTGCTGCGCGAGGGCCTGTCCGCCAATGCCGTTTCCCGCGTCTACGGCATCCTGAACGGCACCTGCAACTACATCCTGACCGAAATGCGCGAGACTGGCCGCGACTTCGATGCCGTGCTCGCCGAGGCACAAGAGTTGGGTTACGCCGAGGCCGATCCGACCTTCGACATCGACGGCATCGACGCGGCACACAAGCTGGCGATCCTGGCCTCTTTGGCCTTTGGTAGTCCCGTCGACTTCGCCGCGCTCTCGATAGAGGGAATTCGCCACGTCACGGCCGTCGATATCGCCTTTGCAACCGAGTTGGGCTATCGGGTGAAGCTGCTGGGCTTGGCAGAACGTCACGGCGACCGTCTGGATCAAAGGGTCTTTCCCTGCATGGTACGCAAGCAGGCACCGATCGCCTCTGTCGAGGGCGTCTTCAATGCCGTGGTCGCCGAGGGCAATCACGTGGGCACCGTCATGGTCGAGGGACCGGGGGCGGGGGCTGGGCCGACGGCCTCTGCCGTCGTGGCCGACCTGATCGACCTTGCGCGCGGCAATCGTCTGGCGCCCTTCGGACTGGCCGAAAAGGACCTGGTCCGCTTGGCGCCGATGGATCCGGAGCTGCGGCGTGGTGCCTACTACCTGCGCCTGACCGTGACCGACCAGCCGGGCGTCATCGCCGATGTCGCTGCGATCCTGCGCGATCAGTCGATTTCCATGGAATCCATGCTGCAGCGGGGCCGGGCGCTTGGCGAGACGGTGAGTGTCGTCTTGACGACGCACGAGACACAGGCACAGGCATTGGAGCGCGCGCTCACAGGGATAGCCCAGCTGGATTCCGTGATCGAACCGCCGCGCGTTCTGGCGATTGCCGAGTTCTAGGTCGGAGCACCGACAGACGGTGACTAGAGAGTGACGAAAGACAGGACCAAGCGACCCGGGCCGGGGAGAACCGCCGCGCGCGCGAGGTCCAAAGGGGGCACCCGACCCCAGGATCGGGCAGCAACGAGACTCAAGAGGATAGAATTCAGATGTCAGGCTTAAGTGCTATGGATCGCAATCTCGCTCTGGAATCGGTACGTGTGACGGAGGCAGCGGCGCTCGCAGCGTCGCGTCTCATGGGACGTGGCGACGAGAAGGCGGCCGATCAGGCCGCGGTTACGGCGATGCGCGTGGCGCTCAACAGCCTGCCGATCAGCGGCACGGTGCGGATCGGCGAGGGCGAGCGCGACGAGGCGCCGATGCTGTTCATCGGCGAAGAGGTCGGCAACGGCGGACCCAAGATCGACATCGCGCTGGACCCCTTGGAGGGCACCACGATCACCGCCAAGGGCGGCCCCAACGCCCTGGCCGTGATCGCCATGGCTGGGGAGGGCGGCTTCCTGAATGCGCCCGACACCTATATGGACAAGATTGCCGTCGGCGGCGGTCTGCCTGAGGATGTGGTCGATCTGGACGCCGATGCAGCCGAGAACCTGGCCTCGCTTTCCAAAGCCACCGGCAAGGCCGTATCGGACCTGGTGGTCTGCATCCTGGATCGCCCCCGCCACTCCGAGATCATCGCCAAGGTGCGCGAGGCCGGTGCCCGCATTGTCCTGATCGGCGACGGCGACGTTTCCGGTGTAATTGCGACTTCCAGCAAGGAGAGCGGCATCGATCTCTATCTGGGACAGGGCGGCGCGCCGGAAGGCGTCTTGGCCGCGGCCGCGCTGCGCTGCATCGGCGGCCAGTTCCAGGGCCGCCTGGTGTTCCGCAACGACGACGAGCGCGAGCGCGCCCATCGCTGCGGCATCACCGATCTGAGCCGAAAATACAAGCTGAACGAGCTGGCCGGCGGCGACGTCGTCTTCTCGGCGACCGGTGTGACCGACGGCAGCATGCTGCGCGGCGTGCGCCGCTTCGCCCAGGGTGCCGAGACCGAGTCGATCGTCATGCGCTCGGCCACGGGAACGGTCCGCACCATCCACGCTCGCCACGATTTTTCGCGCAAGACCTGGTACAGCGACCTTCTGGGTTAGGCTTCCCGATGAGCGGTGAGGGGCAGGCCGCGCTGCTGGGCGTTACCCGCTCCTTGACCGGTCAGACCTGGCACACGCGCGACTATGACGAACGGGCAGCCACGGCAATCGCACAGCGCCTCGGCCTCTCCGACCTTGTCGCCCGCTTGCTGACCCAACGCGGCGTGGGACTGGAGGAAGCGCAGGGCTTTCTCCAGCCACGGCTGCGTGAGGCACTTCCAGATCCCTTTGTTATCAAAGATATGCGCGCGGCTTCCGAGCGGTTGGCTGAGGCGATTCGCGCCGGAGAAGCCGTCGCGGTGTTCGGCGACTACGACGTGGATGGGGCCACCTCCTCGGCACTCCTGAAGCGCTTCTTTGCGGCGCTGGGACGCGATCTCAGAGTCTACATCCCAGACCGTTTGGCGGAGGGCTATGGCCCCAATCCAGCGGCCATGCAGCGCCTGGCAGGCGAGGGGGTCCGCCTCTTGGTCACGGTCGACTGCGGGACCACGGCGCACGAGGCCTTGAAGGCTGCTGCCACGGCAGGGCTGGAGGTCCTGGTGGTCGATCATCATGTGGCGGAGACGACCCTTCCCGAGGCTATGGCGATCGTCAATCCTAATCGCCTGGACGACGACAGCGGTGCCGGGAGCCTGGCTGCGGTCGGGGTCCTCTTCCTGTTGTTGATCGCGGTCAATCGTGAACTGCGCCGGAGCGGCTTCTATGCGGGCGATCTGTGCGAGCCGCAGCTGCTCGATTGGTTGGACCTCGTCGCGCTCGGGACCGTCGCCGATGTGGCGCCGCTCAGCGGTCTGAACCGGGTACTCGTAGCGCAGGGCCTGAAGGTGCTGGAGCGTCGTGGCAACGCCGGTCTTGCCGCCCTGCTGCAGGTCAGCGGCCAGCAGGGCACGGCGACCGCTGGACAGCTGGCCTTTCAGCTGGGCCCCAGAGTCAATGCCGGTGGCCGCGTGGGCTCTGCCGATCTTGGGGCAAGGCTGCTGGCCAGCGACGACCCCCTGGAAGCGCAGCAGCTGGCGCAAGAGCTGGATCGGCTGAATCGCGAGCGCCAGGAGATCGAGGCCAGTGTCCAGGCTCAAGCGATCGAGGAAATCGAGGCGGGGCCTTCGCCGAACGGCATGATCGTCGCGGTGGGCGACTCCTGGCACCCCGGTGTCATCGGCATCGTCGCCGCGCGTTTGCGCGAACGCTATGACCTGCCGGCCCTGGTGATCGCCCTGAGCGACGGGGTGGGCAAGGGCTCGGCACGCTCGGTCCCCGGCTTCGATCTTGGCGCCCTTGTCTTACGGGCTCGGGCAGCGGGATTGCTGGTCAACGGGGGCGGGCATCGTATGGCGGCCGGCTTGACCGTGCAGCCGGCCCTGATCTCAGACCTCACGAGTTTCATGCAAAAAGAGGCTTCCAGAGCCCTGATAGATATGAACTATCAGCCGGCGCTAAAGATCGATGCGACGGTCTCGGGCAGCGGTGCGACGGCCGAACTGGTGACCGGGTGCCAAAGCCTGGCGCCCTTCGGTGTCGGCAATCCTCAGCCGCGCTTTGCGCTGCCGGCCATGCGCCTGGCCAATGTCGACGTGATGGCCGAGAAGCATCTGCGGCTGCGCGCCGAGGCCGAGACCGGCACCAGCCTCCGCGCCGTTTGCTTCCGCGCCTTCGACAGCCCGCTGGGCGAGGCCTTGCTGGCTGCGCGCGGACGGCGCCTGCACCTGGCCGGTCGACTCGAACGCGACACCTGGCGCGGTGGCGATGCGGTGCAGCTGATCCTCGAGGATGCAGCCGAGGTGAGCGGCTAATACCAAGGGCTGTCAGCAGTCCGAGCCGTAACGCGACCGTGCCTTGCTTTGGGCCCAGTTGCTCGCCAGGCTGCGGGGGTGAGCTTAGTGAGGGTGATGGGCGCCGATGGAAAGGTTCAGCCGTTCAAGAGGGAAGAAGCCTCGTCTCGCTCGACTGCTGCTGGGCCTGACACTGCTGGGCCTGACACTGCTGACCGCGATCCTTGAGGGCACGGCGAACAGGGCCGAAGCGCAGCCCGTAGAAATCGAGCTGCTGTTGGCCGTCGACAGCTCCTCTTCCATCAACCGCTATGAGTTCGATCAACAGATCCGCGGCCTGGCCGAAGCCTTTCGCAGCCCGCTGGTCGGTGCGGCGATCACGGCATTGGGCCAAAAAGGCGTGGCGGTGGCCCTGATGCAGTGGGCCGGCCGCAGTCAGCAGCACATCTCTGCCGAGTGGCGCGTGCTGCGCTCGGCCGAGGATGCCATGGCCTTCGCCGACTATGTGGATGCAACGCCGCGCTTTATCGAAGGCGGCAGCACGGCGATAGGCGAGGCCCTGCGGACCGCACTCTCCAGCATGAACGGCAATGCCTACCAGGGCGCACGCCTGGTGGTCGATGTCTCCGGCGATGGGGTCAGCAACGAGGGCGAGAATCCGGCGGTCTGGCGTGACCGGCTGGTCATCGCGGGGGTCACGATCAATGCCTTGGTCATCCTGAACGAGGACCCCAACCTTCCCAGCTTCTATCGTGCCGAGGTCGTCGGCGGACCCGGGGCGTTCGTGCTGACTGCCAAGGACTACCGCTCCTACGGTGCTGCGATCGAGCAGAAACTGCTGCAAGAACTGGGCCCGCCCCAGTTCGTCGAGCAGCAACCCGTCAGTCCGTCGCCCAGCTTGGGTGCCCTGCAGCCTGCGACGGAGAGGAATGGCGGTTAGGCACTTGCTTTTCGCTGCGCGCCGCCGTACATCCCTGCCCTCTGCCTCGGGTCCCCATCGTCTAGAGGCCTAGGACGCCAGCCTTTCACGTTGGTAACACGGGTTCGAATCCCGTTGGGGACGCCATCTCTCTCAAGTTCGAACTGTCGACCCCTCGGTTTTGGGTGTTCGAACTTCGTTCGCTGGGGGACGCCACGGCCCTTCGGCCGGTGTTCGTTTTTTGCGCGGCAGAACCCCATGACCGAAACATATCCCTTTGCCGGTTTCTATGACGGGCAGGTCGAGGAGGAGTGGCGCCGCTTGTTCTTGAACTGGCAGGAGTAGGGCGCCTCTGTTGCCTTGCAACGCCAAGCGGGTGCCAGCAAAGCTGCCCGCTCTTGCAGCGAGCACCCGATCTATGTCGGGAGAAAGATCTAGGCTTTGTCCTTTGGCTTCTTCTGATTGCTGCGGCTTTCGCGAAGGGTTGCACCGCTGGGAATCCAGCCGCGATAGACGGTCGTGGCCTGCAGCGGCAGGCGGAAGAAGCGCAGGTCGCTGTCTGGCTGGGCCACCAGCCGACGCTTGTGCACAAGCCACAAGGCGGCGACGAAGGCAGCGATGCCGAAGATGACGCCGCCCAGTCCCTGTCCCCAGAGAATGCCGGTAACGCCGAAATAGCGATCGCCCAGCCAGACCAGCGGCAGGGTGCCGATGGTGGCGCGGCCCCAGTTGGACAAGGTGGCCCAAAGCGGTCGGCCCAGGTTGTTGAAGGCGGAATTGGCGACGAAGAGGCCGCTGATGAAGACGAAGGTGACAGTGACGCCCTCGGCGAAGATGTGGATGACTTCGCCGGCGCCCGGCGTCGCGTTGAAGGCCAGAGCGACCTGGTCTTGCAAGAAATAGAAGAGGATGGCGGGCAGTAGCACCATGAGGGCCGAGAACGCCATGGCCGTCCAAAGCGCAATGCGGACCCGATCGTAGCGCTCCGCCCCATAATTTTGCCCAACGATCGGACCGATGGCGCCGCTGAGCGCGAAGATCGTACCGAAAGCCACCGGGATGATCCGGCTGACGATGGCAAAGCCCGCCACCGTGTCGTCGCCATGCGTGGACAAGGCCTCGATCATGATGGAGTTGCCGACCGGTGTTGCCAGGTTGGTTGCGATCGCCGGCAGTGCTACGGCGAGGAAAGGCCAGGTGTCTTTCCACCAGTGGCGAAACTGGAAGCGACCGAGTACCTGGGCCCGATAGACCACGCCGTACCAGGCAATGGCAAAGACCGCGATCCGGGCGGCAACGCTGCCCAGGGCCGCGCCGACGATGTCCAGGTTGAGTCCGAAGATCAGGATTGGGTCCAGGACGGCGTTCACCAGGCCACCGCCGACCGTCGACCACATGGCCAGGCGCGGCAAGGCATTGGCTCTGAGGACGCCGCCGCCGGCCATTGCCAATGCCAAGAGCGGCATGGAGGGAACGATGATCCTGAGGTAGACGATGGCGAGTTCCAAGGTGCGCCCTTCGGCACCCAGCGCCTCCAGGAACTCCGGCGCATAGACGAAGCCAACGACTGCCACCGGGATGGTCAGGATCAGGGTCGCCAGCGCGTTGTGGAGAACCAGGCGCTTGGCCTCTTCGCGTCGACCGGCGCCAATGTTGCGCGCCACGGTGGCCGCAGTCCCGATGGCAAAGCCGATGCAGATCGAGGTGGAGAAGAAGAGGATGCTGCCGGCGTAGCCGACCGCTGCCGCCAGCTCTTCCTGACCCAGCAGAGAGAGGAAATAGAGATCGGCAAGGTCGACCAGAAACAGCGTCATCAAGCCGATGGCGCCGTAGAGCGTTGTCGCTACAATATGCTTGAGGATGGATCCCTCGGTGAAACCGGCTCCCCCCTCGTACTTGGCCGTTTCACGCGCCGCCACCCAGGTCTCCTTGCTGCGCCCAGCTTTCAGTGCCCCTCAATCTAGCGATCCTGCCCGCAAGTCGGCGCGGTGAGAAGGCTTCATGCAGTCTGCTGGCGAATGGCAGGGCTCTGAGGCGCGACGATAGAAACGAACGATAGGAAAGGAACATAGAATGCCCGATGTCACCCTGGGCGACCGCTTCGAAGAGGCTCTGGTCTATGCCGCCCGTTTGCATCGCCATCAGCGACGCAAAGGCAATAGAGTGCCCTATGTCTCGCACCTGATGGCTGTTGCAGCTCTCACCCTGGAACATGGCGGCGACGAGGAGCAGGCCGTGGGGGCGCTGTTGCACGACGCGGCCGAGGACCAGGGCGGGCGTGCCGAGTTGCAACGCATCGAGGAGCGTTTCGGCCCCGGTGTGGCGGCCATCGTGGCTGATTGCAGCGACAGCCTGGAGGATGTGAAGCCCTCTTGGCGTCCGCGCAAAGAGGCCTACGTCGCCAGCTTGGCAAACAAGCCCGAGCGTTCCTTGCTGGTCTCACTGGCCGACAAGACACACAACGCGGAGTGCATTCGCGACGATCACAACCAGTTGGGCGAAGCCGTGTGGACTCGCTTTTCCGGCAGCGGTGCCGGCGTGCGCTGGTACTACACGGCCCTGGTCGAGGGTTTTCGTGCGCATCGCCCCTCGCCACTGACCGAGCGTCTGGCGACTGCCGTGGCCTGCTTTACCAGTAACTGAAGTGGCACGATGGACGCTGGCAGACAGCGTTGCCATCTGCGTCTATCCTGCCGCTTCACTCGCACGCCGGGCATGCTATAGCTCCGCCAAGATGTTCCGACCGGTCTGGAGTCGCGGGGGTGCGGCTTCCAAGACTTGCGGCGGGGCGCGGCCGATCCGTTTATCAGGAGGTGTTCCCAAGGTCATGAAGAAAGTTCGCAAGGCGATCTTGCCGGTTGCAGGTTTGGGTACGCGTTTCCTGCCGGCCACGAAGGTGATCCCCAAAGAGCTTCTCCCGGTCGTCGATCAGCCGGTCATCAACTACGCCGTCGAAGAAGCCAAGGCAGCCGGTATTGAGAAGTTCATCTTCATCATCTCTCGCGGAAAGTCGGTCATTCAGGATCACTTCGACCGGGCTCCGGAACTGGAGCAGGTGTTGGAGTCGCGTGAGAAGCATCAGGCGCTGGCAGCGGTGCGCAACTCTCAGATCGATGCCGGCGATGCCATCTTCGTGCGTCAATCCAGCCCTCTGGGCTTGGGCCATGCCATCTGGTGCGCGCGCGATCTGATTCACGACGAGCCCTTCGCGGTGCTGCTTCCCGACGATATCGTCCTCGGGGGACGCTCGTGTTTGGCGCAGTTGATCGAAGCCTACGACAAGATCGGCCGCGGCAGCGTGATCGGCGTGCAGGAAGTGCCCAGAGAGCACACCGATCGCTACGGTATTATGGATCCCGAGAAGGTGGAGGGGCCTCTGGTCACGGCCAAGGGCCTGGTAGAGAAGCCAAGCCCCGAACGCGCGCCCTCGCAACTGGCGGTGATCGGTCGCTATATCCTCGATCCCGTCGTCTTCAAACACCTGGACCGCAAGATGGTCGGGGCCGGTGGTGAAATCCAGATCACCGATGCGATCACCAACTCGCTAAGCACCGCGCCCGTCCATGGCTTGCTGTTCGAGGGCACGCGCTATGACTGCGGCGACAAGCTGGGTTTCCTGCAGGCCAACATTGCCTTTGCTCTGGAACACCCGGAATTGCGCGACGGACTGAAGAGTTTTCTGAGATCTCTGAAGCTATGAGGCGATCGGGCGTCCTACAGCAGGATGATGTCGAAACAAGGCGGGTTGCCATCTGAATCCTGCGCTACAGGTTTGAAACATAGGGCAGATTCACGCGAACAGGTGAGGCCATCCGATCGCGATCTGCTCCAGCCTCGAATTGTCGAGAGCCTGTGCTACATTTGAGTAGGAGATAGGCATCGGTACGCTGTTGACGGCGATCAGGCTGTCGGCGGTTCAGCGAACATAGCGAGTCTAGACGGGTTGTGCGCCATCGTTTGTCCGACCGGTGTGCGTCCCTGGTGTGTGGCGGTACAAATTCGGGTCTGCTGGAATGCGAATAGCAATCATCGGAACAGGCTATGTAGGGCTGGTGTCGGGCGTTTGTCTCGCCGAACTGGGCCATGCGGTGGTTTGTGTGGACAACGACCAGGCCAAGATCGGCCGACTGCAGCGTGGCGAGGTGCCGATCTACGAGCCTGGATTGGTGGAACTCTGCGACAAGAACATGCAGGCCGGACGCTTGAGCTTTACCTCCGATATTGGGGGTGCGGTGGCGGGTTGTCGCTTGGTCATGGTCGCTGTTGGCACGCCCTCATCCACCAATGGCGAAGCCGACCTTAGCTACATCGATTTGGCTGTCGACCAGCTCGTCGGGCTGATGGCTCAAGACGGTTACCTGGTGATCAAGTCAACGGTCCCGATCGGTACCAACCGTAGCCTGGCAAAGCGGGTGGCAGAGGCCGGGCGCGGCGATCTACAGGTGATCTCCAATCCGGAGTTTCTGCGCGAAGGAAAGGCGGTCAAGGACTTTCTGAAACCCGACCGGGTGGTCGTGGGGGCGGAGAGCGACAGCGCCGCTGCGGTGATGCAAGAGCTTTATAGTCCGCTCGCCCAGCAGGGATACCCGGTGCTGGTAACGTCGCTGGAAACCGCGGAGACCATCAAGTACGCGGCCAATGCCTTCCTGGCGACCAAAGTTGCCTTCATCAACCAGATTGCCGACCTCTGCGAGGTCAGCGGCGCCGATGTCGAATCGGTCGCCCAAGCCATAGGCCTGGACAAGCGCATCGGCAGTCAGTTCCTGAAACCCGGACCGGGCTACGGCGGCTCCTGCTTTCCGAAGGACACGCGCGCGCTCGCCTGGACGGCGCGTCAGCTCAAGCATCCCATCGGCATCGTCGAGACCGTGATCGAGGAGAACGAGGCCAGGAAGCGCCGGATGGCCGACAAGATCGTCGCGGCTTGCGGCGGGTCCGTACAAGGCCTGCGTATTGGCGTTTTGGGCGTCGCCTTCAAAGGCGGAACCGACGACACGCGAGAGAGCCCGGCACTGGTCATTCTACCGATGCTGCAGCAGATGGGTGCGATCTTGGCGGTTTATGATCCGGCTGCGATGGACCTGGCCTCTACGCAGTTGCGCGACGTGCATTGGGCGAAGGACTCCCTCTCTGCTTTGCGCGGCGCCGATGCGGCTGTCATTTTGACGGAATGGGACGATTTTCGGCGCCTCGATTTGGCGGCGGTCGTCGATGCGCTACGCCGCCCGCTACTCATCGACCTGCGCAATCTCTTCGACCCCAAGGCTGCTAGCGAAGCAGGCCTGGATTACGTCTCGATCGGACGTGGAGAAGCACGCGCAAAGGTCTCGGCGAGCTAGCCGATCCGCAAGCGCAGCACATCTCTGTGCTGCCGAAAGGACCCCGAACGCCATCGAACACCTCACGATGAGTGCACGACACCTGGACGGCGAGGGCGAAACCAGGCGGCTTTTTCATGTGGTTGGTCTGGTGTCGGCGCCCTTTGGCCAAATTGTGGCCTCTGCGTGTCACGACTCCCTCTTTTAGGTCAAATTCACGCCAAACAGATGGCACAGTTTGACTTTCACCTATTGATGCTTGGCTCGCTGGTGAATTCTTGATCCCTGTTCTGGGCGGTCGGCCAGCCACGCGAAGGGTTTCTTGGACGTCCGTTCAAGCTTCGACCTTCCTTAACTCGTCTTTGTCTTGCATGACGGAGAGGCGCTGACATGGTGACGGTTAACTGGCTGGATTTCTCCGGTGACACCCCCGACTACTTCAATCCCTACGGTCTGACCTATCCCGTCGCGCCGCCGGAGACCTGGGCCAGCGGCGGTTCGGCCGACTGGCCTCAGGGTAGCGGACCCGGTACCGGGCGGCTCTTCGTCGTCGGTTCGGATGACCTTTCCGGGTACGATCCCAGCACCGACCGTCTGATCTTCGCCTTCCGCGACGGCGACCAGGTGGTCGAGATGAATGCGCACAACTACGCCGTCCTCTGGGAGGAGCAGGCCAACGGCTTGCTCACGCTGAACATCATGCCGGTCAGCATCTACGAGAGCACGAGCCCGATCGCGACCATCCGCAACATACAGCCCTCGGACCTCCCGACCCTGGCACAGTCCTGGGCAACGACGAACAATCACTTCCAGGACGATCTGGTCGCCTCGCTCTACAGCCTCGACCCGAATGGCGGCTGGCCGGACAATCACATCGCCATACAAACCCACATCGCCGGGAAGGTGACGACCTACGATTTCGATGCGCTGCAGAGCGAACACGGCAACGACCTGGTGCTGAACTTCGTGGTCATGACCGGCCGCGAACTGCACATGGTCTATGACCAAGCAAGCCAGCAGATGACCATCTCCCATTACGGCGAGAGCTGGGGCGGCTACAACGATGTCTGGGGCAAGACCGTGATCACCGGCGTGACGCCGCAGGAACTCGCCGACTTGCCGCAGCTCTGGCGCTACGATTCGACCTTCGAGGACCATCGTCTGCTGAACGAGCGCTTCAATGATGGGCTCGACAGCTTGGTGGCCGATGGCGGTGTCGCCCCGCTCGAAGACCTGCCGGAGCTTGCCGTTGGCAATCGCCGGGTCGAAGAGGGCGAGGACACGGTCATCCGCTTCAATATTACCTTGTCGGAGCCATCCGATCAGCCCGTCAGCGTCTCCTATCGCACCCAGGCCTCCTTTGCCGATCCGGGCGAGGACTATGTCGCCAAACAAGGAACGGTCACCTTCGCACCGGGCGAGACCAGCGCCTTTGTCGAGGTTGAGGTGATCAACGACCTGATCGAAGAGGCCGAAGAGCGGCTGATCTTCAAGCTCTTCGATGCCGAGGGCGCAGACATCGCCGACGACCGCGCCAGCGGCTGGATCGACGACGACGATGCCTATGACGCCAGCCTTCCGGATCTGAACGTGAACAATCGCCGGGCGGAAGAGGGCGAGGGCGCCTTCGTCCGCTTCAGAATCGACCTCTCCGAGGCCGCCGACCAGGATGTGACGCTGTTCTACGCGACCCGCGACAGCACGGCCAAGGCCGGCAGCGACTACGAGGCGCTCTCCGGTCAGCTCACCATTCCCGCCGGCGATACCGCCGCCTTCGTCGAGGTCGACCTGGTGAACGACGGAGCGGCCGAAGCGGACGAGCGCTTCTTCTTCGAGATCCTCGATGCCGACGGCGCCAATGTTGCCGATGGCAAGGCGGTGGGCTGGATCGAGGATGAGGACACGGCCGGCCTACCCGGGGTGCAGATCAGCGAGCCGCGCGCTCGTGAGGGCGACCCTACCGGCGGTAGCGGTGGCGGCAGCACCTTGATCGCCGCAGGGCCGCTCTCGACCAGCGGCAACCAGATCCTGGATAGCAATGGCGACGCGGTCGAGATCCGCTCGGTCAACTGGTTCGGGCTGGAGACCGACATCGAAACGCCGCATGGCCTCTGGGCCCGGAACTGGCAAGAGATGCTGGAGCAGATCCGCGACACCGGCTTCAACACGATCCGCTTGCCCTTCTCGGCGCAGGTGATCCTGGATGGCGGTACGCCAAGCGGTATCGATTTCGGTCTGAACCCCGATCTGCAGGGCTTGAGCGGCCTGGAGATCATGGACAAGGTCATCGACTATGCCGGCGACCTTGGCCTCAAGATCCTGCTGGACCATCACCGCAGCGAGGTCGGTAACAGTGCCAACGCCAATGGCCTCTGGTACGATGGCCGCTATAACGAGGACGATTGGATCGAGGTCTGGACCACCCTGGCCGAGCGCTATGCCGACCAGGACAACATCATCGGCGCCGACATCCACAACGAGCCTCACGGCCAGGCAACCTGGGGGGACGGCAGCGCCACCGACTGGGCCGCAGCGGCAGAACGGGCCGGTAATGCGATCCACCAGGTGAACGCCGACTGGCTGATCGTTGTTGAGGGCATCGGCAGTTACCAGGGCGACAACTACTGGTGGGGCGGCAACCTGCAGGGCGTTGCCGACCGCCCGCTGGTCCTCGATCAGGCCGACAAACTGGTCTACTCTCCCCACGACTATCCGGCGTCGGTCTACGCTCAACCCTGGTTCTTCGACGGCTCCGACCTGGAGCAGGTCTTCGACGAACATTGGGGTTTCATCTATCGCGAGGAGATCGCCCCCATCCTGGTGGGCGAGTTCGGGTCCAAGCTGGAGACGGATCTGGATCGCGACTGGGCCGAGGCCATCGTCTCTTATCTGGACGGAGACTTCGACAACGACGGGCAGTCTGACATCGCGCCCGGCCAGAGCGGAATGTCCTGGTCCTGGTGGTCCTGGAACCCGAACTCGGGCGATACCGGCGGAATTCTAGAGGACGATTGGACCTCGATCCGCCAGAACGCAGTGACCCTGCTGGAGCCGCTGCTCGAGGGAGATGGCAGCGCCAGTGGCGGCGGGACCAGCCTCACCTTCGAGGTTACCCTGGATCATCCCTATGGCGAGGACCTCTCCTTGCAGTATCGCACCGAGGATCGCTCTGCGGAGGCCGGAAAGGACTATGAGGCGACATCCGGGGCCCTGCTCTTCAGGGCCGGGGAGACCAGCAAATCCGTCTCGGTGTCGGTCTTGCCCGACCAGTTGGACGAGACGGTTGAGTTCTTCCGCCTCTACGTCACCGCACCCGATGGAGAGACCTATTCAGCGCCCGGGCGAATTCTGGATGACGATGGCAGCGCACAGCCGCCGCCACCCCCACCGGGCGATGCCGACGACTTCGCACTCGACTTCACCCTGGATAACGACTGGGGCAGCGGCGCCCAATGGACGGCCTCGCTGACCAACCTCTCGGGCGAGGACAGCGATGCCTGGGCGCTGGAGTTCGATCTTCCCTTCGAGATCGAGCAGATTTGGAATGCAGAGGTCGCCGACCAGGATGGCGAGCGCTACCGTGTGGACGAGGCTGCCTGGAACGGCGCAGTCGAGGCCGGCGCCACGGTCGACTTCGGTTTCGTTGCCAGCACCGGCGGGATCTCGGAGCAGGTCTTGGCCAACCAGGCCGAGGCGGAGGCCTTTTTTACTTAAGGGCGCGTTACTGGGCGCGCATCGATGCCAGGTGCGCGCCCAAGGCGATCAGCAGGCCGCCGCCGGCGCGTCGCATGAAGGCGAGGATCCGGGTCGATGTGGCAAGGCGCTTTGCAAGCGCGTGCGAGATCTCGATCAGGAGACCATCGTTCAGCGAAAAGAGGGTGTTGACGATGATCCCAAGGACGAGGATCTGCACCCAGACCGGCAGCGCTGCCGTCGCATCCGTGAACTGCGGCAGAAAAGCCAGATAGAACAAGGCGGTCTTCGGGTTCATCGCCTCTACGATGATGCTGTCGCGCAGTGCCTTGCGGAGGGTGGGGCGGAGCTTCGCGCCTTCGCCCGTGGGCGGCAATCGGGGAGTCCGAAGGTAGCGGATGCCCATCCAGATCAGGTAGGCAGCACCGGCCAGCTTCACCGCGGTGAAGACCTCCGGCAGGACGGCCAGAATGGTCGAGACGCCCATTGCGGCAGCTGCGATGTGGCCGAGGCCGGCAAGGTGAAATCCCAAGGCCGACCACCAGCCGGCCCGCCGGCCCAAGGTCAGCGTCTGGGCCGCCGCATAGAGCATTCCCGAACCCGGCACGCAGGCGAAGACCGCACTGGCCAGAAAGAAGGTTATCAAGAGGTCTGTCGGTGGCATCGGGGCACTCGCGTTGTCTGGCTGGCGATGCTTGCACGGGGGCGCCTGGGATCGAGGGCGGCAAATGCACGCCCGCGCGGCTGTCCTCGAAGCGCTGGTGCACAGAGAGCCTTGGTGCCACTCTCTCTGGAAAGGATAGGGAGGTCACATGCCTGGTAAGATTGCGATCGCAGGGGCGAGCGGGCTCGTCGGGGCAAATATTCTAAAGGCAGCACTCGCACGCGGCTACGCGGTGAGCGGGGCGATGCGCAACCCCGAGGTCGCGGCGTCGCACTTGATGGCGCTTCCTGGCGCGCAAGCACGGCTTCGCCTGGAGGCCGCCGACATGATGCAGGAAGGCGCCTTCGATACCGTCGTCGAGGGTGCGGACGGCCTCTTCATCACCTGTCTGATCCCGGTCTATGCCGCCCCGGACGGAACGCCGGCGCGAGAGCTGGACGACGCCCGTGGTTATGCGGAGATCATCAATCCGACCGTCAACGGCTGTCTCAACATCATGCGGTCCGCCGTCCGGGCGGGCGTGAAAGATGTCATCATCGGCTCCTCCACCTCCAGCACCAATCCCATCCCGCCGGTGCCGGTGAAGAACGAGGTCGATCACTGGTCGGACGCCGATCAGCAATGCGCAGCGAAGAAGTACACCTCCGCCACCAAGACGGTGATGGAGCAGGCCGCCATGCGCCTGGCAGCCGAGCATGGCATCAGGTTGCGCATCATGCTGCCGACCTTGATGCTGGGGCCGATGGTTCTGCCCAAGCATGGCGAAGAGGGCTTCATGGGTGCGATCAAGGCCATGCTGCAGGGCGGGGTGGGCCGCCATAAGGTGACGCCGAACGACTCGGCCTCCATGGCCCACATCGACGACGTGGCGGCGCTCTTCCTCGCGGCCTACGAGAGCCCGACTGCAGAGGGGCGCTACTACGCTTTGCGCGAAAGCTGGCACTGGAACGACATCTATGCAGAGCTGCGCAAGCTGGATCCCTCGATCACGGTGCCGGACCCCTATAGCGGCGCACCCGCCGCGCCGACCGCTTTCGACTTCACGCGCCGGGACAGTCTGGGCGTCAGCCTTCGCGGAATTCCCGAGATCTTGGCCGATGCGGTCGCCTGGGCGCAGGCCAACAGCTGAAGAATTCATGCGTTTGGCGCACGCGACGGTCGCTCTTGATCGCGAGAAGACGCCGCCGGCTTGATCACCATGAGACCGGCGAGCGCGATGATGGCCATGCCGGCTGCGGTCGAAAGGCTCGGGCTCTGTGCGAAGAAGAGAGCCGACCAGAGGGCCGCGAAGACGAGGTAGCTATAGTCGAAGATGGCCACCAGAGGGGCAGGGCAATAGCGAGCGGCTGCTGGCCTGGCTGAAGGAGCAGCTCGACGAGGCGGTTATCTGATCGTGCTCTCCATGCGGTCCAGCAGGAAGAAGGTGATGCCGGCGATAACCACGCAGACCCAGGCGACCGCCAAGAGGATCAGGGGCAGTCGGGTCAGGCGTCTTGAGCTTCGCGAAAGGCCGTGGGGTTGCATCCAGCCGACGCCGAACAGAGTGGCGGCCAGCACGATCGTAGCCAGTTGCCAGGCCAGAAACCCACCCAGTCGGTTGATCCCACGGACGAAAGAGCTGCCCTCGGCCTCGGTCACCGCGAAATCGACGAAAGACCAGACAAAGCAGAAGCACCAGGCCAGGAAGAGCAACCAGATCAGCAGCTTTACCCGTCGTGGCTCGCCGCCACGGGTGACGCCGCCAGCCCTCGCCGATTGTCTCTCCACGGCGCGTCGCTTGGGATCGGAGGGTAGGCCCTTGTGCTGCGAGGTCATGCGGTTCTAGCCTGCTTCGAAGAGCTCGATGGGGTTGCCGGAGGGGTCTTCGCAGAGGATCTGCTTGCCGCCCGGACCCTCCAGGATCTCGTTGCGAAAAGTGACATCCTTGACCAGGTAACGCACCATCATTGTCGGATCCTCCGTTGCCGCTGTTCCGTGAACGATGCATCCGATCCCGAGGGATCTTAAAGTGCGCGCCTAGGGGCGGGTCAAGAGATGCTCGTCGCCGGGTCGCGGCCAGCGCGGCACGGCTGCCTGTTCTTCCTTGATCCACTCGACGAAGGCCCTGACTTTGGGCCAGCGTGCCTTCTCCGGCGTGGTCACCATGTAGTAGCTGCGATTCATCGGAACGATAGGACCGAAAGGCTGCACCAGGCGACCGGCGATCAGTTCCTCGATACAGAGCCCCAGCTTGGCCAGCGCTACGCCCTCGCCGGCGATGGCGCTCATGATCACGAAAGACGAGTTGGAGAACTGCATGCCGCGATTGGTGTCGACACCCTTGGCGCCGACCAGGTCGAGCCACTCGGCCCAGTCGACGTGGCCATGGTCCTCACCGGCATCGTCATGCAGTAGGCCATAGTGCGCAAGATCGGCGGGGCGATGCAGGCCGGGCGGCTGGGTCAGCAGTCCGGGCGAGCAGACCGGGAGAATAAACTCCTCCATCAAGAGTTCCGACCAGAGGCTGGGGTAGGTGCCCCTGCCGATTCGGATGCCGAGGTCGACCGGCTCTTGCAGGAAGTCCATCACCCGCTCGGTCGCCAGGACCATGACGTCCACCTCCGGCGAGCGGTCGCGAAAGCGCTTCAGCTTCGGCAACAGCCATACTTGCGCGAAGGAGGGCATGACCGTCACCCGGAGCGCGCCTTCGCGTTCGTCTGAGCGAAGCTCCTGCGTTGCCGAGGCGATGCGATCGAAGGCTTCCGACATGGCGGGCAGATAGCGCTGCCCGACCTTGGTGAGCAGCAGCTTTCTATTCTTGCGTTCGAACAGCTGCACCCCAAGCTGCGCCTCCAGCGCCGCCACCTGGTGGCTGATCGCTCCCTGGGTCACCGAAAGCTCTTGGGCTGCCTTGGTGAAGGAGAGGTTACGCGCTGCCGCCTCGAAGGCCCGTAGCGCATTCAGATTGGGCATACGACGCATTAGCAATCCTCATCAGTTCATGAAGCATCATGCTTTGCTCGAAACTGCAAGAGCAACTAAAATTTTCATTAGATCAAGGGGGTGAGGCCTGCTCCAGCGCTCTCGCTTCACAGTGAAATAATGAGGAAGATTGTTATGGAACACTATCTGACCAATCACGTGGAGACGTTCTCGACGCCGAGCCCGCGCAGCCTTTCGCTCAAGCTTTTTCACCTCATTCTGTGCTGGCAAGAGCGCTGGCTGCAGCGGCGGCGGCTGGAACAGATGGACGATTCCTTCTTGAGAGACATCGGCCTGACCCGGGCCGACATCCACCAAGAGGTGCGCAAGCCCTTTTGGCAAGACTGATCACTTGTCCGAAGTCCCTGGGCCGTTCCCGCACGAGGGGGGAACGGCCATTTTTCTTGCGGCAGATGGGGCGATGGGGCCGTTTTGGAGCGACGGTTGCTGGGTCCCCTCAGGGCGTGAACTGCTCCAGCAGGATGCGCTCTTCCATGTTGTGCTGCGGGTCGAACAGCAGGGTGACGCCGGAGCCTCTGGCTTGCGAAACCTCAACCCGGACAACGTCACGGATCTCGTTCGAGTCGGCCGTGGCGGAGACCGGGCGCTTGCCGGCGTCGAGGACCTCGAAGAGCACGCGGCTGCGGTCGGGCAGCAGGGCGCCGCGCCAACGCCGCGGCCGGAAGGCGGAGATCGGCGTCAGGCACAGCACGTTGGCGCCGATCGGCACGATGGGGCCATGGGCGGAGAGGTTGTAGGCGGTCGATCCGGCGGGCGTGGCCACCAGTATGCCGTCGCAGACCAGCTCCTCCAGCCGCACGCGTCCGTCGACCGAGATGCGGATCTTGGCTGCCTGGCGCGACTGGCGCAGCAGCGAGACCTCGTTGAAGGCCAGATCGCGATGCGCTTTGCCGTGCACATCCCAGGCGCACATCTGCAGCGGTCGCAGCCGTGCCGGTGCGGCGGCCTCCAGGCGCTCGGGTAGGCCTTCCGGGTCGTACTCGTTCATCAGGAAGCCGACGGTTCCCCGGTTCATCCCATAGAAGGGCAGGGGGTGATCGCGGGTCGAACGCAGGGTCTCCAGCATGAAGCCGTCGCCGCCCAGCACCACCATTGCCTCGGCCTCGCCTGCCGGAACGGAGCCATAGCGGGCCGTCAGCTCCGCCAGGGCGTCCTGGGCTTCCGGCGTATCGGCCGCCGAGAGGGTGAAGGGCTTAGGGGGCATGGGACAACTCAACGCGCTGGGGGTGAGCGACGAGAGCAGATCGCGATCAGGTGGACTCACCTGTTCGCGTGAATCTGCTCTATGTTTCAAACCTGTATAGCAGGATTCAGATGGCAAATCGCCTCGATTTGACGTCATCCTGCTATCCGGGAAGCGGCTATAGCCGGATGCGGTGGCAGAGGCTAACCTGCCAGTGCGGCAAATCATACGACGACGCGCCGATCCAGGCCGAGACCTGACGACACAGGATTGCAAAACCAAGGGGATCTTCATGCGATTCAGCCACTTTCTGCTGCCCTTTCTCTCGCTGGCAGCCGTGCTTGCCTTCTTCACCGCCCCGGCGGCTGCCCAAAACCAGCAGCCCGCCGTGGTCATCACGCCACCGGACGAGGCGGCCAAGAACGAACCCGGACGCGACCGGCACATCGGCTACTACTACGGACCGCTGACCTCTAAGGAAACCTACGTCGCGCGCGCGACTCCGTCACCTGATGCCAACCGCGCCCATCGCGTGGCTTTCGTGACCGGTCTGGAAGTCGAGGTCGCCAAGCGCGGTCATCCGATCCCCTACGCGATCTTCGCCAAGGGGGCAGAGGCGCAGAAGCTGATCATCGTGGCCCTGATGGACGGGCCGATGGATACGATGTTTCGGGCTCGGGGCGTCTTGGCCAACCTCACCGCACAGGCGCGGCTGACGCCGCTGCTACGCGAGAACAACGTCAGCGACTGGTTTACCTTCTTCGACCTGGCGCGCGTCCTGGGCTTCGAGCAGATCACGGTCAGCGACGGCAAGTCCTGGACTCATCAGATCGTCCTCGAGTAGAAGAGCATCTCCTAACTATCTGCTACAAAAAAGAAAAGCCGCGCTCAGATAATGCCTCTGGGCGCGGCTTTTTGATCAATACACAAAGCCCCAAATTGGACTGTCCGCCGACAGCTGGTCGCTGACAACTAGACCACATGATCGCCTGAGTCTGGGGTGACCCGTCTCACAGTATGCAGGTAACGAGGGTTGCGCTGGATGGTCGAGCGCCGAGCCTCATGCATAGGAGACGGGTCATGGAAGAGCGTATCATGTACGTAGGTCTTGATGTCCATAAGGTTGATGTTGTTGTCGCGCTAGCCGAAGGCGGTCGCGATGGCGAG
>JAVJSY010000058.1:0-130615 GCA_040219175.1 Kiloniellales bacterium
CGTGCGTCTTGCCCTATGGGTCGGTGACATTTACCGACACTCCCCGCCACACCGCGAACGGCACAAAATCCCGCCTGACCGCCTCCTACGCATGGCAGAGGCCCTCTGCTTCGCCGCGTAACGTACAAAGTCGAGCTCAGATGCCGGACTGGCCGCCCGCATGGCCGCGATTTACGGCGATGTCGATCTGGTCGACGCCTGGATCGGGGGACTGGCCGAGGAGTCCGCCGATGGCCTGCTGGGAGAGACCTTTGCCCTGATCGTCGCCGATCAGTTCGAGCGGCTGCGAGACGGAGACGCCTATTGGAGCCAAGCCGGCGGTCTCAGCCAAGAGGAGGTGACCGGCCTCTGGGACACGGGGCTGGCCGACATCATCGAGCGCAACAGCGACGTCGGCACCATTCAGGACGAGATCTTCTATAGCTATCAGCGACTCGGTGGTGACGACGGGCGGGACAAGCTGGTCGGCGAAGACGGCCGGGACCTCTTGCTTGGGTTCGCGGGTAACGATCGGCTCACGGGCAAGAATGGCGACGATCAGCTCTCCGGCGGCAAAGGTAATGATCGCCTAGATGGCGGCAAGGGTGACGACGTCTTGGAAGGCGGTCAGGGGAAGGATACTTTTGCCTTCACGCTCAAGTCCGGCGACGATCGCGTGGTCGATTTCGAGGCCGGAGATCGCGTCGTCATCAAGGACATCTGCAAGACTTTCAACATCGACAAGGCCCTGCACCAGGACGGCGATGACGTGATGCTGAAGCTGTCCAAGAACGCCAGTGTCCTTTTTGAAGATCTGAGCAGGGATGAGCTAGACACCGCGGCCTTCCTATTCGGCTAAAACATCAAACGAGGCCACGGCGGTGGGCGTCGGTACGGGCTGCGCCCACTGCGTGCCCGGCTTGGCAGTGCCGAAAGCACTGGCCCATACTGTTGCGCCTTGGAGGAGACGCAATGCGCATCACCGAAATCCACGTCTATGCTAAAGAGCTGCCGATCCTCGGCGGTCCCTACACCATGTCGCTGATCACCCTTGACCGGGTCGACAGCACGCTGGTGAAGCTGGTGGCAGAGGACGGCAGCGTCGGCTGGGGCGAGGTCGCACCGGTCGGGCCCGTCTATCAGCCCCAGCATGCCCTGGGGGCACGCGCCGCCATCGCCGAGATGGCGCCCGGTCTGATCGGCGAGCAGGCGCTGACGCCGCTGCTGCTGCGTCGGCGCATGGACGGCCTCTTGAACGGCCACAACTATGCCAAGGCGGCGCTTGAGGTCGCGGTCATGGATCTGATCGGCAAGCATTATGGCGTCAGGCTCTGCGAGCTCTTGGGCGGCGCTGCGCAAGAGCGCCTGCCGGCCTACTACGCCACCGGCATCGGTCTGCCCGACGAGATCGCGCGGCTCTCCCGGGAGAAGGTCGCTGAGGGCTATCCGCGGATCCAGATCAAGGTCGGCGGGCGCGACGTCGCCATCGACATCGCCGTCGTGCGCAAGGTCTGGGAGCAGGTGGGCACGACCGCCCAGCTGGTCGTCGACACCAACCGCGGCATGACGGCAAGCCAGGCGCTCAGCCTCAGCCTCGCCTGCCGCGACATCCCCTTCGTCTTCGAGCAACCCTGCAACACCATGGAGGAGGTGGCCGCCATCCGCGCCCAGATCGCCCACCCCATCATCCTGGACGAGAACACGGAAAGCGTCGCCGACGTGCTGCGCGCGATTGCGATGGGTGTCTGCGACGGCTTCGGCCTGAAGATGACCCGGCTCGGCGGCCCCGGCCCGATGGCGACCGTACGCGACATCTGCCAGGCCCGCTCCATGCCGCACACCGTCGAAGACAGCTGGGGCGGCGACATCGTCGCCGCCGCCGTCCTGCACATCGCCGCCACCGTCGACCCCCGCCTGCTGGAGGCCGTCTGGACCGCCGGCAGCTACATCGACGGCCACTACGACCCGGAGAAGGGGATCAAGGTCGAGGGCGGGCACTTCAGGGTGCCGCAGGGACCGGGCCTGGGCGTGGTGCCGGATGAGGGGCTGTTTGAGGCGCTAACGTCCTTCTCCTGACCGCAACTGCAGTTGCGGTCAGTTTCGAACCCAAGGGCGCCCCTGCATCGTTTGCCCTTGTCGTTAACTTGATAAGGCGCAGCGAGACCTATCCGCCCAAGACCTCGTCCGTCGTCGGTGTTGACGCATAGGCAAAGCCCAGAGCCGACATGTAGGCGGCGTGGACCTGGTCGGCGGGGATGGTCTTGCCGTTGAATTCCAACTCGCGCGTGGCGCAAGCGTCTTGGGCGACGGTGCAGGTGAAACCGAAGTCCTTGGCGGCGCGCACGGCGGCGTCGATGCACATGTGGCTCATGGCGCCGCAAATCAGCAGCTCTTCGGCACCTGCTGCCTCCAGGATGTCTTTGAGGTTGGTGTTCTGGAAGGCGTTGACCGTGTGCTTCAAGACCTGGGTCTCGCCAGACAAGGGCAGGGCTTTTTGGTGGATCGCCGCACCCGGCGTGCCGGGGGCGAAGAAGGGCGCATCGGCGCTGGCAAACTCGTGGTGCACATGGACGATGGTGTCGCCCGCGGAGCGGGCGGCTGCCAGCAGGCGCGCGGCGTTGTCGGCCGCCGCCTCCATGCCGTCCAGGGTCCACTTGCCGCCGGGGAAATAGTCGTTCTGGATGTCGATGGTCACCAGGGCACGCTTGCTCATCGCGGATCTCCTCACAGGTTCAAGCTCTGCTGGACAAGATAGGGCCGGCCGTAGACATTCGCAGCTGGCGGAAACGACAAAGAGAAAGGCAAATCGGACAAAATGTCTTCCCTCAGCCCGCATATTGCCCTTCTGAACTATCCCGGCGCGCAGGCTGCCGCTCTCTATGGCCTGAGCGATCTCTTTCTCGCGGCCGCACGCTTGCACGCTCAAGAGGGCGGGCAGAGTCCAGCCTTGCGGGTCAGTCTTTGGACTGCGTCCGGGGACGGCCAGTGGGTTTCCGGTCAGGATCTCTCCGGCAATCCCGAGCCGCCGCTCACCGCCTTGCTGGTGCCGCCAAGCCTGGAGGGCGAGCGCTGGCGCAAAGAGAGCCCGGCACTGCCGGACTGGGTCGCCGCGCGCCACCGCGAAGGCAGCCTGCTCTGCTCGGTCTGTGCCGGGACCTTCCTCCTGGCCGAGACAGGCTTGCTCACCGGGCGCCAGGCCACCACGCACTGGGGCCTGGCCGAGGCCTTCCGCACGCGCTATCCCAAGGTCGATCTGGCCATCGAGAAGATGATCGTCGACGAGGGCGATATCCTGACCGCCGGCGGCCTCATGGCCTGGGTCGACCTGGGCCTGCGCCTGGTCGAGCGCTATCTGGGTCCGGCGACCTTGCTGGCCACGGCACGCTTCCTGCTGGTCGATCCCGGCGCGCGCGAGCAGCGCTTCTACAGCCGTTTCGCGCCACGCCTCGACCACGGCGATGGCGCCGTTCTCAAGGTGCAGCACTGGCTGCAGACGCCAGAGGCCGACGGCGCCACGGTCGCGGAGATGGCCGCAACCGCCAGCCTTGGCGAGCGCACCTTCTTGCGTCGCTTTCAGAAGGCAACGGGCCTCGCCCCCAAGGCCTACCTGCAGCACCTGCGTGTCACCAGGGCGCAGGAGCTCTTGCAGCACAGCGCCACCACAATCGCCGCGGTGGCCTGGGAGGTCGGCTATGAAGACCCGGCCGCTTTTCGCAAGATCTTCCAGCGGATCGTCGGCCTGTCACCCGGCGACTATCGGCGCCGCTTCACCATCGGCGCGGGTTAGTTTGGCTCGGTCAAGCCTTCAAGCGCCCGCAGGAGCAGCCTTCGTCATGACGTTGGAGAGATCGCCGAAGCTCTGCAGGAAGACGCTGGAGCCGTCATCAGCGATCGAGGTCTCGCCGCCCTTCAACGAACGTGCACGTCATACCACTCGCCCTTGCTGTAGGGCAGCGCGTTCACGGCCGCTTCAAGGTCAGCGATCTCCATCCAGCGGTCGGCGGGCAGATCACGACCGAAGAGGCCGCTCATGTGCCCATTGAAATAGGTCCAGGCATAACGGCCCTCGCGCGGCGGGTAGGGCGAACGCAAGCGATCGAAGCGGGACTGGTCGACGATCTGGGCTTGGCGGTAGCCGACGGCGATCAATTGCTCTATCCAGTTCTCCCAACCCGGTCCCAGTTCGAAGGAGAGATAGGTGGGCCGGCGCGCGGCGGTCAGCGCCTCGATCACGTAGTGGTCGTTCCCTTCGATATCGACCTTTACGTAGTAGGGGGTGGGATACTTCTTCAGCAGACTGTCGACGCTGGAAAAGCGCACCTTGATCTCGCGAAAGCTACCGCGCCCCTCGGCAGGGTCTAGGCTGGCACGATGCCAGTCCGTCTTTTCGTGATGCACGAAGAAGCTGCCCGTCTCGTCGCGCGCGCCCACTGCCACCGCCTCGATCAGACAGTTGCCCGCTTCAATCTCCTCGCTGAAGCGGTCGCGAAGCCAGGCGACATGATCGGGGAAGGCCTCGACGGTGACAACTTTGAAGCCCTTGCGCAGATAGAAATCACTGTCTTCGCCCCGATGCGCGCCGATGTCCACGACATAGCGCTCGGCCGCGGGCGGAAGTGCAGGTCTATCGGCGCTCCCATCGTGCGCCTGCGCCTGCTGCAGCGCATCCGTCAGATCCTCCAGCGCAGCCTCGCCCGCGCGCGAAGCGGCAAAGAGATTGCGCATCCGCGCCAAGCGGCGTTGGGCCGCCTCCAGGCGCCCGCAATCAATCTGCAGACCGCAAAGCTGCTTGCCATTGGTTAAATTTGGGCAGAGCGAGGCGGCGCGGCGGAGGCATGCCAAGGCCGCGGGCATCTCTTCTGCCAACAAATGCAGCTCGGCACGGGCAAGCAGCAGATGATCGCTGTCGACGCCGCCACCAAGACCGTCCAGCAGTACCTCGGCCAGATCTCGCCGGCCGGATCGGCCAAGCAGGTAGCAGATTTCCGCAAGCCGGTGCAGCTTCAACGGCGTTGCCGCATAGCGCTCCAGATGCGCGGCGATCTCAAGCTCCTGCTCCTCGCGGAAGCTGCGCGTCGTGGTGGAAGCCGACGGGCTCTCGCCCGCATCCTCCTGTTCGCTTTTTTGCAGGAAGGCTTCGGCCTCGTCGAATTCGCGATGAAACCGCAAGCAGGTGAGGTGACGCTTGATCAGCAGCGGGTCGTCTGGGAATCGCGCGACCAAGGCCCGGGTTTCGGCCGGCAAGAGGCGGCGGTCTTGCTGGCTCGCCTGATAGGTGAGTAGGGTCAGGTGATCCGCCGGCAGCGCCGTCTCTTCCTCGACGAAGCTTTGCATCCAGGCGACGGCTGAAGCCAAATCACCGAGGTTGGCGCAAGCCTTAGCGAGATCTCGCGTTGCACTGGGATCACCCGGATAATGCTGCAGCAGCCTCTCGTAGCGCGCACGGACCTGATCGATCCGCTGTGCGCGCTGTGCAATCTCGGCGTGGAGGCGCAACAGGCGATGGCGTGTCTCTCCCGCCGCCAGCTGCGGCTCGACGATAGCGGACGCCGAGGTGAGATCACCCAGCTGGATGTAGAGCTCGGCAATACAGCCTTGAATGCCGAGATCGCCGGGGCGATGGCGCAGCAACGCGAGCATCACCTTGATGGCATAGCCTGGCGGCAGCCGCCGGCGACAGGCCTTCCAGTGGTCTTTCCAGGCACGAGGGTCCGCGGCGGCGGCGTTCAGGATGTTGTTGTGGTCTGCCTGAATTGCCGCAAGCAGGCCCTGCACCTTTTCCTCAACGCGCTCCATCGGATCTCCTTCTTGGCCAGGTGCCTCCCCAACCTCTGTCCCCGGGAACTCCTGGAGTCTTTCTGAAAAACCAAGGCAGCGGACCGCCGTTACGCCTTATCGAGAAGGCCGAGGCGGCGGTGCCATGCTTCGAGCGATTCCTCCGGATAGGCATCGTGGCAAGACGCAGTCTCCCCCTCATCCAGCGGCACCCAGTCCGGCTTGGAGGCAAGCATGATGTGCACCCTTTCCGGCGGTTGCGGCAAGGGGCTGTCGATGGCGCTGGCGAAAGGATGCACCAGGTCCGGCCACCGCGGATCCCATACCCACAGGGCCGAGCCGCAGCGCGCGCAGAAGCGCCGCTCGGCCGGGCTTTCCCTGCCGTCGATCTTGGCCTGATAGATGCCGATCGCCTCTTCGCCTTCGACCGTCAAGCTGTCGGCGTGGCCGCCAAGATTGATGGCATAGCCGCCCCCGCCCGCCGTCTTGCGACAGATCGAGCAATAGCAGCGCAGGTAGGGCTGCGGCGCATAGGCCTGCAGCGAGAAACGGACGGCACCGCAGTGACAGGAACCTTTCAGATGCATGGCTGGCCAGCCTCCCTCAGACGGTTCGGGGTCTCGCAGGTCGATAGCCTTTGACGAGTTCCCGCGCGATAGCCTCTCATAGGGTGTTCGCAGCTCTGCGCGCAAGCCGACCATGCCCACAAGACCTCGCAGCACGAGGCTCGAGAGGTGCGCTGTGGAGAAGAGACCTGCCGTCTATTCGGTCGGAAAATCTCGAGTTTCCTCCCAGCGTGCGCGCAAGGCAGCGCCCTCTCCCTCGAAGCGCTCGTCCAGAACCTGCAGGCGCTCGATGCGGTCGCCGCGGAAGCTGCGGAAGTCCGCCCTCAGCTCGCACCAGCCGGTCATCACCACCACCTCAGTATGGTAGGTGATCGCGATCGGCCAGACCCGGCGCTCGGTCACCTTGCCCTCGCCGGTCCGGTAACGCAGCGTCAACTTGCGCTCTTCGCGCACGGCGGCGCGCAGCTCGGCCAGATCGATCCGCTCGATCGGCGACACACCCCAGTCGGAAACGCGCAGCCCCTCGACCTCCCCCACCCGCTCGATCTTGGCCAGCACGCGCGCGGCCGCCTGATTGAGGCTGCGGTCTCCGGTGCGGATCAACAGGCTGAGCCCGACCTGAATGGCCTCCAGTTCGTCAAAGTCGAAGTTGAGCGGCGGCAGATCGTAACCCGGTCGCATGATGTAGCCGATGCCGGCCTCTCCGGCGATCGGCACGCGCATGGCCTGCAAGGCCGCCATATCGCGGTAAATCGTTCGATCCGACACTTCCAGCCTCCTCGCCATCGCCTCCGCGGTCAGCGGTGCGCTGGCCCGTCGCAGCATCTGGATAATCTCAAAAAGGCGGTCGGCGCGACGCATCTATCGGCTCCTCGAACGCTGCGCAGACTAACGCAACCCTCCTGACAATATGCTGTCAGGAGGGTGTGTCTATACCGCGCCTCCCAGAGCACAGGAAGACTCCCAGAGCACAGGAAGACCAGAGCGAAGAAAGAGGAGCTGGCAGGATGCAAGCGGCGGTCACAGAAGAGGGAACTGCGCCACGCGGCCTGAACCAGCACGGTCTTGGGGTGGCCCTGCTGTTGCTATCGGCGATGGTGTTCAGCACCGCCGGCCTCTTCACCAAGGGCGTCGACGCCGGCTCCTGGTCCATCATCTTCTGGCGCGGCCTCTTCGCCGGGCTCTTTACCCTGGCCTATCTGGCATGCCGCGGGCGTCTCCGGCTGGAGTTTGCGACCCTCGGTGCCAGCGGCTGGGCAATCGCCATCATCGGGGCGGTCGGCAGCGCGATCTACATCCCCGCGCTCAAGATCACCTCGATTGCCAACGTCACCCTGATCTACGCCGCCGTGCCCCTGCTGGCCGCCGCCATGGCCTGGGCCTGGATCAGCGAGCGGCCGAGCCGGCGCGTGCTGCTCTGCTGCCTCGCTGCCTTTCTGGGCGTGCTGATCATCGTGCAGGCCTCCCTGGGTGCACCGGAACTGGCCGGCGATCTGATGGCGCTGGGCATGACCGCCAGCCTGGCCGCCATCATGGTCATCTATCGACGCTTTCCCGACACGCCGGCAGCTGCGCCCGCACTGCTCATGTGCGTCTTCCTGATGCCAACGGCTCTGCTCTTCGGTGAGCCCTTTGCGGCGACATACGGCGAGATCGGCATCATGAGCGCTTTCGGCCTGGTCTTTGCCGTGGCCGCAGTCAGCCTGGCCGAGGGCGCGCGCCGCGTTCCGGCAGCCGAAGCCGGCCTCTTGAGCGCGCTTGAGATGCCGCTGGCCCCGCTCTGGGCCTGGCTCCTGCTCGCCGACCTCCCGCCCGCCGACACCTGGATCGGCGGCGGCGCCATCATGGCCGCCGTGCTCTATTCGCAACTGGAAAGGAAACCCGATGCCCAGCGCCGCTGAACTGACCCCGCGACTGCGTGCCTTCATCGAGCAGCAGCGCCTCTTCTTCGTCGCCACCGCGGCGAGCGACGGTCGCGTCAACCTTTCGCCCAAGGGCATGGACACGCTGCAGGTCCTGAGCCTGGAGCGCATCGTCTGGATCAACCTGACCGGCAGCGGCAACGAGACCGCCGCCCACGTCGCCGAGAACCCGCGCATGACCTTGATGTTCTGCGCCTTCGAGGGCGATCCCATGATCCTGCGCGTCTATGGCCAGGCGCAGGTGCTGCACCCGCATGACCGGGCATGGGAGGACGCGGCCGGCCGCTTTCCGCCGATGGCGGGGCAGCGCAACCTCTTCGAGCTGACGATAGAAATGGTGCAGATCTCCTGCGGCACCGGGGTTCCGGTGATGCCGATCGAACGTGAGCGGGGGCCGAGCGACCTGCTGCCCTACTATGCCGACCTGGGGCCGGAGGGGGTCAGCGCCTACTGGCAGCGCAAGAACCGGCTGAGCATAGATGGCAAGGAGACCGGCACCTGCCCCGATAGAGCGGCACGCGCCGGCTGGCGCATTCACTCTGCTTGAGCCAGAGCCTCAAGGCTAGCCCGATCACTCAAGCGCACCTGACCACGCGAGAGCGCCACCCAGCCGCGCCGCTCCAGCTCCTTCAGTTGCCGGCCGACGACCTCGCGCGCGGTGCCCAGTTCCGCCGCCAGTTCCTGATGGGTGGTCGCAACATCGCCTCCCGGTCCGGCCAGCGCCAGCAGGCGTTGGGCCAAGCGTTTATCCAAACGCTGGAAGGCGACCTCTTCGACGACATGCATCAGGTCCGAGATACGGTTCGAATAGCCGGAGAAGACGATCCTGCGAAAATCGGGCGAACTGCCCAGCATGTCCTGAAATGTGGCCCGTGGGATGGCGACCGCACGAATGGCCGTCTCCGCCAGCCCTTCAGCCGCGTAGGCCTCGTGCGACAGCAGACAGGAGGTGGTCATGATACAGGCTTCGCCGCCGGAGACGCGGTAGAGCACGATCTCGCGGCCGGACGCAGAGACCTGCTGCACCCGCACCCTGCCTTCCAAGACCAGCAGAAAGTTCTCTGCCTCCTTGCCCGGGGCGAAGATGACGCTCCCCTCCGGTAGGGAGACCACGGCAGCACGCGCAACCAAGGCCGCACGTTCCGCGGGCGGCAGAGCAGCAAGGTCGGGAAAGCGCTCGATCCAACTTTCGGTCACGGGGCTATCGCTCCTCACAGTGAACGCACGACTCTGTGACAATGTCACAGACAGCACCAGGAGTCAGCCCTAGCCTCGCGTCTTGGCAAGTCCGAATGCCAAGTCCGAATGCTATGGGAGGATCCAGATATGCTCACTAACGTCGGAACCCTAGACCGTGTGCTGCGCGTCGCCTTGGGGGTGGTGCTGATCGCGCTTGTCTTCGTCGGCCCGCAGACCCCCTGGGGGTGGATCGGCCTGGTGCCGCTGATCACCGGGCTGGTCAGGTTCTGTCCGCTTTACCGGGTATTGGGCCTTCGCACCTGCGCCAAAAGGGTTTGAGAGACCAAGGGGAAACAGCGATGAAACCAGAGATCACGACTTTCTTCGATACGGCCACCTCTACCGCCAGCCACGTGGTCCACTGCCCAGAGACCAAGCAGGCGGCAATCATCGATTCCGTGCTGGACTACGACCCCAAGTCCGGCCGGACCAGCACAGCCTCGGCCGAGACCATCCTCGCTCATGTCGAGGCGACAGGGCTGCAGGTCGCGTGGATCCTCGAAACGCATGTGCATGCCGACCACCTGACCGCGGCCCCCCTGTTGCAGGAGAAGCTGGGCGCCAAAATCGGCATCGGTGCCGCCATCTCGACCGTCCAAGAGGTCTTCAAAAAGGTCTTCAATGCCGAGCCCGCGTTTGCCACCGACGGGCGCCAGTTCGATCACCTCTTTGAGGATGGGGAGCGCTTCATGCTGGGCAAGCTCGAGGCACGGGTGATGCACACACCTGGCCACACGCCGGCCTGCGCCACCTATCTCATCGGCGATGCTGCCTTCGTCGGCGATACGCTCTTCATGCCCGATTTCGGCACCGCGCGCTGCGACTTTCCAGGCGGCGACGCCCGACAACTCTATCGCTCGATCCAGAAGATCTTGGCCTTGCCGCCGGATACGCGGCTCTTCCTCTGTCACGACTACGGACCGGGTGGCCGCGCCTACGCTTGGGAGACGACGGTGGCCGAAGAGCGCGCAGCCAACATCCATGTCAACGACGGCGTCAGCGAAGACGCCTTCGTAGCCATGCGCAACAAGCGCGACGCGGAGTTGGATATGCCGGTCCTGATCCTACCGTCCGTGCAGGTGAACATGCGCGCAGGCCACCTGCCGCCGCCGGAAGACAACGGCACCCGTTACCTCAAGATTCCGATCAACGCGCTCTGATGAGCATGAGACGATCAGCGGAGGACAGAGATCATGGATGTTAAGAAGATTGACGGCGAGATTAGTGTCGCCCCACAGATTTCGCCGAGCGATGTCAGCGCTCTTGCGGCTGTCGGCTACAAGACCATCATCTGTAATCGTCCGGACGGCGAAGGCAATGACCAGCCTCTGTTTCACGAGATCCAAGAGGCAGCCAGAACGGCCGGCATTGAAGCGCACTATCTGCCGGTCGAGAGCGGTGCAGTCACCGACGAGCACGCCGAGGCCTTCGGCAAGATCCTGGAGACAGCCCCAAAGCCGGTCTTCGCTTACTGCCGCAGCGGCACTCGCTCGGTGACGCTTTGGGCCCTGAGCAAAGCCGGTAAGCAGCCCTTGCCGGAGATCCTCGAGAAAGCCAAGGGCGCTGGTTACGACATGTCCGGTGTGGTCCGCCGCATCGCCAACGGCGGCCGTAACCCGACGGAGGCGACCGACGCGACCTTCGATGTGGTCATCGTCGGCGCCGGCTCGGCCGGTATCGCGGTCGCCTCCTCGCTGATGGCCAGAGCATCGGACCTCAACATAGCCATTATCGATCCTGCCGACATTCACTACTACCAGCCCGGTTGGACCCTCGTCGGCGGCGGCGTCTTCAATGCCGACGAGACGGTGCGCACGCTCTCCTCCGTCCTGCCAGCGAACCTGCACTGGATCAAGGCTGCCGTCGCCGCCTTCGAGCCCAAGCACAACCATGTGCTGCTGGAGGGGTGCCGGGTCATCGCCTATAAGCAGCTAATCGTCTGCCCGGGCCTGAAGCTGGACTGGCATCGGGTCGAGGGTCTGGTGGACACCCTAGGAAAGAATGGAGTCACATCCAATTATCGTTTTGATTTAGCTCCTTACACTTGGGAGCTTGTGCAGGGATTGACGCAAGGCAGGGCCCTCTTCACCCAGCCGCCGATGCCCATCAAATGCGCCGGGGCGCCGCAGAAGGCGCTCTATCTCTCGGCCGACCACTGGTTTCGCAGCGGTGCACTGAAGGATATTGACGTCGCCTTCTACAACGCCGGCGGCGTCCTCTTCGGCGTCAAGGACTATGTGCCCTCTCTCATGACCTACATGGAGAAGTACCGGGCGGCGCTCAACTTCAACCACAATCTGGTGGCGATCGACGGACCGGCGAAGAAGGCCTGGTTCGAGAAGAGCGACGCCGAGGGCAAGAGCGAAACCGTGGAAACGGACTTCGACATGATCCATGTCTGTCCGCCGCAATGCGCGCCCGACTTTGTCCGGGTCAGCCCGCTGGCCGACCAGGCCGGCTGGGTCGATGTCGAGCAGAACACGCTGCGCCACAAGACCTTCGAGAATGTCTGGAGCCTGGGCGACGTCATGAACGCCCCCAACGCCAAGACGGCGGCAGCGGCGCGCAAGCAGGCCCCGACCGTGGCGCAGAACCTGCTGGCCGCGATGGGTCGGGCCTCTGGTGTCGCCCATTACGACGGCTATGGCTCCTGCCCGCTGACGGTGGAGCGCGGCAAGATCGTGCTGGCAGAGTTCGGCTACGGCGGCAAGCTGTTGCCCAGCTTCCCCTCTTGGCTGATCGACGGCAAGAAGCCCAGCCACCTGGCCTGGCTCTTGAAGGAGCGCGTGCTGCCGCCGCTCTATTGGAAGGGAATGCTGCGCGGCAAGGAGTGGTTGGCCAAGCCCAACCTGGTGCGGCCCGACGTGGTGAACTAGCCAGAACGCGGAGTTCGGGAATGCTCAAACGCGTGTTGCCCTGCGTCGCCTGGCTGGGGCGCTACGACGGCACGACCCTGCAGGGCGACGCCCTGGCGGCGGTAATCGTCACCATCATGCTGATCCCGCAAAGCCTTGCCTATGCTCTGCTGGCGGGCCTGCCGGCGGAGGTAGGGCTCTACGCCTCCATGCTGCCTCTGCTGGGCTATGCGCTCTTCGGCTCCTCGAACACGCTGGCGGTCGGCCCGGTGGCGGTCGTCTCCTTGATGACGGCCGCCGCCGTGGGCGAGTTCTTCGCCGTCGGCACGCCGGAATATGCCGGCGCAGCGATTGCGCTGGCGCTGCTGTCGGGGCTCTTCCTGGTCGCCCTGGGCCTCCTACGCCTAGGCTTTCTGGCTAGCCTGCTCAGCCACCCGGTGATCTCCGGCTTCATCTCTGCCTCTGGCCTCCTCATCGCCGCAAGCCAGTTGAAGCATATCCTGGGGATCCAGGCAGGGGGCCACAACCTGCTCGACCTGGTGGGATCTCTGAGCGCGGGCTTGAGCGAGATCAGTCTGCCGACCCTGCTGATCGGGGCCGGCGCAACGGCCTTCCTCTTCTGGGTACGCCGCTCGCTAAAGCCTCTGCTCAAGCGTGCGGGCCTAGGGCCACGCCTGGCCGACGCGCTGGCCAAGGCAGGGCCGGTCGCCGCCGTCATCGTGACCATTCTTCTGGTCGATATCCTGCATCTGGATGCGGCCGGTGTGGCTGTGGTCGGTGCCATTCCGCAAGGCCTACCGCCGGTGACCCTGCCGCCCTTCGATCTGGCCTTGTGGGAGGAGCTGTTGCCGGCGGCGATCCTCATCTCCGTCGTCGGCTTCGTCGAATCGGTTTCCGTGGCGCAGACCCTGGCGGCCAAACGGCGCGAACGCATCCAGCCCAACCGCGAACTGCTGGGCCTGGGGGCAGCCAACATCGGTGCCGCGGTCACCGGCGGCTACCCGGTGACCGGTGGATTCGCCCGCTCGGTGGTGAATTACGACGCCGGCGCGCGGACGCCGTTGGCCGGGGTCTTCACCGCGATCGGCATCGGGCTCACTGCCCTCTTGCTGACGCCGCTCTTCCACCAGCTTCCCAAGGCGACCCTGGCGGCCACCATCGTCGTCGCCGTTCTCTCGCTGGTAGATTTCGGCGCAATGAAGCGCACCTGGACCTATTCCAAGGGCGATTTCGCCGCCATGGCCGCAACCATCCTGGTGGTCCTGGGCGTCGGCGTGGAGGCCGGGATCGTCGTCGGCGTGGCGCTTTCCGTGGTGCTCTACCTGGCCCGCACGGCCCGGCCGCACATGGCGGTCATGGGGCAGGTACCCGGCACCCAGCACTTCCGCAACGTCACCCGCCATGCCGTGGTGACCAGCCCCTCGGTCTTGAGTGTGCGTGTCGACGAAAGCCTCTACTTCGCCAATGCCCGATGGCTTGAGGACAAGCTCTACGACATGGCGGCCGCCGATCCTGCGGTGACGCACGTGGTGTTGGACTGCGCTGCGGTGAACGCCATCGACGCCAGTGCGTTGGAAAGCCTGGAGGCGCTGAACGAGCGCCTGCAGGCAGCCGAGGTCTGCTTCCACCTCTCGGAGGTGAAGGGGCCGGTCAGCGACCGTCTGAAGCGAAGCGATTTCTTGCAGCATCTCAGCGGCCGGATCTATCTCAGCCATCACGACGCGCTGGCCGAGCTCGACGTCGAAACCACCCGCAGCGCCGACGCCGGACTGCGCCCGGCCCAATCCTCTCCCTCGATGGCGCTTTGAGCGGCAAGCCGTCCGTCACGGCTGGCCCGTCATGGCTGGCCCCTCATGGCTGGGCTGCAAGTTTTGCCCGCCTCGTTAGGACCCGAAGTCTCCCATAGTCTCTGCTGACGCGCAGCGGGCAGCACGGGAGAGCGCATGAAGCAGACCGGGCCGACGCGCCAGCCGATCTTCTACGGCTGGTGGGTGATCGCGATTGCCTTCGTCACCATGGGCGTGGCGATCACTGCGCGCAGCAGCTTCTCACTGCTCTACCCCGAGATTCTGGCAGAGTTCGGATGGTCGCGGAACGTCACGGCCGGCGCCTTCTCGCTGGGCTTCCTGATCTCGACTGCCATGCTGCCGATCATCGGCGTGCTGATGGATCGCAGCGGCCCCCGGCTCATCATCCCGCTGGGCGCGCTGCTGGTCATCCTGGGCTACGGTCTGGTGACCCTGATCGACAGCCCCTGGGCCTTCTACGCCACCATGGGCCTGCTGGTGATCAATGGCTCCATGGCGATGAGCTACATCGTGCACTCGATGTTCCTGCCGGCCTGGTTCGTACGCAACCGCGGCCTGGCGGTCGGCATCGCCTTCTCCGGGGTCGGCGTCGGCGGCTACATCCTGATGCCGGTGATACAGACCATCATCGACGATCACGGCTGGCGCACCGCCTGCCTGGCGATGGCCGGCCTGATCGCCGTGGCCATCATCCCGCTGAACGCACTCTTCCAACGCTCGAGCCCGCAGGAGATGGGCCTGGAACCGGACGGCGGACCGGCCCCCCGGCGCGATAACCGACCGGCGCCCGATCCCATCGTCGACCGTGCCTGGACAGAGATCGACTGGACCCTGGGCCGGGCAGCGCGCACGGCCCGCTTCTGGTGGATTGCCGTCGGCTTCTTCAGCGCATTGTTTGCCTGGTACGCGATTCAGGCCCATCAAACCCAGTTCCTGATCGAAGAGGGCTTTAGCAGCCTTGTCGCAGCCGAGGCCCTGGGCCTGGTTGCCCTCTTCGGCATCGCCGGCCAGATCGTGACCGGTTGGCTCTCCGACCGCTTGGGGCGCGAGATCGCCTGGAGCCTTGCGATGCTGGGCTTTGCCGCCTGCTATTTGATCCTGGTGGTGATGCAAGGCGCGCCGTCCGGGACGCTGCTCTACACCATGATCGCCTTCCAAGGCCTGCTGGGTTATGGCTTAGCGGTTCTCTTCGGCGCGGTGATGACGGAGATCTTCTCCGGCCGTCACATCGCCCGCATCGTCGCGGTGCTGTCGCTTTCCGGCAATGTCGGCGCCGCCGCCGGGGTCTGGTTCCTGGGCGCGGTGCACGACGCCAGCGGCAGCTATCTCATCGGCTTCTGGGTTTGCTTCGGCTTCGCCCTCTTCTCCATCCTCTGCGTCTGGTTCGCCGCCCCGCGCAAGGTCCGCCTGGTCGCCGGACAGGCCGCACGCCGGCAGGCCAAGGCCTGAAAGCCCGAAGCCTGACCGGGTCGCGCTAAGCTGGGGATCAGCAAGGGGGTGCTTCGGCACTCCCCCCGCTGCAATCCGAAAGCTACTCCGCTGCGTCGCCGATGGTCTCGTCGCTGAGCACCCAGTCCGGGCGCACCCAGTGGCAGGTGTAGCCGTGCGGGATGCGCTGCAGATAGTCCTGGTGGACGGATTCCGCTTCCCAGAAGGGGCCGGCCGGCGAGACTTCGGTCACCACGCGGCCGGGCCAGAGGCCGGAGGCGTTGACGGCCTTGATCACATTCTCCGCCGTCGCCTTCTGCCGATCATCGGCATAGAAGATGGCCGAGCGGTAAGAGGGGCCGCGGTCGTTGCCCTGACGGTCGATGGTGGTGGGGTCGTGGATCTGGAAGAAGAATTCCAGCAGACGACGGTAGGTCAGCTTGGCTGGATCGAAGACCACCTCGATGGCCTCTGCATGACCGCTGCGGTCCGACTTCAGATCGTGGTAGGTGACGTTCGGCGTTGTGCCGCCGGAGTAACCCACGCGGGTCGAGATCACGCCGGGCACCCGGCGGATCAGATCCTGCATGCCCCAGAAGCAGCCGCCGGCCAGGATCGCGGTTTCGCTCATGTCGCACTCTCCTCTTCAAAGTGGCTCAGATAGTCGCCGTAACCCTCGGCTTCCAACTCCGCCTTGGGAATGAAACGCAAGGAGGCCGAGTTGATGCAATAGCGCAGACCCTCTGGCCCCGGGCCGTCCGGAAAGACATGACCCAGGTGGGAATCGCCGTCGCGCGAGCGCACCTCGGTCCGGACCATGCCGAGGCTGCGGTCGCTGCGTTCGACCACACGCGCGGGCTCGATAGGCTTGGTGAAGCTGGGCCAGCCGCAGTGCGAGTCGAACTTCTGTCGCGAGGTGAAGAGCGGCTCGCCGCTGACGATATCGACGTAGAGGCCTTCGCGCTTGTCGTCCCAGAAGGCGTTGCGGAAGGGCGGCTCTGTCGCGTCCTTCTGCGTCACCTCATATTGAATGCGGTCCAGCTTGGCGATCGCCTCTTCCGATTTCCGATAGGTCTTCTCGTTCATGACCGTCCTCTAGCTGTTCTGGGTGGTTGCCTGTGACATGGGGGCTCTTTGTACCGCCTGCCAAGAGGCAGGCTGGATTTCTGTCTCACTTCCGCGTAATGCTGCCTTTGTCGGAATCAGACTCGACCCGACCGCATCCGAGGACCTGTACGAAAGATTAGACAAGAAGACAGGGGTTTTCTGCAAACCTCCCAAGCTAAAGGAGACAAGAATGAAGGTAAGAGTGAGAGAGCGCGGTCTCGGCGCTCTGCTTGGCTGTGCGGCAGCCCTCGTCATGGCCGCCGGCCTCGCGTCCGCCGAGGAGGCCGCAAAGCCCAATATTCTGGTGATCTGGGGCGACGACATCGGCCTGACCAACGTCAGTGCCTATGGCCGCGGCATCGTCGGCTATCAGACGCCGAACATCGACCGCATCGCCAAGGAGGGGCTGCTCTTCACCGACTACTACGGGGAGCAGAGCTGCACAGCCGGGCGCGCCTCCTTCATCACCGGGCAGAGCGTCTTTCGCACTGGTCTTTCCAAGGTCGGCCTGCCGGGCGCTGAGGTCGGCATGCAAGAGGCAGATCCGACGATCGCCGGTCTCTTGAAGACGGCGGGCTATGTCACCGGGCAGTTCGGCAAGAACCACCTGGGCGACCGCGACGAGCACCTGCCGTCCAACCACGGCTTCGATCAGTTCTTCGGTAATCTCTATCATCTCAATGCCGAGGAAGAGCCGGAGAACGAGGACTATCCCAAGGACCCGGAATTCCGGAAACGCTTCGGCCCGCGCGGCGTGATCAAGTCCGCCGCCGGCGGTCCGATTGAGGATACCGGCCCGCTGACCAAGAAGCGCATGGAGACGGTGGACGACGAGACCGTGGCCGCCGCCATCGCCTTCATCGAAGAGGCCCACGCCAAGGGCGAGCCCTTCTTCGTCTGGTGGAACGGCACGCGCATGCACTTCCGCACCCACGTCAAGGAGGCGCTGGACGGCATCTCCGGCCAGGACGAGTACTCCGATGGCATGGTCGAGCATGACATGCACGTCGGCCAGCTGCTCGACACGCTAGAGCGCTTGGGGATCGTCGACGACACCTTGGTCCTCTATTCGACCGACAACGGCCCGCACATGAACACCTGGCCGGATGCGGCAACCACCCCCTTCCGCGGCGAGAAGAACACCAACTGGGAAGGCGGCTGGCGGGTACCAGCCCTGGTGCGCTGGCCCGGCAAGGTAGAGCCCGGCACGATCTCCAACGCCATCTTTCACCACATGGACTGGTTGCCGACCTTTCTGGCCGCGGCCGGTCAGCCGGACATCAAAGAGCGTCTGGCCAAGGGCGGCGTAGAGGCCATTGGGCGGACCTACAAGGTGCACCTGGACGGCTACAACATGCTGCCGCTGCTGACCGGCAAGGACAAAGCCGATCCGCGTAAAGAGATCTTCTACTTCTCCGACGACGGCGACCTCACGGCGCTGCGCTACAACGACTGGAAACTGATTTTCATGGAGCAGAAGGCCGAGCACGGCTTCCGCGCCTGGATGGAGCCCTTCACCGCGCTGCGCGTGCCCTTGATCTTGCACCTGCGCCGCGACCCCTACGAGCGGGCGGTCTACTCCAACTCCTACTACGACTGGCTGATCGACCGGGCCTATGTCCTCGTCCCGGCGCAGGCCTATGTGGCGAAGTTCCTGGAAACCTTCCAGGAGTTCCCGCCGCGCCAGAAAGCCGCCAGCTTCAGCCTGGACCAGGTCATGGAGAAGATGGAGCGCGGCCTCACCGCCCACTAACGGCCCTTCGGCCGATTTGTATTGCACCTCGGAGCCCCGGTCGCTTGGCCGGGGCTTCTTCTTTTCCGCTAAGCTGGGCCGCGAAGGGAGCGTGCGAAATGCACAGGATTCTAGCCGGCTTGCGTGTCGTCCTGGCTCTCGGTCTGAGCGGACAGGCGGTCGGCGAGTCCCCGACGGTCGATCTCGGCCACTTCAACAAGCTGGCGACGAAGGGTTATGACCTACCGGAAGGATGGAGAGTCGCAAGAGGGCAACCCGGAGATCGCGGTCAGCCCCCTCTCGGTCCGCTCGCTTCGGCCCTTAGCGTAATATTGATACCGATTGCAAGCGCTTTCCTTTCTGCTTGTTGCAAGGCTGCCATCTTTGAGCGCTTGCTTGACAGAAGCCGCTGGAGTTCGCTGTGCTAGCACCTGCAACATAGAAAATTCTGTCACCCTGTCCCGTAAAATCTGTCCCGTACAATCCCGACCGATAAACAGAACCGCGAGAACGCCGGCAAAGCGAGGCAACACCTAAGGAATCAGGCTTCATGCTCTACGGCGTCCACAGCATACATCGGATGATGCTGGAACCCTTCAACCTTGCAGCTGAGACCGGCCAAGCGCTGCTGGCGCCCTTGGCCAACAGCTCCTTCTCCGCACGCACGCTGCATGCCAGTTTGGAACTCTTCGGGCGGGTCACCCGCAGCTACGGCAAGCCGGAGTTCGGTCTCGACGTCGAGCCGCTGGTCGAGGTCGAGAAGGCTTTCTGCCGCCTGCTGCGCTTCCCTGCCCGCCCTGGCGCAGAGCCCGGACGCCGCTTTCTGCTGGTGGCTCCGCTCTCCGGTCATCACGCAACCCTGCTGCGCCACACGGTCGACGCCTTCCTCGACCATGGCGAGGTCTGGATCACCGATTGGACCGACGCCGCAGAGGTGCCTTTCGGCGAGGGTAGCTTCGGCCTCGACGACTATGTCGACTATCTCTTGGACTGCATGGTACGCGTCTCCGGCGACCAGCCCGATCGCGGCTATCATGCCGTGGCGATCTGCCAGCCGGGCCCGGCACTGGTAACGGCCGTCACCCTGCTGACCCAAAGCGGGATCGGCTATCGACCCGCGGCCATGACCCTGATCTCGGCACCGATGGATGTCGAGGCTGCGCCCACCGAGGTCACCCGCCTGGCGCGGAGCCATGACATCGCCTGGTTCAAGCGCAACGTGATTCATACCGTGCCGCTGTCGCGTGGCGGCGCCGGCCGTCTCGTCTATCCAGGCTTCCTGCAGCTTGCCGGCTTCATGGCCATGGACCCGGAGCGCCATGCCGAGAAGCATCTGACGCTCTTCTTCGACCGCATCTCCGGGCAGCACGAGGCAGCGCAGAAGACGGTCGAGTTCTACGACGAGTACTGCTCGGCCCTGGACATGGATGCCTCCTTCTATCTGGAGACCATCGAGCGGGTTTTTCAGCGCCGCGAACTGGCGCTGGGCCTGGCCAGCTGGAAAGGCCGCGAAGTCCGCCCCGAGACGGTCACCGACGTGCCTTTGCAGACGGTCGAAGGCGAGAAGGACGACATCTGCGCGCCCGGCCAGACCGAGGCCGCGCACGCCATCCTCTCCGGTCTGCCGGCCGGCCTGCGCGATCATCACGTCGAGCCCGGCGTGGGCCACTACGGCGGTTTCGCCGGCGGCCGCTTCCGCCGCAACGTCCTGCCGCGGATCTTGGACTTTGCCAGACGCAACGACGTTTGATGCACTCATACTCCGAAGCGAAACCAGAGATCTAAACCCAGTTCTCCGGATGTGTGCCCAGGATCAAGGCCACTGCACGCCTTGCCGGTTCAGGACGATCGAATAGAGGCTGGTGGTGGCGGTGATGAAGAGCCGGTGCTTGGCGCGGCCGCCGAAGCAGACGTTGGAGACCAGTTCCGGGGTGAGGATCTTGCCCAGCAGACGGCCGTCGGGGGCGATGCAGTGCACGCCGTCGCCGGCCGAGGTCCAGATGTTGCCGTCGCTGTCGACGCGGAAGCCATCGCTGCAGCCGGGTGCCACGACATGGAATATGTCGCCGCCGCTGAGCTTCCCGCCGCCCTCATGACGGAAGACCCGGATGTGCTTCTTGGCGTCCTGGTCGAAGATGCGGCCGGTGTCGGCCACATAGAGCAGGCTCTCGTCCGGCGAGAAGGCAAGGCCGTTGGGGCAGGCGAAATCGGTCAGCACGGCCTGCATCGCACCGCTGCTCGGATCGATCCGGTAGACATTGCAAGGCAGTTCCTCCTCCGCCTTGTAGCCCTCGTAGTCGGTCATGATCCCATAGTGCGGATCGGTGAACCAGATGGCGCCGTCGCTGGTGACCACCACGTCGTTCGGCGAGTTCAGTCGCTTGCCCTGATAGCGCTCGGCCAGCACGGTGATGCTGCCGTCCCACTCGGTCCGCGTCACCCGGCGGCTGCCGTGCTCGCAGGAGATGAGGCGTCCCTGGCGGTCGCGCGTGTGGCCGTTGGCATAATTGGAGGGCTCGCGGAAGGTGGTGATGCCGCTGCCGGGGGTCCAGCGCAGGATCCGGTTGTTGGGAATGTCGGAAAACAGCAGATAGCCGGCATCACCGAACCAGACCGGCCCCTCGACCCAGTCGAAGCCGCTCGCCAACTGCTTCAAGGGTGCATTGAACATAACGTAGCTGTTGAATAGCGGATCGTGAACCTCGACTGTCATCTCAGGCCGTCCCTCCGAAACGAATCTGCGTTTTCATAGCACGGCTGCGGTCCCCGGCAATCCGGAAGGCCTCCAAAGCCTGTTCCATCGGCAGGCAATGGCTGATCAAGGGCGCGAGCGAGACCAGCCCCTTGCGCATCAGATCGACTGCCAGCGCGAACTCCTCGTGAAAGCGGAAAGAGCCGCGCAGCTCCAGCTCTTTTGCGGTGATCTGCATCATCGGCAGGGTCATGTCCCCGCCCAGACCGAGCTGCAGGATGATGCCGCGCGGCCGGATCGCCGCGATAGCCGCGCTCAAGGCCGCAGCAGAGCCTGAGCACTCGTAGAGCACATCGAAGGTTCCTTTGTCGGCGCCATAGGCCGTCAGCGCGTCCGGCGTCTGGCCGACATCGAGACAGAGATCGGCCCCGGCCTTGCGGGCAAAGTCCAGCGCATTTGCCGAGAGGTCCGTCACCACGATCTCGGCCGCCCCTGCCCGTCTGGCGGCCACGATGGCCAAGGCACCGATGGGGCCGCAGCCGGTCACCAGCACCCGCTTACCCAGAAGATCACCGGCACGCCGCGTGGCGTGCAAGGCCACCGAGAAGGGCTCCGCCATGGCCGCTTCGCCAGCGCTAAGGCCGTTGGCAGGCACGCATTGGCTGGCAGCAACCGTCAGCGACTGGCTGAAGGCGCCTTGGATATGGGGAAAGGGCATCGCCGAGCCATAAAAGCGCATGTCGAGGCAGTGATTCTGCAGGCCTTCGTCACAGAAGCGGCAGCTACCGCAGGGCCGCGACGGCGATACCGATACCAGGTCCCCCACTGTTAACCCGGTGACGCCGTCGCCTAATGCTGCGACATGGCCGGAGACCTCGTGTCCCAGGATCATCGGTTCGCGCAGACGCACCGGGCCGAAGCCGCCGTGATTGAAGTAGTGCAGGTCCGAGCCGCAGATGCCGCCGACCGCGGTGTGTAACAGCACCTCGCTCGGTCCCGGCGTAACCTCCTCGTGCTCCTCGATCCGCAGGTCCTGCGCGGCATGAACGACCAGTGCCTTCATCTCCGCCCTCCTCCCATCTGCCAAGTCGGCTTGCTTGTGTTATCGATAACATATAGGATAGGGTCTGCCGTCTGTCGAGCGAGAAGGATTGTTGGGGGTGACCGGTAGCGAAGGGCTCTTCGATCTAAGCGGTCTGCGTGCCTTGGTAACGGGGGCATCGCAGGGAATAGGCTTCACCTTGGCCAGGGGTTTAGCCGAGGCAGGGGCTGGCTTGGTCATCAACGGGCGCGATCGGCAAAAATTGTCCGGTGCCGCCGCCAAACTGCGCAGCGGTGGAGCGCGCGTCGAGGCATTGCCGTTCGACGTCACCGATCATGCAGCCGTCCGCAGTGCCGTGGACGGCTTCGAGCGCGAGCGCGGCCCGATCGACATACTGGTGAACAACGCCGGTATGCAGCACCGCCAGCCGTTGGAGGCGTTCGAGGCGGCTGCCTTCGAGCATCTGATGCGGACCAATGTTTCCAGCGTCTTCAACGTAGGCCAAGCCGTCGCCCGTCACATGATCCGGCGCGGACGCGGTAAGATCATCAACATCGCCTCGGTGCAGACGGCAATGGCGCGACCGGGGATCGCGCCCTACACGGCCTCCAAGGGGGCGGTGGCCAATCTGACCAAGGGCATGGCGACCGACTGGGCCAAGCATGGACTGCAGGTGAACGCGCTCGCGCCGGGCTACTTCGACACCCCTCTTAACGCCGCCCTGGTCGCAGATCCCGATTTCACCGCCTGGTTGGAGAAGCGCACGCCGGCCGGCCGTTGGGGTCGCCTGGAGGAGTTGATCGGCGCCTGCGTCTTCCTCTCGGCCCCGGCCTCCAGCTTCGTCCAGGGCCAAACGCTCTTCGTCGACGGCGGCGTCACGGCCTGTCTCTAGCATGCAGCGTACACCCAATAGGCTCTTCGTCGTCATGGGTGTGGCCGGCTGCGGCAAGTCGACGATCGGCGCTGCCTTGGCTGCAACTCTGAACGGCCGTTTCCTGGACGGCGACGCCTTCCATCCGCCAAGGAACATAGAAAAGATGAGCCGCGGCGAGGCCCTGACCGACGCCGATCGCTGGCCCTGGCTCACCCGCTTCGCCAAGGCGATGGCGGCACAATCCGGCCTGATCGTCGGCGGCTGCTCGGCCCTGAAGCGCAGCTATCGCGCGTTGATCACGACAGAGGCCGGTGAACCCGTGACCTTCATCCATCTTGCGGGCTCCCGCAAGCTTATCGCCGGGCGGATGGTGACGCGCGACGGGCATTTTATGCCGCTTTCGCTGCTGGACAGCCAGTTCGCCGCCTTGGAACGCCCCGGGCCTGAGGAGGACGCAATCGCCATCGATATCTCGGGCAGCAGCGCCGATACCGTCGCCGCCATCCAGACCGCGCTTGGGGAGAGTCTATCATGAGCATTGCCATAGGTCTGATTGGCGTCGGCGTCATGGGCACGGCGATCGGCACGCGCCTGCTGGAGACCGGCAACCGCCTGACCGTCTATGACCGCAATCCACCCAAGCGCGCGGTCCTGGTGGCCAAGGGTGCCAGCGACTGCAACAGCGCAGCAGAGGCTGCCGCCGAAGCCGAAGTGGTGATCCTCAGCCTCAACTCGGCCGCCATCGTCCGCAAGGCCGTGTTCGGCCAATCCGGACTTGCCGAACGCGCGAAGCCCGGCACCATGATCATCGACATGTCCTCGATCGACCCGCCCTCGACCAAGGCTCTGGCCGAGGAGGCAACAAGCAAGGGTCTCCGCTGGCTGGACTGTCCGCTCTCCGGTGGCGCGGCCAAGGCCCTGACCGGCCAATTGACGGTTATGGCAGGCGGCAGCGCCGAGGACTTCGAAGCCTCGAAGACGGTTATGGAACAGCTCTGCGCCAACTACACCCTGATGGGCCCGAACGGCGCCGGCCAGACCACCAAGCTGATCAACCAGGTGCTCTGCGCACTCAACTTCCTAGCCGTAGCCGAGGCAACGCAGCTGGCGCTAGATGCCGGTGTCGATGCCACCGCAATCCCCAAGGCGTTGAAGGGCGGGCGCGCGGACTCGGCGATCCTGCAAGAGTTCATGGGCAAGATGGCGCGGCGCGCCTTCAGCCCGACCGGCCGGATCGACAACATGGTGAAGGACCTGAACGGCGTGCAGGATCTGGCGCGCAGCACCGGCACAGCGATGCCGATGACAGCCGTCTGTGCAGAAATTCACCGCCTGATGACGACGGCCGGGCTGGGCGGTGCCGACAATGCCGCCCTGCTGCGTTTCTTCGAGGGGCCTGGCCCCAGAGAGGCCTAGACCATGCCCGCTCGCAGGACCCCCCCGACGATGGCGGACGTGGCCGAACTGGCCGGGGTCTCGCCGATGACGGTCTCGCGCGCCTTCAAACCGAACTCTCCGGTCAAGGAGGAAACCCGGCGCAAGATCCGTGCGGCAGCGGAGAGCCTGGGCTACGTGCTGGACAGCACAGCAGCCGGCCTCTCCTCGCGCCGGACCGGCTTCATCGCCGCCACCATTCCCTCGATCAACAACGCCAACTTCGCCGACACGCTGCGCGGCCTGACCGAGGGCCTTGCCGAGACCGGCATGCAGATCCTGCTCGGCTATACCGACTATGACCTGGTGGAAGAAGAGCGCCTGATCGAGCAGCTGCTGCGTCGCCGCCCGGAGGCCGTGGTGATAACCGGCAGCGCCCACAGCGAACGCTGCCGCCGCCTGCTGGCGAACGCCGGCGTCCCGGTGATCGAGATCTGGGACCAGCCGCAAGATCCGCTGGGCGCCGTCGTCGGCTTTTCCAACGCCCGCGCCGCCGCCCTGATGGCCGATCACCTGGTCGAGCAGGGCTATAGAAAGATCGGCTTCATCGGCGGCGACAGTTCACGCGATACCCGTGGCCTGGACCGCCAGCGCGGCTTCCTGAAGGCCTTGCGCGACTTTGGCCTCTCGGACGAGCGGGTGCTGACCTACGGTCTGCCGCCGATCACCATGGCGCAGGGCGCAAGAGCGCTGGAGGCACTGCTTGCGCGCTGGCCGGACACGGAGGCCGTGATGTGCGTTTCCGACCTCTCGGCCTTCGGCGCGCTCAGCGCCTGTCAGCGCAGCGGCCTGCGCGTGCCCGAAGACATCGCCATCGCCGGTTTCGGCGCCTACGACATCGCCGAGCACGCAAACCCGGCCATCACCACCATCGACGTGGGCGCCAGGGAAATCGGCACCCAGGCCGCCGCCCTGCTCGTCACCTTCTTGGAAGAGCGTGAGAGCGATGTGCCAAGCGTGATCGAGATAGAGCCCACACTGCTGGCGAGAGCGAGCACCTTGCGTCGTCCCTAGGAAGAGGCTTGCAATCCGCGGGACCAGAAGTGAAACAAGGACTGCCTGGACCGAGAGCCGGACCGAGAGCCGGAACAAGAACCGGAACGAGAAAGCGGAGACAAGCGATGCCCTTGACGCCCCTGGTCATGCAGTTCGGTGTGGGAACCGACATACGCGGCGGCGACTATACCAAGGCCGCCAAGCGCGCCGTCGATAACGCCATCCGCCGCAACTCCGTCGCCGTCGCCGATGCCTTCGGCCAGCCGCGCGAGGCGATGCAGATCAAGGTCGCCATCGGCGTTGCCGAGCCGGACCAGGTCGACATCGCCGCGGTGGCCTCCGTCTTCCCCTATGGCGACGTCGAGGTCGAGCTGCAGCGCGGCGGTCTGGACATCCTGCACGACACCCGTGCCGAGAAGACGGTGATGGCCAATGCGACCGTCACCGTCTTCCTCGACCTCCCGACCCCCTCGGCATAGGCAGAGCAGCATGAGCAACGAGATCAAGGCGGCAACCCGGATCATCCTGGAGATGGGCGCCGGCACCGCACTGCACAGCGGCGACTACACCAAGGCCGCCAAGCGCGCCGTCCAGGACGCGCTCTACCACTCCTCCCTCATCCTCTTCCGCCAGACGCAGTTCGATCCCCATGCGATGCAGATCGAACTGATTTTGGGCGCCCAGAAGCCCGATGAGATCGACCTGCAGGAAGTGGCCGATCTGCTGCCCTATGGAACGGTGACACCGCGCGCCGTCCTGGGCGGATTGGACGCCGTCGATGCCAGCAGCGGCACGCCGACGGTTACGGTGAACGCTGCGGTCGTGGTGCGCTTGGCGCTCTAGAGCATGATGACGTCAAATCGAAACGATTTGTCGTCTGAATCATGCTCTCCAACTTTGAAAAGTAGAGCAGATTCACGCGAGCAGGTGATTCCACCTGATCGCGATCTGCTCTAGAGCATGATGACGTCAAATCGAAACGATTTGTCGTCTGAATCATGCTCTCCAACTTTGAAAAGTAGAGCAGAGTCTCGCATTCTGGTGATTCCACCTGAATGCGATCTGCTCGCTAGCGTCCCTGCAAGGTAGCCAGTCTCTCGGTCCCGGCTTGGGTTTCCAGCAGCGGCAGCGCAACGCAGAAGGTCGAGCCACGGTCGCTGCTTTCTTCCAGGGCGATGGTGCCGCTGAAGGAGCGGACGATCTGGGCGGAGATGGCGAGACCGAGACCGCTGCCCTTCGCCTGGCCGGCCCTCTCGCGCCAGCCGCGTGCGAACTTGGTGAAGAGCCGTTCGTGTTCGGAGGCCGGAACGCCAGGGCCATTGTCGGTGATCCGGATCTCCACCCGGCCGAAACGCAGCCGGAGCCAGCCTCTAACCTGCGGCGCGACCGCGGTGTTGAACTTGATGGCGTTGGAGAAGAGATTCAGGAAAACCTGTTTCAGTCTGTCGGGATCGGCCTCGACCCAAGCTTCTGCCTCGATGTCGAGCGAAAGCTGAACGCCCTGCCGCTCGGCAAGGCCGGACATGGTTGCGGCGGCATCGGCCAAGACTTGGCCGGCATCCACCCGCTCCAGATTCCAGTCCATCTGGTCTCGCTCCATGCGGCTAAGGTCGAGGATCTCGTCCAACAGCCGGGTTAGCCGCTCACTTTCTTCATGAATGATGGTGACGAAACGCTGGGCGCGCTCGGGGTCCAGATCCTGCCGCTCGTCCAGCAGCTCTGCGAAGGAGCGGATCGAGGTCATCGGCGTCCTGAGCTCGTGACTGACGCGGCTGAGAAAGTCGTCCTTCATCTCGTCCAGCTTGGTCAGCTTCTCGTTTGCGGACTTCAGCTGCTCGGCGGTGCGGCGCAATTCCTCGGACTTTCGTTCCAGGGCACGGCTGTGGGCGATCGCTTGCTGGGTCTCTTCCAGCAATGCCATCACCGTGTGCACACTGAGCGCCTCGCCCTGGGCGATACGCGAGACCATGAGACGGGCCGAGGCCGCACCGATGCCGCCCGCCAACTGTCGCTCGACGAAGCCGATCAACTGCGGGTCGGGCAGTGGCGACTGACCGGGGCGGCCTTGTAGAGCAGCCTGCTCCTGAAACAGGCTCTTGGCCCGATCCGGCCCCAGCACCGTACGCGCCAGGTTGTAGAGGTCTTCGACCCTGGCAGAGCGCGGCAAGGCCGGCAGTGCAGCGTCGCCGCTGCGGGTGAAGACATCGACAAAAAGCGCCGACTGAAGGCGTTCGATCGGGGTCTGCGAGGTCACCACCGAGACTGCCATGTAGGCGAGGCTGTTCAACAGCAAGCTCCAGAAGACGGCATGCACCAGGGGATCCCAGCCCTCGGATCCGAAGAGCGCGGTTGGCTTGAGGAGGGAGAAACCCCAGGGGCCCTGCTGCACCAGGCCTTCCAGATGCCACGACGCGGCGAAAGACGGCACCAGCAGGCAATAGAGCCACACCGTCACGCCCAGCGCCAAGCCGGAGAAGGCGCCGGCTTTGGTGGCATTGCGCCAGAAGATGCCGCCGACCAGGGCTGGCAGAAACTGGGCAACACCGACGAAGGAGATCAGACCGATCGAGGCCAGCGCCACGGTCGAGGAGGACTCTCGATAATAAAGGAACCCCAAGGTCAGGATGGCGACGATGGCCAGGCGTCGGATCAGCAGAAGCGTCTTCGAGATGTCGCCACGCGCGCCGCCCTGCAACAGGTTGGCGCGCAGCAGCAGCGGCGTCACCAGATGGTTCGAAATCATGATCGAGAGCGCGATGGAGGCGACGATGACCATCGAGGTCGCCGCCGACAGCCCGCCGATGAAGGCGAAGACGGCCAGCACCTCGTTCTCGGCCGCCAGCGGCAATGTCAGCACGAAGAGGTCGGGGTTCGCCGTCTCCGGCAGAGTCGTCAAGCCGGCGAGCGCGATCGGCACGACGAAGAGCGAGATCAGGAAGAGGTAAAGCGGAAACAGCCAGGCCGCGGTTGCCAGGTGACCTTCGTCACGATTCTCGACGATGGCGACCTGGAACTGCCTGGGCAGGCAGATGATGGCCGCCGCGGCCAGGAAGGTGATCGCAATCCAGCGCGTCTCATAACCCTCCTGAAAGCGGTAGAGGCGTTGCACCGCCTCGCTCCAATCGGCATCGCGAAAGGCGCCGAAGCCCTCGCCCAGGCCGATGCTGACGCTGAGCCCGACGGCGACCAGGGCGAAGAGCTTGATCACCGATTCGAAGGCGATTGCCGCGACCACGCCGGGATGGCTTTCATCCGCGCCCAGATTGCGCGTGCCGAAGAGGAAGACGAAGATGGCGAGCGCGACGGCCACCCAGAAACCGTTATCGCCCAACCAGCCCAACGCCAGGGGCGTCGCCACCTCGCCTCCGGCATGGCTCAGGGCATTGAAAGAGGTGGTGATGGCCTTCAGCTGCAGGGCGATATAGGGGGTGATGCCGATGATGGCGATGACGGTGACGAAGGCGGACAGCGACGAGCTCTTGCCGTAGCGTGCCGAGATGAAGTCGGCGATGGAGGTGATCTGCTGATCCTTGGTGATCCGCACCAGTTTGCGCAGCAGCAACCACCAGGCCATGAAGACCAGGGTCGGACCCAAGTAGATCGCCATGAACTCCAGGCCGCTGCGCGCGGCTGTGCCGACCGCACCGTAGAAGGTCCAAGACGTGCAGTAGACCGCCAGAGAGAGCGTGTAGACCAACGGCGAGGAGATGAAGCGCCCACGCCCCTTCTCCACCGCCTTGTCGGTCAGATAGGCGATGAGGAACAGCAACAGCAGATAGCTGCCGCCGATCAAGAGAATGATACTGGGTGCCAGCATGCCGCGGGCCTAGTCCGAAGGGTCCTCGCCGCGGCTGTCCCAGCGCAGACGGCGTGCGGCGAAAGCCGTCAGCAGAATGCCGAAAAGCCAGATGGCAAAAAGGTAGACCAGCAGCAAGGGCAGGCCGAAGAAGTAGCGGCTTTCGTTGAAGAGGCCCAAGAGCGGCGGCATCAGCAGGAAGACGCCGACCAGGGGCAGGAACCAGCTTAGATCGCTGGCCCTGCCATCACTCACCCGCAGGTCCCGATCGCGTCTCGAGCGTCTCATAGGCGCACCGGACGGGCTTGCTTCAAGAGCTGCTGCACCCGCTCAATCAGATCCTTGTTGCTGTAAGGTTTGGTCATGAAGTCGTCGGCACCCAGGTCCATCATGCGCTGGCGGTCGACAGCCTGACCTTTTGCGGTCAGCACCAGGACCGGCAGGGACCTAGACCTGGGCGCGGCCCGCAGCTTCGCTAGCACCTCAAAGCCGCTGGTGCTGGGGATCATCGCATCGAGGATCAAGAGGTCGGGCAGTTGGCGCAAAACAGCAGCCAGCGCTTCCTCTCCGTCGCCGACGGCATCCACCTCGTAGCCCTCGTGGCTCAACAGAAACCGCAATGACTCGACGATGAAAGGCTCATCCTCCGCAATTAGGATCCGACTGGTCATGACCCTCTCCCTGTAGCGAGGCCGTCAGGCAACACGGCGGCTTCGCCGCTCATTGTTGTTTCTGCACGGCATAGTGCCGCGGATTTAGGCATTCTGCAAAGCAGCTTGGCTGGTCAGGTTCGGCACCAGGGCCTCGTGAGCACGCTGTTGACAGGCCTCGCGCCGACAAGACCGGCACTCGAAGCCAACTTCGGTTCCCTGGTTCACCCCGCGCGCCTGGTGGGCATCGCCGTAAGCAAGCCGATCCAGATGAACAGCTTCACAGCCCAGCATGACACTGAACTGGGCCGGCGGTTGCCCATAGCCGTTCCACCCCTTGGCGGAGGCCTGCGCGATGAAGAGGTAGCGGGCGCCGTCCGGCATCAGGGCAAGCTGGGTGACGGTTCGGCCAGGCGTGGCATGCGCAGTATAGACCGGCCAGAGCGGACAAGCCCCGCCGTGCCTGGGCATGCGCAATCCCGGTAGGCTGAAGCGCTTGGATATGTTGCCGGCCGGATCGCTGCGCAGGAAGGCGAAGGGAACACCCTCGGCTCCGGGGCGCCGCAGAGTAACCAATCGATGGGCTGCCTGTTCGAAGCTGGCACCGAAGGCGAAGGCCAGGCGATCCACGTCGTAGCGCGCGTGCTGTGCTGCCTCCAGAAAGGCCTCGTAGGGGAACAGCAGCGCGGCGGCGGCATAGCGGATCAGGGCTTGCTTGCAGCGCTGTCGGGCCGCGTCGCTGGTCAGGCGTTCGTCGTCGACCAAGCTGTTGAGCAGGCGATCCAGTTCCTCGGAAACCAGATGGCGCGCGATGAGAAAGCGCCGACTGGATTCCGGCAAGACCATCGTCGTTTCCGCCTCGCCCAATCCGGCCAAGCCATCGCGGCGCACCTGCGTACCCAGCGAGGAGAACCAGTGATGCGCCAAATCGCCCTCCGCTCCCCCGGAGAGCTCAAGGCGCAAGGCATCCGCGCCCTCCTCCAATGCAGAAAAGTGGTTGCGGTGATCGATGATGAAATCATCGACCTCCTTCTCCGGCGAGGTGGCGTGGAAGCGGCTGCCGCTGTCCTCCAGCATATCGATCATGCTGCGTGCGCTGCGTCCCAGGCTGTCGCTCTCCGCTGCGATGATCTCGGCAAAGCGCTGGCGCTCAGCATCGCTGAGGCCGGTGAAATCCTGCAGAATCTCGGAGAAGGAGCGGATCGAGGTGATGCGGGTCAGGATCTGATGCGAGAGATCGCGCAGGCTGGGGTCTCGACTGACCCTCTCGGAGAGTGCAACCGCGGTGTCGGTGGCGTCTTGCAGGCTGCGATGCACGCGCACCATGGCCTTGGCCCATTCCGGGTAGCGCCCGACGAAGCTGCCGATGCGGGCTTCATCCTGATCGGGCAAGGCCATGCCGCGCGCCAGCTCCAGCATCTCTTGGAAAAGCCGCATGTCCTCGACGGCGGTGAGATCGGCCAATGGCATGTCCAGGGCCTTGGCGATTCGGCGCAGCAGCGCCCCGCCGATCATCCGCTTGTCATGCTCGATCAGGTTCATGTAGGCGCCGGAAATCTCGACCTGTTCGGCAAGCGCACGCTGGGTCAAGCCCAGGCTGCGCCGTCTCTCGGCAATGCGCGCACCGATCGGTACTCTGGCGATCGCGGCTCCGGCCATCTCCGTTGTTTCCTCCTTTGCAGGCCCTTCCTCAGGCCCTTCTGACGAACGCCTTTTGTTAAGAAGTTAACAAGCATGAGCGCGATAGAGAAGAAAATTAACGCGAATTAGCAGTCGGACAGATAGATTCTTGCGCGGACAGTCCGAGCAGCTGCTTAGTAGCGACCTACGAGAGCCGTGGAAAGCGATGGGGATGAGCCCTGTCCGGCGCGGTTCAATCTCGGGAGGACTCTTCATGACGTTTTCGGGTAAGCCCTTTTCCCGCCGCGGTGTGCTGAAGGGCGGTGCACTTCTGGGCGCTGCTGCAGTCGGTCCGACGGTCTTCGTCCGCCACGCCTGGGCCGACAAGGCCATCGGCAACTACCCGGTCAACGGGCCGGTCGTGAAATTCGGCTTCAACGTGCCACAGACCGGCGCCTATGCCGACGAGGGCGCTGACGAGCTGCGCGCCTACAAGCTGGCGGTCAAGCACCTGAACGAAGGCGGTGGCATGCTTGAGACGCTCAAGCCCTCGTCTCTCAAGGGCAATGGCATCCTCGGCAAGAAGGTCGAGTATGTCGAGGGCGACACGCAGACCAATCCGGACGCAGCGCGCACCTCGGCCCGTCGTATGGTCGAGCGCGACGGCGTTATCATGTTCTCGGGCGGCTCCTCTTCGGCCACCGCGATCGCGCAGCAGTACCTGGCCCAGGACATGGGCATCATCTTCATGTGCGGCCTGACCCACTCCAACGACACCACCGGCAAGGACCGCCGCCGCTACGGCTTCCGGCAGTTCTTCAACGCCTACATGTCGGGTTTGGCCCTTGGGCCGATCCTCGCCGAAAACTACGGCAAGGACCGCAACGCCTTCCACCTGACCGCCGACTACACCTGGGGCCACACCCAGTATGCCTCGATCAAGGAGTCGACCGAGGGCCAGGGCTGGAACACGGTCAACAACATCATGACCCCGCTTGGCACCACGGACTATTCACAGTTCCTGACCGCGGTCCTGAACTCCGATGCCGACGTGCTGGTGCTGAACCACTATGGCAAGGACATGAACAACTCGCTGACCCAGGCGGTTCAGTTCGGCATGCGCGAGCTGCAGAAGAACGGCAAGACCATGGAAGTGGTGGTGCCGCTCTATTCGCGTCTCATGGCGCAGGGTGCCGGTCCGGCGAACATCGATAACGTCTACGGCACCACCAACTGGAACTGGACCCTGGACAACCCGGGCAGCAATGTCTTCGTGAAGTCCTTCGAGGCCGAGTATGGCTTCCCGCCCTCGCAGGCGGCCCACACCTGCTATACGCAGACTCTGCTCTATGGCAATGCCTGCGAGATGGCTGGCACCTTCTATCCGCCGGAAGTCATCAAGGCCTTGGAAGGCTTCGAGTACGAGGGCACCGGCTATTCCGGCAAGTCGCTCTACCGTGCCGGTGACCATCAGTCCTTCCACGAGGTCTTGGTGGTGAAGGGCAAGGGTCCCGAGGAGAAGAAGGGCGACTACGACCTTCTGGAGATCGTGAAAATCGTGCCGCGCGCGCAGATCGAGTATCCGGTGGACACCTTCCCCGGAGAGCTCGGTCCCTACGAGCCGGCTTAAGCTTCGACCGACTCTCTCGCCCAGTCGGCGGGCGGCCGCTCCTGCAGGTCCCTGCAGGAGCGGTCAGCCGACACTCTAGAGAGAAGACAGGAATCTTGGTTCAGCGCAAAGCAATGCGTTGACCAGGGATTCTTCTGACCTCGAACACAGGCAGAAAACGTTGCTTTGGGGCAAAGCCAATGGATGTGAATGCCATATTTCTTCAAGTTGTAACCGGATTGCAGAGCGGTGCGCTCTATGCCCTGGTCGCGCTTGGACTCAGTCTGATTTTCGGAACCCTGGGCGTCGTCAACTTCGCCCATGGTGCGCTTTACGCAATCGCAGCCTATGCAGCGGTGGTCATCTCCACCAACGTCGGAAGTTTCCTTCTGGCGATCGTGGTGGTTCCACCGATTCTGTTCCTGGTCGGCATTGTCCTGGAGCGCGGCCTCATCCGCTATTTCTACGATCGCCCGCACACGGATCAGATCCTGGTGACCTTCGGCCTCGCCCTGGTCATCGAAGAAACCCTGAAGTGGATTTTCGGCGCCAACAACGTTCCCTTCGCTCTGCCCGAGTGGGGACAAGGCCAGACCATCTTCTACTCTGCCATCGACAAGATCCCGCCGGTGCCGATCTTCCAGGAAGCCCCACAGATCTGGATGCCCTTCATCGACGGTTTCATCGCCTATCCGACCTGGCGGCTGCTGTTGGTGGTTGTTTCGCTGGTCACGGTTCTGGGGCTCTTCGCTCTTCTGCAGTTCACCCGTTTCGGGCTGGTGGTGCGGGCCGGCATGCGTGACCCGCAAATGCTGCGCTTCCTGGGCATCAACATCACCCAGCGTTTCGCCATCGTCTTCGGTATCGGCGCCATGATCGCCGGTATCGCCGGTGTCTTCGGCGGCCCGATCACGCAGGTCGCACCGACGGTGGCCATGGAGCTGCTGGTACCCTCCTTCCTGGTCGTCGTGATCGGCGGCATGGGCTCCATGCCGGGTGCCTTGATCGCCGCTGTCCTTCTTGGCCTCTGCCTCAGCTTTTCCGCCGAGGTCTCCTGGCTGCAGCAAATCATCATCTACCTTGTCGCCGTGGTGGTCCTTCTGGTCCGTCCGCGCGGCCTCTTGGGCAAGAAGGGAGTGGCAGAGTAATGTCCAACCCCATTCAAGACACCCGCCAGAACACCCGCATGCGCGAATTCGTGCTCATCGTAAGCTTCGCGGTCATCGTGATCCTGGGTCCCTTCTGGCTTCCGGTGATCGGCGGCTACGAGGCGCTGGCCACCAAGATCGTCATCTGGTGCATCTTCGCCCTGGGCTTCGACATTCTGCTCGGCTTCACCGGCTATCTCTCCTTCGGCCATGCCGCCTTTTTCGGGATATCGGCCTATGTGACCGGCGTCATGCTGAGAGACGTCTCGGGTGAGATCCTGATCGCCATGCCTGCTGCCTTCGCAGCCAGCTTGATCGCAGCGGTCTTCATCGGCTTCATCACCCTTCGCCGCACCGGCATCTACTTCGCGATCCTGACCCTGGCCTTTGCCCAGATGCTGCACGCAGCAGCACTCTCCTCCATCCTTCAGAAATGGACCGGTGGCGACAATGGCCTGACCATGGACACCAAGCCCTCCCTGCTGGGCCTGGAGATGCAGGGACTGACGGTCTTCTACTTCTCGTCCATCTTCCTAATCATCATGTTCGTCATCGCCCGCCAGATCCGGCGTTCCAGCTTCGGTCTTATGCTGCGCGCGATCAAAGAGAACCCGATGCGCATGGAGTACACCGGCGTCAATGTGCAGGCCTATAAGCTTTCGGCCTTCGTCATCAGCGCCATGTACGCAGGCCTGGCCGGGTCGCTGATGGTGATCTACGAGCCCTATGTCGCCACCAAGTTCCTGAACTGGACCACGTCGGGCGAGGTCGTGATCATGTCGGTGATGGGCGGCGTCAACACCCTGATCGGCCCGATGATCGGTGCCACCTTCATGCTCTACTTCGAGAATGTCGTGCAGGGCGTCATCGGTGAGCAGTGGAAGCTGGTGCTGGGCCTGATCTTCGTCCTGGTGGTGATCTTCCTGCCCGGCGGCTTCATGGACGGCTTCAACCGCATCCGCCGCCTGTTCGGCACCAAAGCCGATCCAAGGCGTCACAACGTCCCCGACAAGCCGCAGCGGGCGAGCGACATCTACGACCGCAAGAATACGGCCGGCGACTACGCCGACTGACCGCAGCTGATCCGTAAAGGAACGCAACCATGGACGCAAAACCACTTCTCGAGGTGCGTGGGGTCAGCAAGAGCTTCGGCGGGCTGAAGGCTCTGAACGACGTCAACCTCTCCATCGCCGAGGGCACCACGCATGCCATCATCGGACCCAACGGTGCCGGCAAGTCGACCCTGCTGAACTGCCTGATCGGCCTGCTGCACGTCGACAGCGGCAGCGTGACCTTCGACGGCAAGCCGCTGAAAGGGGTGAAACCCTACGAGATCATCCAGCGCGGCATCGCCCGGGTGTTTCAAACGCCGCAGATCTTTCCCGGCATGAGCCTCATGCAGAACGTCGCGATCGCCGCACTCGCCAGGCAAGACGGCAAGTTTAAGGTGAACCCGCATATCACCTTGGATGCCGGACATCCGGCAATGGAACAAGCGGAGTACAATCTGCAGCGCGTCGGTTTGGCAGATTTCCGCTATGGCGACGCCGAGCATCTCTCGCGCGGCGACAAGCGCCGGCTGGAACTGGCGATATGCCTGGCCGCCGAAGCAAAGCTCCTCCTATTGGACGAGCCGACCGCCGGCATGTCACGGCACGACACCAACCGCACGATCGATCTCTTGAAAGAGATCGCAGAGACCGGCATCACCAAGGTCGTGATCGAACACGACATGCATGTCGTCTTTTCGCTGGCCAAGCGCATTTCGGTCCTGGCGCAGGGCGCGATCATCGCCGAGGGTGCGCCAGAAGAGGTGCGCGGCAATCCAAAGGTCCGGGAAGCCTATCTGGGAGGGTCTCACGAATGAGCGCGACAGCGGGAGCCACAGCGGTCGGCACATCGGCCGGCCAAGCCTACTTCGCCTGCAAGAACGTCGAATCCTATTACGGCGAGAGCTACATCGTGCAAGGCGTCAGCTTCGATATTGCGGAGCGGGAGATCGTCGCGCTGCTGGGCCGCAACGGCGCCGGCAAGACCTCGACCCTGCGCACCATAGCGCGCGCGCACGAGCCGCATCTGACGACCGGCGAGATCTGGTTGAACGGCAAGGCGGTGCACAAGATGCGCGCCTTCGAGGCCGCCCGTTCCGGCATCCAGCTGGTGCCGGAAGACCGCCGTATCATTCCCGGCATCACGGTGGAGGAAAACCTCATCCTGGCCCAGATCGCCGAACCGCTGGGTTGGCCTCTGGAGCGGATCTACCAATCCTTCCCGCGGCTGGCCGAGCGGCGCAAGCAAGAGGCGACCACCATGTCCGGCGGCGAGCAGCAGATGCTGGCTGTCGCCCGCGCGCTGGCGCGCGAGATTAGGCTCCTGCTGTTGGACGAGCCCTACGAGGGCCTGGCCCCGGTCATCGTGGAAGAGATCGAGCGGATCATGCAGCAGGTCAAGGAAGCCGGCATCACCACGGTGATCGTCGAGCAGAACGCCATGGCCGCCCTGCGTGTTGCCGATTCGGCCATCATCCTGGACATGGGCGAGGTCGTCTTCCGCGGCTCGGCCCAAGAAGTCCTCGACAATGCCGAGCTGCGCGAAGAGTACCTGGCAGTTTAGCAAGCAGAAGCCGGTCCGAAGTCAGCCTTGATGACCTGTTCAGCGACAAACAGAAAGCGCGCGCCAAGCAGGGCCCGGCGCGCGCCTTTTGATCGTCAAAGAGCCAGTCTTTAGGTTACGGCCCGGTCTCCGTCTCGTTGGCAGACCGATAGGGAGACCGGGCCGCAGCGGGACGCTCTCGCTTGAAGGGACTTGGTGTCGGCAGGGAGGTCAGACCGTCACACAGTCACGAGGGCGCCGTCCGGCAAAAAAGTCTTCGATGTTCTGCACCACGCGTAGCCCAAGCGCCTCTCGGCTCTCGACGACGCTGCGCGACAGATGCGGGCTCAGAACTGCGTTGGGGCAAGCCTGCAGGTGGTCCAGCACCTCCGCCTCGCCGCCATAGGCATCCAGCGCGGCACCGGCGATGGTGTCGAACCAGAGGGCGTGCAACAGCGCCTGACCTTCGACCACCTCGCCGCGCGCGGTGTTGACCAGATAGGCCGTCGGCTTCATCAGATCGAGGCGGCGGGCATCGATCAGATGCCGATTGGCGCGCGCGTCAGAGCAATGCAGGGTCAGGAAGTCGGCCTCTGCGACCACCTCGTCGATCGAGGCGCGCTGCTCTGCACCCTTGCGCGCCAGGCATGCCGGATCGATGGGTTGGGGGTCATAGACCGCAACCTTCATACCGAAGCCCCAATGCGCCCGGCGTGCCACCTGATGGCCGACCCGACCGAAGCCGACGATGCCCAGGGTCTTGCCGGCGAGCGCGGCCCCGGTGAGGCCGCTGGGCGACCAGTCGTTGCCGGGGGTCATGCCGTACGTCGGATTGGTCAGGCTGGTCACCTGGCGCGCCAGGGAGATCATCAGCATCAAGGTCAGATCCGCCGTGCAGCCGCTGAGCTCGTCCGGCGTGTTGGTGACCGTAATGCCACGCGCCCGGGCCGCATCGAGGTCGATGAAGTCCTCGCCGAAGCCGGAGTTGGCGACCAGCTTGGTGCGGACCTGGTCCGAGGCCAGGATCGAGGAGTCCATGCGCTCGTTGATGCCGGGCAGAACGGCATCTGCACTGGCCAGAACGTCGCTCAGCTCACCGCCGGAGAGCACTCGCTCGCCCGAGGTGAAGGTGGTGTCGAAGCGTGCGCTCAAGGCCGCTTCGACGGCGGCCGGCCAGCGGCTGGTTACGACAACTCTGGGTCTAGCCATGGCTCTAATCCTCCTGAAACGCCGCTTCTTAGGCAGCTTTGGCAAGTGTGTCGGCGACGGTGACGCCGATCTCGGACGGTGACGGCGCGATCGCCACACCGACCTCGCGCAGGATCTCGACCTTCTCGCTGGCGCTCTCGCCGAAGGCCGAAATGATGGCACCGGCATGGCCCATCGTGCGCCCCTTGGGAGCACTCAAGCCGGCGACGTAGGCCACGACCGGCTTGGTCATGTGATCGCGCACGAACTCGGCCGCCTCGGCTTCCTGCGGGCCGCCGATCTCGCCGATCATCATCACCGCCTGAGTCTCGGGGTCGGCCTCGAAGAGCGCCAGGATGTCCTTGAACGAGCTTCCGTTGATCGGGTCGCCGCCAATGCCGACGCTGGTCGAGATGCCGATGCCCAGGTCTTTCATCTGCGAGGCAGCCTCGTAGCCGAGCGTGCCGGAGCGTCCGACCACACCGACATTGCCGGCGAGATAGATGTGCGGCGGCATGATGCCAAGCTGCGCCTTGCCGGGGCTGATGATGCCGGCACAGTTGGGGCCGACCAGCCGCATCCGCTTGTCCTGGCGATAGCGGCGCATGTAGCGCTTTACGCGGATCATGTCCTGCGCCGGGATCCCGTCGGTGATTGCCGTGCAGAGGCGAATGCCGCAGTCGGCAGCCTCCATGATCGCATCGGCGGCAAAGGGCGGCGGCACAAAGACGATGCTGGCAGTCGCCTCGGTGGCGTCGACGGCCTCGCGCATGGTGTTGAAGACCGGACGGCCGGCGGCTGTGGTGCCGCCCTTGCCCGGCGAGATCCCACCGACGATGTTGGTGCCGTAGGCGATCATCTCTTCGGTGTGGAAGGTGGCGATACGGCCGGTGATGCCCTGCACCAGGACCGGCGTGCTGCGATCGATCAGGATGCTCATGATGCGATGGCCTCCGATCCCGGGCGCTTGCTGTTATGCCAGGCGGCAACGACACGCTGGGCGGCCTCCGCCAGGGTGCTGGCACGAATGATCGGCAGTCCGGAGGCCGCCAGGATGCGGCGTCCTTCCTCGACATTGGTGCCCGATAGGCGGACCACCACCGGCAAATCGATCGGGTTCTTCTCCAGTGCCTGGACGATGCCCTCGGCCACCCAGTCGCAGCGGTTGATGCCGGCGAAGATGTTGACCAGGATCGCCTGCACGTTCTCGTCGGAGACCACCAGGCGGAAGGCCTTGGCCACCCGCTCGGGCGTTGCACCGCCGCCGATGTCCAGGAAGTTCGCGGGATCGCCGCCGGCCATCTTGATCATGTCCATGGTCGCCATGGCCAGGCCTGCGCCGTTCACGACACAGCCGATCTGGCCATCGAGCCCGACATAGCTGAGACCGCGATCGGTCGCCCGCGTCTCGCGCGAATCCTCCTGCGACTTGTCGCGCAGCTCGGCGATCTGCGGGCGCCGGAAGAGGGCGTTGTCGTCGAAGGTCATCTTGGCATCCAAGGCCAGAAGATGCTCTTCGTCGGTCATGACCAGCGGATTGATCTCCACCATGGTGGCATCGAGCTCGGCGAAGGCCCGGTAGCAGTCCATGATGATGTTCGCACACATCTGCACGGCACCGGCTGGCACGTTCAGCTGGAAGGCTATCTCGCGGGCTTGGAAGGCCTGCATGCCGACAGCCGGCTCGACCACGGCACGAACGATGCTCTCCGGCGCGGTCTCGGCGATCTCTTCGACCTCCATGCCGCCCTGCGAAGAGGCCACCACCATGATCCGCTCGCTCTTCCGATCGAGCACGAAGCCAAGATAGAACTCTCTCTCGATCTTGATCCCTTCTTCGACATAGACCCGGTAGACACCCTTACCGCGCGCTCCGGTCTGCGGTGTTACCAGGCGCATGCCGAACATCTCGTCGGCGGCTTCTTCCACACCATGCTCGGTCTGGCAGAGCGTCACACCGCCTGCCTTGCCGCGGCCGCCGGCATGCACCTGGGCCTTGACGACCCAGCTGAGGCCGCCGATTTCGCGGGCACGATAGGCCGCTTGCTCGGGGCTGTAGGCCAGCCCCCCACGCGGGATCGGGACACCGAACCCGGAGAGGATCTCTTTGGCCTGATACTCGTGGATATCCATGGGGCGCCTCCGCAGCCGTGCTGCTGTTGCGGTGTTGCTACTCTGCTGCCACGCGGAACTGCGCGGCGGGGCCGGTCTCGTGGAAGTAGTCGACGGCAGCACCGACGCCGGCGCCGCTTCTGAACGGCACGCCGATATCGCGCAGCACCAGCTCGACACTGCCCAGCGCGCTCATCACCATCAGCTCGTTCAGATCGCCCAGGTGGCCGATGCGGAAGACCTTGCCGGCGACCTTGGCCAGACCGACGCCCAGCGAGAGGCGATAGTTGTCATAGGCATGACGCACCAAGGCGGCCGAGTCGAAGCCCTGCGGCAGGCAGACGGCGCTAACCGTATCGGAGTACCACTTGGGCTCCTTGGCGCAGAGCTCCAGCTCCCAGCCCTGCACCGCACGCCGCACGCCCTCTGCCAGGCGATGATGGCGCTGGAAGACGTTCTCCAGGCCCTCGTCCAGCAGCATGTCGACCGAGGTGCGCAGGCCGCGCAGCAGGTGGGTCGGTGGGGTATAGGGGAAATAGCCGTTGGCGTTCAGCTTCATCATGTCGGCGAAGTCGAAGTAGCAGCGCGGCAGCTTCGCGTCGGCGGCAGCATCCAGCGCCTTCCGGCTGACGCAGAGGATGGCCAGGCCGGCCGGCAGCATGAAACCCTTTTGCGAGCCGGAGACGGCGATGTCGACGCCCCACTCGTCCATGCGGAAGTCGATGCTGGCGATCGAGCTGACGCCATCGACGAACAGCAGTGCCGGGTGATCGACGGCGTCGAGGGCCTTGCGCACACCACCGATATCGCTGGTGACGCCGGTTGCGGTCTCGTTGTGGCAGACCAGAACGGCCTTGATCTGCTTGTCTTTGTCGGCCGCCAGCTTCTCGGCGAAGATGTCCAGCGGCACGCCTTCGCCCCACTCGACATCGACGCAGTCGACGGCAAGGCCATGGCGCTCGCAGAGGTCGACCCAAAGGTGCGAGAACTGGCCGAAGCGGGCCATCAGCACCTTGTCGCCAGGCGAGAGCGTGTTGGTCACCGCTGCTTCCCAGCCACCGGTTCCCGAAGAGGGGAAGAGGAAAACCTGCCCGTCCTGCGACTTGAAGATCTTCTTCACGTCCTGGAACAGCGGCAAGGTGAATGCCGGCAGATCGGGGGCACGCATGTCTTCCATCGGAATGTCCATGGCGCGGCGCACGCGATCGGGAACATTGGTGGGGCCGGGAATGAAGAGACCGCGGATACCTGGCATTGTCGTTTCTCCCTTTATCCTGCTCACCCGCAGGATCGCTTCTGTTACCTGCAGCGCTGCGAAGGCCTGAGCTTCAAGTCCTAGCCTCCAACGCCCGATGCTGCAGAATTGGAGCAAAGCAATCGGCTCCACAACGTTCGAAGACCCTGCTTTTGGATATCTAAAAGGATTGGAAATTTCCCACCCATAAGGGTAGTCTTCGCGAAATCGGTGCAGAGGCTACCTATCCATATGGGTGGGTACCTAGCGTAGGAGTGGCGATGGCAAAAGAGAAATCACAACCGATCACCCCCATCGAAATCGCCCTGGCCGATGCCAACCCCTTGATGTTGGCCGCTTTGTCCGAAGTGATTTATCGCGATTCCCGATTCAGCCTGGTGCTGACGGCCAAGTCGGCCGAAGGGTTTTTGCAGGGGATCTCCCGCGCGCCGGTCTCGGTCGGGCTGGTCGATTGGGACCTGCCGGGACTGGGGACGGAGCGCCTGATCGGGCTGGTGCGCGGTATGGAACAGAGCCCGCGCATCGCCGTCTACGCCAAGAGCACGAGCAGGGATGCACCCAGGCGCGCCATGGCCGCAGGCGCTGCCGGACTGGCTTTCGACGATCAGCCGCCGGAGCGTTTGCTGGACACCGTTGCCTCGGTTGCCGCCGGACAGATGGTCTTTCCCTTCCTCGACGTGCGCGAGTTGAGCCAGGATCCGCTGCGCAGCCTGACCCATCGAGAAGAGGCGCTGCTGGAAGCTCTCGCCAAAGGCATGACCAACAAAGAGCTCTCCGAGACGCTAGGCATCACCGTCAACACGGTGAAGTTCCACCTGCGCAACCTCTTCGACAAGCTGTCGGTCAAGACCCGCGGCCAAGCCATCGCGCTCTACTACGCCTCGGGACACGATAGGCAGTGACGGGTAAGGACGAGTCTGGTCCGGCCACAGGCTCACGGCCGGCGACTGGAGATCCTGCGATCAAGTCGCAGGATGATGGCGATGGGCTGAGGGCGGGCGCGCTTTGGCAAATCTAGAGCAGTCAAGCAAGACCCTGCTCAATCGTTGAACTTAGAAAATCTCTTCCAAGATGCCCTTTTCGCGCTCGATCACGATCGGCGTGTCGCCAGTGGTGATCGGCTGTCCCAGGGCTTGCGTCTCGCGAATGCGGTCCGCCTCGCCGCTGGCATCGACGATCTCGCCGCTTGGCGGGTCTTCTTTCCAGAAGATCAGGGTGTCGACGAAGTCGGTCGTGTTGGTGTTGATCGTCTGCGTTTCGTCGTCGACGACCTGGCGGATGTTCGCCTGAGTCTCATTGGCCCCGGCGTCGCTCAGGAAGGCCCTGTCGGCCTCGGCCTTGTTGGTATCGGCGTTGGGATCGATGCGGCCTTGACGCCCGAAAACCGCCACCCGGGCCTGATCGGTCGGCGTGCCTTCTTGCGGCCGCGGCGCACCCGGTGCGGGGGGGCGCAGGTTGTAGTCCGGCGGGATCGCCAGGGGCGCATTGGCCACCACACGGAACTCGTCCGGAGAGGTCTTGTCCAGACCGATCTCCTCGCGAATCTGCGAGCAGGCGCCAAGGCCGAGGATGATGACCCCGGCGACGAGAGGTCGAAGAAGAGATGTCGGCTGCATCACGATCACTCCCAACAGGCGCTGTGCAAAGACCCTGGGGCGGCACCGATCGCCCGCAAGCCTTGCTCCCAATTCTCTCTATTTAGGCGATTCCGCCTCGGGTCGCCAACTCTCTGGCGCAGAAGAATGGCTATTTTGTGGAACGGCCACTGCGAAACAAGCTGTCGTAGAGCAGAAATCCAACGCCGACGACAATGCCGCAGTCGGCCACATTAAAGGCCGGCCAGTGAAAGCCGCCGACGTGGAAATCCAGAAAGTCCACCACGGCGCCATGCACCAGCCGGTCGATCAGATTGCCGATGGCCCCGCCGACGATCATGCCCGCCGCCAAGACCGGCAGGAACTGCCGCTGATTGCGCGACCATAACAAGACACCGGTGGCGATCACCAATGCGATCCCGGCCAGCAGGTAGGGTCCATAGGGCGAATCGTTGGTGAAGAGCCCGAAGCTGACCCCCCGGTTCCAGGCCAGCACCAGATTGAAGAAGCCCGTCACCTCGATCACGCGGGGCGGATCCATGACCTTCAGCAGGATCACCCACTTGCTGGCCTGATCGAGGATCAGGACCAGGAGCGCGATCAGTAGAATGGGCCGCAACATGGCTTTCCTTCCAGATGCCGGGCTGTTAGATGCAGGCGACAAGCCTCGGGTTCGTATCCGGCTTCTTAGACGGCAGCCTCGGCGTCAAGCTGCTCCACCACCTCGGCACAGCGCCGGCAGAGGTCGCTGTGCCCCGGGACCTTGCCGACCTCCGGCAGGATCTGCCAACAGCGCTGACACTTTTCGCCCTCGGCCTTCTCGACCAGCACGGCAACGCCGGCGACCTCTTCCAGACGGAAAGCCGTCTGCGGACCGCTGCCAACTTCCAATGCCGCACCGGAGGTGATGGCGATCTCGGCCAGATCGACCGAGCCCAGCAGGGTCGCAAGCGCCTCGTCTTCGACGAAGACGCGCGGTGCTGCCTGCAGCGCAGAGCCCAGCTTCTTCTCGGCCCGCTGCAACTCCAGGGCGCCGGTCATGACGCGGCGCACGACCTTGATCTTGTCCCAGCGCGCGGCAAGCGCCTGGTCCTCCCACTGCGCTGGGATCTCCGGGAAGGTGCGCATGTGCACGCTCTCCTCCGGACCGCTGCCCCGCGCCCACCAGGCTTCCTCGGCCGTAAAGCAGAGGATCGGCGCCAGCCAAGCCGTCAGGCAGGAGAAGAGCTGATCCAGCACCGTGCGGCAGGACCGACGGGTCAGGGAGTCTTCGCCGTCGCAATAGAGCGTGTCTTTACGGATATCGAAGTAGAAGGCCGAAAGCTCCAGCGCGCAGAAATCGTGAACGGCACGATTGATGGCATTGAGGTCGAAATCCTCCACCGCCTTGCGCACCAGGCGGTCCATGGCGCAAAGGCGGTGCAGCATCAGCCGCTCGAGCTCCGGCATCTCGGCCGGTGCCACCCGCTCGGCCTCGCTGAAACCTTCCAGCGCGCCCAGCAGGTAGCGCAGGGTGTTGCGCAGGCGCCGATAGGCGTCGATCTGAAACTTCAGGATGTCCTTGCCGATCCGCTGGTCCTCGACATAGTCGGTCGAGGTCACCCAAAGCCGCAGGATGTCGGCCCCGGACTGCTTGATGATGTCGGCCGGATCGACGCCGGTGCCCGAGGACTTCGACATCTTATGGCCCTGCTCGGTCAGGGTGAAGCCATGGGTCAGGACCGCATCGAAGGGCGCACGCCCGCGGGTGCCGCAGGATTCCAGCAGCGAGGTATGGAACCAGCCGCGATGCTGGTCGGTCCCCTCCAGATAGAGGTCCGCCGGCCACTTCAGCTCCGGCCGCTCTTCCAGCACATAGGCGTGGGTGGAGCCGGAATCGAACCAGACCTCGACCACATCCTGGATCTGGTCGTAGTCGTCGACGGCATAGTCGTTGCCGAGCCAGCGTTCCGGCGGCGAGGTGAACCAGGCATCCCCACCCTCCTGCTCGAAAGCAGCAGCCACGCGGTCGATGACCTTCTGATCGCGCAAGGGCTCGCCGGTCTCCTTGTGCACGAAGATCGGCAGCGGCACGCCCCACAGCCGCTGGCGCGAGACGCACCAGTCCGGCCGCTGCTCGATCATGGAGCGCAGGCGGCGATAGCCCTGGGGTGGCACGAAGCGGGTGTTGTCCAGCGCCGTCAGCGCCTTCTGGCGCAGATCGTTCGTCTCCATGGAGATGAACCACTGCGGCGTGTTGCGGAAGATCAGCGGCGCCTTGGAGCGCCAGGAGTGCGGATAACTATGGCGCAGCTTGCCCCGGTGCAGCAGCCCGCCGACGCCCTCGATTGCGGCGATGACCCTGCCGTTGGCGTCGCCCGGCCGACCCTTCTGATCGTACACAACAGCACCCGCGAACAGAGGCACATGCGGCAGATAGTGACCGGCGGAATCCACCGTGTGCGGCACCTCCAAGCCATTGGCGAGCCCCAGCTCCCAGTCGTCCTGACCATGCCCGGGGGCGATGTGCACGAAGCCGGTGCCCTGGTCCATGGTGACAAAATCGCCGGCCAGCAGCGGCACCGGGAAGCCATAGCCGCCCTCGGCCTCGCCGACGGCGGCAAGAGGATGCGCTGCGATCGTGCCGGCCAGCGTCTCCCCCTTGATGGTGGCCACCACCTTGCTCTCGAAGCCGCAGTCCTGCTGCAGGGCCTCGGCCAGTTGAGCGCCGACCAACAGGCGCTCGCCGACGTGCGCGCGGCTCTCATCACCGCAGGCAGTGACCTCGAGCAGGACATAGTCGCTCTCACTGTCGTAACCGATGGCGCGGTTGCCCGGCAGGGTCCAAGGCGTCGTGGTCCAGATCACCACCTTGGCGCCGGACAACGCCTCCAGCGGGCTCTGGGAGACCGGAAAGCGGACCCAGACGGTCAGCGAGGTGTGGTCGGCATACTCGACCTCGGCGTCGGCCAGAGCCGTCTTCTCCACCACCGACCAGAGCACCGGCTTGGCCCCGGCATAGAGGCCGCCGTTCATCAGAAACTTGCCGATCTCGCGGACGATCTGCGCCTCGGCAGGATAGGCCATGGTGGTGTAGGGCCGCTCCCAATCGCCCAGCACGCCCAGGCGCTTGAACTCTTCGGTCTGAACGCCGACCCAATGCTCGGCAAAGGCCCGGCATTCTTGGCGAAACTCGACGCGGTCGACCGCATCCTTGTCCCGCCCTTCCGAGCGATAGCGCTCTTCCACCTTCCACTCGATCGGCAGGCCGTGACAGTCCCAACCGGGCACGTAGTGGGCATTCTTGCCCAGCATCTGCTGGCTGCGGTTGATCATGTCCTTCAGCGTCTTGTTCAGCGCGTGCCCCATGTGCAGGTGGCCGTTCGCATAGGGCGGACCGTCATGCAGGATGAAGCGTTCGCGATCCTGCGACTGGCGGCGCAGCGCGTCGAAAAGGCCAATCTCCTCCCAGCGCGCCAGGATCTCCGGCTCGCGCTTGGGCAGGCCGGCGCGCATGGGAAAGCTGGTGCGGGGCAGACGAACGGTGCCCCTGTAGTCGCGTTGTTCGCTGGTCTCGACGGTCATGATCCGGATCTGGTTCAACTCGAGTCAAAAAGGAAGGGCCGTCGCACGCATCCTATCAACGCACGACGACCACCATTCAAAGGCTCGCGATCCTAGTCGGCAAGCCTCTAGGGTCAAGCATATAGACATGCATGGCAGCCAGCGCGGGGGGGACCGCACCGGCTGCCGACTGCAAGGCGCTTTGCCGCTCGCAGACCCAGACGCTTCTCAGCCGGGTCGGCGAAACGGTGACATTTGCGTGGACTAACCGCCGGAGCCGGCCGGCACCATCAACTGGGCCTCACCGTCAACCACGACCGTATCGCCCACCTTGCAGCTGGTCGCGAAGGTCACGCGGCGGCGCTCCTTATCGACGGCCGTGACCTCGACCTTGGCCACCACCGTGTCGCCGATCCGAACCGGCGCGCGAAACTTCAGGCTCTGCGAGAGATAGATGCAGCCGGGTCCCGGCAGTCTGGTGCCGAGGACCGTTGAGATATAGGCGGCCGACAGCATGCCGTGGGCAATGCGCCCCTTGAACATGGTGGTCTCGGCATAGGCCTGATCCATGTGAACCGGGTTATAGTCGCCGGAGACATCGGCGAAAGCGGCAATGTCCTGTTCGGAAACGGACTTCTCGAAAACTTCGGTCATCCCGACCGAGATATCGTCGATGGTATGTCCCGTCATGGTGGCTGCCTGGGTCATGGCCGCGTCTTTCCTCTCTCGCTTTCGGGTTTTGCCTTTGGCGCTCAACATCGTTGAATGCGATGCAGCATAAATCGGGTCGCGCGCGACGCTAACCAAGGCGAATTGGGGCCGCAAGCGATTTCGCAAGTGCGATGCCGCACCTGCGAAATGAACGGCACAGCACCAGCGAAGCTTCACACTGTGTCCCTGGAGCCGATGTCGGCCCCGAAATGAAAGCGTCACGTAAATCCCGTTGCGTCGCAGGGCGCTTCGTGATCCCATGCCGTCAAACAAGTCGGGAACGCGCACTCCCGGTCATGAATACCGATCTGAAGAAGCAAGTGTAACCTGTTGGGCAACCTTGTTTTTTGGAAAAGTGTCAGTCCAGGAACGCGGCTACCCGGCAGGTGCAAGTTGCTACATATGAAGGTTGGGGTAGATGACAGGTCGTTCTTCTGGTGGTTGGCAAGAGCCCTCTGAGCGTGAGGTCGTTGCTGAGGTAAAATGGTATAATCCCACCAAGGGTTTTGGGTTCGTCCAATTGCATGACGGCTCGCCGGACGCGTTTTTGCATGTATCGGTTGTCGAGCAGCTGGGCCGGCAGGATCTGCCGGACGGTACGCGGATCGTCTGCGATCTCGCCGAAGGCCGCAAAGGCCGGCAAGTGGCGTTTATCCATCGTATCGAGCAGTTGGGAAGCGGCAGCGATCGCCCACCGCGTGATGGTGGATACGATCGCGGGCCACGCGATGGTGGATACGACCGCGGACCGCGCGATGGTGGATACGATCGCGGACCGCGCGACGACGGATACCGCGGCGGTGGGGGTGGCCATGCGCCGCGCTCTGGCGGCTTCGGCGATCAGCCAAGCGAAGGCGGTACATCCGTCGACGGTACGGTGAAGTTCTTCGATGCCGGTAAAGGCTATGGCTTTATCGCGCCCGACGATGGCGGCAAAGACGTCTTCGTCTCTGCGCGCACCTTGGGTCGCATCGGCCTCACCGCACTGGACACCGATCAGCGCGTTCGCATGGTTGTACGCATGGGCCAAAAAGGCCCGATGGCGGATAGCGTCGAGCCGATCTAGGCAACGACGGTTTGCTGCGCATAAGCCGGGGCGGAGGCAAGTGCCATCGCCCCGGGCCACATCGTTGCGCTCTAACAGCTGCAGTCAGCCGCAGATCGGTCCTGCTCTCTCTCTGCGACAATGAGCGGCGGCTAAACGACATTTCTGCGTTTCGGAAACGGCCAGGCTCCCTCAATTGAGGTCACTGTGAGGGCATCGCGGATTTGCGGTTACGCTACTATTCCGCGCGATTTGCCGACGAGCAGACCGCTGCAAGCTCGGTGCATCGCCAGGCAGGAACGCGGGTGATGGACCATCTGTCGCTACTGGACTGCAACATCGGTCAGTCCGGCAGCGGCTGGCTGCTGCCGAGCGGGCTCAGCGTCTGCGACCCCTATCTGGCCTGCTGCCTGCGGTGGTCGCTCCTCTACCCGATGGATGGCTGCCGAGACGCCGGCGTTATGGACCAGCTTCCAAGCCTGAGGCAAATGGTCGCAAACTTGGAGACTAGGCCCGCGGTCAAACGGGCCCTCGCGCTGGAGCTGATCACCGGCCCAGCCTTCACGGCACCGCATCCGCCGGATCTGGCCGGCTTGGACAGCCAGCAGCCGCGATAGATAGATGCCGCCAAGACCTTTAGAGCAGATCGCGATCAGTTGGAATCGCCTGTTCGCGAGACTCTGCTCTATGTTTCAAACTTGTATAGCAGGATTCAGATGGCAAATCGCTTCGATTTGACATCATCCTGCTATAGAGCCCGGCCCGATTTAGGACCGCAGGTGGCTTGGACCTGCGGTCATCTCGGTCCAGGCCCTCTAGCGATCGGAGACGTGCACCACCAACTTACCCAGGTTCTTGCCTCCCAGCAGGCCGATGAAGGCCTCCGGAGCCCGCTCCAACCCCTCCACCATGTCTTCGCGATACTTCAGGCTGCCGTCGGCCACCCAGGCTTCGAGGTTGCGATCCGCTTCGGCGTGCAGGTGGGCGAGGTCCCAAACGATGAAGCCACGGAAGGTGAGCCGCTTGCGCAGGATCGCTCCCATCAATGCCGGGACGCGATCGGGGCCCTCGGGCAGAGCGGTGTCGTTGTAGTGGGCGATGATCCCGCAGACCGGGATCCGGGCGAAGTCGTTCAGCAGCGGGAAGACCGCCGTGAAGACCCGGCCGCTCACGTTCTCGAAGTAGACGTCAATGCCGTCGGGACAGGCTGCGGCCAGCTCGGCGTCCAGGTCGGGCGAGCGGTGATCGACGCAGGCATCGAAGCCGAACTCTTCGGTAACGATCCGGCATTTTTCCGGCCCGCCGGCGACACCGACGGCACGCAAGCCATGCTTCTTGGCCAGCTGTCCGACGACCGAGCCAACGGCTCCGGAGGCAGCGGCCACCACCAGGGTCTCGCCGGACTTGGGCTTGCCGATGTCCATCAGCCCGCAGTAGGCGGTCTGGCCCGGCATGCCGAGGACACCCAGCCGCGTCGAGAGCGGCGCGGCATCGGGGTCGACCTTCTTGACCGCCTTGGCCGATGCCGTCCAATGGCTTTGCCAGCCACCCATGGCGACCACCACGTCGCCCACCTTCAGCCCCGGCGCTTTCGAGTCCTCGACGACGCCGACCGTGCCGGCGGTCATGACCTCGCCGATCGCAACCGGTGCCGCGTAGGACTTGGCAGCGCTCATGCGGCCGCGCATGTAGGGATCGAGCGAGAGGTAGAGCGTACGGCAGGCAACCTCCCCCTCCGCGGCCTGCGGCAGTGCTGTCTCTTCTAGGCGAAAATTCTCTATGCTGGGTGCACCATCCGGGCGCGACGCCAGAACCCACCGCTTGTTCATCTCGCTCACGAACGCTCTCCCTCCTCGGGTTTCTGCTGTTGCATGTCTTACCTGGCGGCGCCTACCCCTGCCGATCAAGCCTTCGTTTGGATCTGCGCTTGTTCCACCCAGTACATCCTGGCCAGTTCATCCAGGCCAGTTCATCCAGGCCGGTTCACCCAGGCCGGTTCATCCAGGCCGGTTCATCCAGGCCGGCGGCCGGCCCGCTGCCAAACCCGCCAAGAGGGCCGCCGCCTCGTCAAGAGCATCGCGTGCAGCCTGCAGTTCGCGCAGGTGCTTAAGGAAGCCATGCAAAACGCCCTCCTGCCGGCGCAGCTGGTTGGGAACGCCGGCCAGACTCAAGGCCTGTGCCAAGGCGCGGCTGTCGTCGTCCAAGGGATCGAGGGTTACGGTCAGCAGATGGCTGGCTGGCAAGCCGGCCAAATCTGCGTTCAACACGTCATAGCGCGGATCCTCCAGCTGCGAGGATCGGATGTAGGCGCTCCTGTAGAAGGACAGCTCGGCCGCGGTGAGGCCATCCAGCTGGGTACCGTAGAGCCTCTGCGAGACCGAGTCCGCCAGGCCGAAGGCGCCGTAGAACAACAACAAGACGGATGGCTGGGCCAGTCTGCGTGCCTTCAGCTCGAGGCAGGTACTGACCGAGAGATGCGCGCCGGCGGAATCGCCGCCCAAGGCGAGCAGTGCAGGGTCGCGGTCGCGCCCTTCGCTGACCTCGGCCAAACGCGCGAGCAGGCCCGTCACCTCCTCGATCTGGCGGGGAAAACGCGCTTCCGGCGCCAGGCTATAGTCAACGCCCAAGACGCCCCAACCGCTGGCGTTACAAAGGTGGCGCATGATGCAGTCGTGGGTGTCCAAGCTGCCCAGGACATAGCCACCGCCGTGCAGGTAGATCAGCCAGGGTCGAGGCTGGCCGGGTGCAGGATGATAGAGCCTGAGCGGCAGTGTCGTCGGACCACAGTCGAGCGCGAAATCCTCCACTCTTGCGACCTCGATGGGCTCGGCGTTCCAATAGGCAGTGGATCCGGTGTATGCTGCGCGCATGCGGGGCAGTGGATGGCCCTTGTCGGCAGGCGGCGGATTGGCTGCGGCCAAACGCTCCGACTTGCGCACAACGGCCTGCATCTCCGCAGAGAGGAGCGGCCACACGTCGATCTTACGCATGCTGTTCAACCTGTTCCGAAGGGCGTCGAAGCTGCCTGGGAACGGTAGCTTCAAGGCCAAGGGTTTAGTCCAAGCAAGCCTGCTCCCGCAAGGTGCGACAGGGCTTGGACAGGCGAGCCTGGTCGGTGCTGCAGTGCTGCACCTGGGGGCCTCGGGCCTGCTGTTCGCACCCTGGCCCGGCCAGAACAACACCATCACCCTCTATCCGGTAGACTACATCGTTGCGCGCGCCAGTGCGGAAGCGCGTCCGGTCGACGACCAGATTGCCGCCCTGGTCAAAGGTCTGGAGGACCTGCCTGCGGGCGGGCTCAGCGACGCTGGCGAGGAGGACTTGCAGGAAGCGGCGCTGCCGGTGCAAGTGCCACCGCCCAAACCGGTGCGCCGCATCGTACTGCCGGAGGTCGCGCCCAACCCTCTCTATGGTCCCAGCGGGCTCTACGGCGCCAGCGGGCAGACATCATCCGAGAGCGCCTATCGGGCTCATATCGCACGGCGCCTACAGGCCGCCCAGCACGCCCGACCGACCGCAGTGCCGGTTCCAGGTAGCGTCACCATCGGCTTTGTGGTGACCGCAAACGGCCAGGTCGAAGCCTCCTGGATCGCCGAGAGCTCGGGCAATGGGGTGCTCAACCGCACCGCCCTGGCGATCCTGCAGCAGGCCTCCCCCTTCGAGCCTTTGCCCGCGGACCTGGGCAAAACCCAATTGATCGTGAAGCAGGCACTATCCTTCACCACACCTTGAACCTGGTCATTCCCTCTTGATTTCGTCCCCGCGACCGATCAAGTCTTGGAGGCTGTCCGGAGCCGCCTTGCGGGCCGGCCAGGGTGACATTCAGCCAGGGTGACTTCGACTGAAGGGCACCGCCTTAACGCTTGCTTGGTGAATGAGGAGCGTTCGACGCGTGACGAGACTGTCTTTGTTTTCTTCGCCCTTCTTGCTGGGCTTCGAGCCCTTCGAGAAAGCGGTCGACCGTATCTCCAAGGCCGCTGCAGACGGCTACCCTCCATACAATGTCGAGCAGCGCGGCGAAGGTCGCTTCCGCATCTCTGTCGCCGTCGCCGGTTTTGCCATGGAAGAGCTGAACGTGCAGATGGAGGGCAATCAGCTCATCATCCGCGGCAAGCAGGGCGACCATGAAGAACGGGTCTACCTGCATCGCGGTATTGCCGCCCGACAGTTCCAACGCAGCTTCGTGCTGGCTGAAGGCATAGAAGTAACCAGCGCATCGCTGGATTCAGGCCTGCTGCATGTCGACCTGGAGCGCCCGCGGATTGAACCCGAGGTCCGCTCCATCGCCATCAAGGCAGATTAGACGGGTTGCCGACGCAATACGGGACCCACAGGTAGTGTGAAAAGGAGACGACGGTCATGTATGACGTCAAGACGATACGCAACATCACGCAGCAGGACTTTGCCGCGCTGGGCTTGGGCCAGGTCGCCTATGTACGGCCGATGATGATCGACGGACACCAGGCCTTTGCCGTGCATGCTGCCAACGGCCGAGCCATCGCAGCGCTCGCCTCCGACGCAGCCGCGCAAGGCGCTATACGCGAGAACGATCTGGAGCCCGTCGCTCTCCACTAAGACTTCTCAAACAGAGTCTTTGAGACCGGGCTGAACGTGCGAGCAGGCGAGTCTGTCTGCTCGCCCCGTTCCAGGCGGCCAAGACTCAGGCCGCGTTGCTGGCAGGTACGTCGGTCAGCAGTGCGTAGAGGGAATCGTTGTTGGCAGCGCCGCGCAGCTTCTCGCAAAAGGTACGATCGCGCAGCATGCGCGAAACCTGGGCCAAGGCCTTCAGGTGATCCGCGCCGGCGGACTGCGGCGCCAGCAAAACGCAAACCAGGTCGACCGGCTGCTCATCGATCGAATCGAAGTCGATCGGTTCTGCCATACGTGCGAAGAGCACATAGAGGCGGTTCAGGTTGGACAGCTTGCCATGCGGAATGGCCACACCGTGGCCAACGCCCGTGGTGCCCAAGCGCTCGCGCACCAAGAGAACCTCGAAGATATCGCGTTCGCGCTCTCCGGTCACGGCAGCAGCCCGGCGCGCCAGCTCTTGCAGCGCCTGCTTCTTGCTCGAGACCCTCAGCCCGGCGATGACACCGTCCGGCGACAACAAGTCAGCCATGTTCATGAGATGCAAACCCCAACAAGCGGTTCAGACAAAACGAATGGGCAGCGTGCCGCCGCGCGGCATCATCGTTGGCAGGGTGGCCCAGGCTCACGGCGTTGCGCGGTCAGGCCCTTGGCGGTTATCCCTTGTCGATGTTCTGTGGATCGACCCAGCCGATTGTACCATCATTTCTGCGATAAACCATGTTCAAGCCGCCGTGCGCCTTATTCTTGAACATCAAGGCCGGCTCTTGCATCAGGTCCAATCGCATCACAGCCTCGCTTACCGTCAGCAGGCCGATTCTTGCTGCGAGCTCGGCGACCACCGGCGGCGCATCAGAACCCTCTGATTCAGAAGGGATCTCATCGTCGTCAACATCTTCACCCGGGTGCAGAACAAAGGCCTGGGTCGTGAGCGTTTCAACCGACGATTTGTGGTGATCGCGCAAACGTCTCTTGTTGCGACGCAGTCGCTTGGAGAGGTGCTCGGCAGCAGAGTCAAAGGCCGGATAGGGGTCGTGCCCCGCACCATCGGCAAACATTTCCACATGTTTACCCACATGGGCATGAATGGTCGCCTTGTACCCGGAGGCTTCGCGCGCGACGGTGACACCGACGTCAATCGCGTCTCCAAAGTACTTCTCCAGAGTGTGATTCAGCTTGTCTTCGATGTGTTGGCGGAAAGCATCGCCAACGTCCATCTGCTTGCCCGTGACCGTTAACTGCATGGCCTGCCGCGGTTTTCTCTTTTCATGAGATTGTATATGGTGTGCCCCGCCTAAAGAATCCGCCTCTTTTTGAGGCGCCCCGGCGACAGCGAAGCGCGGAAGCTAACGATGCCCCCGAGGCCTGTCAAGCGTAGCACAGATGCCGCCCTTGAGAAGCTTAATGTTCCATGAGGGGAGGAGATTGATCCACAGTCTGCCGAGCGCCTCCATCCCCGCCTGGCCGTCGGGCCACCTGCCCGGATCCGCCTTGCCGATAACCCTAGATCACGCACAAGCCAAGAGTCGCTCAACGATGCTGATTCGATCGACGCCGATCGGCCGCCGCGGGGATCCGCAGCAGGTCGCGATACTTGGCCACAGTCCGGCGCGCGACCGGCAAGCCGCCGTCGGCCAAGCGCGCCGCCAGAGCCGAATCGCTGAGAGGCTTGCTGCTGGGCTCCGCGGCAACCAGCTGGCGCAGCCGTTCTTGCGCGGCCACAGCACTTATCTCGCCGTTTGTGCCCAAGCTTGCACTGAAGAAGCGCTTCAGCGGCTCGGTACCGCGTGGGGAGATCAGGTACTTGTTGGCCACGACACGGCTGATCGTCGCCTCCGATAGGCCCAGTGACTCGGCCAGACTGCGGCGCGTCAGTGGTTTCAGCGCCGCCGGGCCACGTTCGAAGTAGTCGCCTTGACGCGCCAGTATCGCTTGGCCGACCCGCAGCAGGGTCTCGAAACGGCGCGAGAGCGCGCGCCTTAGCCAGGCCACCTCTTGGGCCTGCTCCGAGAGGTAGCTCCGCTCTTCGCGCGTACGAAGCCGCGGAAGCAAGCTGGACTGCACCTCGCGGTCCAGCCTGATCTGCGGCACCGTTTCGGGATTGATGGCGATCTGAAAGCGACCTTTGGCGTCGACGCTGACCACCAAGTCGGGCACCAGCGGCACCACCAGCGTCGGCTCGAAGGACAGCGCCGGTTTGGGGTCTAATCCGCGAATCTCACGGAAGCCGCGCTCGACCCGCTCCACCGGAACGCCAAGAGCCGAGGCCAGCCCTTGAGCACCTTTGTCCGCCAGCACCTGCAAGCCATCCAATAGGTCCTGCATGAAGCCCGTCAGACGCCCCCTCGCCGCCAGCTGCAGGGCCAAACACTCCCGCAGGTCGCGGGCGAAGAGGCCGCTTGGTTCCAGCCCTTGCAGGCGGCCCAGGACCGCGAGCGCGCGTTCCGGCGAGACCGCGTGTTCGTCGGCGATGTCCTCCGGCGTTGCCCTTAGATAGCCGACTTCGTCCAGCTCTTCGATGAAGCGCCCGGCCAACACGGCATCGAGCCGATCCGTGAACAGCAAGGCAGCCTGACATTGCAGATGCTCTGCCAGGGACGGGCTGTCGGCCAGGCGCTCCGCCAGAGGATCGAAGCCCGAGCGCGTAGCGGTGAAGCGCTCTCCGCGCAGCGGTGCTTCCAGGTGGTCCAGCAGCGGATTCTCCTCCGCCTTGCTCGCCACGAAGGCCTCCAGGTCCTGCAACGAGAGCTGCAACAGCTCGATCGAAGCCCGCAGGGCCGGTGTCAGGGCCAAGTTCTGTGTGTGGCTTACGCTGAGGCGGGTTTGAAGCACCATCTGTCCGGCTGTCTCGCGGTCTCCCGGCAAAGCAAGAGCCAATGGGCGTCATGAAACCGGTCGTTATCTGCTTGCCTTGGTATAACGCAAATCTCGACTGAGGCGGAAGCCATGCAATCGAGAGGTTCACGAAAACCGCGCGCAGGCGACCCATTGCGGCTGAAGAATTTCGACCGGCTTCTTTCTGAGCCGAAAGCCTTCTCGGTATTTCTAAGCTCTAGAGCGAGAAGGTTTCTCCGAGGTAGACCCGGCGCACGTCTTCGCTGGCCACGATCTCGTCCGGCGGCCCTTCCATAAGCACCTGGCCACCGTGGATAATGTAGGCGCGATCGATGATCTCCAAGGTATCGCGCACGTTATGATCGGTGATCAGGACACCGATGCCGCGGTGTTTCAGATGCGATACCAGATCGCGGATCTCAGCCACGGCGATCGGATCGATACCGGCAAGTGGCTCATCCAGCAGCATGAAGTTGGGCCGAGATGCCAGTGCTCTGGCGATCTCCACCCGTCGCCGTTCGCCGCCGGAGAGCGCCAAGGCCGGGGTGCGTCTGAGGTGGGTGATGGAAAACTCGGCCAGCAACTCGTCAAGAATCGCCTCGCGTTTCGAGCGGTCGGACTCGACCACTTCCAGCACGGCCCGAATGTTCTTCTCGACCGTCAGCCCACGAAAGATCGAGGCCTCCTGCGGCAGGTAGCCGACACCCAAACGCGCCCGACGATACATCGGCAGGTCGGTGATGTCCTTACCGTCAAGAGTGATCCAGCCGTAGTCGGGCCGCAACAGGCCGGTAATCATGTAAAAGCAGGTCGTCTTGCCGGCACCGTTCGGCCCCAAGAGGCCAACCGCCTCGCCGCGCCGCACGTTGAGCGAGATCGAGCGCAACACCGGGCGCTTTCGAAAAGCCTTGCCGAGCTCTACCGCGGCCAGACCGGGATTGTCGGCCACGACCGTCAGGTGGCTCTGCTCGCTACTGGTGTCCATCACTGGTGTCCATCACTGGCATCCATCACTGGCATCCATCGGCCGGTGTTTCCGATCGCGATTGCGGCACCAGCAGTCCAGAGACGCGACCACCGCTCAAGGTGGAGATACCCGTCTTCAGGTCGACATTGGCCTGGTTTCCATTCAGTTGGCTCTGACCCCGTGTGATGCGAACGTTCCCATCCAGATTTGCGAGCTGCTCGGCCACAAGATAACGCCCAACATCCGCCGCGACGTACTCGCAAGGAGTCAGGACTTCTACATTATCAACCGCATCGACCACTTCAAGGCTCTTGCCATCGGCGGCGAAGGTCGCCGTCAGGGTATCCGCCCGCACGATGTTGCTGGTGCCCTTGGCACGATCGAAACGCTCTACCTGTGCGCGGCCCTTGGCAATGGCGAGGCGCTCGGCAGGGCGGTACTCAAGGCTATCGTCTGCGGTTACCACGTCGTCGCCGGACTCGAGCTTCAGCCCCTTGCCGGTCATGCGCATGATGTCTCTTGGCACGTCATAGGTGCCACGCTGGCCGTAAACCTGGGAGTCCGGAGAGATGATGCTGACGTTGCCACTGGCCTCGATGAGGGTGATGTCGCCGCTGTCGCCCTCGCCGGCATAGCGGGCCTGCAGGACATCGGCACGTAAGGTGACATCGCCTTGCTTGGCCACGGCATTACCCCGGGCGATGTAGACTTTTTCCTCGCGGCGCCACTCGATTCCCTGATCGGCAAAGATTTCCAGCGGCTTGTCCTCGTCGCCGAAGCTCGGGCTTTGCGCTCCTCCAGACCCGATTGCACTAACCAGAAGCACGAGACTCAAAACGGCAGCCGCAAGCGCGCGCAAGACCAAGTCCCTAGACCCCGTCGCCGCCGGGCAGAATCACCACGCGCGATCGGCCTTTCAATTCAACGACCTTACCATCGTCCTTAACGCGCAATCCTTCGCCCTCCATCTCACCGCGAGGCCCCTGCCCTGCCACCGGCGTGTCGCTGTTGATCACGCCCGCCTTCAACTCGACCTCCAGGGTTTCGGTCCGGAGTTCGTAGCCATCGTCTTGAAAGAGGTTGACCGACCCCTCGAGCTCCAATCGTTCGTCCACGCGGTAATAGCGTCCGCCCTCGGCCGAGATCGCAACCCAGCGGCCATTCTTCAAGGTGACGTCAGCCGCCGGCTGCATCAAGAAGACCTCCGTGCCCTCTTCGTCCAGCTGATTGGCACGCTCTGCGGTCAGCGTGTAGGGCTGCCCCTCCTTATCCAAACCATCGAAACGCGGACGGATCATGGTCAGCTCCTCGACCTCGCTCGAGGGCAAGGACGAGGCCTCCAGCCCGATGATCTGCGGGTTGGGAACGATATCGCGCCAAAGCGCCACGACAAAGAAAAGCAAGACGGCCGCAGCCGGAAAGACGAGCCTTAGCAAACGCACCGCCAGCGAATGCAGGTTGCCGCGCGACCAGCGCTGCGGCGCCAGACGGCCCCTGCTGTTGCGCCGTCTCGGCAGTCCTTCACGCACGCTGGTCCAGCTCACAAGCCTCTCCCTAAGCCACGCCTGCGCGCAAGCAGTCGTATAGCTGGATCAGACCGGAGGGGCGCCCGTCCTCGACCACGAAAAGGATGGTGATGCGATGCTCGTCCATCAGCTGCAAGGCCTCCACCGCAAGTGCGCGCGAGGCAACGGTCTTCGGCGAAGGGGTCATCAGGTTCTTTGCCGTCATCACCAAGACATCAGGCCCCAGGTGCCGGCGCAGGTCGCCATCCGTGATGATGCCGACCAAGCAGCCCTCGGCGTTCACAACGCCGATACAGCCAAACTGCTTGTTCGACATGATGAGGATCGCCTCGCTCATCGGCGTGTCTTCACGGCAGAGCGGCAGGCGGTCGGCGGCGTGCATCAGGTCGGAGACGCGTAGCAGCCGGGCGCCGAGAGCGCCGCCCGGATGGAATACCTGAAAGTCCTCCTCGGAAAAGCCCCGCTGCTCCAACAGCGCTACGGCCAGGGCGTCGCCCAGGGCCAGCATCATGGTGGTCGAGGTCGTCGGCGCCAGGCCCAGCGGACAGGCCTCAGGCGCGGCCGCCAGCTGCAGACAGATGTCCGCACGCTCGGCCAATTGGCTATCTGGACGTGCCGTCATCGCGATCAAGGGAATCTGAAAGCGCCGCGTGTAGGCAACGATGTCGTTCAGCTCTGCCGTCTTGCCGGAGTTCGACAGCGCGATCACCGCATCCTTCCTGGCGACCATGCCAAGATCGCCGTGACTGGCTTCGCCTGGATGCACGAAAAGCGCGGGCGTGCCTGTGGATGCCAAAGTGGCAGCAATCTTGCGGGCCACATGCCCGCTCTTTCCCATGCCGGTCACAATCACGCGACCGGCGACATTGCCCAGCAGGTCGACGGCCCGAACGAAACTGCCGTCCAGTCCGGCCGCCAGATTGTCGATGGCTTCGGATTCCAGGGCCAAAACGCGCTTGGCAGAAGCGATCACACCTCCGGAATCGACCTCTCCAACCGCGCCACGCTGCTTCACCTCACTCAAGGGCCCTCTCCGAATGCCACCAGGCCGCTCAGAGTCCACGACTCCGAGACTATCCATTCTACGCTTTAATGAGCCAAGATATCTACGTCTGCCCATCCCAGAAGGTCGAGACGCGCCCGACTTGGCAGAAAATCGAAGATGGCCTGGGCCAGAGCCGTCCGCTCTTCGCGCTCCAGCATTAGATCTAGACGCTCTTTGAGCGCATGCAAGTGCAGCACGTCGGACGCAGCATAGCGCAGCTGCTCGTCACTCAAGCGCGCCGCCCCCCAATCGGAGGACTGCTGCTGCTTGGAGAGGTCGACCCCCAGGATCTCGCGGCAGAGATCCTTCAGACCGTGGCGGTCGGTATAGGTGCGCACAAGCTTGGATGCCACCTTGGTGCAGTAGATCGGTGCCGGCCAGGCCTCCAACCAGTGCCCGATCGCAGCGATGTCGAAGCGGGCAAAGTGGAACAGCTTGATGACGGCAGGGTCGCGCATCAGGGCGGCCAGGCGTGGCGCCTTATGCCCGCGCTCGGGGATCTGCACCAGGTGCGCGTCGCCGTCGCCGCTGGAGAGCTGCACCAGGCAAAGACGGTCGCGGCGCACGGCCAGCCCCATGGTCTCGCTGTCCACTGCGACCAGCGGCCCCAGGTCCAAGCCCTCCGGCAGGTCGCCAACGTGCAGGTGATAGGTCAAGATAGCTCTCCAGAAACTGTTCGCGGGCCTCAGAATTCTCAGGCTGGCGCAAGGCTCCGCATTCGCGCTTTTGCAGCCTGTGCGAAGCCAGATGCTTGTCGCTCTGCCAGATCCCTTGGTATAGGGCAGAGCAGTCCCGCACGCGAGAGGAAGCCGTCATGGCAACAAAAATCATAACCCTGTTCGGCGGGTCCGGATTTCTCGGCCGCTACCTGGTGCGTCATCTGGCCCGTCAAGGTCATATTCTGCGCATTGCCGTGCGCCATCCCGAGCGGGCCAACTTCTTGAAACCCCTTGGCGATGTCGGCCAGATCACGCCGGTGCCGGCCAGCCTGCTGCACGAAGAGAGCGTGCGCCGGGCGGTCGAGGGGGCCGATGCGGTCGTCAATTTCGTCGGTATCCTCTACGAGCGCGGCCAGCGTAGCTTTCAGGCCGTCCACGTCGAAGGCGCAAGGCGCGTTGCCGCTGCTGCCAGCGATGCAGGCGCGCAAACGCTGGTCCATGTGTCCGCAATCGGCGCCGATGCCGGGGCGCCCGCACGCTATGCGAAGAGCAAGGCTGCCGGCGAGACCGCGGTCATGAGCGCCTTTCCCAAGGCAACGATCATCCGTCCCAGCATCGTCATCGGGCCGGAAGACGATTTCTTCAACCGCTTTGCCGCTATGACCCGGATTTCCCCTGCCCTGCCTTTGATCGGCGGCGGCACGACACGCTTTCAGCCGGTCTATGTCGGCGATGTCGCCGAGGCCATCGCCAAGACCCTGCTGGAGCCCGGGCATGCCGGCAAGCTCTACGAACTGGGCGGCCCGCAGGTCTATACCTTCAAGCAGTTGATGGAGCTGCTGCTGAGCGAGATTGCACGCAAGCGGATACTGATCAACCTGCCCAGCAGTCTGGCGTCCTTCAATGCCCGCTTCTTGGAGCTGCTGCCGGTACCGCCGCTCACCCGCGATCAGGTGCTGCTGCTCAAGCAGGACAATGTCGTCAGCGCCGACGCGCGGGGCTTCAAAGAGCTGGGTATCGAACCGCAGGCCATCGAAGCGGTGATGCCGACCTATCTGGACAAGTACCGCCGCGGTGGACGCTTCTCGCTGCAGCAGCGCATAAGCAAGACGTGATCGGGTTCTCTCAGGAAACCGAGGTAGCCTCTCCTACGACGTCAGGCTGAGGGATAACAGCCGGCCAGGCGTGCGCGCTGCACCACCAGGGCAAGAACGGCGTCGATCATCGGTGTCTCGATCCCGGCGATGTCGCCCAGTTCGGCGACCACGCTGACCAGTGCATCGATCTCCATGGCGCGACCGAGTTCCAGATCCTGCAGCATGGATGTCTTGTGGGCACCGACATCGGCCGCCCAGCCGATCCGCGTCTCGATATCGACGCTAAAGCGCACACCCAGAGCTTCGCCCACTGTTTTGGACTCGGCCATCATGGCAGCGACGACCTGGCGAACGGCCGGGTCGCCGGCCATCTGTTCCAGGGTCGCTCCTGTGAGTGCCGATAGCGGGTTGAAGGAGAGGTTGCCCCAAAGCTTCAGCCAGATGTCGTCGCGTATGCGCGGCCTGACCGGCGCCTTGAAGCTAGCGGCGGAAAGCACCTTGGAAAGCGCCAGTGCGCGTGCGCTCTTGCTGCCATCCGGCTCGCCCAGCATGAAGCGATTGCCGTAGACATGGCGGATCACGCCCGGGCTCTCGATCTCGGCCGCCGGATAGACCACGCAGCCCAGACAGCGCTCCGGCGGGATCAGATCCCAAAGGCGCCCGCCGGGATCGACGCTATCCAGTCTTCGGCCGTCATGCGGTCCGCCCTGGGCGTGGAAGTACCACCAGGGAATTCCGTTCTGTGCGGTGACCACGCAGGTATCCGGACCCAGCAGGGGCTGCATCGGCTCGGCAATGGCCCCGACCGAGGAGGCCTTGAGGGTGATCAGCACATAGTCTTGCGGGCCGGCCTCGGCGGGATCTTCGACCGCCTTCACCGAGCGGCTGTCGCGCGTGTCCCCGTCGAGCAGGGTGAGGCCGTTCTCGCGCATCGCCGCTAGATGCGGTCCGCGCGCAATCAGGGTCACCTCCGCGCCGGCACCGGCCAGATGATAGCCCAAGAGGCCGCCGATGGCGCCGGCTCCATAGATGGCGATCTTCATGACGTCTTTCCTTCCAAACCCAGCTTCACCTAGAGCAGGATGACGTCAAATCGAACCGATCTGTCGTCTAAATCCTGCTCCAAAACTTTGCAGTTAAGAGCAGAGCCTCGCACTCTGGTGAGTCCACCTGAATGCGATCTGCGCTAGCCCAGACCGAGCTTCTCGGCCAGACCGATACGCTGCAGCTTGCCGGTGGCGCCCTTCGGGATCTCCTCGAGGAACACCACCTTGCGCGGCACCTTGAAGTCGGCCAGGCGCTTGGCGGCAAAGTCGCGCAAGCTCCGCTCGTCGAGGCTCTGCCCCTCTTCCAGCACCACGGCGGCAGCGACCTCCTCGCCCAGCTTGGCGTGCGGCATGGCAAAGGTGACGGCCTGTGCGACGGCTGGATGATCGATCAGGATCTCGTCGACCTCGCGCGGGGAGACCTTCTCGCCGCCGCGGTTGATGATCTCCTTCAGCCGACCGGTAATGGTGAGGAAACCATCGCCATCGAAGGTGCCCTGATCGCCGGTTCGGAACCAGGCGCCCCCTTCGTCCTGCAAGAAGCCCTCGGCATTGGCCTTGGGATTGCTCTCATAGCCGAGGGTCACGTTGGGGCCGCGGATGATGACCTCGCCGACGAGGCCCGGCGCCGAGCTGCGCTCGCCATCGGGCAACAGCAGCGTCACCTCCGGGCCGGCCGGGCGACCGACGGAGCCGGCCTTGCGCTGGCCCGGCGGCAGCTCGTTGCTGGCCATCTGATGGCTGGCTTCTGTCATGCCGTAGGATTCGATCACCGGACAGTCGAAGAGCTCCTCTAGCGCGCCCATGATCTGCGGCGGCAGCGAGGCGGAGGAGGAGCGGATGAAGCGCAGCCCGGCGGCCTTGGCCGCCTCGGCCTGGCGCTGACCCCGGGATAGGATCGCCTGATGCATGGTCGGCACGGCGGTGTACCAACTGGGCTTGGCGTCCTCCAGCCAGCCCATGAAGCGCAGCGCGTTGAAGCCCGGTGTGCAGAAGATCGATCCGCCGGCATAGAGCGACGAGAGCACGGCCGCGATCAGACCATGAATATGGAACAGCGGCATCACGTTCAGGCAGCAATCCCCGTCACCCAGATCGAGGCTGGCGGATATGTGCTTGGCCGAGGCCAGGACATTGCTGTGCGACAGCGGCACGATCTTGGGGCGCGAGGTTGTGCCGGAGGTGTGCAGGATAAGCGCAACATCGTCCGGTTCAGCAGGTGCAGCCGCAATCGCCGCCGCCCCGCCGTCGCTGCTAAGGGTGAAGGCGCCTGCCGGCGCCCCTTCCGGAACACTGAGCTCCAGGATGCGGATGCCGCGCTCGCGCGCGACCGCAGCAGCCGGGCTGTCGGAGCCCGCCGCCAGCACCAGAGCCTTGGCGCCCAGATCATCCAGGTAGAACGCGAACTCCTCTGCCCGATAGGCCGGGTTCAGCGGACAGGTCGTCGCGGTCGCGGCAATCGCGACGAAGGCCGCCGCCATCTCCGGCCCGTTCGGCAGCACAATGGCAACGCGGTCGCCGCGACCCAGGCCGACTTCGGCCAGGCTCTGGCGGCAGGACAAGGCCAGATCGCCCAGGTCGGCGTAGCTCAGCGGCGCCCGACCCGGAGCTGCCAGGGCAACGGCATCACTGCGCCGCGTCGTCAGGAGCGCATCAAGGCTGGCTTTGGACAATAGGCTGGTGTTGGACATGTTCGCAGTCACTCTCGGCAATTCGTGCAATGGCGCCCGGCGGGCCGGGCTTGCCATTACAGCCGATAGACTAGAGAGGGCAGCGTTTTAGGACACGCTGCCGGCCGACGGCAAACCCAGGCAGAAACTGCGTCGAAGCCCCTAGGTGCGTCTAGCTCTTTTTCGCGTCCGGCGCCTTTGCGGGCTCGGACTTGGTCGGCTCGGACTTGGTCGGCTCGGACTTGGTCGGCTGGGACTTGGTCGGCTGGGACTTGGTCGGCTGGGACTTAGCCGGTTCGGACTTGGTGGGCTCGGACTTGGTGGGCTCGGCCTTAGCCGGCTCGGACTTGGTCGGCTGGGACTTGGTCGGCTGGGACTTGGCATTTCGCGCTCTGGTCGAGCCGGGTGGCCGGCCACGCTTTGCAGCAGGGGGCTTGGTGGCAGCGGTCTTCGCCGGTGCTGCCCTGCTCGACTTCGCAGCCGGCTTGCGCGCAGCTGTTGCAGGCTTGGTCCCAGTGGTCTGGTCAGACGGCAGCGGCTCGCCCTGGCTGTTTGCCGGTTCCGGTGGCGCAGCTGCGCCCTTGCCCATTGGCGCGGCGCTGTCGGCCTGCGGGGACACAGCGACCGGCTCTGGCTGTTTCGTTTTTTCAACCAGCGCCGCCTTCAAGCTCTCCACTTCGGCCTTCAGGCGCAGCAGGTCGCTTTGATCCTGCATCGCCTTGGTACGGGCCAAGATCAGTTCGGCAGGATCGACACCCTGGTTGGGTGCAGGCGGCGAGGAAGGCCGCTGAGTGCTGCCCGGCGCGCCCGGGGCTCGCCCCTGTTGCTGGCCGGATCCCTGGCCCGATCCCTGGCCCGGTCCTTGGCCCGATCCGGGAGATTGCCCCGGCGCAAACGGCGACCAAACCCGCATGGCCTGTTCGAAGAAGGCCATGTTCTGCTTGCGCATATCGTCGAGGTTGCCGAAGGGAAAGAGGTTGCCCATCGCATCCTGCATCGCCCCGCGCATGCGATCCTGGTTCTCGGCAAAACTCTGGATCATGTGCTCCAGATACTGCGGCACCATCCAGCGCATGTTGTCGCCGTAGAAGGTGATCAGCTGTCGGAGGAAGGCAATTGGCAGCAAGTTCTCCCCCTTGGCCTCCTCTTCGACGATGATCTGCGTCAGCACGCTGCGCGTGATGTCGTCACCGCTCTTGGCATCGTAGACGACAAAGTCCACGCCCTCCTGCGTTAGCCGCGCGAGATGATCGAGCGTCACGTAGGAACTGGTTGCCGTGTTGTAGAGTCGCCGATTGGCGTACTTCTTTACGACGATCCGCTGATCGCCGCCTTGATCTTCTGCACCCAAGAGCTCGACCTCGCCGCTTCGGGGGATGTTCAAGTCGCTAAGACCATATTGTGCACCGCAGCGCGCGCTGTCAATCGCCAGTGGAGCCGCTTGCCCCCTTTTGTTTCGCTGCCTTTTGGACAGAGCCATTTGCCAAGCGGGTTACAATCTGCTGCAGTGCGGCAGGCGAAAGGCTGCAAGAGTGAGGCCATGAAGGAAGCAGGCGAAGAACCCGAGACGGCTGCGGCAGCCGCGCTCGCCGTCCGCTATCTGGACGCTTGGGAGGCAATGCTGTTGGCGGCAGCGCGCGACCCGGCCTTGGCGCTGGAGGTGTTTCGCGTCTTGATGATCCCGGAACCGGCCGACGAACCGGCCGACGTATGTCCGGATGAGGCAAACCCGGACGAGGTAGGATCGCTCGCCGACGAAGCGGCTTGGCGCGACGCCTGGCAAGACCTTATGCAAGCCGCCACAGGGATGCACGATCAAGGACAGGAAGAGGCCAAGACCGGTGTCGGAAGCACGCAAGCAGCAGACGACTCCAGGCCCGAGTCCGCGCCCGAGTCCGCGCGCGGGACCAAGGCCGCTGTCGCTCCATCTGACGACGGCGCTGGCCGTCTGGCAGAGCTCGAGGCTCGCCTTGCCACTCTTGAAGCAGCGCTCGCGGCTGCACAGCAAAACGGCGGCAGGCGCGGTGACGCTGCGGCCGCTGCAGGACCTGGCCGATCAGATGAAGGCCCTGCCGCTGCCCCTTCTGGATGCAGCCCTAAAGCGGGAAATCGCTAAGCGCGCCGCTGCCCTGACTGCCGGCATCGAGGCCTATCGCCAGCACCCCTATCGACGCGCTGGTTCCAATCCGAAACTGGTTTGGCAAGAGGGCACGACGCGACTCCTGGATTTTGCGCCCGAGAGTAAGGGACGCCCCTTCCTGCTGATACCCTCGCTGATCAACCGCGCCTACATCCTGGATCTCGACCAAAACACCAGTCTTTGCAGCTGGCTCGCCGGCCAAGGTTTTCACCCCTACCTGGTCGACTGGGACAGCCCGGCCGAGGAGGAGCGCGGCTTCTCCATGACCGACTACGTCGCCGGGCGACTCTGCCAGATACTGGATCATGTCGAGGGTGTGAGCCAACAGCGCCCGCTGGTCTTGGGCTACTGCCTTGGCGGGCTCTTGGCCCTTGGTCTTGCCCAGCTTGAGTGCAGCCGCCTGGCGGGCCTGGTGCTGCTGGCCACGCCCTGGGACTTCCACGCCGAGGCCGCGGTCGCCCCCAGCCAGTTGCGCCTGGCAGCGCTGATGGCGGCGCCCTTGATCGACAGCCAAGGCTACTTGCCGGTAGATGGCGTCCAAACCCTCTTCTATGCGCTCGACCCTTGGCTCGCGATCCGCAAGTTCACGGCTTTCGCCGCGCGCGATCCCGATGCGCCCGCCGCCAAGGCCTTCGTGGCGCTGGAGGACTGGCTGAACGATGGCGTACCCCTGGCAGGACCCGTGGCCCGCGAGCTGCTGTTCGGCTGGTATGCGGAGAACCGCCCACAGCGCGGGCTCTGGCGCTTGGCCGGCCGGCGCGTCGAGCCCGGCAAGCTCGAGCTGCCGACCTTGGCCATCATTCCCCATGAGGACCGCATCGTCCCACCGTCCAGTGCGCTCGCACTGGCCGAGGCCCTGCCGAACGTTACCCTGGAGCGGCCGGCGGCCGGCCACATCGGCATGATCGTCGGCCGGAACGCGATCAGCAGCGTATGGCAACCAATCGCGCGATGGGGCGCGTCGCTGCCCTAATCCACACCATCCTGTTGTTTTAAAAGACGAACCAAGCTTGCCTTGGGGCAGCAGAGTCGGGAACTGCCGTGCAAACGGGCTTTCTTGCGACTTGACATGGATCATAGCTTCGGGACGGATGTGCTTGTTCTAATGCTGCACCGCACCAAGATAATGCGCAGAAACTCGTCAGGGCGACGCGATTTGCGGTCTGTACGCCCCAGGACATCTGGCCCAGCTATCACCTTTGGAGGGAAACGATCATGAGCGATGTTGTGATTGTCAGTGCCGCCCGGACACCGGTCGGAAGTTTCAGTGGCGCCTTTGCCAGCCAGTCCGCCTCGGACCTGGGGTCGGTCGCGATCAAGGAGGCGCTGAGCCGCGCCTCGGTCGAGGCCGGCGAAGTCGACGAGGTGCTCTTCGGCCAGGTGCTGACGGCCAATGCCGGCCAGAACCCGGCTCGCCAGGCCGCCATGGGCGCCGGCATCCCGCAGGAAGCCACTGCCGTTCAGGTCAACCAGCTCTGCGGTTCGGGCTTGCGCACCGTCGCCATGGGCTATCAGGCGATCAAGGCGGGCGACGCCAGCATCATCGTTGCCGGCGGCCAGGAGTCGATGAGCCAGGCCCCGCATGCCATGCACCTGCGCAACGGCACCAAGATGGGCGACAACAAGATGGTCGACACCATGATCAAGGACGGCCTGTGGGATGCCTTCAACGGCTACCACATGGGCGTCACCGCCGAGAACATCGCACGCCGCTGGCAGCTGACCCGCGACGAGCAGGACGCCTTCGCGGTCACCAGCCAGAATCGTGCGGAAGCGGCCCAGAAGGCCGGTAAGTTTGCCGACGAGATTGCACCGGTCACCGTCAAGACCCGCAGGGCCGAGACCATCGTCAAGGATGACGAGTATCCCAAGCACGGCACCACCAGCGACTCCCTGGGTAAGCTGCGCCCGGCCTTCGACAAGGAAGGCACGGTGACCGCCGGCAACGCCAGCGGCATCAACGACGGTGCCGCAGCAATCGTGCTGATGAGCGCCAAGGACGCGGAGAAGCGCGGTCTGACCCCGCTTGGCCGCATCGCCAGCTGGGCCACCTGCGGCGTCGATCCCGCGATCATGGGCACCGGCCCGATCCCGGCCTCGCGCAAGGCACTGGAGAAGGCCGGCTGGAGTGTCGACGACCTCGACCTGATCGAGGCCAACGAGGCCTTTGCCGCGCAGTCTCTCGCGGTCGTCAAGGACCTGGGCCTGGATCCGGAGAAGGTGAATGTGAACGGCGGCGCCATCGCGCTGGGTCATCCGATCGGCGCCTCGGGCGCCCGCGTTCTGACCACGCTTCTGCACGAGATGCAGCGCCGCGAGTCGAAGAAGGGTCTGGCGACGCTGTGCATCGGCGGTGGCATGGGCATCGCGCTCTGCGTCGAGCGCTAAATCGAGCAGTAGACTTCAATCTTCTGTGTTTTTTCGGGCCGCCCTCTCAGGGCGGCCCTTCCTCCTGGACGTGTTTTGGGGCCGCCCTCTCAGGGCGGCCCTTTCTTCTGGACGTTTTTCGGAGCCGCCCCTCCGGGCGGCCCTTTCTTCTGGGCAGGACTCTTGCCTCTATGCCATGATTCGGCGAAATTCCCTTCGACGTTGGTGTCCGGAAAGCGGACCCGCGGTATGGAGAGACGCAGGTGTCCAAACTTCGCCATCTCTGCCTAGCACTCATCGTGCTCCTCTGGCTGCCGCAACCCCCGGCTGCAGCTGGCGATACTGCAAGCATCAAGGCCAAAGCGGACGCTCTTGTCGCCGCCCAGGGCTTCCCGACTGCTCAGGTCGGCTATCTCGTGTTCGATCTCAGCGACGGCAACATCCTCTTGGAGCAGAATGCCGACCGGGCCTACATCCCGGCCTCGCTGCAGAAGGTGCCGACCATGCTTTACGGGCTGGAGCGGCTCGGTCCCTGGCATCGCTTCTCCACCCGTTTGCTGGCGCAAGGCAAGATCACCAACGGCAAGCTGGTCGGTGATCTTTACCTCAAGGGCGGCGGCGATCCCTTTCTGGCGAACGAAGATCTGCTGGAACTGATCGGCCAGCTCAATGCCAATGGCGTGCGCGAGGTGGTCGGGCGCTTCTTCTATGACGAGAGCGCACTGCCCAGCTTGACGGAGTTGAACCCGACACAGCCGCGCGCGGTCAGCTACAACCCCGGTCTCTCGGCGCTCAATCTCAACTTCAACGTCCTGGAGCTTGCCTGGGCGCGCGATCCCAAGACCGGCGCATTGGCAGCCGGGGCGGTTAGCCGCTCCGAGGCGACGGAGGTGACCGCCGACAGCGTTGCGATCGCTATGCTGCCGACCTCACGCGGCAAGGCGGTGCCTTACCTGCCTTCGATCGGGCCCGAGGGCGAAAGCTGGTTTCTATCGCCGGAACTGTCGAAGAAGGGCCAAGCGCGGGTGCCGGTGAAGCTGGCAGCCCTCAATGCGGCACAGATCTTCCGCAAGCTGGCGCTGATGCAAGGGATCTCGCTGCCGGTACCCCAGGCGGGGATTGCACCGCCGGGCAGCCGACCGCTTGGCGAGCATGAATCGGTCCCACTGGTCGAGGCGGTGAAGCTCATTCTGCGCTATTCGAACAATCTCTCGGCCGAGATTGTCGCTTTGTTGGCCAGCATGCACGGACAGGCGCCCGTCTCCAGCCTGCAGGAGAGCGGTCAGCGCATTGCCGCGTGGCTGCGGCAGCGTGTCCCGCAGGGCGACTGGCAGGGCCTGCTATTGGCCAATGGTTCCGGCCTTTCCTCGCTCTCGCGCATGACAGCGCGGCAAATGGCAACGATTCTCTTCTATGGCTACAGCCTGCATCGCCAAGGCCTTGACGTGCCCAGTCTCATGGCCAAGCCGCGCTGGCGCAAGACTCTGGGCAAACTGCAAAAAAAGCATGGCAAGCATCTAACGGTCAGAGGTAAGAGCGGGACGATTTACTTCTCGCGGGCCTACGCCGGCTACCTAGACACCAAGGGCGGCCGCAAAGTTGGCTTTGCGCTCTTCATTTCTGATTTGAATCAACGCCAAGTCTACGACCAGACGCTAAACATTGACCAGGTTGTCGCGCCGGCAGGTGCTGCGGGCTGGATGAAGCGGGCGAAGAAGCTGGAGCGCGAGATGGTATCGCTCTGGCTCTTGTCTTTCTAGACGCATTCGTGGACATCCTGCGCCCGGACGCTTGGCGGCAAGCGGCTGTAGTGCTTTCATGACTGTCCTCTTCGCGAACACCGCGGTGGGCATGACACAAGAACGGAGGATAAAGAAGATGGGTCGTCTGGCGTTGGTAACTGGTGGTACCCGTGGAATCGGTGCGGCAATTTCCGTTGGATTGAAGGCGGCCGGCAATACGGTCGTCGCCAACTACGGCGGCAACGACGAAGCGGCACAGAAATTCACTGCCGAAACCGGCATTGAAGCCAAGAAATTCGATGTCTCCGATTTTGACGCCGTGAAGGTCGCCATCGAAGAGATCACCGAGGCCCACGGGCCGATCGAGATCGTCGTGAACAACGCCGGCATCACCCGTGACGCGACCCTGCACCGCTTGAGCCAAGAGAACTGGCAGGCCGTGATCGACACCAACCTTGGCTCCTGCTTCAATGTCTGCCGCAACGTCATCGACTCCATGCGCGCAAAGAAGTTCGGCCGCATCGTCAACATCGGCTCGATCAATGGCCAGGCCGGCCAGATCGGCCAGGTGAACTATGCCGCAGCCAAGTCGGGCATCCATGGCTTCACCAAGGCCCTGGCGCAGGAGACCGCGCGTCTTGGCGTCACCGTCAACGCCATCGCACCGGGCTATGTGGACACCGACATGGTACGCGCCGTGCCGCCGGAGATCCTGGAGAAGATCGTCGCCAAGATCCCGGTGCAGCGTCTTGGCAAGGCCGAAGACATCGCCCGCACCGTCCTGTTCCTCACCGCCGACGATGCCGGCTTCATCACCGGCTCCACCGTTTCGGTCAACGGCGGCCAGCATATGTACTAATCCACCCTCTTTTGTGAGAGTTGTAGTCAGAGCGCCCGCCCCCTGGTCCGGGGCGGGCGTCTTCCATTTGAGTTATGAGGTATCGGAGGCAATGGCGAGCAGCACGAAGGCAACCTTGATCGGCGGGCTAGCAGTCCTGCTGTGGTCGCTGCTGGCCCTCTTCACCGTCGGTGCCGGCGAGCTGCCGCGCTTCCAGCTGATGGCCATGACCTTCGCCGTGGCCTTCCTCGCCTCCTTCGGCTTTCTGTTGCGGGGCGGCTGGCGGGCGCTCGGTGTCTTGCGCCAGCCGCTGGGTGCCTGGGTTCTGGGTGTCACCGGCCTCTTCGGCTATCACTTCTTCTACTTCCTGGCCCTGGCTCATGCCCCGGCGGTCGAGGCCTCGCTGATCGCCTACCTCTGGCCGTTGCTGATCGTGCTCTTCTCTGCCCTGCTGCCGGGCGCAAGCCTCAAGTGGTTCCATCTGGCCGGTGCCTTGCTGGGCTTCCTCGGCGCCGCTCTATTGGTGACCGGCGAGCGGCTGGCGTTCGAACTGGCCTACTGGCCGGGCTATGCAGCCGCCGCGGTCTGCGCGCTCGCCTGGTCGGGATACTCGGTCATGAACCGTCGGTATGCCCAGGTCCCGACCGAGGTCGTTTCCGGCTTCTGCGGTGTCGTCGCCCTCTTGGCCGTGCTCTGCCATCTGGCCTTCGAGACCACGGTCGTGCCACAGGGAAGCGAATGGCTGGCAGTCCTAGGTCTGGGGTTGGGCCCGGTCGGTTTTGCCTTCTTCTTCTGGGACTACGGAACCAAGCGCGGCAGCCTGCCGCTGCTGGGTGCCCTCTCCTACGGTGCCCCCCTTTTCTCCACCTTGGTCCTGGTCGCGGCCGGCCTGGCAGCCTCAAGCCTAAGCCTATGGCTAGCCTGCCTGATGATCGTCGGCGGCGCCGTGCTGGCCGCCAAGGACCTCTTGTTCCGCTAGCCTAGATGACAGCGCCCGCCCCCCCAGCGTCGCTTCGCCGGATCATCCTGCACTGCGGCGCACAGAAGACCGGCTCGACCAGCCTGCAGCACTATCTCGGCAACCAGGCAGACCTGCTGGCACGAGAGGGCATCGGCCTGCCACAGCGCCTGGTCAGCAAGCGCCGGTTGGATCCGCTGCACCGCATCCTGGTCAGAAGTCGCTTTGCCGACACCCGCGCTGACGCCATCGCGGAAGCCAGAGAGCGGGTGGCCCGACTGTTCGAAACGCCCGGCATCGACACGCTGCTGATCTCCAACGAGTCCTTGCTGGGCGAACCCGTCCGCTCTTCCTCACGGCAGTTCTTTCCCCTGGCGACAGAGGCGCTCGATGCCCTGCAGCAGGTCTTCCGAGGCTATCAGGTCGATGTCCGCTACGTCGTGCGCGACCTGCCCAGCTTTTTCTCGTCCTACTACGTCCAGTACGTGCGGCGCGGCGGGCAGCGGACCTTTCCGAACTTTCTCGAGTTCCTGGATCCAGGCACGATCACCTGGATGGCAGCGGTCGACCCTCTGGTCGAGGCATTCGGGGCCGAGCGGCTGCAGGTCTTCGATCACGCCGACCTCATCGCACAGCCCGACGCCTTCTTGACCGCCCTCTTGGACGACGACCTGGGCTTCCCGCACCCGCCCTTCGATCCTCGGCTTTACGCCATGAACCGCTCTTTCGGCGGCGCGTTGCTGACCGTCGCCATGCGCAGCAACCGGGTGATCGGAAAGCTGTCGAGCCCCCCCAGCTATCCGAGATGGATCAAGGCGAGGAACGCGCTCCTCAAGCCGCTATCGCGCTTTGCCGGTGGCGGCAGGCCGCAGCTCCCAGAGGATACGCGCCAACAGTTTCATGCGCGTTTCGAGCAAGACCGCAGCGCCCTGGTAGAGCGCGGACTCCTGGTTGAGGTTTCGGGCGGTCGGCGCTGACCCAGGCAAAGAACCGGGACCACAAAACGCCGGCAACTCTGCCGCTATCGCGGTCGCGGGGTCGGGCGCCAGTCGGGCGGTGCCAGCTCGAAGCCAGAGAACTCGAAGGCAGGGGCAACGGTACAGCCCACCAGGGTCCACTGGCCCAGGCTCTCGGCTGCCTGCCAGGCGTCCTTCGGTACGATGAGGTTCAAGCTCTGGCCAAGCGCGGGGTCGTTGCCGAGGTGATGAGCCTCCGCGTCGTGCCCGTTTTCGGAGATACTCAACACCAGGGGCGCGCCGCCGTACCAGTGCCAGATCTCCACCGCATCGACCCTGTGCCAGTGCGAGACTTCGCCCAGCTGCAGCAGGAAGTAGATCTGGGTGACGGCCGCCCGCTCTCCCGGTGCAGCCGGCGCGCGGAAGGTCTCGGCAAAGTGCCCGCCCTCGGGATGCGCCTGCATGCCAAAGCGCTCGATGATCGCCTTGGCGTCATAGTCGTTGATGCTCACTAGGAACCCCCTTACGAAGGAAGAAAAGGCTGGGTCTGAGCCACGCAAGGACGCTCTGCGATCGCCGCGCTCCAGCTTGCCAGAGCCGCGCGTCCCTCGCGCCAAGCCATTTCCGGAAAGCGGAAATCCAGGTAGCCAAGGCCGGCCGCCAAGGTCAATTCGCCGATGGTCGGCTCTTCCGAGATATCGCCGGCAGCGACTTGCCGCTCTAATTCGTCAAGGGCGCCGAAGATCTTGCCGTTCTGGCGATCGATCCAGGTTTCCCACTGCTTGTCGGCCGGCCGACGCAGCTGCTCGTAGATCCGCGACACTCCGGCCTCCAAGAGGCCGTCCGCCAGGCCATGCAGCCTGAGCGCGCGCCAGCGCTCTTCCCCCGCCTCGGGAAACAGCTTCCTGCCGTCATGCAGACTGTCGAGGTATTCGCAAATCAAGGCCGACCCGGTGAAGAGCGTGCCGTCGGCCGCCACCAGGGCCGGGACCTTGCCCAGAGGATTGATCTCTTGCAGTCGGTCATCCGGATTCCAGGGATCGCTCGGCACCAGTTGAATGCGATCGGACAAGCCGGTCTCGATCACCACCATCATCGTCTTGCGCACGAAGGGTGAAGCCGTGTTGTGGGTGAGCCTGATCATCGCCGCCCCCCTAGAAGCGATCCTTGCGGCCGCGCACTTCGGCGAAGACCGCGACCGGATCGCTGTCTTGCATCTGGATCGCGGCGGCAAGTTCCGGCGCATCGGCGCGCATGAAGGGGTTGGTCAGCTTCTCTTCGCCCAGCAGCGAGGGCACGGTGCGCTCGCCGCGGGATCTGGCGGCGATCACCGCGGCACCGCGATCCATCAGCGCTTGATTGGTCACCTCGACGGTGCGGGCAAAGGCAAAGTTCGCCTCGGTGTACTCATGCGCGCAATAGACCCGCGTGTCGTCGGGCAGCGCGCGCAGCTTCTTCAGCGAGGGCCACATGTCCTGCGGCGTCCCCTCCAGCAGGCGTCCACAGCCAAGCGCAAAGATGGTGTCGCCGCAGAACAGCGCCTTGGCGTCGCGGAACCAATAGGCGATATGGCCGGAGGTATGACCGGGAACGAAGAAGACCTCGGCCTCCGCTTCGCCCAGTTGCACGCGATCACCCTCCTCGACCTCTTCGACGATGCCGGGGATGCGCGCGGAATCGATTCTGGCACCCACGACCTTGCAGCCGGTGGCCTCGATTATCTCCCGGTTTCCGCCGACATGGTCGCCGTGGTGGTGGGTGTTCAAGATGTGGGTGATGCGCCAGCCCAGGCGGTCGGCTTCGGCCAGAACCGGCTTGGCGACGGCGGGATCGACGACGCCGGTGGCGCCGCTCGCGGGCTCGTGCAGCAGGTAGACATAGTTGTCGTGCAGCACGGGAATCTGATGGATTTGCAAGCTCATGATAGGGGTGAGGCTAACATAGCGGCGAGCAGACCCGAAAGCGCTACGACGCGGATCGCCGGTCACAGGATTGGTGATCCGGCCGCTGCTCGCCGAGGCCACTCTAGAAACTTGTGAATCTTCTCAATCTTTCAGCCCTGTAGAGCAGGGTTCGGCACAAGAATTCGGTTCGGATTGGCACGATCCTGTTTTAGGGTGCCGGCGATGTGGACCGATGTCGTCGACCTGCAGAACTTCTATGCGGCCCCGCTGGGCAACGTTGTGCGCCAGCGTCTGCAGCATTGCGTCCGCAGCACCTGGCCGCGCATGCCGGGCCTGCGGCTGGGTGGCTACGGCTTCGCCAGCGCCTACCTGACCACCTACCTTCAAGAGGCGCGCAGCACGGTATCGCTGATGCCCTCGGCGCAAGGGGCGACCCCCTGGCCGGAAAGTCAGGGCAACCGCGTTTGCATGGTGGCCGAGGACAACTTTCCCCTGCCCGATCGCTCGCTCGACCGGCTGCTGGTCGTGCACGCCCTGGAGCATGCAACCCGGCCAGCCGGCCTCTTACGCGAAGCCTGGCGTGTGCTGGATGCCGAGGGGCGCCTGCTTCTGATCGTGCCGAACCGCCGCGGTCTTTGGGCACGAGCGGACGGAACGCCTTTCGGCTGGGGGCAGCCCTTCAGCCGCGCCCAGGTCACCCGCCTGTTAAACGATATGTTGTTCGAGCAGCTTAGTTCCGATCGCGCCCTCTTCCTGCCGCCGACCAACCGGCTCTGGCTGCAGCGCTCGGCACCGGCCTGGGAACGAGTCGGTAGCCGTTGCTTTCCCCGCTTCGCCGGCTTGATCGTAATCGAAGCACGCAAGCGCCTGATAGCGCCCGGCCTGCTGTCGCCCGAGATGGCACGGCACCGCTCGCTTCGGGTGCTCCCGAGCCTCACCCACCGTGGCGGGCCCGCGCCCTCCCCGGTCAAGGGAAACGAGCGCCGGTAGTCGTGCCGACTGGGTTGCGTCGTGGGGGGTGACCTAGCCTGGATATCGCACCAGGCTAGCGCTTGGTCAGAAGGAAGAGGCCTACCTCGCCGAAGAGGTTGGCATAGCGCTTGCTGACGATCGGGCGCGGCCGGCTGTGCGCATTCAGCGCGATTGCCTGCTCGACCTCTATATCCAGCCTGTCGGTCAGGGTGAGGAAATCTCTGATGGTGCAGAGGTGGATATTGTCGGTCGCATACCAGGGCTTGGAGAGCGCAGGGGTGACCGGCATCTGCCCGCGCCACAGCAGATGCAGCCGCACCCGCCAATAGCCGAAGTTGGCGAAGGAGACGATGACGCAGCGCCCGATCCGCACCAGTTCCGCCAGCACCTTGTCGGGCGAGCGCGTGGCCGGCAGGGTCTGCGACAGCACCACCACATCGAAAGAATGATCGGGATAGTGTTCGAGATCGCGATCGGCATCGCCCTGGACGACCGAGAGGCCGCGCCGGACGCTGGCGTTGACGCCACTTTGCGAGAGCTCCAGGCCGCGTCCGATCACGTTTTTCTCTTTGACCAAGGCTTCCAGCAGCGCGCCATCCTCGCAGCCGATGTCCAGCACCCTGGACCCCTCAGTTATCATTGAGGCAACCAGGGCCAGGTCGGGGCGCAGCCCCCGCAACAGCGACGTCGCTCCGGCACTCACGAGATCCGGTCCTCTTCCGGATCGGGCAAGACCATGTCGTCCCTCAGTGCAGCAGTCGGCAAGCCCGCTTGCGTTGCCGAGGCATTGAGGAAGGCATGCACGGTCTCCAGGAACTCCGGCTCGTTCAGCAGGAAGGAGTCATGGCCCGAGTCGGTCTCGATCTCGAAGAAGGAGACGTCGGCCGCGGCCGCATTAAGGGCCTGCACAATGGCCTTGCTTTCTGCGGTCGGAAACAGCCAATCGCTGCTGAAGGAGGCCAGGCAGAAGCGCACCGGCGAGTTTTCGAAGGCCTTGGCCAGGCTGCCGCCGTGATCGGCCGCCAGATCGAAATAGTCCATCGCGCGGGTGATGTAGAGGTAGCTGTTGGCATCGAAGCGATCGACGAAGGTGGAGCCCTGATAGCGCAGATAGCTCTCGACCTGGAAATCGGCATCGAAGCCGAAGGTCAGCGCCTTGCGGTCCTGCAGGCGTCGCCCGAACTTGGCGTAGAGCGCCGGCTCCGACAGGTAGGTCACATGTGCGGTCATGCGTGCGACCGCCAAGCCGCGGCGCGGCACCTTGCCCAGCGTCAGATAACGCCCGCCCGACCAGTCGGGGTCGGCCATGATCGCCTGGCGACCGATCTCGTCGAAGGCGATGTTCTGCGTGGTGTGTCGGGCCGACGTGGCGATCGGCAGGGCCGCTTGCACGCGCTCGGGATAGGCGCTGGCCATCTGCAGGGTCAGCATGCCGCCCATCGAACCGCCAACCGCGCACAACAGACGCTCGATCCCCAAATGGTCCAGCAACAGCACCTGCGCGCGGACCATGTCGGCAACGGTGATGACAGGGAAATCGAGCGCCCAGGCTTCCCCCGTCTTGGGGTTCGCCTCGACCGGCCCGGTCGACCCCATGCAGCCGCCCAGCACATTGGCGCAAATGACGAAGTAGCGCTCGGTATCGATCGGCCGCCCCGGCCCCACCATAAGGGTCCACCAGCCCGGACGGTCGGTGACCGGATGGCGCTCGGAGACGAACTGGTCGCCGGTGAGCGCATGGAACACCAAGACGGCATTGCTCTTTGCCGCATTCAGGCTGCCATAAGTCTGGTAGGCAATCGTCAGGCGATCCAAGCTCTCGCCGCTGTCCAGGGCTAGGCAGCCCGGCTGCTCGAGCAGCAGACAGTGGCCGGGCAGTCGGGTGGTGTTTTCAGCGCCCTGACGATCTGTGGCAGAGACCATAACAGCCGATCTTCCCCTCCTTGACCGCGCAAACCCGCCGCCATCGGCGCTGCGCCAGTCTCCCTAGCTAGGAAGAGGCCTGGCCGGCTGTCAACGTACTGACGGTGCAGTGCAGCTCTTGAAGCGCAGACAGGCTTTGCTTTTGCCGGCGGAGATGACTAATCCTCTTGGCTCTCGATTCACCCCTGAAGTTCCAGGTCACCCCTTACGTTCCGGGCTCACGATGGATAGCAGACAGAACCCCTTGGCCAAACTGCGCCTAGAGATCGACGCCGTCGACGACGCGCTACACGATCTCTTGATGCAGCGTAGCCGCCTGGTCGAGCTGGTCACCACTGCCAAGGGGCAGGCCGCAACCCTGCGTCCTGCCCGCGAGGCCCTGATTCTCCGCCGGCTGGTCGAACGCCACAAGGGCAGCTTTCCGCGCCCGGTGGTCGCCCGCATCTGGCGTGAGATCATCGCTGCCAGTACCGCCCAGCAAGGCCATTTTGCCATTGCCGTGGTGGGCGCACCAGCGGCCAACGGACTGGCCGAGATCGCCCGCAGCCATTTCGGCACCCTGACGCCCCTGTCCCAGGTCGGGACGACCGCCGGCGTTATCCGCGCCGTCAGCGATGGCTCGGCCACGGTCGGCCTGCTGCCCTGGCCGACGGTCGACGATGTCTATCCCTGGTGGAGCCAGATCGCACAGGACGGCGAAAACGTCCCGCGCATCGTCGCCCGCCTGCCCTTCGTGCAAGGCAGCCCGCCTGCCGAAGAGGCCTTGGCCATCAGCCTGGCCCCGAACGAGCCCACCGGCGCCGACAACTCCTTCCTGATGCTGCAGTGTGACGGCGAGTTGTCGCGCGGTGCCCTGAAAGACCGCCTGGATGCCGTCGGTCTGACTCCATCGGAGATCTTCAGCCATCCCGACAAGGCAGAGCACAGCCACCTGGTCCACGTCTCCGGATACGTCGATCAGCAGGCACCGGCTTTCGATAAACTGCTGGCCCGCGACACCGGCTTCGTCAAGGTGCTCTCGCTGGGTAGCTATGCACTGCCCTTGACTGCAAAAGACCTCGGCGGCGCCTGATCTAAGGTCTGATCCGACCTTAGATCCGCGCCGAAGCAAGATAGAGACAGCGATTCATGACCCAATCGACCAAACGGCCCGAGCCTCGCCCCGGTATCCTCGACATCAAGCCCTACGTCGGCGGCAAGGCCAAGGCGGCCGGCGCCAATCGGGCGATCCGCCTGGCATCGAACGAGAACCCGCTGGGCGCCAGTCCGGCCGCGATCGAGGCGTACAAGGCGGCTGCGGACAGTCTGAACCGCTATCCCGATGGCGGCTGCAATGACTTGCGCGCGGCGATCGGCAAGGCGGAAGGCCTGGATCCGGAACGGCTGGTCTGCGGCGCCGGCTCCGACGAGTTGATCCAGTTGCTGGTGCGCGGCTATGCGGGTAGCGGCGACGAGGTGCTCTACAGCCAGCATGGATTCCTGGTCTATCCGCTGGCCAGCATGGCGGTCGGCGCCAAGCCGGTGACTGCGCCGGAGAAGAACCTGCGCGCCGATGTCGACGCCCTGCTCGCCGGCGTGACCCAGCGCACGCGCATCGTCTTCCTGGCCAACCCGAACAATCCCACCGGCAGCTACCTGGACCGCGACAGCGTCGCCCGGCTGCAAGCGGGCCTACCGGACGACGTGCTGCTGGCGCTGGACTCAGCCTATGCCGAGTACGTTGAGGCCGAGGACTACGAGGCAGGCGTCGACCTGGTTTCCAAATCGCAGAACACTGTCATGCTGCGCACCTTCTCGAAGATCCACGGCCTGGCAGCCTTGCGGCTCGGCTGGGCCTATGGCCCGGCCTCGGTGATCGACGTGATCAATCGAATCCGCGGCCCCTTCAACGTGACCGCAGCCGCCCAGGCTGCCGGCGTCGCCGCGATCGAGGACCGGGATCATGTCGCCCGCTCCATCGCCCTCAACAGCAAGGTGCTCGCCAGCTTTAGCGAGGCCGTGCGCGCGCTCGGTCTCGAGGTTGCGCCCTCCGTCGGCAACTTCGTTCTCGTCCGCTTTCCGAACCCCGAGAAGTCGGCCAAGGATGCCGAGTCCTGGCTCGCCGGCGAAGGCGTGCTGGCGCGCGGCATGGCCGCCTACGGACTGCCGGATTGCCTCCGCATCACCATCGGGCTCGAGGACGACATGGTCGCCGTTGCCGACTCCTTGCGCGACTTCCTGAAATGACCCCGATCTTCGAGAAAGTCGCCCTCCTGGGCATCGGCCTGATCGGCTCTTCGCTGGCCCTGGCGATGCGCCGCGACGGCCTGGCCGAGACGGTTACCGGGGCTGCAAGGTCGGCGGAAACGCGGCAGACCGCATTGGACCTGGGCCTGGTCGATGCCGTCTTCGAAGACCCGATAGAGGCTTGCGCCGATGCCGACCTCATCGTGCTGGCGACCCCGGTCGGCGCCTACGCCGATCTGGCGGCCAAGATCGGCCCGACGCTGAAGGAAGGCGCTATCGTCACCGATGTCGGTTCGGTCAAGCTGGCCGTCATCCGCGACGTCGGCCCGCATCTGACCAGTGGCCGCCACCTGGTGCCGGCCCACCCCGTCGCCGGCTCCGAACACAGCGGACCGACGGCCGGCTTTGCCGAGCTCTTCGAGAATCGCTATTGCATCCTGACCCCGCCCCCTGGCTGCGACGAGCGCGCGGTCGAGAAGGTGGCCGCGCTCTGGCGCGCCTGCGGCGCCCTGGTCGAGACGATGGAACCGGCGCACCACGACAAGGTCCTGGCCATCACCTCGCACCTGCCGCATTTGATCGCCTACACCATCGTCGGCACGGCAACCGATCTGGAGAAGAGCGAGCGTGAAGAGGTCATCCGCTACTCCGCCGGCGGCTTTCGCGATTTCACCCGCATCGCCGCCTCCGACCCGATCATGTGGCGCGATGTCTTCCTGAACAACCGCGACGCCGTGCTGGAGATGCTGCAGCGCTTCAGCGAAGACCTGACCGCGCTACAACGCGCCATCCGCTGGGGCGAAGGCGAGACCCTGCAGGAGCATTTCACCAAGACCCGCTCGGTGCGCCGCTCCATCGTCGAAGCCGGCCAGGCCGGCCTCTTCGACCCCCGCGAGCCGGAGGAGGAGGGTTAGGGGGACAGTCGCAACGTGACGGTAGTGGATCGGTGCGTGACATTCGGATTTCGCCACAGCCAAGCACTACAGCGTCCCAACACAGGCTAGCCCTCCGCTTCCTGCGCCTCTGCCTCTCTCCGACGCCCTCCGCCCAGCAATGCCACCAGTGCCCGCAGCAACACGTAGAAGACCGGGGTGAAGATCAGGCCGAAGAAGGTGACGCCCAGCATGCCGAAGAATACGGTCGTGCCCAGGACCTGACGCATCTCCGAGCCGGCACCGCTAGCGATCATCAGCGGGACCACGCCCAGGATGAAGGCGAAGGAGGTCATGAGGATGGGGCGCAGACGCAGCCCCGCGGCCTCGATCGCGGCCTCGACCCGGGTGCGGCCCTGGTCCTCCAGCTGGCGCGCGAATTCGACGATCAGAATCGCGTTCTTCGACGCCAAGCCGACCAGCACGATGAAGCCGATCTGGGCCAGGATGTCGTTCGCCATCCCCATGAACATCAAGCCAAACACGGCGGAGAGCAGGCACATCGGCACGATCAGGATGATGGCCAAAGGCAAGGACCAGCTCTCGTACTGGGCTGCCAGGAACAGGAAGACGAAGAGGACGCAGAGCGGAAAGATCAGGTATTCGGTGCCGCTGGCTTGGCTCTCCTGATAGGAAAGTTCGGTCCACTCGAAGTCGAAGCCAAAGGGAAGCACGGTGTCGGCGATCTGCTTCATCATCTGCAGACTCTGCCCGGTGGAGATGCCGGGAATGGCGCTGCCCTGCACGGCCGCTGCCGGATAGAGGTTGTAGCGCGCCACCCGGTCGGGACCGGAATCGTAAGCGAAGGTCACCAGCGAGCCCAGCGGCACGGTGGCGCCGTTGGTCGAGATCGTGTGCAGGCGGGCGATGTCGGCTTCTTCCATGCGATAGGGGCCGTCGGCCTGCGCGGTGACACGGTAAGTACGGCCGAAGAGATTGAAATCGTTAACATAGCTGGAGCCAAGATAGGTCTCGATCGTTTCGAAGACCGATGCCACCTCGACATTCAGCATGCGCGCCTTGGCCCGATCCAGATCGATGAAGAGCTTGGGCGTACCGACCTGGAAGGGGGTGAAGACGCCGACCAGGCGCGGGTCGGCATTGGCGGCCGCCGCAACCTCGTTGGCAGCCGCCGCCAGCGCCTCGACGCCGCGGCTGCGCCGGTCTTCGATCATCATCTTGAAGCCGCCGGCATTGCCGACGCCACGCACCGGCGGCGGCGGGATGGTGAAGACCAGGGCATCCATGACCGGGGCCAGGCGCGGATAGGTGCTGCCCAGAATGGCGTCGGCAGAGAGGCCGTTGGCAGCGCGCTCGGCGAAAGGATCCAGGGTCGAGAAGATGACGCCTGCGTTGGACGCGTTGGTGAATGTGGCGCCACTGAAGCCGGCGAAGACCACCGTGTTGTTGATCCCCGGCGTGTCCTGAAGGATGCCTTCGACCTGCTTCACCACCCGATCGGTGCGCGATAGCGAGGCACCGGGCGGCAGCTGCACCACGGTGATCAGATAGCCCTGATCTTGGTTGGGAATGAAGCCGCCTGGCACCTGCATGAAGACCCAAACCGTCACTAAGATCAGCGTGCCATACAGCAGCATCATGAAGGCACCCAGGCGCACCGCCCAGGTCACTAGCCCTGTGTAGAAGCGCGACAATGCCGCGAAGGCTGCGTTGAAGCCGCGGAAGAAGAGACTGAAGGGGTTCCAGCGCCGCGCTCCATCCATCGCCTTATGCGGCTTCAGGAGGATCGCCGAAAGGGCCGGGCTGAGGGTCAGCGAGCAGAAGGCCGAGAGGATCGTCGCCACCGCGATCGTCAGTGCGAACTGGCGGTAGAACTGGCCGGAGATTCCCTCGATGAAGGCGGTCGGCAGGAAGACCGCGACCAGAACCAGCGAGATCGCGATGATGGCGCCGCCGACCTCCCGCATCGCCTTGTGTGCGGCTTCGCGCGGGCTGAGGCCCGACTGCAGGTTCCGCTCTACGTTCTCCACCACCACGATGGCGTCGTCGACGACGATGCCCACCGCTAACACCAGGCCGAAGAGCGTCAGGTTGTTGATCGAAAAGCCGAAGGCGGCCATGACGGCGAAGGTGCCGATCAGAGAGACCGGTATGGCGACGATGGGGATGATCGAGGCGCGCCAGGTCTGCAAGAAGACCAGGATCACCAGCACCACCAGGGCGACCGCCTCGAAGATGGTCTTGATCAGCTCCGTGATCGATTCGGCGATGAACTCGGTCGGGTTGTAGACGACTTCGTAGGAGAGGCCCTCCGGGAAGTTCTCCGCCAACTCGGCCACGGTGGCCAGGACTTCTTCGGCCGTCGCCAGAGCGTTGGAGCCGGGGCGCTGGAAGATCGCCAGCGCCACTGCAGGCTTGCCGTTCAGATAGGAATTGGTGACGTAGGACTGCGCGCCCAGCTCGATCCGGGCAACATCCGCCAAGCGGACGATGCGGCCGTCTTCGGTCGCCTTGACCACGATCCTTTCGAACTCGTCGGCCTCGCTGAGCCGGCCCTGCAGAACGATGCCGGTGTGGAAGGCCGTGGCTTCCGGGACCGGTGGCTCGCCCAGCACGCCGCCGGCAACCTGGACGTTCTGCTGACGGATAGCAGCCACCACCTCGCCCACCGAGAGGTTCAGCGCGGCGATGCGATCGGGATCCAACCAGACCCGCATGGAATAGTCGCGCGCGCCGAACATCTGCACCTGGCCGACACCGTCGATGCGCTGCAACACGTCGCGCATCTGCAACAGGCCGTAGTTGGAGATGTAGAGCTGATCCAGGCTGTCGTCGGGAGAGCGCAGATGCACCACCATCATCAGGTCCGGCGAGGACTTCTGCGTGACGATGCCCAGACGCCGCACCTCTTCCGGCACCCGCGGCTCGGCGATGGCGACGCGGTTCTGTACCAGGACCTGCGCATCATCCAAATCGGTGCCGATCGCGAAGGTGATGGTGATGCGCATCTGCCCGGTGCTGGTCGACTGGGAGGACATGTAGATCATGTCGTCGACACCGTTCAGCTCTTGCTCGATCGGGGTTGCCACGGTGCTGGCCACCGTCTCGGCGTCTGCACCGGGATAGTTGGCGTTGACCACAATCGTCGGCGGTGCAATTTCCGGATACTGGGCAACCGGCAGGGCAAAGTAGGACAGCCCGCCGACGATCATGATCACCACCGAGAGGACCGTTGCAAAGATCGGCCGCTCGATGAAGAAGCTGGGCAGGTTCATTGGGCCAGGCTCTCAGGCTCGATCGTCCCTTCCTTCGGTGTCACCGGGCTGCCCGGACGGACCCGCAAGAGCCCCTCTATGATGATCTGCTCGTCGCCATTCAGGCCTTCGAGGATAACCCTGAGGTCGCCGCGGCGCTCGCCCAGAACCACCCGGCGGTAGGCCGGTACATTGCCCTCGCCCATGACGTAGACGAACTTGTAGGACTGGTCGGTCCCGATTGCCGCCTCCGGCACCAGGACTGCCCGATAGGGCGCGCTGCCCAAGAGCCTGAGGCGCCCGAAGAGGCCGGGCGTGAAAAGCCCGTCGGGATTGTCGAAAACGGCACGCCCGGTGATCGTTCCGCTGGCGCTGTCGACCCGGTTCTCGACGAAGTCCATCTTGCCGCTGTGCGGATAGCCCTCCTCGTCGGAGAGCTGGAGCTGCACCGGATTTGCCGCATCGCGAGAGGAGGGACGCCTCCCCTCCGCATCCAGACGCGTGTAGCGCAGCAGGGCGGCCTCGTTTGTCTCGAAGTAAAAGTAGATGGGAGAGGTCGAGAGGATCGTCGTGAGCAGAGTTTGGTCGCTCTGCACCAAGTTGCCTTCGCTGACCAGGCGGCGGCTGATGCGTCCGCTGATCGGCGTCTCGATCTGAGTGTAGGTCAGATCGAGATTGGCCGAATCCAGCTCTGTCTTGGCGATCGCGATCGCGGCCTCGGCGGCCGCACGCTCCTGAATGCGGGTGTCGTAGGTCGATTGCGAGATGTTGCCGCGATCCAGCAGCTGGCGTGCGCGCGCCAGTTCGGTGCGCGCCAGGGCCAGGGTCGCTTCGGCCTCCTTGACGTTTGCCGCAGCGCGCTCGACGGCGATCAGAAAGGGCCGCTGATCGATGACGAAGAGAAGATCGCCCTTCTGCACGATCTGGCCGTCATCGAAGTCGATGGACTGCAGATAGCCGCTGACGCGCGAGCGCACCTCGACCTCGTCGATTGCCTCGAAGCGACCGGTGTAGCTGTCCCAGTCGACGATTTCCTGCACCAGAGGTTTGGCCACCAGCACGCTCGGCGGTGGCGGCAGCACCGCATTCGCCTGCCCCGGCTCCTCGCCGCAGGCACTCAAAACCAAGAGACTCGCCAGCACTGCAGCGCCGAAGCCTCTGCTTCCCGTTACACGCATCAGGACCTCCCAAGGCCATCCCAAGAGCGTTGGGCCGCTTCGCCGGCAAGCCCCTCCTCGTTCGCGAGACGATAGCGTGAAACGGCAGGCAAGCGGCACGTCAGGGTGTCTCACCCTTGCCTCCCTCGCGTCACGGGTCTTGTGTTGGCAGGTGACACAGCGGCACCGGCCCACGCCCGACAATCCAGTTCACGCATGATTGGATGATCGGGAGGGGTAGTGGGCCGGTGCCGAGGCTCCATCGGTCACTATAGGTAACCGATGAAACGGTTTAGAGTCCGGCCCGAGACTGTTTAGGCCTCGGTCTCTTCCAGCACCTCTCGCTTGGCGCGCGCCTCGGGCCGCGGCAAGGCGACCTCGATTTCCAAGGTGGAGAGATCGCCGTCCTGATCCAGCTTGACCACCGCCTGGCTGGGGTCGATTGCGACATAGCGCGCGACGACCTCCATGATCTCGCGCTGCAGGCGGGGCAAGAAGTCGTCGCCGTTGATGCTGATCCGCTCGTGCGCCAGCACGATCTGCAAGCGATCGCGCGCGGTTTCGGCCGACTGCTGTTCCTTACGGCGCGGTTTGAAGAAGGAAAGTATGCTCATGCTGCCCCCCTGAACCAGCGCCGCAGCAGGCCTTTGCGCTCTTCCTCCAGGAACTTCATCTCGATGTCGTTGCCCATGAAGCGCGAGACGGCGTCCTTGTAGGCCTGGGCCACATTGGACTTCTCGTCCAGGATCACCGGCAGTCCCAGGTTGGAGCTCTTCAGCACATCGGGGCTCTCCGGGATCACGCCCAGCAGCGGGATCGCCAGGATTTCTTCGACATCCTCGACCTTCAGCATCTCGCCGGTGGCAACCCGGCTCGGCGAATAGCGGGTCAGCAGCAGGTGCTCCTTGACCGGGGTTTCGCCCTGCTCGGCCCGGCCGGAGCGGCTGGCCAGCACACCCAGGATGCGATCGGAATCGCGGACGCTGGAGATCTCGGGATTGGTCACGACGATGGCGTGATCGGCATAGTAGAGCGCCAGCAAGGCGCCCTTCTCGATGCCGGCCGGGCTGTCGCAGACGATGTACTCAAACTCTTGCTTGAGCTCGTCCAGGACCTCGCCGATCCCCTCTTTGGTCAGCGCATCTTTGTCGCGCGTCTGCGAGGCGGCGAGGACGAAGAGGTTGCCGACGCGCTTGTCGCGGATCAGGGCCTGGCGCAATTGTGCTTCGCCCTGGATAACGTTGATCAGGTCGAAGACCACGCGGCGCTCGCAGCCCATGATCAGATCGAGGTTGCGCAAGCCCACGTCGAAGTCGATGACGACAGTCTTGGCACCGGTCTGGGCCAAGCCTGCCGCAATAGACGCGCTGGTCGTCGTCTTGCCGACCCCGCCTTTTCCCGACGTCACCACGATCACACTTGCCATGAACCTTGTCTCCTCTTCACTGCCGCGAGCGCGCCCTCCCCCTCTTCGGGTTGGCGCCGCTAGGTTTTGATAGGCCCGAAACGGAAGGACCCCTGTTGCAGCGAGACCTGAACGGCCTGCTTCACCAGGCCGGGCTCGATCTCGTCATGCATGGTGTAGAAGCCGCCGATCGCTAGAAGTTCGGGATCCAGCGACATGGCAAAGATGCGCGCGTCTTCCTTGCCCAGTGCACCGGCAATCGCGCGGCCCTTGAGGCTGCCATAGACGTGGATGTTGCCATCGGCGATGATTTCGGCACCGGGATTGACCGTCGCGGTGACGATCAGATCCGCCCCGCCATCGGCATAGATCTGGGTCCCGGCCCGAACCGGCCTGTCGATCAGCATTGTCGGCTTGGGGACATCTACGGTGGTAGCAGCTTGCGGCGCGCGCTCTGGTGCCTTGGCCGGCTCGACGCTCAGGCTCCGCTGCGTACCCTTTGGCATCACCGGCAGACCCATGGCAGCCGCTTGCGTTTGCCAGCTTTCCGGCCCGGCCATTATGCCGATGGGATAGAGGTTGAGCGTGTTCAGATCGGCGACGAGACCGGCCAGGTCGAACGCCCTGTCGAGCTCCAGGTCCGGCGCCAAGCCCAGGATGATCGGCGCGCGCCACAAGAAGGCCGGCGCCTTGCTGAGCAGCCGCTGCAAGGGCTCAAGAATGGCATCGCGATCGCTGGCATGCAGCTCCAGCACCACCAAACTGATATTGGTGCCGCGCAGCCGGAAAGCCGGAGAGGGCGCGATTGGCTCGCTTGTTTGGGCAGCTCTCGTTTGGGCAGCTTCCATCTGGCTCTTCTTCGCGCTGCGTTTCCCCAAGAAGGGAGGCAAGGGTGAACGACCGGAGCGCGGAGTGTTAGCCACTGCCTCCCGAGTCGATGCGGTAAAGAAAGAAGCAGCCTGTGGACAAGCGTGGTTTCTTGGACGAAGCCTCTACTGCGTGGCCACGGTCAAGCGATCTGCAAGGCGCCCGATCAAGGTGTGCAGAAGAACGGTGAAGAGGGCGAGGACCACCAGGGCGGCGAAGAGCAGGTCGATCTTGGCCCGGCCGCTGGCCAGCAGCATCAGGTGCCCCAGGCCTTGCGAGGCACCGACCCACTCGCCGATCACGGCCCCGATGGGGGCATAGACCGCGGCCAGCTTCAGGCCCGAGGCATAGGCTGGCAAGGCCGCCGGCACGCGCAGGCGCAGCAGCACCAGGTCAGCGCGTGCGCCCATGGTCTTTGCCAGGTCCAAGAGGCCGGGATCGGTCCGCCTGAGCCCGTCATAGAAGGTCGAGGCGACGGGGAAATAGATGATCAGCACGGCCATCAGGATCTTCGACCAGATGCCATAGCCGAACCAGAGAGTGAGCAGCGGGGCCAGCGCAAAGACCGGTACCGCCTGACTGAAGACCAGCACCGGCAGCAGATAGCGCCGCGCCAGGGGCGAGACCATCAGCTGCAAGGCCGTCAGCGCGCCCAAGAGCGAGCCGATCAGCAAACCGATCAAGACCTCGGCGATCGTCACCACCGCCTCTTCGGCGATCAGCAGGCGGTGCTGGTAGAGCGCCTCGGCCACCCGGATCGGTCCCGGCAGGATGAAGTGCGGCACTCCGGTCAGCCAGACCACGATCTGCCAGCCGGCGAGCGCCACCAGCAAGGTGATCAATCCATCGCGAAAGCGGGTCATGGGCGCAAGCGCTCCCCCCGCTCACGCCGCAAGCGATCCAGCAAGGCGGCTTGGGCCTGCAGGGTTTCGGCGGCACCGGGCTGGCGCAAGGGCGGGCTCTCCGGCACCTCGACCGCGTGCAGCCCGTCCGGCATCAAGAGGTAGATCAGGTGGCCCAGCCGCACCGCCTCGGCCGGGTCGTGCGTCACCAGCAGGACGGTGCGGCCGGTCAGGGTCTCGAAGGCCAGCTCCTGCATATCCGCGCGGGTCGCCGCATCCAGCGCCGAGAAGGGCTCATCCAGCAGCGCGACCGGGCGGTCCTCCATCAGGGTTCTGGCCAAGGCCGCGCGCTGTCGCATGCCTCCAGAGAGCGCTCTTGGCCGCTTGTGCACATGTGCCGCCAGGCCCACCCGTTCGATCAGGTGTCGGGCTCGCGCCAGGTCGGGTTTCTCGCCGCGCAGCCGGGCACCCAGGACCACGCCGCCCTCGACATCCAGCCAGGGCGGCAGCAGGTCGGACTGCGCCATGTAGGAGACCCGACCGTCCAGCGCCTGGCCGTCGTCGGCCCGCATCGCGCCCTCGAAGCGACCGCCGGTCGAGAGCCCGGCCAACAAGCGCAGCACCGTGGACTTGCCCACGCCGGACGGGCCCAGCAGACAGGTCCACCGCCCGCGCGGCAAGGTCAGAGAGATGCCTTCGAAGAGCGGCTTGCCTTCGATCCGGAAGCCGCCTTCGAAGGAGAGTCCCGGTGCAGCGACGCCGTGGCGCTGCCTGTCGGTGAGGGCCTCGGGAATCACGGGGTGACGAGTTCGATCGCCAGGTCCTCGACCGGACGCACCGTCTCGATCATCCCGCTTTCCTTCAAGAAGGTCTCGAAGCGGTTATAGCGTCCGGCATCAAGCGCTGCCGGACGCAGCGCGAAGCGTGGGATCGTGTCGACCCAGGCGCGCTTGTTCAGCTCGTCGTCCAGCTCGCTGGAGGTGCCGGCGAAGATCTCCCAGCTCTCTTTGGGGTGGTTGACGATGTATTGCGTCGCCTTTTCGGTCGCCAGCAGGAAGCGAGCGATGGCGTCACGGTTCATGGTTTCGGGATTGGCGACGTAGATCAGCTCGTCATAGGCCGGCACGCCCTCTTCCTCGACATAGAAGCAGCGCCCGGGCACGCCCTCGATATCCATCTGGTTCAGCTCGAAATTGCGGTAGGCGCCGATCACGGCATCGACCTGCTTCGACATCAGCGCCGGCGAGAGCGAGAAGTTGACGTTGATGAGCTGCACGTCCTTAACGCTGAGACCGTGCCGTTTCAGGATAACGCCCAGCAGCGCCTCTTCGACGCCGGCAACGGAATAGCCGATCTTCTTGCCCTTCAAGTCGGCGATCTTCTGGATCGGCCCGTCCTTCAGGACCAGCAGGCAATTCAGCGGCGTCGCCACCAAGGTGCCGACCCGCTTCAGCGGCAGCCCTTCCGAGGTCTGCAGTTGCAGGCTGGGCTGATAGGAGACGGCCAGATCGGCCTTGCCGGCGGCCGCCAGCTTCGGCGGGTCGTTGGGATCGGCCGGCGGGATGATCTCCACCTCCAAGCCCTGCTCGGCGAAGTAGCCCTTCTCTTGGGCGATGATGATCGGCCCGTGGTCGGGATTGATGAACCAGTCGAGGATCAGGGTCATCTTGTCGGCTGCCTGGCCGGCCGCCGATCCCATGGTCATGGTCAGCAGGCCGGCCGCAAGGGCCAAGCCCAGCCCCCGTCTGGTCAGTAACGCACTAGACCGCATCTTCGTCTCCTACAGCAGCTTTGCCGGCCGGGACGGGTCTGAGCGTTTGTAGTTCCGCTTTCGAGAAGACTCCGTTCCCTTCGCCGGCGTTATCCGGATCAGGTTCCATGGGTTGGCGAACATCGCCTCTCAGCCGCTAAGCACCCCAACGGTGGTCATGAGAATAGGCAGCGCGGGGCGCTCTGGCAATCCTTCTCCGACTATACGCTCTTGCGAAGCCTGCCTGGGCCCCTCGCCGGCTCAAGCGACAGAGCGGGCACTCCCGACCGCTTGCGGGGAAGAAGGAACTGCGATGCACGATCTTTCCGGAAAGACGGCCCTGATCACCGGCGCGGCCGCGCCACGCGGGATCGGGCGGGCAACGGCGGCATGCCTGGCCCGCGCCGTCTGTACCGTGGTGCTGACCAGGAGACCTCGCCCGAGCCCCTGGCGAAACGAGCAACGAGTTGGTCGTGCGTTGGGAGCGCGACCAGTCCCCCACCTCCCCCAATGATCGTTCCCGCGCGATTCTGTCCGCTTTCCTTTCCAATCGCTTGACAGTCCGCTCGCTTCTGAGAGGATGAGGTCAACAAGAAGCAATAAGCGGGAGGGCGGAGACGGGAAACGCATGCCAAAGGCGATCCGGCTCTATGTACGCGGCGTCGACAGCTTCAATCGGATTGTCGGGCGGCTGGTGATGTACCTGATCTTCGCCATGGGCGGGGTGCTGCTCTATTCGGCGATTTCGCGCTCGCTCTTCAATGTGCCGCTGATCTGGGTCGTCGAGATGGCGCAGTTTGGCCTGGCCGCCTACTATCTGCTGGGCGGCAGCTATTCCATGCAGATGGGCTCGCACGTGCGCATGGACCTGCTCTACAGCCGCTGGAAGCCCAAGACCCGGGCAACCATGGACGTCTTCACCATCTTTTTCCTGATGTTCTATCTGGTGATGCTGCTGCTGGGCGGCCTCAGCAGCACGCAGTACGCGCTGGAGTACGGGCAAACGAACTACTCCTCCTGGGCGCCGCCGCTGGCGCCGATCAAGATCATCATGACCTTCGGCATCTTCATGATGCTGCTGCAATCCATCTCCATGTTCTTCAAGGACCTGGCGAAGGCGCGCGGGCTGGAGATCTAGGGTTTTGCTCTCCGCCAGTGAAACGGCACCGAGCCGTGAAACGAGGATCTAGCAAATGAGCTACGATCTGATCGCCATCCTCATGTTCTCGACCATGATGCTGATGCTGCTGACCGGGCAGCGGGTCTTCGGCGCCATCGGCTTCGTAGCGGCTGCCGCCTCGCTGGCGCTTTGGGGCGACGGCGGCTTCGAGATGCCCTTCAACGCCTCCTTCGTGCTGCTGAACTGGTACCCGCTGCTGACCCTGCCGCTCTTCATCTACATGGGCTATATGCTGTCGGAATCGGGCATTGCCAGCGACCTCTACCGCATGTTCCATGTCTGGTTCGGGCCGATGCCGGGCGGGCTGGCGGTCGGCACCATCGGGCTCATGGTGGCGGTCTCGGCGATGAACGGGCTCTCGGTCGCCGGCATGGCGATCGGCGCCAGCATTGCGCTACCAGAGCTGCTGCGCCGCGGCTACGACAAGATCATGGTGACCGGCGTGGTCCAGGCCGGCAGCACCTTGGGCATCCTGGTGCCGCCAAGCGTCGTCCTGGTGCTCTATGGCATGATCGCGCGCCAGCCGGTCGGCAAGCTGTGGCTCGCCGGGGTCTTTCCGGGCCTGCTGCTGGCGACGCTCTTCATCGCCTACATCGTGATCCGCTGCCGCCTGCAGCCCAACCTCGGCCCGCCGCTGCCGAAGGACGAACGGCAGATGCCCTGGCCTGAGAAGCTGAGCCTGCTGCGCGCCGGCCTGCTGCCGCTCTTCATCTTCTTCTGCATGACCGGGCTCTTCCTGCTGGGCGTCACCAGCCTGGTCGAGAGCTCGGCCGTGGGTGCGGCCGCCGCCACCCTGGCCGCCGTCATGAAGCGGCGGCTGACCCGTCAGGTGATCGAGGACACGGTGCGCAAGACGCTCGGCATCTCGTGCATGTTCATGTGGATCATCCTGGCCGCGCTCTGCTTCGGTGCGGTCTTCGACGGCCTGGGTGCGGTCAAGGCGATCGAGAGCCTCTTCGTCGAGCAGTGGGAGATGGGGCCCTGGGAAATCCTGATCATGATGCAGCTCTCCTACATCGTGATGGGCATGTTCCTGGACGACACCGCCATGCTGGTGATCGTGGCCCCGCTCTATGTGCCGCTGGTCATGGCGCTGGGCTTCGACCCGGTCTGGTACGGCGTGCTCTACACCATCACCGTCCAGATCGCCTATATGACGCCGCCCTTCGGCTACAACCTCTTCCTGATGCGCGCGATGGCGCCGCCCGAGATCTCGCTGGCCGACATCTATCGCTCGATCCTGCCGTTCGTCCTGGTGATGGTCCTGGGCCTCGCCCTGGTAATCGCCTTCCCTGGAATCGCGCTCTGGCTGCCGGAAGTCTACTACGCCCGCTAGGACGAGGGCGCGAGCAGATGGGGCCGCAAAAAGAAAGATGGAGGATACACCATGACCGACAGACGTAAATTCCTGAAACGTGCGGGCGCTGTGACCGTAGCGGCCGGTGCTTCGGCACTGGCGGCCCCTGCCGTACACGCGCAGTCCAAGATCTCCTGGCGCCTGCAGACCTATGCCGGCCCGGCACTGGCCGAGCATGTCATCAAGCCCTCGATCGACGCCTTCAACAAGGCGGCCAACGGCGAGATGGAGATCGAGCTCTTCTTCGCCGATCAGCTGGTGCCGACCGGTGAGCTCTTCCGGGCCATGCAGCGCGGCACCATCGATGCGGTGCAGAGCGACGACGATTCCATCGCCGCCCCGGTCGATGTCTCTGTTTTCGGCGGCTATTTCCCCTTCGCGTCGCGCTACAGCCTGGACGTGCCGGTCCTCTTCAACAACTACGGCCTGAAGGAGATCTGGGAGGAAGCCTATGCCGAGGTCGAGGGCGTCACCTGGCTCTCGGCCGGCGCCTGGGATCCCTGCAACTTCGCCACGGTCGAGCCGATCCGCAGCCTGAAGGACCTGGAGGGCAAGCGGGTCTTCACCTTCCCCACCGCCGGGCGCTTCCTCAGCCGCTTCGGCGTGGTGCCGGTGACCCTGCCTTGGGAAGACATCGAGGTCGCGATCCAGACCGGAGAGCTGGACGGCATCTCCTGGTCGGGCATCACCGAGGACTATACGGTCGGTTGGGCGGACGTCACCAACTACTACCTCACCAACAACATCTCCGGCGCCTGGGCCGGGTCCTACTTCGTGAATTCGGAGCGCTGGGAGGCTCTGCCGGCCCACCTGCAGACCCTCTACAAGCTCTGCATCGACCAGTCCCACTACTATCGTCAGTACTGGTACTGGTGGGGCGAGGCGCACTATCGCACCACCGGCGGCAAGCTGGAGCTGACCTCCATCCCCGAGGAGGAGTGGAAAACGGTCGAAGAAGAGGCGATGAAGTTCTGGGACGAAATCGCCGAAAAGAGCCCGCGCAACGCCAAGGTGGTGCAGATCCTGAAGGATTATCGCGCCACCATGATCAAAGCAGGCCCGCCCTACCGCTACGGCAAAGGCGCATAAGCGCTTAGGTCTCTGGTGGTGCAACCCAGAGGGATGGTTCCCATCCGTCTGGGTAAGTTGCCCCACCAGATCAACCAGTTAGTGGGCCGAAACGAAAGGCCCGCAACCCATCCAGCAAGATGGCGTTGCGGGCCTTTTTGTCGGGGCTAATCAGCACTCAAGCGCTTCAGGACCCGCACGTCGCGGTCGAAAGCGGCCTGCAGCACCTCCGGCGGGTTCACAGTCATCGGAAAGTCCTTGGCGAGCGGATTGTCTAGCACTTCCGGCGAAGACTGGATCGTCTGCAGCGCCTGCAAGATGGATGTCGCCAGGGCCGGATCCATATCGGCACTGCCATAGAGGCCGAGCGCAATCGTGAAGTCCATCTTATCGTCGCCGGCGATCTCGGCCAGGGTCGGCACCTCGGCGTAGCGCGGCGAACGGGCGGCCCCGAAGGTCAGGACCGGCACTGCCCCTGTGCCCGCGTTCTCGGCGTTGAAGCCCTCCAGCAGGTTTGTCGTGACGATGCCGAGATCGGCGGCCCCACTGGTCACCGCATCATAGATGGTCTTGGGTCCCGATTGCGGCACCGGCTCGAGCACGGTCGAGAGCAGCGGGGCCAGCATCCGCCGCGCGACGCCATAGGCCGTCTGCGATCCCGTTGTCGCCAGCCGAAGCGCCTTGGTCGAGGCCTTGAGCCCCTGCCACGAGGCCTGGTCCGATCCGACGGGGGCAATCAGGGCGACCGAGATGCCATCGGTCAACTTGGCAATGGGGCGCAAGGTGTCAAACGAGAAATCGTGCGCGCCCCCCTCCTGCTTGATCGCCAGCGAGAGGTCGTCGTCGGCCAGGATGACAGGGGCGCTGCCGGCGTTTCGCACACGCTCCAGCGCCTCCCAACCGCCCTCGGCGGCAAGCTGTTCGACCACGACCTGGCGATCGAGTGCGGCTCCTAGCGGCTGCGCGATCTGCTCCATCAGCGCTTCGAAGGCACCGTTCGGATAGGGCACGAGGATCGTGAGCGGATCAGCGGCGGACGCCGCGTGAGACAATGCAAGCGGGCTCGCCAGAGCGAGGCCGAGCAGATGACGTCGAGACAGGTTCATAGGGTTCTCCCTTGATTTCGGTGAAACGGTTCGGGTGGTCATCCGTACTTGACCAGAACGACGCCGCCGACGATCGCCAGACCGCCCAGCAAGCGCGCGTAACCAACCTTGCCAAGACGATCTCTCGTTCACGGAGTTCCCGGCACGGAGTTCCCGGCTCGGAGTTCCCGGCTCGGAGTTCCCGGTGCGCTGTCTGATCGAGAGAAAGCACGCACCCGGCAGATCGCAAAGCCCTTTCGTCGCGCCGATCCCAAAGGGGCTGTCTGTCCACAGGCATTTGTTCTATCTTTGTTCCCATGAAGAAGGATGCCAGACAGACGGCCTGGACACGGCTTGCCGCGGTGGAGGAGATCGCCCGCGCGCTCTGCCGCGCTTCAGGCGCACCGCATGGCTTGATCCAGGCCCATCTGGAGGCCATCGAGGCCGGCGACGAGACGCGGATCGAAAGCACCAAGATGGCACTGATCCGTGCCCTGCCCGGCCTGAAGAGCAAGACGCCCAGCATGTGAGGAGATCTTGTCTTTTCCTCACCCGAGTCACCCCTGGCTCCCGCACGATCGATGGACGACCTCATCAGCTAGCCCGGAAATCGAGAGTATGGGCGCCCCCCTATCCAGAGCTTCCTCGCCTGTGGCATGGTTCCTGGCGAAACGAGGAATCAAGAGCGGCGAAGTCCGCAGCGCGCCGCGCAAGGGGGGACAAACATGGCCAGCATCGTCGGCACCAATGGACCGGATACTCTGTTCGGCACCAGCAGCTTCGATAGCATCTACGGGCTCGCAGGGGACGACACGCTTTATGGTCTTGAGCAGAACGACAGCCTCTTCGGAAGCCAGGGATCGGACAGCCTGTTCGGGGACAGCGGCAACGATCGTCTAAGCGCCGGGGCGGACAATGACCTGGCCTATGGGGCAGACGGGAACGACACGCTGATGGGCGGCGCCGGGGTGGATAGGCTCTTCGGCGGAAGCGGACGGGACCGTCTGGACAATGGTTCCGACCTGGCAACGCTGGATGGTGGCAGCGGTAACGACACGGTCACGATGGAGCGTCGCTCAGCGGTCGATGATCTGGTCCTGACCAGCAGCGGCACGGGCAATGCCTTCATGAACGATGGCGTCGGCGGAACCACCGGTAGCGAAATCCACTCTGCCGAAACCCTCTACTTCATCGGAGGGTCCGGCAACGATACCGTCTTCGGTGCGGATGAGAGGAACTACGTGAGCGGTCGCAAGGGCGACGACCTGGCCTTTGGCGGCAGCGGTGACGACACCCTCTCCGAACGCACGGGCGACGATCGCCTCTACGGGGGATCCGGCGCGGACTTCGTGACCGGGGGAAGCGGCAACGACTTCATCGACCTCGGCTACTCGGACACCTTCAATCACGCTCTCGGCCGTGAGGGCGACGACATCATCGTCATTTCCGGTAGCGGCAGCGCCAACCTTTTTGGCGACGACGGCAGCGACAGCATCTATGGCGGTGGCAACAACAACGGTGGCAGTGGCAATGACATGATCCGTGCAGCCAGCGGGGACAACGTTGTCATCGGCAAGAGCGGCAATGATATTCTTTATGGCGGGGACGGCCGGGACTTTCTGGATGGCGATGACGGGGAAGACCGCCTCTTCGGCGATTCCGGAGACGACATGCTGGTCTCCGGTATTGGAATTAATACCATTGACGGCGGTAGTGGCCAAGACGATGGAATTCTCGATAAGCGCGGAGAGGCCAGAGATCTGATCTTCACAGTTTCGACCGGCGGCAACGCGGTGGTGAACGACGGCGTCGGCGGCCAGATTCGCAGCAAGGCCTTGTCCATCGAGACCTTGACCATCGAGGGCGGCGACGGCGACGACACCATCTTTTCCGAGGGCGATGGAGAGCGCTTCGACGCCAACAGGGGCGACGATCTGGCCTATGGTGGATCTGGAGAAGACAGCTTCTTCGGAGGCAGTGGCGACGATCGCCTCTACTCGGGCTCTGGCAGAGACCGGGTGAACGGGGGCTCGGGCAACGATACCATCGACCTTGGCCAGAACGACGAGTTCTTCTCCGAATCGGCCAATGGCAATACCGGCAATGACATCATCCGCGCCGACGCCGATGCGAATGCCAATCTCAGCGGCAATGCAGGCGACGACATCATCCGGGGTGGCAGTCGCCAGCGCGGCGGTGACGGCGACGATATTCTACGCGGCGGTAGCGGTGATGATTCGGCCATCGGCGATCAAGGCGACGACCGTGTCAGCGGTGAGGACGGTGACGATAGCCTTGAGGGCGCCAGCGGCTCGGATCTCCTCTTCGGCGGCAGTGGAAACGACACCATGACTTCCACGTCGGGTATAGACATTCTGGTCGGCGGCTCGGGCGTCGATAGCCTGTTCATGTCGCGAGAGAACCTAACACAGGACCTCACCTTGGACATGGGCGGAACCTCGACCGCCTACCTGACCGACGGCGAGGACGGCCGGATCGGCAGCGAGTTGCTCTCGATCGATGTCCTGACCTTTACCGCAGGCATAGGCGATGACGTCATTGGCGGCGGTTCGCGCGGCGACCGCATCGACGCGCGCAGTGGAGCGGACACGGTGATCGGCTACGATGGCAACGATCATCTGATTGGCCGGAACGGAGACGACCTGCTACGTGGCGGTCGCGGCGTCGACACCCTTTCCGGCGACCTTGGCGACGATCGCCTGATCGGCGGCTCTTTCGGCGACCGCATGGAGGGGGACAGCGGCAATGATATTCTCTTCCTCAACAGCGCAGATGCCGCCTTCGGCGGATCCGGCAGCGACAAGTTCCGCTTCAGTGGGGATAGCTTGGGCGAGTCCGGTTCCGGCGGACCGGTGATTCGCGATTTCGACGGCGTCCTGGCAAACGCGGCCAACGGTGAAGACAAGCTGGTCTTCGCCACCGGTTTGGAGGCCGGCAGCTTCGCCTACATCGGTTCGGCCGCCTTTTCCGGCGGCGGCAACTCCGAGGCACGCTTCGCCGGCGTCCGCCAAATCCAGGTCGATGACGATGGCGACGGCCAGGTCGATCAGGCGATCCTGATCGATGGCGTGACCGCGGCCAACCTGCTGACCAGCACGGACTTCATGTGGCTCTCGTGAGGAGAGCACCTATAGTGCGCTTACCTGATTTGACATTTTTTTCTAGGCGGCGGTGCCTCTCTCCTCGGCCCGAGGGAGGCACAGCGCAAGAATTTCATCGCCGATCTGGAGATCCTGGTGCCCAGCTTCTACAAGGCTGTCGGCGCCAGCGTGAAAGCCTGGCAGGCGCCGCCGCCAAAAGTCCGCAGAGGTCGCGACGAGGCCGACGACGTCACGCCGGAAGCACTGAGCGAGGAGGCTGCAGAGAAGCCTGACCGCCGGGAGGTCGCCGACGAGGATCCCCAGCCGTTTGCCGGTGCTCAGCGCCCTTCGGAGTGATTGGACGTCAACGCGAGCGAAGCACCCTTCAGCAGCGTCCCGACAGCGCTGCGGATCATCTCATCAAAAGTGGTTTTCTCCGGTATCTTATAAATCTCGCGGCGAATGCCGTAGTAGACGATGCCGCCGTGGAAGGTCCAAATCGCCTCTGCCTCGGCCGGGGCGACCGCACCGTCCGCGGGCTGCGGCAGGCCGTAGGCCGCTCGGATCTCGCGACAGATGGGATGGATCACGCGCGCTTCGACGCGCGCGATGTACCACTTGTTGATGTCCAGTGCGCGCAGGCCGGAGTAGAGGTAGAGGCGCAGCCAGTCGGGATCGTAGATGATGCGGGTATAGTCAGTGTAGAAGGCGATCAGGCGGTCTTCCAAGGCTTGGCTTCGATCAGTCAGAACGGCATCCCACTCCGGCTGCCAACGGTCCACATAGACCCTCTCGTAGACCGCACGAACCAGCGCCTCTTTGGAGGGAAAGTAGTTGTAGAGCAAGGGCTGGGTGACACCGGCAGACTTTGCCAGATCCCGTGTCGAGGCGCCGAAGCCATGCACGGAGAAGAAAGCCACCGCGCGGTCCAGGATCTGGTTGCGCCGCTCTTCACGGCTAAGCCGCAAGCGCTTTCCGCCGGCTGAATGCCCCTCCGCCATTGCCCTACCCGTCCCCGTCCTGCTTCAGAAGATCCCGCAATGCCGTCTTCATCACCTTGCCATAGTTGTTCTTCGGCAGCCGCTCCACAAAGCGGTAGCGCTTGGGACGCTTGAAGCGGGCGATGGCATCGAGGCAATGGCGGTCCAGCGCCTCTGCCGCGGGCGCATCCGCCCCATCGGCCACCACGAAGGCGACAACGACCTCGCCCCAGTCCTCGTCCGGCTGCCCGACCACCGAGACCTCGGCCACGGCTGGGTGGGTGAGTAGACATTCCTCCACCTCGCGAGGATAGATGTTGCTACCGCCGGAGATAATCAGGTCCTTGGAGCGATCTTTCAGGGTAAGATAGCCCCAGGCGTCCAAGGCGCCGACATCCCCGGTGAACAGCCAGCCGTCGCGGATGGCCTCTGTCGTGGCCTCGGGCCGCTGCCAGTAGCCCAGCATGACCGAAGGGCCGCGCACCATGACCTCGCCGGTCTCGCCCAAAGGCAAGGCCTTGCCATCGGCGTCGCCGACCCGGACCTCGACCAATGACTGCGCTACGCCGACCGAGGCCAGACGATGGTCCTGGTCCGGCGAGCCGCCCGGCAGATGTCGGGACTTGCTGAGGGCGGTGATGGTCATGGGGCTCTCCCCCTGCCCATAGATCTGCACCAGGCGATTGCCCAGGCACTCCAGGGCCTGGCGGCTGTCGGCCACATACATCGGACCACCGCCGTAGGTGATGGTCTTGAGGCCAGGCAGCTCTCCGCCCGCGACCTCGGGGTGGCGCACCAGGCGCCGCACCATGGTCGGCGCCGCAAAGAAGGAGAGGCCGCTGTGCGTCCGGCAGAGGTCGCGAATCTCCAAGGGGTCGAAGCCACCGCTCTCGGGGATCACCTGCGCTGCGCCGGCAGCCACGTGCGGCAGCATGTAGAGGCCGGAACCGTGGCTCAAGGGGGCGGCATGCAGGATGCAGTCCCCCGCCCCGATGCTGTCGACATCCATGAAGTAGCAGGCCGTCATCGCCAGCAGGTTGCCGGCGCTCAGCATCGCGCCCTTCGGCTTGCCGGTGGTACCGGAGGTATAGAACAGCCAGGAAAGCGCATCGGTCGACTGCGCCTCAGGCTCGCTCAGCGGCTCTTGGGTGAGGAGCGCCTGCCAATCCTTGCCGCCAATCTCGATGACGGGGAACTCTGCATTGCCGGGGATCGCGGCCGCCAGATCCTTGGTCACGAAGCAAAGCGAGGCGCCTGAATCGGCAAGCGCGAAAGCGAACTCATCGGGGTGCAGCTTGGCATTGAGCGGGACCACTGCCAAGCCCGCCCACCAAGCCCCGAATAGTGCCGTGACATAGTCTGGACAGTTCTTCATCACCAGAGCGACTCGCGCGCCTGGCCGAAGCCCGTGGGTCTCGCGCAGGCCCCTAGCCAAGGCGGCCGCCTGCTGCGCCAGCTCGCGATAGCTCGATAGCGGCCGAGCCCCCAGGTAGAGGGCAGGCCGCTCGCCCTCGGCGCGGGCAGCGCGCGCCAGAAATCTTGCCAGGTTCACGCGCTCTCCCCTGTCCGCGCCATGGTCCGCTGAGACAGGTTGCCAAATTCCCGAAGTCCCTACCAGACCTAGCCATCGGACTCGGGTGCCAAAATCAACGATACTCCGGATTGGGATAGTCGAAGCGGCAACCGGCATCCCGAACCGGCATCCCACTTGGAGCGCCGATTGCCATGTGCGGGCGCCTCGACCAGCGGTACCGGCGGCTTCGGGCAGTACTTGGTGGAGATCACCAGGCGTTCGCTGCTGACGTGAGCCTTTGCCGACGCCTCGGCGGCTGGCTAGACTGATCGCGAGAGGGCCGCAAGAGAAGGACGGTGCCATGCCAAGGCAAGAGCGAAAGCTAGCGCAGTTTCTCATGATTCTGGGACTGATGGTCGGTCTGAGTTTATCTCCGAGCCAAGACCTTGAGGCTCAAGAGGCCGATATGACCGCGACCGTCCTGTTGCTGTCGGATGCGCCGCGCATGCTGCGCGAGGCCTGTCCGAAGCTGGCCGGTGCCGGATCCGACTGCCGCATCGAGAAGGTGACGGTCACGCAGGACGGCAACGACCTAACGGGCCGTGCGGAGGCGATGATCTATCACGCCGACGGCCGTGAAACGCCGATGGTCATGACCGCGCGGCTGGACCCCGAGAGCTGCGAGTTGGTGGACCGCAAGGTCGAGCCCGATGCGGCGGCCGGTCGACGACTTCTGACCATGACAGAGCGGCAACTGCGCCTGGCGACGAGCAATCCGGGGAACCGGGTTCGCATGTGCACCATCTCGCAGAGCCTCTTGGGAGCGGTCAGTCTGCCAAGCTGCCTGTGTGGATGATCGCTTCCGGACCTTGCCATTTGAAATTCGCGCTTGTCCCTAGCGAGCACAAGGGTTAACGGCGGAGGTTAGTGAAACCCGCGCTTCTGCCAAGGATGCCTCGACCATGAGGTCGCTTCTTATTCTCCTCGGACCGCTGATCCTCTGTTTCGGCGTTCTGCTTGCCGGCAGCAGCCTGCAGTTCGTCCTCTTGGGTCTGCGTGCCCCGATGGAGGGCATCTCGGTCTCCTGGATGGGCTTCGTGTCCGCCAGCTATTTCGCCGGCTTCGGCATCGGCAGCCTCTATTGCCCGAAGCTGGTGCGCGAGATCGGCCATATCCGCACCTTCGCCGCCCTGGCCTCGGTGGCCTCCGCGCTTGCCTTGCTCTTGGCGATCTGGCCCTCGCACACCGGCTGGGTGGTCCTGCGCCTGGTGACCGGCTTCTGCTTTGCCGGTCTCTACACCGTCGTCGAGAGCTGGATGAACGCACGCTCGCCCAACAACCTGCGTGGCCGCATTCTCTCGATCTACGGCGTCACCGTCTTCGGCGGCTTTGCCGTCGGGCCGCTCTTGGCCAATCTGGGCGATGCCGGCGATCTCAAGCTCTTCGCGCTCGCCTCCATCCTGATCTCTCTGGCGCTGGTCCCCGTCACCCTGACCAAGGCCGGCGCGCCGGTACAGCCGGCCGACGAGACGGCGCCGCGCCGCTATGGCCTGATCCGCCTGTTTCGCGAGACGCCGCTGGGGCTGGTCGGGGCCTTCTGCGTCGGCGCTCTACAGGGCTCTTTCACCTCACTTGGCGCCGTCTACGGCTCCAGCGCCGGCTTCAACGCCGAGGCCACGGCCTGGCTGCTGACCGCCGGTCTGCTGGCGGGTCTGGTGGCGCAGTACCCCTTGGGCTGGCTCTCGGACCGGCTGGACCGCCGTGCCGTCATCGTCGGCATTACCTTGACCGGCGGCAGCGCTCTGCTCTTGCTTTATCTCGTAGCCCTGATCGGTTCGCCCAGCTATGGCATGGTTCTCTTGGCCTGCCTCATCACCGGTGCCGCCATCTTCCCGCCCTACGCCCTGGTGATCGCCCACACCAACGACTGGCTGCCGGAAAACAGTCTGGTTCCGGCCGCCGCAGCGCTGCTGCTGGTGAACTCTCTTGGCGGCGTGATCGGCAACTTCACGGCCTCGGCCAGCATGGGCATTTTCGGACCCAGCACCTTCTTCCTCTTCATTGCTGTCGTGAACCTGCTGTTCGGCGGCTTCGTGCTGGAGCGTATGCGTCGTCGCCAGGCCCCGGTCAGCGACAACGCGGCCTACGACTTCACCCCGGCTGCCATGGGCACACTGCCGCTGGGCGGTGCCTATACAGTTCCGGAAGACGAGCAGGAAGCGCAGTCAGAAAGCAGGTAGGGTCACCTTCAAGGTCGGCGATCGATGACCTTACCGCGGCTGGTGAAGGAGATCCCTTGCGTGCCGTCGCCGCCGACCATGACGGTTTCGGCTATGGGCGCGATCGCCGGGGTGTCAGCCTGCCACTCCACGACAAAGTTGGCACCGACACCGCCCTCCTTGTTCCGCAGTTCATCCAGGAAGCTCGCCGATTCGAAGGGCGCGAGCGCACGCGGGGCGTCCAGATAGTCGCGAACAAGCACGCCCGATTGATCGTGAAAGCGAACCGTCGTTATCTTGATCGCAACCTCAGGGTCGGTGTTGTGAATGACCAGGGTCGAGGCCAGCGGTTCTCGGCGTCCGGGTGACTTCAGGATGTGAGAGTAGGCAGGCACATAAATCGTCTCGCCAAGCCACTTTGCGATAGAAGGCGGATTGCTCTCCTGCGCCATCGCTTGGATTGGCAGCAGGAGGAGTGCTGCCAGGGTAACGAGGGTTAGCAGAGCAGAATAGGCCCCGTCGTCCCGGGAACAGGAGCAGCTCTCGCCCGTTCTTGTCACTGCACTCACTCCCTATCCTGTCTGTGGCCCTATCCTGTCTGTGGCCCAGTCTTGTCTGTCGCCCAGTCCTGTCTGTCGAAAGAACTGCGCGCTCAACCGCTCACACGCCAACCCGGCGCAGAGACCAGCGCAGTAGCGATCCGCCAGGCCCCATCGGCTTCTTTGCGCAGGATATAGTGCGCATCGATGCTCTCGATGACAGAACCATCTTTGCGCAGGCGCTCGACGGAACTGGCGTCGAGGACGGCAAGGCCGTCGCCGCAAGACCTGGCGGTCACCCCGGCATGGCGCGACTTAGAGTCCATCCGGAAACTGCTTGTGCCCTGCACTGACTTGTCAAGGTCTTGGGCAAGGAGAGCATTGCGCGGCGATCGGCCAATGACACCGAGGCCTGCGGCAGGACGAAGAGCGATGGTTCGGCATAGAGTGCAGCCACGGCCTCCAGGTCCTGGGCATTCCAGGCCCTCAGATAAGCCTCGAAAAAGGCTTCTCCATCCCGCGGTGTCATCTCGCTTTCCTCTAGCCCTCAACCAGGTCGAAATGCGCGACCCGGTTCATGGTCGCCTGGATTTGCTTCAACAGGCGCAGGCGATTGGCGCGCAGGCCAAAGCCCTCGATGTTCACCGTTACCGTATCGAAGAAGGCATCCACCGGGTCGCGCAAGCCGGAGAGATCGGTCAGGGCCGCCTCGTAGTCTTCCCTCCCCAGCGCCAGATCCAGGGTCGGGCGCACCGCCTCCAAGGTCATCCAGAGCGCCTGCTCTTCATGCTGCTCGAAGAGGTGCTGGTCGGCCGTCCCTTCGATGACGGCGCCGTCCTTCTTCTCTTCGATCCGCACGATGTTGGCCGCACGGCGATAGGCAGTCAGCAAGTTCTCGCCCGCCTCCCCCGTCAGCCAGGTCTGCAGCGTGCGCACGCGGCCCACCAGGCGGGTCAAGTCATCTTCGCGACCGCCGTCCTTGCGCTCCAACGCGAAAACAGCGGCGATCAAGTCATGGCGAATGCCCTGACTGCGCAGCGCCACCTTCAGCCGCTCGGCAAAGAAGTCCAACAGGGGGCCGTCTTTGAAGCCGTCGGCGACATCGCCGTAACCGGCGGCCGCGATGGCAAAGAGGTCGCTCAGAGAGAGGCGCAGCTGGTTTTCCAGGATCAGGCGGATCGCGCCCAAGGCAGCGCGGCGCAGCGCATAGGGATCCTTGCTACCGGTCGGGGTCTCGCCGATCGCCCAAAAGCCGACCAGGCTGTCCAGCTTCTCGGCCAGCGCGACGGCAACGGAAACCGGCGCGGTCGGACAGGGATCGTCCGGGCCCTTGGGCGCATAGTGATCGGCAATGGCCTCGGCGACCGCATCCGGCAGGCCCTCGGCCAGCGCGTAATAGCGCCCCATCAGGCCCTGCAGTTCCGGGAACTCGCCGACCATGCCGGTCACCAGATCGGCCTTGGCCAGACCAGCCGCCTGGCGGGCCAGAGCCGGATCGGCCTCGCCGCAGGTCTCGGCAATGCTCTGCGCCAGGGTCTCGATCCGCTGCACCCGCTGATCCAGAGTGCCAAGCTTGGCGTGGAACACGATGTCGGCCAGTGCCGGACGCCGCGCCGACAAAGGCGTCTTCAGATCCTGCTCCCAGAAGAACTGCGCATCGGCCAAGCGGGCACGCAGCACCCGCTCGTTGCCGGCGACGATATTGGCCCGCCGGCGGCTCTCCGGCGGGGCCTCGCCCTCCGCCACCAGCAGGAAGGCCGGCGCCAGTTCGCCCTCGACGGTCTCCAGCGCGAAGTACTTCTGATGGCTGCGCATGGCGGTCACCAGCACTTCCGGCGGCACCGCCAGAAAACGCTCCTCAAATCGCCCGAGCAGGACCGTCGGCCATTCGATCAGGCCCACCACCTCCTCCAGCAGAGCCGCATCGGCGCGCAGCCGCAACCCAGCCTCATCGACCAGGCTCTCGGCCTGCTCGATGATCGACGCCGCCCGCTCGCCGCGATCCAGCATCACGCCGGCAGCGGTCAGCACCTCGACATAGTGAGCGAAGTCGGAGACGTGCAGGGGTCGTGCTTCGCGCTGCGGATGGCCCAGGGTCCAGTCGCCGAAGCCCAGGAAGCCCGCGTCTTCGTTATGGCTGGAAAGATTCAGGCCGCCGGTCAGCGGCTTGCCGTCGAAGAGCGCCAGGACAGAGCGCAGCGGCCGCACCCAGCGAAAGCCGTTCTCTCCCCAGCGCATCGACTTCGGCCAGCCCAGAGCCTGCAGGGCCGCGACCACGATTCCCGGCAAGACCTCGGCAGTCGCCTGACCCGGCACCTCGCGGACGGCGAAATAGGCAGCGCCCTTGCCGGTCTCGCGCACCTCCGCATCGTCCAGCGAGGCCAAACCGGCCGCGCGCAGGAAACCGGCGACAGCCTTCTCCGGCGCCCCCACCTTCGGGCCCTTGCGCTCTTCCTTGCGATCCTCCTGCTTTGCCGGCAGGCCCTCGACCAGCAGGGTCAGCCGCCGCGGCGTCGAGAAGCCCCGTGTCGCCGAACTGCCAAGCCCGGCCTCGGACAAGCCAGCCAGCACCAGGCGCTCCAGGTCCTGGATCGCGCGCTGCTGCATGCGCGCCGGAATCTCCTCCGAGCGCAGCTCCAAGAGCAACTCAGGCATGGTTCGCCTCCCCCACCCAAGCCTCGCAACAGCCCTTGGCCAGAGTCCGCACGCGGCCGATGTAGGCCTGGCGCTCGGTCACCGAGATCACGCCGCGGGCATCCAGCAGGTTGAAGAGATGGCTTGCCTTCATGCATTGGTCATAGGCCGGCAGTGCCAAGGTCCGGCCCTCGTAGCGCTGTTCCAGCAGGTGCGCGCAGGAGGCCTCGGCATCGGCAAAGTGGCGGAACAGCGCTTCGGTCGTCGCGTGTTCGAAATTAAACGCGGAGAACTCCTGCTCGGCGCGCAGGAAGACGTCGCCATAGCTCTTCCCGCCCTGTGCGGCCGGCACCCCATCCCAATCCAGGTCATAGACGTTCTCGACGCCCTGCACGTACATGGCCAAGCGCTCCAGCCCGTAGGTCAGCTCGACCGGGACCGGATCGCAGTCGATGCCACCGACCTGCTGGAAGTAGGTGAACTGCGTCACCTCCATGCCGTCGCACCAGACCTCCCATCCCAGGCCCCAGGCACCCAGGGTCGGGCTTTCCCAGTCGTCCTCGACGAAGCGGATGTCGTGCTCTTTGGGTTCCAGGCCGATGGCGCGCAAGGAACCCAGGTAGAGATCCTGGATATCGGACGGCGAAGGCTTCATCAGCACCTGAAATTGATAGTAGTGCTGCAGCCGATTGGGGTTCTCGCCGTAGCGCCCATCGGTCGGCCGGCGCGATGGCTGCACGTAGGCACAGTTCCAGACCCGGTCCGGACCCAGCGAACGCAGGGTGGTGGCCGGGTGAAAGGTACCGGCGCCCACCTCCATGTCATAGGGCTGCAGGATCACGCAGCCCTGATCGGCCCAATAGGTCTGGAGGTTCAAGATCAAGCGTTGGAAAGAGGTCGCAGGGTCGGCCTCTCTCTCCTTGACTGCGGTCATGGTCCTTGGGTGCTCCTCGCTCGCGTATCGTCACATATTCATCGGCGCGCGACCCTAGCCTCGCGCTGCAAGCAACGGCAAGGGCGTCTCGCGACATAGCCCGATTGCGGAGGATGGTGGCCGCCGATTTTCAGCGCTTGAACAGGAACTCCGGCTCGGTGCGGCCGGTCACCTTAGGTAGGTCCGGCTCGACCGCACGCGGGTCGGAGGAGAAAATCACCTGGTCCAGGGCACTCATTCCGCCGATCGGTTGATCCTTGCTCGCGGCCTCGCGCAGAAGGTTCGAGCCACTGAACTCAGACAAGAGGTTCCCCTCGGCTGCCGTCAGACTGGGCAAGCCATCGTTGACGAAGGCCGGCGGCTCTTCTTCCGGCATCGGCGGCATGGTGTCGGCACCGCTGAAATCGCTCAGAAGCGGTGCTGCGGGATCGCCGGTCAGGCCACCGACCGGCGCATCGGCACTCCAGTCTTCTGGATCCAAGGGTGCCAGCCAATCGTGATAGGTCTCTACTGCCTTCTCGCTGCCGGAGCGCGGGACCTCCTGAAAGGCAGGTGTCTCGCCCTCCAATGCTTCGACCGGGGTTGCGGCACGCAAGGCCTGCGCGCCGCTGAACTCGCTGACCAGAGAGGCCCCTTCCTGCAGGGTCAACTGCAGGTGCACGGTATCGTCTTCAGGCGAAAGCTCGGGTTCCGGCACCACTTCGGCCTCGGCCGGCTCTTCCTCGTCGAAGCGTCGCAAGGTCGGCACCGGCGCCTGCAGCGCGTCTTCGGCACGACGGAAGGCCTTCTCGAAATCCTGACCGGATGTCGCCTGCAGCTGGAACACCGGCACCTTGCCGATTTTCTTGCCGTCCTCGTCGCCGCTCATATCACTGGGCCATCCATCTCTTTGAGCCGCTCATCTCTTTGGGCCGCTCATCTCACTGGCTCGTCCCGCCTTCGGGTCACCTGCTGCCCGTTTGGTAGCGTTAGTCTAGCGCATGAGAGCGGCTGACACAAAATGCGGGCCGATCCGGTCAAGCCGATCAGGCCGACTTGTAGGGGCAGTCGCGCCGGCCACAGCCTCCGGCCGAAGAGGCGATGTAGGCACCGCAACGGCCACAGGCAGCCATATCCTCGATCTGCTGTTGGCCCGGCTCGGTTGGCTGCTCCTGCTGCCGGCGCCGCTCCTCGGCCTGCTGATTTCGGCGCGCGATCTCCTGCTGACGCTTAATTGACGAGAGCAAGCGGAAGGCGGCAATCACCCCGACGATGACCACGCCCAAAACCAGGAGTTTCTGAATTGAGAGTCCAAACACGCTTGCTGTCACCCTTCATCGCCTTGCGGTCGCTCCAGGGCGCCCACACACTATAGATCTTGGTTCTCCCTGTTTCGCTGCCAAGGCGCAAGTGCTGCTGCACCGAGGCGCCTTGTCTGAGCGCGCCGGCAACCCTAGTGTCGCGCACTGCATCATCGATCGCGTCAAGGAAGCTCTATGTTCGTCGCACGCCTCGTTGCCCTCTGCCTCCTGCTGGGTCTTTCGCTGGGCGCTGCCACCGCCGCTGCACAGTCGCAAATCGCCCTCCCCGCTTACGACACCGAGCGCTTTTGCACCTGGGCAGCACTCAGCCAGGTGGCGGTCAAGCCCGACGCCGACGCCGGCGCGATCCGCCAGGGCTGCCGCGTTCGGGAAACCACGGCTTTGGATGCCTTGAATACGCTCTGGCCGGATATGCCGGACCGGGCACGCAACTGGTGCAGCGGCCAGATCGACAATGCCATCGACCAGGTCTCCGCACCGACCGGCAGCTATGAGCTGCTCTACGAGTGCATTCTGGATCAGACCGTCGGCTTCGTGCCGTCCTGGAACTAGTTTCCTTACAGACCCAAGCGCTGCCAATACATGCGCTCTTCGGCGGCCTGCAGCATGGCCGGCCCTATGTCTGCGAGCCCCATGCCTGCGAGCCCCATGTCTTGCAGGCGCTGCTCGGCCTGTCCACCACCCAGCAGGCCGGAGAAAAGCCCGCGTTTGCGGTCCATCGGGACCAGTTTCACCTTCTTGCCGTAGCGCGCGCGCAGGACCTCGCGCATCTGCCCCATGCCGTCGGCCAAGCCCAGTTCGACGGCGCGGCCTCCGGTCCAGAAAGCGCCGGAGAAGAGGTAATCCTCCTCGCCCTTGAGGTGCTCGCCACGCCGCTCCCGGACCCAGGACTTGAAGGTCTCGTGGATTTCGCCCTGCAAGACCTTAAGGTCGGCCACGTCTTCCTCCCGCTCGGGCTGAAAGGGATCGAGGATCGCCTTACGGCCGCCGGCGGTGTGCAGGCGCCGCTCGACACCCAGCTTTGCGATCGCCTCCTGGAAGCCGAAGCCGGCCGAGACCACGCCGATCGAGCCGACGATGGAGCTGGGGTCGACGAAGATTTCGTCGGCCGAGCAGGCCAGCCAGTAGCCGCCGCTGGCCGCCGCGTCTTCGACGAAACCCAGGACCGGCAGGCCACTCTCGGCCGCATGCGCCCGAATGCGCCCGGCGATCAAGGAGGATTGGGCCGGCGAACCGCCGGGCGAGTTGATCACCAAGGCCACCGCCTTTGCCCCCTTCACCTTAAAGGCCCGCTCCAGCGGGGAGGCAACGCGCTGCAGCGAGAGGCCGCGCTTGAAGGCGTTGCCGCCGGCGAAGATGGCGCCAGTTAGACGAACCACGGGAACGAGCGGCGGAGCGACGCCGAGGAGACGCGAGATAGAGAATGCCATGTGTGTTTTCGCAGTCCTAAGGAAGAGACGTTAGACTAGCAGGGGAGATGGCGCTGACCGCCCGGCGCGACAAGGCGCGTCTGTCGCGCCTTGTCCGGCCTGCGCTAGGCTTATACGATGCAGCAGGGATGAAGGCTCATGCATTGGTTTTAGCGTTCAAACGCCACGCGGGCTCGTCCTCGCTTGCGTTGCGGGCGCGCAGTCGCGCTTGCCAAGCTGCGATCCTAAGAGAGGCTGGATAGAAATGCGCTCACCTTTGCTGCGATTCCTTCTGCATCACTGCCTGATCGGCATCGCGGCCGGCTGGCTGCTCTTGGCGGGGCTACTGCTGACCGATGCGATGGGTCTGGCCACGCTTATCTTCACATCGGCCTCCTGGATCGAGGCCATGGTGCTCTTGTTGGTGTTCTTCGCCATCACCTTCGGCTCGCTGGCGATGGGAACCGGCGTGATGCTCTTGGGTGGACCCGAGCCGAAAAAGCCCACAGGGTCGAAAAAACCGGCTCGGCTGAAGCCAGTGCCGATCAAGGTCCATCGCCGCTAGAACCGTCACCGACTCAATCCACAAGGGATCCAGCGTCATGCGCAAGCTTGCCGCCGTCATCTTTCCCGGTTTCGAGCTCCTCGACCTCTACGGTCCGCTGGAGATGCTGGGCATGCTGCCGGAGGACTTTGCATTGACCCTGGTCGCCGAGGCTGCCGGCCCGGTGGCCAGCGGTGCCGGTCCGCAGAGCCTGGCGGAGCTGGCCTTTGACGACTGCAGCGGCTTCGATCTCTTGCTGGTTCCAGGTGGCCCCGGGACGCGCCGCGAGATCGACAACCCGGCAATGACCGACTTCCTGCTGCGGGCTGCCGCCGATGCGCAGGTCGTGGCCTCGGTCTGCACCGGCTCGGTGCTGCTGGCCCGCAGCGGTCTCTTGGACGGCCGCAAGGCGACATCCAACAAGCGCGCCTGGGCTTGGGTCACCGGCACAAGCCAGGCGGTGTCCTGGCAGGCCAAGGCGCGCTGGGTCGAAGACGGCCCTTTCTGGACCTCCTCAGGGGTGGCTGCCGGCATCGACATGACCCTTGCCCTCATCGCCAATCTTCTGGGTCAGGAGAAGGCCGAGAGGGTTGCCGCCGGTGCCGAGTACGATTGGCATCGCGAGCCTGCCTGGGATCCCTTCGCCGACCTCTACGGGCTGCGCTAGGAGCCCGTCCGGAAACTGCTCGTGGCCTGCACTGACGTATCAAGGTCTTGGGCAAGGAGAGCGGCGCGCGGCGATGCCGGGTGCATCGTAAGCGGCGCTCGACCCAGGTCCAAGGGGGCTGTCCCAAGGGCTTGATAAGTCAGCCCTTCGGGTCGTTTCCGGACGGGCTCCTAACCCTTCTGAGCGGGCTCCATCGAGAGGGCGGCACCGTCTCTCAGCACTGCATTGGCGGCTTCGGTGAAGCTGCCGTCGTCGCGGTGCAACAGCAAGCCTGGCAGGAGGACAGCGCCGGCACGACTGCCTTTGCGGGCCGAGACCAACACGCGCTTGGCCGGCTGACCCGCCTTCGGCCATAGCGGCAGAACCGTGATCGCCCCGCAACGCCCCTCCAGGCCGGCAAGGATCGCTGCCAAGCGGTCACTGCGGTGGACCAAGGTCAGACCACCGCCCGGCAGCAGACGGCGCAGCATGGCATCGAGCCACCCAGCGAGATCCAGACTGCTTTCCTGGTTGGCGCGGCTCTTGCCGGCAAGCGGTGAGGCACCGCCGCTGCCCTGGGCGTAGTAGGGCGGATTGCTGATCACCCAGTCGAAATCCCGATCCTTGACCTCGCGCGGCAGCGCTGCGGCATCACCGCAGACAACTCCAAAGGCCAATTGGCGCGCGTTGTCAGCGATATTGCGGGCAGCGAGCCCTGCCAGGTCAGATTGGATCTCTAACCCGGAAAGCCTTAGATCGGGGCGCCGATCCAGCAGACAAAGCCCCGCAGCCCCGACGCCACAGCCAAGGTCGAGAACCTGGCTGTCGCGCGGTGGGTTTGCCGCCGCCGCAAGCAACAGGCTGTCTATGGCAACACGAAAACCCTTGTCCGGCTGGCGCAGGGTGACCCGCCCTCCAAGCAAGGCTGTCGATTCGCTCTCGATGCTCTCGCTCACGTTCGCATCCAGAGTGGTTAAACCGCCGCAGTAACGCCGAAGAGTCCCATGACCACAGCCCCCAACACGATGAACCACACCAGACGGCATTGATGCGCACACTTCTTGGCGCTACGCGGTGCTGCGCTTGGTGCTGGCCGGGTTGCTGGCCGGGTTGCTGGCCGGGTTTCTGGCCGGGTTGCTGGGCGGGTTGCTGGCCGGGTTGCTGGCCGGGCGCGCCCCGCTGCTCGACGCCGAATAATGCTGTCCTTCATGATCGAGGTCCCCCAATCGGGCCAATACCGCTGAGCAGTCACTACCCTTTCGAACCAGCCTGGCCGTTCGTCAAGTGCGCGGGCCGCAGCGGTCGTCTTTCGAGTCCGAATATTGTCGCAGCGACGTCACTTTGTAAGGAGAACGACAAGGCGACACAGATCTTGTGACGCGCGTGTGACAAATGGTGGGGTCCGAGCGTCCGGATCGAACCGCCAGGCTCTGCGTGACAGTGGGTCCCACCCTGCGGGTCGCGTCGGGCGGGCCGCCCGCGGTGTCGAAGGCCTCAAGCCTAGCTCAAGGTTAGGCTTTTCGACCGTCTCCTAGCGGATCGGACTCCCCCCGACGCGATGACGGCCCTATCCTGGTTTGATTTCCGAGCTAGCTTGACGCCCGAGTGCGCACCTATATCTTGCCAGTGCCTCCACCCCTTGCGCGAGAAGGGAAACGAATTTTGTCAGTCTCCGCCGACGCCCCATCGATGGATGTCTCCAACGATGCCGCGGCACCCAAGAACGGCCTAGAGCAGTTGCTGACCTTGGTTGGCAGCGACCTGGAAGCTGTCAATCGCCTTATCGTCGAGCGCATGCACTCACCTATCGTGCTGATCCCGCAACTGGCCGGCCACATCGTCGCCTCGGGCGGCAAACGCATGCGCCCGCTGCTAACCCTGGCGTCGGCCAAGCTCTGCGGTTACGAGGGTGAGCGCCACAGCGGGCTTGCTGCATGCGTCGAATTCATCCACACGGCGACCCTGCTGCACGACGACGTGGTCGACGAGAGCGGCCTGCGCCGCGGCAAGTCCACGGCCAATGCGATCTGGGGCAACAAGGCGAGCGTCCTGGTCGGGGACTTTCTCTTCTCGCGCGCCTTCCAGCTGATGGTGGCAGACGGCTCGCTGGAGGTCTTGCGCATCCTCTCCAACGCGTCTGCGGTCATTGCCGAGGGCGAAGTTCACCAGCTTTTGACCGCCAACGACACCGAGACCACGGTGGAGGCCTATCTGGAAGTGATCGGCGCCAAGACGGCCGCTCTCTTCGCCGCTGCCTGCGAGGTCGGTGCTGTGGTCGCCGACAGACCGGCGGCCGAGCAGAAGGCGTTAGAGAGCTATGGCGCCGCGCTCGGCATGGCCTTCCAGCTGGTCGACGACGTGCTGGACTATGCGGCCAGCGAAGCCGACATGGGCAAGGCTGTTGGCGACGACTTCCGCGACGGCAAGTTGACCCTGCCGGTGGTTTTGGCCATTGCCCGCGGCGACGAGGAGGAACGCTCCTTCTGGCGGCGCTGCCTGGAGGATATGGAGCAGAGCGACAGCGATCTGGCCGAAGCGGTCTCGCTGATGCGCAAACACGACACCTTGAACGCAGCCCTAGGGGTCGCCGCCGACTACCGCGATCAGGCGCTGAAGGCCTTGGAGATCTTCCCGGACTCGGAGGCGCGCTCGGCCCTGCTGGCAGTCGCCCGATTCACCGTCGATCGGGGCTTCTAGCCCCGGCGTCGGACCGAGCGCTCGCAGCAAAGCGGGACAAGCTTGCGTGGCGGTTGATCGCTTGGAGCCCGGCCCGAAACTGCCAATGCCCGTCTTCAATCCTCAATCAGGTCTTCCGGTAGCGGCCAGAAGACGATGTGATCCTCCAGCTCGACGTCGGCCACCGTCCGCTCATCGACCACCTGGCTTCGAACCGAGATGCCGGCCTCGTGCACGCTCTCCGGGTCGCCAGAGATCAGAGGGTGCCACCAATAGAGCTGTCGCCCCTCGGCCAGCAGGCGATAGGCACAGGTCTTGGGTATCCAAGAGATGCTTGCCGCGCTATCCGGGCTCAGCTTGACGCAGTCCGGAACGCGGGCCTGGCGGTTCGCGTAGTCTTGGCAGCGACACCCCTGGCTGTCGAAGAGCTTGCAAGCGACGTTGGTATCGTCGATTTGACCGGTCTCTGCATCCTCCAGCTTGATCACGCAGCAGCGTCCGCAGCCATCGCAGAGGCTCTCCCATTCCGCGGCGGTCATCTCCGCCAAGCGCTTCCTTTCCCAAAAGGGTTTCACGGCTGCGATAACCTAACTGCCCAGAAAGTGCAGACGCACGTCTCGGCGATGCGGGTGGCAGCGATGCTCCAAGAGCCCGTCCGGGACCGTCAGACTGGCATCGGTCAAGCTGGTCTTCACGTGGGCTGGCATATCGTCCGGTCCCTCCTGGGCGTGCCGCCAATCTCTCGACTGGGGCGCTAAGGCCTCCAGGGCGTCGATCAGGTCACTCTGCACGCGCGGATCGGCGTTTTCCTGCACGGTCAGCGAGGCGGAGGTGTGACGGCAGAACAGGGTCAAGGCCCCGTCCCGCACGCCAAGGCTATGCAGCCAGTTCTCAAGCGTCGGCGTCAGGTCGATGGCTTCGCATCCCCTGGTCTCGACCGAAAGGCTCGCAGAGGCTTGGCGCGAGACCTCTTGCAGGGTGCCGCTGTTCCAGAGTGAGATGCGCATGGCTTCCGAAGTGGCGGTCTTCGACGCTGCCTGTCAAGGCGCGCGTGCCTGCTTGGTCTTGCATCGCAGACAAGAGCGACAGATGTTCGGACGATGATGCCGGAGAGCGACATTGGAGAAGACCAGCACGATGGGGCAAAGCTCGTGGCCGCCCTGCGTCAGGAAGCCCAGGCCCTGGGCTTCTCCGCTCTGGGCGTTGCACCGGCCACTCTCCCGGACTCCGTGGTCGCCGGGCTGGACGGCTTTCTGGAAGCCGGACACCAGGGAGAGATGGGCTGGATGGCAGAGCATCGGGCGCGGCGCAGTCAACCCAAGGCCCTCTGGCCGGAGGTGCGCAGCGTCATCGCACTTGCCATGACCTATGGGCCCAAGGGCGATCCGCTGGCCAACCTTAGCCAGCCGATGACCGCAAACATTTCCGTCTACGCCCGGGCGCGCGACTACCACGAGGTGGTAAAGCCGAAACTCAAGCAGCTGGCACGCTGGCTGCTGGCGCGGGCCGGTGGCGACGTGAAGGTCTTCGTCGACACCGCACCGGTCATGGAAAAGCCGCTTGCCGCCTTGGCCGGGTTGGGCTGGCAGGGTAAGCACACCAATCTCTTGTCGCGCGATCTGGGCAACTGGTTCTTCCTGGGCTTTGTCTTCACCACCTTGGACCTGCCGAAGGATCGCCCGGCCGATGACCATTGCGGGCAATGCCGGGCCTGCCTGGACACCTGTCCGACCGATGCCTTCCTTGCCCCCAATCGCCTGGATGCGCGGCGTTGCATTTCCTACCTGACCATCGAGCATAAGGGGCCGATCCCACGCGCGCTGCGCGCCGCCATCGGCAACCGCATCTACGGCTGCGACGACTGCCTGGCCATCTGCCCTTGGAACAAGTTCGCCCAGCAGGCGCAAGAGACCAAGCTGCAGGCCAAGGCAGAGCTGATCGCGCCCAGCTTGACGGACCTGGCACAGCTGGACGATGCCGCTTTCCGCCGACTGTTCTCCGGCAGCGCGGTGAAGCGAATCGGTCACGCAGGTTTTCTGCGCAATCTGCTGATTGCTTTGGGTAACAGCGGGCAAGCAGAAGCGCTCCCCCTGGCGAAGGCGCAGTTGGACAATCCCGACCCTCTGGTGCGCAGCACCGCCGTCTGGGCCTTCTCGCGGTTGGACAGAGATGCCTTCGAGACCGACCGAGAGACGGCGTCGAAGCAGGAAGAACACCCCTGGGTGCTGGCCGAGTGGCGCGAAGAGGAAAACCTAGCATGAGCGACGATCGCCTACCCAGTCACCTCTGGATCACGGGCATCATCCGGCAAGAGAACTCTGCCGGACGCCCGATCCTGCTGCTCCGGCGCGGCGAGAAGATGGGCGGCGGGCTGCTGGTCAAGATCAACAGCCTGGATGGCAGCTTCCGTATCCTGGTCCAACAGCGTGACCTGGATGGACGGCTTGGCTGGATGGGTGCCTTGCAGGATGCTGCGGTCACGGAGCCAGAGGCCGATGCCTACATCGAGCGCGCCTGCAGCCGCGACCCAGATCTTTGGGCCGTGGAGGTAGAGCGGCGTGACGGCGTGAATCCCTTCTCGGCCGGTCCGGAGCGTCTGTGAGGTCGAATCGGGTCACCCCCGACCTTGCCCTGAGCGCGCCTCTCTTCCCGCGTCATTTTGACCCGATTCCCGTGGAGCTCCCGCCAGGTGCGAGGAACCGAAGGCGCAAGGCTGACGCCTGCCTTCCAAGTTCCGAAAACCGACGTTTGTCCCAGAATTGCCGCATTCGCGCATGATTCTCTTCTGCACGAAGGGTTCGTGATCGCGCGGCGAGATATCCCGAACGGTTGGTTAGTACCCTGTTGCGTGATTTCAGCGTCTGCCTTTTGAAACTTCTCGCGCCGCGCGTACCGAGCCCCCCTATTTGCCCTACTCTTTACTTGTTAGATAAAGCGACGGTGCAGCAGAGAACCAGACAGGGGATGTTTTGTTTACTTGACAAGGTTTCGCCACATTGTGACTAAACCTGACCTTTTGGTCAGGTGCGACAAGTTCTAACGGGAGGCTCGGTCGCGTCGCAGGATCGGCGTGAATGCTTGGAGTAGGGGAATGAATTGTAGCTATAACGGCGGTTTGTGCTAGGATTGGTAAGCGTCGAGCGACACTACGAGGATTGGGGCCCTTAACGGGGCAATCGTTTGCGGTCGTAAACGCGAAGCGCTGGATCGGAGTGGGAACGAATGGACAAACCTGAAAGGCCTGAGGGCCACCTGACACCTGATGGCATACTGGACGCCGCTGAGACGGTTTTGAGGCGTTTTGGACCGAAGAAGGCAAGCGTCGTAGACGTGGCTCGTGCGCTGGGCGTCAGCCACGGCAGCATCTACCGACACTTCCCGAGCAAAAAGGCCTTGCGCGATGCCGTTGCAGGCCGCTGGCTATCGGGTGTTTCCGAGCCGCTCGGCAAGATCGCCGACAAGCCGGGCAAGGCCGATGCCAAGCTCTCGTCCTGGATGCGTCGGCTGGTGACGATCAAACAGCAGAAGGTCAAGGAAGACCCGGAGATGTTTGCGACCTACCGCACCATCGCCGAAACCGCGACCGGCGCCGTTTCCACCCACATGGACGAGATGGTCGATCAGCTGGCCAAGATCCTGGCCGAGGGCCGCGAGCAGGGTCGCCTCAACTTCAAGGACGATCCGGAAACCACGGCACAGGCCATCTTCGATGCCACCGTGCGCTTCCACCACCCCTTGATGTTCAACGCCTGGCAGGACCCGGACATCGAGAAGAATTTCGCCAGTGTCGAAGCGCTGCTGATGAAGGCGCTGACGACGGAAGATGATGCGCGGGCCACAGCCAAAGGCTAGCAAGCGCACTCGCCTCAAGAACGAAAAGGGCCCCTGCCAGGCGCAGCGGGCCCTTTTTGTCCAGGCGCCGCGGGCCCTTTTTGTGTTGTGACACACCGGCCGGTGCCGCTCTGGAAAGAGCCTTTCCAAGCGAGGCGTGACAGCGCTTCTGACGATGGCAGGATTGCATGCCCGTCTCTTGGCGAAACCTGCCCGATGCGCCACTATCGCTGCTTCTTTGAAGCCACCCGATGAAGGGAAGCGAGCCGACATGATTCCGCGCTATAGCCGTCCGGAGATGGTCAAGATCTGGGAACCCGAGAACAAGTTTCGCATCTGGTTCGAGATTGAGGCTCACGCTTGTGACGCGCTGGCCCAACTGGGCGAAATCCCGGCCGAGGCCGCCAAGGCGGTCTGGGAGCGCGGCGGCTTCGAGGTGGCGCGCATCGACGAGATCGAGCGCGAGACCAAGCACGACGTCATCGCCTTCCTGACCAACCTGGCCGAGCATGTCGGGCCGGAGGCCCGCTTCGTGCACAAGGGCATGACCTCCTCCGACGTTCTGGACACCTGCCTTGCCGTACAGCTGACCCAGGCTGCCGACCTCCTGCTGGCCGACCTGGACCGCCTGCTGGCCGCCCTCAAGGCACGGGCCCTGGAACATCGCCTGACCCCTACCATCGGCCGCAGCCACGCGATCCATGCCGAGCCCACGACCTTCGGCGTCAAGCTTGCCGGCCACTACGCCGCCTTCGCGCGGAACCGCAAACGGCTGGAGACGGCGCGGGAGGAGATCGCGACCTGCGCCATCTCCGGCGCCGTTGGCACCTTCGCCAACATCGACCCCTTCGTCGAAGAATATGTGGCCAAGCAGTTGGGCCTGGAGCCGGAGCCGGTCTCCACACAGGTCATCCCACGCGATCGCCATGCGGCCTTCTTTGCCTGTCTGGGCGTCATCGCCGGCTCCATCGAGAACCTGGCGACCGAGATCCGCCACCTGCAGCGCAGCGAAGTCCGCGAGGCCGAGGAATACTTCTCTCCCGGCCAGAAGGGCTCCTCGGCCATGCCGCACAAGCGCAATCCCGTGCTGACCGAGAACCTGACCGGGCTTGCCCGCCTGGTGCGCTCTGCCGTCGTACCGGCCCTGGAGAACGTGGCACTCTGGCACGAGCGCGATATCTCGCACTCCTCCGTCGAGCGCATGATCGGCCCCGATTCGACCGTCACCCTGGACTTCGCGCTCAACCGCCTGGCAGGCGTGATGGAGAAGCTGCTGATCTACCCCGAGCGCATGCAGGAGAACCTCGATTCCCTGGGCGGTCTGGTGAACTCGCAGCGCGTCCTGCTGGCGCTCACCGAGGCCGGGGTCAGCCGCGAAGAGGCCTACCGCCTGGTGCAGCGCAATGCCATGCCGGTCTGGCTGGAGGGCGCCGACTTCCTGACCCTGCTGAAGGCCGACCCCGAGGTCATCCTCTCCGACGCCGACCTGGAGGCCCTCTTCGACCTGGGCTACCACATGAAGCAGGTCGATCGCATCTTTGCGCGGGTCTTCGGCGCCGAGGCTGAACAGGAAGCCGCTGCCTAAACCCTGACTCCAAGAACAAGAGGATGGCACGATGACTGACATCGCACTCGAGCCCGCCCACCGGCTTGCCCGCCGCATCAAGGCCAAGGAGATCGGCTGCACGGAGCTGCTGGAGGCCTGCCTCAGCAGGTTGGAGCGCTTCAACCCTACCTTGAACGCCGTCATCTGGCAGGACCTTGAGCAGGCCCGCAGCCGGGCACAAGAAGCCGATGCGGCGCTGGCGCGCGGTGAGGACTGGGGCCCGTTGATGGGCATTCCCACGACGATCAAAGAATCCTACGACTTCGCCGGCGCACCGACGACCTGGGGCATTCCCGCGTACGCCGACACACGCGCCGCCGCGCACTCCGTCGCCACCCAGCGGCTGCTCGACGCCGGGGCGGTGATCTACGGCAAGACCAACGTGCCGCTCTATCTCTCCGACTGGCAGTCCTACAACACGATCTACGGCACCACGAACAACCCCTGGGACCTGAGCCGCACGCCCGGAGGGTCTTCCGGCGGCTCGGCCGTCGCGCTGGCCACCGGCATGACGGCGATGGAGATCGGCAGCGACATCGGCGCCTCGATCCGCAATCCGGCGCACTACAACGGCGTGTGCGGCCACAAGCCGACGCACAACATCGTGCCCCTGCGCGGCCACACCACGGGCGGCTCGCTCTCGCACCCCGATATCTCGGTCGGCGGCCCGCTTGCCCGCTCTGTCACCGACCTGGAGATCGCGCTGGACGTCCTGGCAGGCCCGGACGAGATCGAGGCCGCCGGCTGGCGCCTGGAGCTGCCGGCCCCGCGTGCGACTGCGATCAAGGACTTCCGCGTTGCCGTCATGGTAGACGACGCCTGCGTTGCCACCGACCGGGAGTATCAGCAGAAAATCCTGGATCTGGCCAAGGCGCTGGAGAAGGCCGGTGCGACCGTCTCGCTGACCGCGCGGCCGGAGATCGACATGGCGCGCGCCTTCTGGGTCTATATCCGCCTGCTGCGTGCCTTCACCATGGGCCGCTTGCCCGACGAGGACCGCGCCATCTGGGCCCAGCGGCTTGCCGCGTTGGATCCCAGCGCAGAGGGCCGCTTTGCCGATGTCGTGCGCGCCTCCCACCTCAGCCACAAGGACTGGCTGGATGTGCACGAGGAGCGCGAGCAGCACCGCTGGGCCTGGCATCGCTTCTTCCAGGACTGGGACGTGCTGCTGTCTCCCGTGGCCGCCGGTCCCGCCTTTCCGCACGATCAGGAGGTCGAGCGCATCTTCCGCACCATCGAGGTCAATGGTGCGCAGGAGAACACCACCGACCAGCTCTTCTGGGCCGGCCTCTTCGGCGTGGTCTCCCTGCCCTCGACCGTCTGTCCCCTGCCGCTGCACAGCAGCGGTCTGCCGCTGGGTCTGCAGATCGTCGGCCCACAGTTCGGCGACCGCACCACCCTGGCCCTGGGCAAGCTGATCGAAGCGACCTTCGGCGGCTATCGCCCGCCTCCCGGCTACGAAGGCTAAAATGTCCGGGGCTTTCGATCGCCGGGCCTACCTGGAGCGGATCGGACTGGACGAAGCGCCGCGCCCGACGCTTGCGGGCTTGGCCAGCCTGCAGTGGGCACAGCTGACCGCGATCCCCTTCGAGAATCTGGATATTGCGCTGGGCCGCCGCATCGACCCCACGCCGGACGCCGTCTTCGCCAAGCTGGTGACCCGCAAGCGCGGCGGCTATTGCCACGAGAACAACGGGCTTTTGCTGCAGGCGCTGGCGGCCTTCGACTTCCAGGCCCGGCCGCTGACGGCCCGGGTCATGCAGGGCCCGGACAGCCCGGTCACCGGCAAGACCCATACGCTCTGCCTGGTCACCTTACCGGAAGGCCAGTTCCTGGCCGACGCCGGCTTCGGCGCCCAGACCCCGCGCCTCCCGTTGCAGCTGGTCGATGGTTTCGAGGGCAGCCGCGGCACTCTGCGTTGGCGCGTCGACATTGACCCGGACTTCGGCTGGCGCCTCTCCATCCTCGAGAAGGGCGGTTGGAAGCGGCTCTATTGCTTCGATCTGAATGCGGTTCACCCGGCCGACATCGCCCTCTCGAACCACTGGAGCTGCAGCCACCCCGAAAGCCTCTTCACCCAGGGGCCGCTTGCCGTGAAACACATGGAAGGCGGGCGCAATGTCCTGGTCGCTGGCCGGATCGGGAGCCATCGGGGCGAGCGCGTGAAGACCCAGGTCCTTGCCGGCCTCGACAGCCTGCGCACGCAACTGGAGCAAGATTTCGACCTCACTCTGGACGCCGAAGAGGCAGAGCTTACGCTGCTCGCGCAGGCGCTCGTAGCCAGCAGGCGGAGAGAAGCCTAGAGCGCGCTGACGTCAAATCGAAACGATTTGTCATCTAAATCCTGCTCTACAGCTATGAACCATATAGCAGATTCACGCTTTTGGGTGATTCCACCTGAATGCGATCTGCCCTCGTCAAAGAAAGGTCTCGCTCGTGACCTTGCGGCTCCAATCGCTGGCCAGCTCGATCGAGAGCAGAGAGTTGGGAGCGATCGCCTTCCAGCGGCTGACATCCTCGTCCAGCGGCTCGGAGACCAGCAGGTCGTAGTCTTCGCCGGCGGTACCGTAGAGCGTCGGTGGCTCGTTGTCGGAGGACCAGCGCACCGCCCAGAAGTGCCAGCCATCGCTCAGCGCGAAGGTGGCGCGAAAGGCCTCCTCGATGCCGGCCTTCTGACGCTCCTCTTCGATCATGCCGGTGACACGTCGCAGGGCTTCGGCCGGGTCCTCTTCTAGACCGTGGCTCACCAGCAGCTGCAGGATCAGTTCGCTGTCGGTGCCACCTTGCAGAGCGGCGAAAGACTCGTCGCTTAAGTGGCCCGTGAGCAGGCGGCGGATCTCCTCGAATCCGCCGATCTGTCCGTTGTGCATGAAGAGCCAGGCACCGTGCCGAAAGGGATGACAGTTCAGAAAAATGTCCGGAGCCCCGCTGGAGGCACGGATGTGAGCGAAGGTCATGCGGCTTTCGACATGACGGGCCAGCTCGCGCAGATTGGGATCGGCCCAGGCCGGCCCGGCGTTGCGATAGAGCCCGGGGTCGCTGCGATGATCATACCAGCCGAGCCCGCCGCCATCGCCCTGCACGCCCAAGCGCGACTCGTAGGAATGCCGGGCGAGGCCCGCCAAGGCATGCGGACCGCCATAGACCAAACGCTCGATCGAGTGCGGTTTACCGATATAGGCGAGCCAACGGCACATTTGCTTCCTCCCCAATCACGCTGTCGCGGTCAGCCTGGGCGCGGAGCCTCCGGCCGGTCAAGCTCTATGCCGCCCCCCCAATCAGGCCCTGTGGTAGGGATGCCCGGTCAGGATCGACTGCGCGCGAAACAGCTGCTCTGCCATCAGCGCGCGCACCAGCATATGCGGCCAGGTCATGGGGCCCAGGGACAGCAGGCGCTCCGCCCGCGCCGTCACGGCCTCGTCGTGGCCGTCCGCTCCGCCGATGGCGAAAGCCAGATCGGCGACCCCGGAGTCGGCTTGTCTTGCCATCAGGGCGGCAAAGGCGGCAGAATCCAACGCCTTGCCGCGCTCGTCGAGAGCAATCAAGCACGCCCCCTTCGGCAGTGCATCCAGCAGCAGTTTGCCCTCGCGCGCCTTACGCTCCGCTCCGCTCACACGCCGGCGCTCCTCCACCTCGATCAGGCGGAGTTCCCCCCAGGGACCGCCGTCAAGACGTCGGCGGTAGTCTTCGAAGAGATCGCGCAGTGGGCCGGGTTTGGCACGACCCACCGCCAGCAGAGCAAGGCGCAGCGTGCTGTTGCTCTATGCCAAAACGCGCACCGGCGCATCGTTGCTGCCGGCCCACATTTTCTCGAGGTTGTAGAACTCGCGCACCTCCGGTCGGAAGAGATGGACGATGACGTCGCTCGCGTCCACCAGGACCCAGTCGGCCCGGGTCATCCCTTCCATGGAGGGGCTCTTGCCGCCCGGTCTGGCCTTCACGCGTTCGGCCAGGTGCTCGGCCATGGTGGAGACCTGGCGGGTCGAGCGCCCGCTGGCAATCACCATGAAATCGGCGAGACTGCTTTTTTCGCAGAGGTCGATGACGACGACATCGTCGGCCTGGTCGTCGTCCAGAGAGGCGAGAACCAAATCAAGGAGCTCCTGATTTGCTTCCGTGTGCGGTAGGCCCTTGGCCGCCGCTTGCGTCTCTAGGTTTGGCAGGGTTCGGTATCCTCTTTCGTTTTTTGCCCGCGGGAGCGCACCCGATGCCCACGCGGGACCACCCAAGTTATCTTGGCGATACGGTTTGCCCGATACGGGCTTGCCGCAGCCCCGTAGCCGAAAGCTTGCTGAGCTTGATCCGCAGTAGGGCCCACGCCGGGACCGGCCAGAGCGCCAGGCCTCTGGCCCTCGCCCCGGAAAGCCGCCGCCTGCGGAACCGCACGGCCGCCTTCGACGAGGAAGCCCTGATAGAGTAGGAAGGTCTGGCAAGAACCGCAACGGGAAGCTGGTGAAAGATTTGCGGCCAGTCCTGCCAGCGGCTGATCTGCACCATGTTATCGGCCCCCATCAGCCAGACGAAATGCCGTCCCGGAAAGCGCTTGAGTAGCTGTTCCAGGCTCTCCACCGTGTATTGCGTCCCCAATAGCGACTCCAATGCCGTGACGCGAATGCGACGATCCTTTGCGACGACTTGCGCATCGCGCAAGCGTGTCTGCAATGACGCCATTCCTTGCTGCGCCTTCAAGGGATTCTGCGGCGAAACAAGCCACCAAACCTCGTCCAGTTTCAAGCGCTTGATGGCCTCTCTTGAGATATGGAGATGGCCGGAATGAGCCGGATTGAAGGAGCCTCCCAAGAGCCCCACTCTGGCACCAGGCGGCGGCAGCCGACCGCCCAGGGCCGCCGCCAGACGGGCTGGGGTCGGCAGCGGCGGATGCGATCCTGACTTAGGGGCGGGCCTGCCCATTGCCTCGGACGAGATACTTGGTCGTGGTCAGCTCGGCCGCACCCACAGGCCCGCGGGCATGCAGACGACCGGTCGCTATGCCGATCTCCGCCCCCATGCCGAACTCGCCGCCGTCGGCATACTGGGTCGAGGCATTGGCCAGCAGGATCGCCGAGTCGACCTCGCGGAAGAAGCGCTCCTGGGCGGCTTCGTCTTCGGCCAGGATGGCGTCGGTGTGGCCCGAGCCGTGTTCGGCGACATGCTTTAGGGCCTGGTCGATGCCGTCGACCACGCGCACGGCGATGACGGGCGCCAGGTATTCGGTGTCCCAGTCGGCCGCCTTGGCCGCTTGAACGCGCGGATCCAGGGCCTGGGTCTCGCCATCGCCGCGCACCTCGCAGCCGGCATCCAAGAGATCACCCAGGATCGGCTTCAGGTGGCTCTCAGCGATCGCGCGATCGGCCAGCAGGGTCTCGGCCGCACCGCAGACGGAGACGCGGCGCATCTTGGCGTTCATCGCCACCGCGCGGGCCTTCTCCAGATCGGCACTGGCGTGCAGGTAGACGTGGTTGTTGCCCTCCAGGTGCGCCAGAACCGGCACGCGGCTCTCTTCCATCACCCGCTGGATCAGGCCCTTGCCGCCGCGCGGGACGATCACGTCGACGCTGTCGTGCATGCGCAGCAGATGGCCGACGGCTGCGCGGTCATAGGTCGGCACCACCTGGATTGCCGCCTCGGGCAGCCCGGCCGCACGCAATCCCTCTTGCAAGCAGTCCAGAATGACCGCCGAGGAGCGCCTGGATTCGGAGCCGCCGCGCAGGATCGCGGCATTGCCGGACTTGAGGCAGAGCCCGCCCGCATCCGCCGTGACGTTCGGGCGGCTCTCGTAGATGATCCCGATGACGCCCAGCGGCACGGCCACGCGGGCGATGTCCAGACCGTTCGGGCGTTGCCAGCGCGCCAGCTCGCGGCCGATCGGATCGGGCTGGGCTGCAATCTCCTCCAGCCCCTTGGCCATGGCCTCCACCCTGTCGGGCGAGAGTGCCAGGCGGTCCACCAGCGCGGCGCTAAGCCCACGGGCTTCACCAGCGGCGACATCCTCGGCATTGGCGGCCAGCAGCTCTTCCTGCTTGGCCCTGAGTGCGGCCGCAGCAGCCCCTAGTGCTGCGTTGCGCGCGTCCCCGCTGCTGGTCGCCAGCACCGAGGCGGCGTGCCGCGCCGCCCGGCCCAAGGCCTGCATCGCCTCCGCCAGTTCGTCGGTTTCGGGCTTGGATTCTGCCAGACTCGCCATCACTCGCTACCCCTCTTTTTCCGCAAACCTAGACAGTCGTTGCAAGACCGCCAAGCATCGTTAATCACCGGAAAGAACCATATCGTCCCGATGGATCAGTTCTTTGCGTCCGGCGTAGCCCAGCAAGCGCTCGATCTCGCTGCTGCGATGCCCGAGAATGCGGAGAGCCTCCTCGGAGCGATAGGAGGAAAGGCCACGCGCCACCTCGCAGCCGTCCTGGTCCAACAAGATCAGTAGATCGCCGCGGTTGAAAGCACCCTCGGCCGCCGTGACGCCGGCCGGCAGCAAGGACTTACCCCGCCTGAGAGCCGCCACGGCACCGGCATCCAGACGCAGACGGCCGCGCGGATCCAGTGCTGCCTTGATCCAGCGCTTGCGCGCCGTCACAGGTTCGGTGACGGCCGCGAACCAGGTGGCCCTAGCACCGTCGGCCAGAGCGGCCAGCGCATGTGGCTTGCGCCCATCGGCGATGGCCATGCGACAGCCGCCTTCGCCGGCCATACGCGCGGCCACCAGCTTGGTTTCCATCCCGCCGGAGGAATAGCCGCGCGGGGCCTTGCCGCCCATCGCCACGATCTCCGGCGTCAGGCGCTCGACGAAGGGAATATGGCGGGCCTCGGGATCCTGGCGCGGATCGGCGGTATAGAGCCCGTCGATGTCGGAGAGCAGCACCAGGGTGTCGGCAGCAGTCATCACTGCGACCCGTGCGCCCAGCCGATCGTTGTCGCCGATGCGGATCTCGCTGGTGGCGATGGTGTCGTTCTCGTTGACCACCGGCACCGCGCCCAGGCGTAGCAACTGATTCAAGGTCGCCCGTGCATTCAGATGACGCCGACGCTCTTCGGTATCGTCCAACGTCAAGAGAATCTGGCCAATGGCGATGCCATGCTCCCTGAATGCAACGGTGTAGGCTTGTGCCAGTTGGATCTGACCGATGGCGGCAGCGGCCTGCTTTTCCTCCAGGGTGAGTGCACGATCCGGCAGCCCCAGCTGGGTTCGGCCGACGGCGACGGCGCCGGAGGAGACCAGGATGACTTCGATGCCGTGGCTGCGCAGCAGGGCCACGTCCTCGGCCAGTGCGGTGATCCAGCTGTGGCGTACCAGCCCCACTGGATCGACCAGCAGGGCCGAGCCGACCTTGATCACCAATCGTTTGGCGCTCAGCAGGGCAGGTTCGGTCATGAAGTAGGCTCCGGGCGCCAGGCCTCCTCGTCCTCCGGGCGGCGCGGACGATTGGCGCGGATGACCTCCAGGAGCGCTGCCAGCGCGGGCTGCAAACCGGTCGCACTCGCCGAAGAGAGCAGCAGGGGGCGCTTGCCGGCCGCCTCGGCCAGCCAATCGGCCTGCACTTCAAGGTCTTCGTCTGGCAGCGCATCGCACTTGCTAAGCGCCAGCACCTCAGGCTTGTCCGCCAGCCCCCCGCCATAGGCCTCCAGCTCTTGGCGGATGGTGCGGTAGGCACCGGCGACATCGTCCTGCGTGGCATCGACCAGATGCAGCAGCGCCCCGCAGCGCTCGATATGGCCGAGGAAGCGATCGCCCAGGCCGGCGCCGTCGCTGGCGCCTTCGATCAGGCCCGGAATGTCGGCAAGCACGAAGCTGGCCTCCCCGAGCGAGACCACGCCCAGGTGCGGGGCCAGGGTGGTGAAGGGATAGTCGGCGATCTTCGGCGTCGCCCGGCTGACGGTCGAGAGGAAGGTCGACTTGCCGGCATTGGGCAGGCCGACCAGGCCGGCATCGGCAATCAGTTTCAGGCGCAGCCAGACCCAGCGCTCCTCGCCCGGCCAGCCGGGATCGGCCCGGCGCGGTGCCCGGTTGGTCGAGGACTTGAAGCTGGCATTGCCGAAGCCCCCGTCGCCACCGCGGCAGGCGACGACCCTCTGGCCCGGCTCTACCAGGTCGAACAGCAGGGTTTCCTTGTCATCGGCCAGAACTTGGGTCCCGGCCGGCACGGTGATAACGGTCGCTTGCGCCGAGGCGCCGGTCCGATCCGCACCGCGCCCATGCTGGCCCCTGTCCGCCTTGAAGTGCTGGCGATAGCGAAAGTCGATCAGGGTGTTGAGATCCGGCGAGGCCTCGAAGATCACATCGCCGCCACGCCCGCCGTTGCCGCCGTCCGGCCCGCCGAACTCGATGAACTTCTCGCGCCGGAACGAGACGCAGCCGGCCCCGCCGTCGCCCGAGCGCAGATAGATTTTCGCTTCGTCCAGGAACTTCATGGTCTTCAAGCCAGTTCATCAATGCCAAAATGTGGAGCAGCAAACAGCAAAAAGGGCGCCCCCTCGCCTGTGGAGCGCCCCTGTCGTCTCGCCATGTCGGGGCCCGAAGGCCCCAGCCAGCGTCCGCGAGGCTAGGCCTCGCTTGCCGGCGATGCTTCGCCAGCCTCGGGATCGACCGAGATGAAGGTCCGACCCTTGGCCTTGTGCGCGAAACGCACCTTGCCCTCGACCAGGGCGAAGAGCGTGTGATCGCGGCCCATGCCGACATTGCTGCCGGGATAGAACTTGGTGCCGCGCTGACGGACCAGGATATTGCCGGCCAAAACCGCCTCGCCGCCGTAGCGCTTCACGCCCAAGCGACGGCCAGCCGAGTCGCGTCCGTTGCGCGATGAGCCGCCTGCCTTTTTATGAGCCATCTCGTCTTCTCCTCAACTCTACGTCAGACCGGTCGGCCTTAAGCCACGATGTCGGTGATGCGCACCACCGTCTGGTGTTGGCGATGACCGGCGCGCCGGCGATAGTTCTGGCGGCGCTTCTTCTTGAACACGATAACCTTGCGGGTGCGGCTCTGCGCCACGACCTCGCCGGAAACCTTGGCGCCCTCCACCAGGGGAGAGCCGACCTTCACACCGTCCTCGCCCTCGACGAGAAGCACGGATTCGAAAGAGACCTGCTCTCCCGGCTCGGCGGTCAGGCGCTCGACGGCGACCTGTTGATCCTTGGCGACCCGGTACTGCTTGCCGCCTGTCTGGATGACTGCGTACATCGTTTCCACTCTTTGTCCTATTGCCTCACCCGGGCAAAGCGCCCAGGGCGCGCCCTGGGATCGCCCCGGCGCGAGAGTTGCGTTGTCTAGCTTGCAGCCGCGCGCCTGTCAACGCATGACCGCCAATCGTTTGAACCATGAGAGAGATGCGTTAAGCTGCCGCCGGAAACAAGGGCAGGAGATGCATCGGCATGTTGCAATTCGATCATGTCAACGTTCGCACCGCCAATCTGGAGCGGATGGTGGCTTTCTACGAGACCGTACTGGGCATGACCAGCGGCTGGCGCCCGGCATTCCCCTTCCCCGGCGCCTGGATGTACCTGGGCGAGCAAGCCTACGTGCACCTGGTCGCCGTCGATAGCGATCCCGGCGCACCCAAGGAGGCCGAGAAGCTGCGCCTGGAGCACTTCGCCTTCCGCGGCCAGGATCTCGAGGAGTTTCGTCAGCGCGTCAAGGACGCCGGCCTCGACAACGAAGAGGCCCGCGTACCCGGCACCAACCTGCTGCAGGTCAATTTCTTCGACCCCGACGGCAACCACATCCATGTGGATTTCACCGTTTAGAGACCGTTTCGGCGAGTCCCTTGCGGCTCTGAACACTCACAGTCCAGTGGGCCGATCCGAACGCTTGGAGCCCAAGCGTTCGGTCAATCGGCCCACTAACTGGTTGATCTGGTGAGGTCACCTATCCAGACGGGTGGGAACCATCCCTCTGGATTGCACCAACAGGTTTAGGCTGGTTCAACCCTGGCGACCCGCTGTGCTGCGGCTAAGCATTTGGTGGGAGAGGTGCGTTCCGCACACCGCACAGGCGTGCCCCGACCTCTTGAAGGTTTCTCTAGCTGCGTGTCCCGAAATTTGTTAATGCAACCTAGAAGCCTGCCACGACTTGCATAGGATGCTGGACCCCATGGCGACGTTCTCAGGAAGCAACGGATTTGATACCATAACTGGCACCAACGCCATGGATACCATCTATGGTGAGGACGGTGCAGATAGACTGCTTGGGGCCGGTGGCGACGACCTAATCTTTGGAGGCCGAGGCGACGACACCTGGCTACGCGGCGAAGCGGGCAGCGATACGGTCTTCGGCGGCAGTGGCGACGATAGCGGCCTCCAAGGCGGCCCAGGCGGCATCAACTCACTCTTCGGGGGATCGGGAGATGATGAGGGATTCACGGGAGGAGACGGTATCGATTGGCTGTACGGCGGCGATGGCAGCGACTCTATCCTGAGGGGAAACACGGGTGATGACAAGATTTTCGGTGGCAGCGGGAGCGACCGGGTGCTCCTGGGTGGCGATGGAAACGATACGATTTACGGCGATAGCGGTTTCGACAAAGTCTACGGTGGGACTGGAGATGATCTTTTTGTCATCCGCTCCGGCGAGCTAGCAAACGGGGAGGACATATTCGGCGGTGCTGGCACGGATACGCTGCTGATCTACGGCGGCTCGGCGAATGCTGCCTACCTGGACCTCTCATCCGTCGAGGTCGTCCTTGCTGGAAATAGCCCCTTGCCGACGTCCGGCGACGATTCCATCGTCGGCAACGACGGCGACAACACACTGAATGCCCTGAGTGGCAACGATCGGGTCTTTGGGCTGGACGGCGACGACGAGTTGAGCGGACGGGCCGGGAGCGACACACTCTATGGTGCCACCGGGCAGGATGCGCTTGAGGGCGGTGGGCAGAGCGACCGCTTGTTTGGCGGGGCCGACGACGACACCTCGTTGGAAGGCCAGGGCGGCGACGATGTGATCTACGGCGGCAGCGGGTCCGATCGGGTCTTCGGGGGGAGCGGCGACGACACGATCATCGTCGAGGCAGGCGATCTGGTCACCGGCGAAGAGATCTTCGGTGGGGCCGGGACCGACACGCTTTTCGTCTATGGCGGCAGTGCAAACGCGGCCTTCCTGGCCCTCAACTCGGTCGAGGTGATCATGCCGCCCGGCGCCGAGCCGGCGACCTCGGGCAATAACTATGTCGCGGGCACGGACGGGAACGACGATCTGGACGGGCTCAGCGGCAACGACACGCTGGCCGGTCTGCAGGGCATCGACAAGCTCAAGGGATCGGACGGTGACGATACGCTCTTCGGCGGCTCCGGTGCGGACTATTCGCTGCGTGGCGAGTCGGGCGAGGACTGGGTCTATGGCGGCAGCGGTGACGATTCCCTGATCCAGGGCGGTTACGGCGCGGACTGGCTCTTCGGTGGAGAGGGCGACGATGTCGGCTTCACCGGTGGCGACGGCATCGACCGAATCTACGGCGGCGACGGCGCGGACCGCACCCTGCGCGGCAACACCGGCAACGACTACCTCTTCGGGGGCAGCGGCAACGACATCGGTCTGGTCGGCAAGGGCGGCGAAGACCGGGTCTATGGCGGCAGCGGTCTGGACCAGGTCTTCGGCGGCACCGGGGACGATACCTTCTTCGTGCGGCTGGGCGAGATGGTGACCGGCGAGCAGATCTTCGGTGGGGCCGGCAAAGACACCCTCTTCATCTACGGCGGCTCTGCCGTTGCCGCCCACATGGACATCCAGGCGGTCGAGACTATCCTGAGGCTGGTCGACACCGTTGCGACCTCGGGCGCGGACTATCTGGCGGGCGATGGCGGCAACAACCTGATCGATGCCTTGAGCGGCGACGACCTGGTCTATGGAGAGGGCGGTGACGATACCCTGCGAGGCGATGCGGGAGACGACAAGCTCTACGGCGGCGAAGGTCGCGAGCGTCTCTTCGGCAGCAGCGGTGCGGACAGGCTCTTCGGCGGCTCCGACTCCGACCGCCTGGTCGGCGGCTCGGGCGCGGACACGGCCGCCGGCGGTGCAGGCGACGACACTTTCATCGTCGACAGTGTGGACGATGTCGTGCTGGAGACGGCAG
>JAVJSY010000059.1:0-5605 GCA_040219175.1 Kiloniellales bacterium
GCAACCCGATCATCCGCGACTTCGACGGCGAACTGGTGAACGGCGCCAATGGAGAGGACAAGCTGGTCTTCGCAACCGGGCTGGAGACCGGCAGCTTCGCCTACATCGGCGCCGCTGCCTTCTCCGGCGGCGGCAACTCCGTGGCGCGCTTTGTCGGGGTCCGGCAGATCGAGGTCGATCAGGACGGCGACGGCACATCCGACAATGCTTTCCTGGTCGACGGCGTCACCAATGCCGGCCAGCTGACAGCCACAGACTTCGTCTGGCTATAGCTGCCGCACGAGAGAGCAGGATGACGTCAAATCGAAACGACTTGACGTCATCCTGCGCGACAGCTTTGAAACCTAGTGGTGCAACCCAGAGGGATGGTTCCCATCCCTCTGGATAAGTTGCCGCACCAGCTCAAGCAGTTAGAGGACCGAGCGAGAGGGGTGATGACCCATAGAACTGCCCTTTGCGTTCAAACGCCACGTAGGCTCTTCCTTGCTTCGCTGCGGGCGCGCAGTCGCGCTTGCCAAGCCGCGATGCGTTCCAGGCAACGCGGCTTGGTGTAACGGCCAGTCACTCTCCATATTGCCTCTACACTTCCTGCCTTCTCACTCCCTATTCCAGCTCTAGCTGTCTGGGGGAGCGGCATCTGCGGTCATGTCATTGGCCCGATGCCGACGCTGGAAGATCAATCTGAGAGAAGGACATCTTTACGATGAAGAGTAGAACCCTACTGCGCAACGGACTGCTTGCCGCCACCTTGGCAGCCGTACCGCTCGCCGGCGCCAGCCTGACCGCCAACGCCGATTCCTCCAACCGTTCGGGCAGCCTGCAAGAGGTACAACTGGACAAGAGTGAGAAAGAGCATCACGGCGAACATCACAAGAAGCACGGCAAGCATGGTGGCAAGAAGGGTGGGCCGCTGGGCCAGCTGACCTACTTCGAGGTTCAGAACCTCGCCGTCGAGAGCATCGCAGACCTTGCCAATCAACCGGTCGCAACGGTCCGCGAAACCGCGCAGGAAGACGGCATGCGCGACCTCCTGAAGAGCTATGACATCTCACGCGAGGCCTTGGCCGGCGAAATGGCGCCGAAGGTCGTGGCCCTGGTTCAGACCGCAGAGGCCAAAGGCCGCCTGACTGCGCTGCAGGCCAAGGCGCTGATCCGGGAGATCGAAACTGTCAACGCCAATGCCGACGACACGGACCGCAAGGCGCGCGGGCGCGTGTTCAAGGAGCTGGCGAAGATGCAGTCCCAGAACCTGATGATCGAAGTCCTGGCCGAGCAGAGCGGCAAGAGCCAGGTCGAGACCCGCCAGATCGTCAGCGAACTGGGACCGAAGCTAAGCCTCGAGACCCTGGGCGTGGAGCGCGATGCCTTCCGCGAGGCACTCAAGACCCGCACGAAAGCGCTGGTCGAGGACTCACTGGCCGAGGGTAGCATCACCGCGGACCAGGCCAAGACCCTGGTCGAGCGGGTCGAGAAGGGCAAGAGCCACAACCGCGGGTAGGATACTTGCCAGAGCAGCCCACTGGAGACCAGAGTGTGGCTGGTGTTGGACGGGCGCCCATGAAGCGGCGCCCGTCTATCGCTGTTTTGGAGGTCTCAAGCCGGGACCGGATCTTGGTCACCCGGTGGACCGTGCGATCCCGCGATCTCCATCACCCTAACAACGGGGCACCCTAACAACGGGGCACCTTGACGACGAGGCCATGCAACTCTCCCTCTCCGGTAAGCTCTTTTTTACGGGCCTGACCCTGACGGTCTCGGCCGTCGCGCTGGTGGCGACCCTGACATTCTGGAGCCTCGACCGGGGGTTTACCCTCTATGTCGCGCAGGCCCAGTTGGATCGGATGAACCGGCTCTCCGATGAGCTGATTGCGGTGGGCAGCGGGCGTGGTCTGCGGTGGCTGGCCGAGGATCGCGACTCCTGGAATGGCCTGCTCTTGCGCGGACTCTTGCCGCATCGGCGCCTGAAAGATCTGGAAGACGGCAAGGCGGAGAAGGGGGAGCGTAAGAGGCTACCGCCAACGGTCGCAAGGATCGCCAGTCGGCTGGCCCTCTTGGATCCGGATGAAAGCTACATCATCGGCGCGAAGAGCGCGCTCAAGAGCGATGCCAGACGGGCGGTTACAACCGGCGACCGCTTGCTGGGCTGGCTGGTCTTGCGCCCATCCGACCATCTGGCCGACGGCATCCATGGGCGCTTCGTACAGGCCCAGGGGCGAAACCTGCTCGCCATCGGCTTGGGAACCGTCCTCTTGGCCGGACTGGCCGCCCTGCTGCTGGGGCGTCATCTCAGCCGTCCGGTAACCGCCATGGCGCGCACTGCCCAGCGCCTAAGCGACGGCGATTACGAGGCGCGCGCGGCGGCAGCGAACCGCAGCGACGAGATCGGCAGCCTGGCGCGCGACATCAATGCACTGGCCGCGACCCTGGGCGCTGCGGAAGCCGGACGCAAGCGTTGGGTCCAGGACACGGCGCACGAGCTGCGCACCCCGCTCTCCAGCCTGCGTGCGGAGGTGGAGGCGCTGCAGGACGGCATCCGCCAGCCCGATGCGCAGTCGCTGGCCCGGCTGCATGCCGGGATCATGACGCTGGCCGCCTTGATCGACGACCTGCGCCAGCTGGCGGAGGCCGACGGCGGACGCCTGCACTTGGATCTGAAGAGGGGCCAACTTTGGCCGCTGGTCAAACGGGTTGCCGAGAACCTCGAGAGCCGGGCACAGGCAGCCGAGATCGAGATCCACCTGCGCGACGAGACCGGCGGCGAAACCTGGCTGGACATGGATCAGAACCGCTTGGCCCAGGTGCTGCGCAACCTCACCAGCAATGCCATAGCCTACAGCGATGCCGGTGGACGACTGGAGATCACCCTGCATCAAGACCTCAAGGCCCGAAAGCTGATCCTGCAGTTCGACGACACCCCGCCGGGCGTTTCACCGGAAAACCTGCCGAACCTCTTCGACCGCTTCTTTCGCGTCGAGGATTCGCGCAACCGCCGCACCGGCGGCCGTGGTCTGGGTCTGGCCATCTGTCGGGCCATCGTCGAAGCCCATGGTGGAAGAATCAGCGCCGAACCATCACCGCTTGGTGGACTGCGGGTGCTGCTGACCCTACCTCTAGCAGAGAACAAGAAGGGGGCCGCATGAACCAGCAAGTCATGATCGTAGAGGACGAGGAACCCCTGGCAGAGGTGCTCTCCAGCTATCTGGAACGCGAAGGCTACGACGTTCTGCTCGAAACCAACGGCGCCAGAGCCCTGGAGCGCGCCGAGGCACGCACACCGGACTTGATCGTCCTGGACCTTATGCTGCCGGGCCTGGACGGGTTGGAGGTCTGCCGACGCTTGCGGCAGACGTCTGGCGTCCCGATCATCATGACCACAGCCAAGGTGGAAGAGATCGATCGCCTGCTGGGTCTGGAACTGGGCGCCGACGACTATGTCTGCAAACCCTATAGCCCGCGCGAGGTGGTGGCGCGGGTAAAGTCGGTCCTGCGGCGCGCGCAGATCGCCCAGAGCGAAGAGCCGGCAAGCGACCCCGAGGGCCTGCACCTCGACCGCGAGGCTTATCGCGCCTGGGTGGGCAAGCAGCCCCTGGATCTGACGCCGACCGAGTTCCGCCTGCTGTCGGTCTTGAGCGCGCGCCCCGGACGCGTCTTCTCCCGCGCCCAGATCCTGGAACTGGCCTATGCCAACGAGCACGACGTCTTCGACCGCGTGATCGACAGTCACGTGAAGAACCTGCGCCGCAAACTGACCTCCGCGGGATTGGATCAAAGCATCATCCGCTCGGTCTACGGCATCGGCTACAGCTTCGACGGAACCACCAAGGCCTAGCCCGGCCAAACCAGGACCAGGAAGTTTGACAGTCTCTGCTCGGGTGATAGTGTCCGCCGATCAGCGAGACACATCAACGGCGTTGGATTGGTCCTTTGGCGCAGATTTCCGTGGAAGTACGCGACGTCACCGTTCTGGGCATCGGTAGCGGTTTCGGACACCTCTATCTCGTCTACAAGAACGACGCAGGCGACGAGCAGATCATCAGCGCCGGCCCGACCGGCTTCTTCCCCTTCTTCGGTGATATCGACGTCTATTCCGGTGCACCGACCGCAGACGAGCGGGACGCTAACGGCAATCCCTCGGACAAGGTCCAGGGGGTCGAGATCCTGGATTTCGGCAATCGGGACCTGGAGGACGTCTGGTCGCTCTTGCTGCAGCACGGAGCGCAGATCGACGCGGAGAGCCTCAGCTACATTCTGCTGGAGCAGAACAGCAACGCCAACGTCGCCTCCCTGCTGCACATGGCGGGCATCGCGGTGACGCCATCGGTACCGGACAGCGATCTGGATCTTCCCGGTCTCGACAACCTCCTGGCCTTCGACTACACGCTGGTCGGCACCAGCAGCGGCGATGTCATCCATGGCGTAGAGGGCAACGATACCTTCACAGGTGCAGGCGGAAACGACCGCCTCGTCGGCACCCTGGGTGAAGACCTCCTCTATGGCGGGTCGGGCGCGGACAGGCTCTTCGGTGGCTCGGGTTCGGATCGGCTGTTCGGCGCGAACGACACCGACCGCCTAAGCGGCGGATCGGGCAGCGACACGGCCTACGGCGGTGCTGGCAACGACATTTTCTTCGTCGATACCGCGAGCGATATGATCTTCGAAGCCGCAGGCGAAGGCGACCGTGACCTGGTGCGCTCCAACGCCTCTTTCTACGAGCTGCCGGTCGCGGCCAGCGACAATGAGGTCGAACGCGCCAACCTCAATGCCAAAGCCGGAGCGGCAACGCTGATTGGCAATGCGTTGGCAAACCGGCTGCTGGGCAATGAGCATGCCAACAGCCTGGGCGGTGGTTCGGGTAAGGATACGCTGCGTGGACTCAGCGGTAATGACATCCTTGAGGGCGGTAGCGGATTGGATGGGTTGCATGGCGAGAGTGGCGACGACCGCTTGCAACTTGACGGTCGAGACATCGGCTTCGGCGGGGTCGGCCAGGACAGCTTCGAGATTGCCGACCCCACCGGCGCCGGGCCTGTGATCAGAGATTTCTCCGGCCTGCAGTTCGGCGCCGGCAGCGGCGACGCCGACCTGGTGGTCTTCGATCACGCGCCGCTCAGCGGCAGCTTCCAATATCGAGGCGATGCCGCCTTTCTTGCCGACGGCAACAGTCAGGCACGCTTCCACAGTGCCGGCCGGCTCCGCGTCGACAACGAGGGCGACGGCGTCGGCGACGCGACGCTGCGCATCAGCGACCTCAGCCGTGCCGGGCAACTGACCGCCAGCGACTTCCTCTGGGTTTAGAGCACCACCAGATCAACAAGTTATACCACCCCGCGTTGAGTGGAACGCATCGGGGGTTGGCAAGCGCGACCGCGCGCCCGCAGCGCAGCGAGGATAAGCCCTGCGTGGCGTCTGAACGCCAAAAACAGATGCAATGGGTCTTCATCTCTGCCGTGTGGTATTAGAGCAGATCGCGATCAGGTGGAATCACCTGCTCGCGTGAATCTGCTCTACTTTTCAAAGTTGGAGAGCATGATTCAGACGACAAATCGTTTCGATTTGACGTCATCATGATCTAGTGGGCCGATTCACCGAACGCTTGGGATCCAAG
>JAVJSY010000060.1:0-42985 GCA_040219175.1 Kiloniellales bacterium
ACCGCCCACAACATCCTCAAGCTCGCCAACGCCCCCTGACCGGCGTCAAATCCAGCCCCGACCTCCGGCACCAGCAAACCGACACTTAACGAAAACCGCCAACAACGCTAAACAATACGCTTACTCGGACAGGCTCCTAGCTACGGTTCACGGTCTGCTGCCACTGAAAAAAGCTGTCCAGGGCATCGACGATGGCTTTGGCAATCTTCTTGCGATGCGACTTCTTGCGCAGCAGCTTCTCTTCCTGCGGGTTCGAGAGATAGCCGATCTCCAGCAGGACGGAGGGCACGACTGGCGACTTCAGCACCCGAAAGCCGGCGAAGCGATGGGTGTTGCGCAACAGGGTCGTCTGCTTGCCCAGCGACTGCACCAGACGATTGGCGTAGTTCTTCGAGAGGTTCATGGTTTCTCTGCGCATAAGATCGCCCAGGATGTGCGCGACCTGGTCGACACTGGCCGCGCCGGCGACCGCATCGGCGCCGTTCTCCTTGGCGGCCAGGGCCGCTGCCTCGGCATCCGAATCGGCACCGCGTTCGGAGAGCGTGAAGACGCTGGCCCCCTTGATCGACTTCTTGGCGTGGATGTTGGCGTGCAGCGAGATGAAGAGATCCGCCTGAATGCGCTCGGCCTTGGCATAGCGCTCGTTCAGCGGCAGGAAAATGTCTCGGTCACGGGTCAGCATCACCCGGTAGCGCCCGCTGCGCTTCAGGGCGTCGGCCAGGGTCTTGGCAAAGGCCAGGGTGATGTCCTTTTCATGCGCGCCGGAGATGCTGATGGCGCCGGGATCGACCCCGCCATGGCCGGCATCGACGACGATCAGCGGGCGCGTATCGGTCACCGGGACCGCGGTGCCGGTCGCGGTGTAGACGGCCTTCGGCAGAGGCGCTTTCGAGGTCAGCGCCTTGCGGCTGGCCTTGGCCTGGAAGCTGCCCTGGTCGGTCGGCGCGACATCGAAGTAAAGTCGATGCAGCCCCTTGTCGTTCGGCGGCAGGACCGCGGCGCGCAGGACCTTGACCGGGCCGTCGAGATCGAACACCAGGCGCGACAGCCCCGGCGCGAAGAGCCCCGAGCGTAGAGCCTTCACCATGGGAATCTTCATGTTCCTCGAGGCCGGCAGCTTGAAGTCGACCTCGGGCAGATCCACCACCAATCGCGGCGGGTTGGGCAGGGTGAAGATGGCGTAGGGCAGCGGCTCGCTCAAATCGAGCACGAAGCGCGTGTAGTCGGCGTGCTGGCCGCTGCGCGGCGCCTCCACACTGGGCTTGGCCACAGCCGATCCAGCCGCCAGAAGCGCGATCAAAACGATATGCAGCGCGAAACGTAGCATGGGGCGACAGTCACTCCAGCAAAGTCAGCCAGCCGAAACGGCGCGACCGAAGAAGGGACACACGACTCGAAGTCTGCTCTTCCAAACTTCCTTCTACGACTCCACACAAAAAAGCAAGCGGAAAGCACTCAGATTCCATCACTTCTTGGAAATCTGTGTCTTCTCGTGGCGCTCCGCTTCATTGACAGGACAGACGCTGAACCCTGTCTTTTGACAACGCATGCCAGGCAAGCGACGGACCATTCATCAAACGCTTGATCCCGGTCGCCTTGCCGGAATAGATTTCGCAACAGGTTACAAACCGCTGTGGTGCGAAAAGCCTGGATTAGCCACCGGACGACGAGGGTGGCACGCAGAGGATCGCACACGCGGACAACCGTAAACAGCGAGCGGGCCGCCGGACCTATGGCAGTTGGCGCTCGTTCTGGGCACGCGGTACAGCTAAGCCCGTCCGACTTGGAGGATGTCCCGGCAAGACGCTGCCAGGGAAGAGCGGACAGCGGGCGGGTTCACCGTCAAAGCCATTCGAGGCGAGAACAAGGGGTCGGATCCGTCCATGCAAAGCACTGCGATAGACAAGAGCATGGCACCGAACTCCGCTTGCCACCCCCAAACAGCATTCGTCCCGCGCGCGGCCCGCTTGCCGCTGCGCGAGGGCGCACCGGAGTTCCCCCTTTATGAAGAAGTTTATGCTCATCGATGCGAGCGACCCGGCCGAGACCCGGGTCGTCGTCACCAGGGATGATCGTGTAGAGGAATTCGACCGAGAAATCGGTAGCCACGCCCAGATCAAGGGCAACATCTATCTGGCAAAGGTCACGCGGGTCGAACCCTCGCTCCAGGCCGCCTTCGTCGACTATGGCGGCAATCGCCACGGCTTCCTGCCGTTCAGCGAAATCCATCCCGACTACTATCGGATCCCGATCGCCGATCGCGAGGCGCTGCTGGCCGAAGAGGCCGCGATCAAAGCCGCTATGGAGCGCGACGAGGAGGAGGAGGACGAGGAGATCGAGGAGGAAGCGCCGCCGCCCAAGCGCCGCAGCCGCAGTTCGCGATCCTCTCGCAGCAAGAAGACGCAAGCGCCGAAGGAAACCGCCACCGAAGCCGAGGCTGCACCTGCTCCGGAGAGCGCGACCGACGAGGACGCGGCAGCTGAGACCCAGCCAGAGCCCCAAAACGACCAGGCCAGCGAGCCAGAAGGCGACGTAAACGCAGCCGAAAGCGAGGCGGCCAGCAGCGACGCCAATAACGACGCCCCCGAAGAGAGCCCAGCCGAAGACCAGCGCTCTGCGGAACAGGATGGCGAGGATCAATCAGCTGTCGACGGCGAGGAGGCGCCGCTTCCTCCCGATAGCGGCAGCGAGCGCAGCATGCCGATGACCGCAAAGAGCGGCGATCAGCTGAGCGAAGACCCGGACGCCACCTCCGAAAGCACTGAGGCCGAGGGTGCGGTGTCGCAAGAGGATGCGGCCGCTCCTGCTGAGCAGTCGACCAAGACCGTCACGGAGGATGTTTCCGAGCCGCAAGAGGCATCGGGCGAAGCGACAGAGGCTGCGCCAGAGCCGGCAGAGGAGTCTGCCTCCGCCTCGGACGCGCCCGAAGCGCAGCAGGCCGACGCTGCCGATGGGGATGCTGGAGGCGACGGCGCCCCAACGGAGACTCCAAGCCAGGCAGAGTCCGCCGAAGCCGCAGCCGATGCGGCCGAGAAGGAAGGCGAGGCTGCCCCCGCCAGCACCTCCAAGCGCAGCCGCTCGCGTCGCTCACGCCGCTCCAGTCGCAGCCGCCGCAGTTCGGACAGCAGCAAGGACGAGAAGCCGGCGGAGCAGGAAGCAGCCGCCAAAGCGGCCGATACCGACGCCGACGGCGATGGCGACAGCGAGGGCGATGTCCCGGAGGCCATCGAAGAGATCGAGCAGGAGACCCAGGTCGACACCTTGGACGGCGACGACATCGAGGATGCCGCGCGCCGTCGCGCCAAACTGCTGCGCCGCTACAAGATCCAAGAGGTCATAAAGCGCGGCCAGATCATGCTGGTGCAGGTCTCCAAGGAAGAGCGCGGCCACAAGGGCGCTGCGCTGACCACCTATCTTTCGCTGCCGGGGCGCTACTGCGTGCTCATGCCGAACACCGCGCGTGGCGGTGGCATCAGCCGCAAGATCGGCTCCAGCACCGACCGCAAGCGTCTGAAGCAGGTCTTGAGCGATCTGGAGATCCCTGACGGCATGGCCGTCATCGTTCGAACCGCGGGCAGCGAGCGCAGCCGCACCGAAATCCGGCGCGACTACGACTATCTGATCCGTCTGTGGGGCCAGATCCGCGAGAGTACGCTGCAAGCCAAGGCGCCGTCCCTCATCTACGAGGAAGGCAACATCATCAAGCGGGCCATCCGCGACCTCTACACCAGCGATATGGCCGAGATCCTGGTCGAGGGCGAAGATGGCTACAAGGCAGCCAAGGCCTTCATGAAGAACCTGATGCCGAGCCACGCCCGCAAGGTGCAGCTCTACAAGGAGCACAGCCTGCCGTTGCTGCAGCGCTTCAAGGTCGAGGCACAGCTGTCCAGCATGTTCCTGCCGGAGGTGCAGCTGCGCTCCGGCGGCTATCTGGTTATCAACGTGACCGAGGCCCTGGTGGCAATCGACGTGAACTCCGGCCGGGCGACGCGCGAACGCCACATCGAAGAGACCGCGCTGAAGACCAATCTGGAGGCAGCCGACGAGGTCGCCAAGCAGCTGCGTCTGCGCGATCTGGCCGGCCTGATCGTCATCGACTTCATCGACATGGAAGAGAACCGGCACAACCGGGATGTCGAGCGTCGCCTGAAAGACGCGATGAAATCCGACCGGGCGCGGATCCAGTTGGGCCGCATCAGCCCCTTCGGTCTACTGGAACTGTCCCGCCAGCGCTTGCGGCCAAGCCTGGTCGAGACCGCGATGGTTACCTGCCCGCACTGCACCGGGACCGGACGCCTCTATTCGCCCGAAACCGCAGCGCTGACCCTGCTGCGCGCCATCGTCGAAGAGGGAGGCCGGCGCTACGGCGGCGAGATGGTGGTGACCGTCCCGACCGCCGTTGCGCTTTACCTCTTGAACAACAAGCGCGAGCAGTTGGCGATTGAGGAAGAGCGCTTCGGACTGGACCTCAGGATCGAGGTCGATGACAGCCTGAGTGGCCTGCAGCATCGGATCGAGAGGATCGGTAGCACGCGGCGACCGCCGCCGCGCAACGAGACCGCCGCGCCGGCAAACGTCGAAGCCGAGGAGGAGTCGGACGAGGATCTGACCGACGACACCGAGGAAGAGGCCGAAAACGAGCAGGAAGCACAGTCGGAATCCTCCAGCGAAGAGCGCAGCGAGGGCGATTCCCGCCGCCGCCGCCGGCGCGGCAAGCGCGGTGGCAGACGGCGCAGCCGCCGCTCCGACGAGGAGGAACAGCAGCAGGAGGCTAACGGCCAGGACCAGAGCGGCCAGGACCAGAGCGGCCAGGACCAGCAGGCCGCCGAAGCAACTGGTGAAGACCAGGCTGCTGCCACCGACGAGACCGCCGACACACGCCAGGATGAGGTTGCGGCCGGACAGGAAGACGAGGCCAGACAGGAAGACGAGGCCAAACAGGAAGACGAGGCCAGACAGGAGGCTGCGGCAGACACGCAAAGCGCTGAAATCGCCGAGGCTTCCGAACAGGATCAGCCTGACGATGCAACAGCACAGCCGCCGAACAGCGACGACGACCAGCCCGAAACGGCAAGCGCTGCGGAGGAGGCAACGTCGGAAGAGCGCGGGCAGGAGTCTGGAGAAGAGGGAACGCCCGCAGAGCCGGATGCGATCGACACACCGCAGGAAGCCTCCGAAGAGCCCGAGGTGTCGCCGAACATTGCCGTGGTAACGGCACCGGATCCGGACCGCCCGAAGCGTCAAGGCTGGTGGAACCGCCTGGTTCGCTAACCGCCGCGTGATGCCTCTTGCGCCATCCTTGGGGTCATGGCCCCAAGGATGCGCCAGTGCTAAGGCGACAACAGTGCTAAGGCGACAACAGTGCTGGGGTGACAACAGTGCTGGGTTCAACGCTGGGGGCCTTCCGGCTCTTTGATCGGCGTTGAACTGTCGCCGCTGTCTCCGTCTCCGTCGGTGATCGCCTCGACCAGAGACCGCAGCACGGGCGGCGTCAGGGCCGAGAGGGGATTGACCGTGATTCGCGGATCCTTGAGCGAGCCTTCTACATCGTAGCTGACGGCGAAGAGCCCCTGATTCTCGCCGCCAGTGATGACCCAGCCCAAAACCGGGATCTTGTCCAGGAAGCTGTTGATGGCTTGGGCCGGCACCACCTTGCCCTCGAGGTCGATGCGGTCGGCGCTGACGTCGACGCTGCCGCTGGCCAGCACGCCCAGCGCCGAACCGATGGCGCGCAGCTGCTTGCTGGTAAAGTGATCGCCTTTGATCGATAGGTCGCCGGTTAGCTTGTCGAAGCTGACGCCCGGCCCGGACAGTGCATCCTCGATACCGGTCAGGCCGGCCACCATAATGACCCGCAAGGCCGGTGGAATCTCTTTCATATGAAATTGACCGACGGAGAGGCGACCGGCCAAAGGGGCATCTGGCTGGCCTGCCGGCGTGGCGCCGCGCCAGGTCAAGGTGCCACCGTCGATGTAGTCGCCGACATCGAGTGCGCGCAGCATGGCGCCGCCATCTGCAACCGTCAGATTGCCCCGCCTGCCGCCCTGGTTGTCGGGTTGAAAGGCAATCACCACCTCGCCCCGAGAGCGCCCCTCGACGAAGAGCGTGCCCTTGAGGTCGATGTAGAAGATGGCCTGGCTGTTGTCGATGTCTGCGGTGACGTTGCGCAGTTCACCATTCGGCAGGATGATGCTTTGCAGATTGCGCAAACTAACCTGCGCCTTCGGTGGCGCGTCCGCCTCTTCCAGGCTCTTGTTGGCCTGCTCGATCGGGGTGCGACCGCGCCTTATCCACGGACGAATATCGATCGTGCCTCCGTCGACGCTCGCCCGTAGCAGCTGTGGCTCTTGCGTGAGGTCGACCTTGCCGAGATCGAACTCCAGATAGCGCGCATGCGACAGCTGGGCGCGGCGCAGCCGATTGTCGGCAGCGAAGGTGATCGTGCCGGCGACGTCCAGCCCCTCGGTGGCAATGTTCAGCCCTTCGATTGTGGAGAGTGCGCCATCCTGCAGCACGACGGTGCCGCTGGCGCGACCGGCCGTCCCTACCGACTTGGTCCACTTGCCGGACGGCGGATCGATCCCGGTGCGGGCCAGGTCGACATCGGCGGCAATGGTCATACGACGAAAGGGATTGCCCTCGATCCTGAAATCCCCGGCCAAGGCGCCACTGATCACCCCCTCCACCGCGGGTATCATGGCCGCCAGCGTGGTTGCCTTGATGTCTGCGCTACGGCCTTTCAGGGACAGGGTCCCGTCAAAGTCCTGGACATAATCGACATCCAGCCTGCTGCCGGCGACCTCCGCTTCGCCCTTGAGCGTTAGGCGCTTCATGGTGCTGGTGAGAGCGAGAGAGGGTGAGGCGACGTCTTGGCCCAACACGACGCGGCGCACCAGGACGTCGGTAAAGCTGCCCTGGGCCGTCAGGCTCATGTCCTCGCTTTTCAGATCGGTGAGCAGGGGAAAGCCCATGGTCACCTGCAGGCGCCCCTGACCCTTTACCCCCTTGCGATCGATCCCGGCACGCTTCATCAGGCCAAGCGGCTGCAGGTCCAAGACCGCCATCATGTCGGCCAGGCTGCCAGCCACCGGCACGTCGATCAGCATCTCCGGCACCTCCTGGATCAGATCGGAGATCGTCACCGTGCCGGGACCCAAGGCCAGCCCCTCCGACTCACCGCTCTTGACGTCAAAGACCATGCGATCGCCGGTCACCTTCGTCGTGCCCGTCAGCCCGCGCATCGGCGGCATCGGCCGCAGGTAGTGGAGCACCAGGTTCTCGAAATCGAAGCTGCCGTTCAGGGATTCATACTGCGCGCCGTCCTTGCTGAGGCGCAGATCGAAGGCGGCGACCAGACTTGTAACTGTGCCGTCGGTGATGTTGCCGGTCACCCAGTCATGTGCGACCGGCCCATAGACATTCGGCCAGAGCCACCTCAACTGAGTTACGGGAAAGGCCCCCGCTTGCGCCGTGGCCTTCAGGTCCCAAAAGCCACCCGACTCGGCGCGCACCTGCAGGGTCGCGGCAATCTCAGGGCCCGGATCCTCGGCCGTGCCGGTCCTCACGCGCAAGTCATAGATCGAAAGGCTGCTGTCGGCCAAATCGATCCGTCCATTGATCGCACCGCCAGATATCTCGATGGGCGGAAGCTGATCGCGTGCCGGCCGCAAGCGCCCCGGCCCCGCAGCCAGCTCGAAATCGACAAAGAAGATCCGACCGTCGCCACCCAGAGTGGCGGAGATGTCGCCGTTCAGTACGCTTTCCAGAACGGTCAAGCCCTGCACCTGCGGCAGAAGTTTCGAAAGCGAGGCCAGATCCAACTTGGCCAGCTGGCCGGCAATGTCCAAAGTTCCGCTGACATTGTTGTAGACGACGGCCAGATCGGCCTCGGCCGATTCCGATCCAAAGGGCAGGCCGACGTCGATCTCGCCGCTGAGGCCCGTCTTGGTGCGTTGCAGGGTAATGTTCTCGGCCGGCAAGACCCAGTTGATACCCAAGACGCGATCATCGACGATGATCTGCGAGCGTCGCAGGGTTATCTCGCGCAGGTCCTGGATCGGGCCCAGCCCACCGCCGCTTAGCAAGGCGTCGATTGCCGAGAGCGCAACCTCGCCCTCGGCGCGCCCGGCCTGGCCCGGTTCGGTCAGAGTCGGTTCGGTCAGGGTCGGTTCGGTCAGGGTCGGAGCGCTGGTCGGCCGCGCCCGCGATGCCGGCGGCGGACTGTTGCCGCGGGCCTGAAACAGCAGAACTTCAAAGCTCTGATCGGCGTTGCGCCTGACCGTAAGGCTGGCCCCGATCATCTCTATGTCCGTCACCTCGACCTTGCCTTCAAGCAAGCGCCCAAAGGAAAAATCGATCTTTGCCAGCGGCAGCGCGAAGGAGCGCTCGCCGGCCGCGTCATCGACCGTCAGCCCGGTCACCTGCAGCTCCAGGCTTTGCCACTGTTCGTCCCAGAGCAACCGCGTGCCGGTGATCTGGGCGCGAGCGCCGGCCTGGTCTTGTGCATCGAAGGCCTCAACCAACACAGGGGTCAGGAAGTCGAGCGACAGCGGGCCTTCGACCAGACGCCAGAAGAGAAAGCCGCAGATCACCAGCAGCAAGGCGACGAAGCCGATCACCACCTCGAGCACCAGAGCGCAGATTCTGGCGAAGCGGCTGCGCGGCCGGTGTGCGCGAAAGCGAAGCCGGCGGCCAGAGCGAGCCGCTTGACCGGCTTGCTTGACAGCCGCAGGCTGCCTCTCTGCATTTGAGGCTGCCGATGTCGCTCCTTCCAGATCCACTACCGCACTCGCTACCTAGGCCCTTCCGGCAAGAGGAGTCCGCCCTCGGATTCCAAAGGTGGTCCGAACGCCTTGAAGAATTCGGCGAACGGACCGCCCCTTTACAGGAGATTACGTCAGGAGAGGGGCCGCGTCGTCTACTGGCTGCGATTTTTTCGCAGTCGCCCTTTCTGACCGACTGCGTCTTGAAGGAGGCGGAGCTCTTTGCCCAGCTGGTCCAGGAGGGACCGGACAGCGTCTTCGCCGCGCTCAAGATGGCCATGGCGGAGCGACCGGCGGGCGAAAACCGGGCCGCCTGCATGCGTCGCCTGCGCCGGATTCGCCGGCGCGCGGCCATGACCATCGCGCTGGCAGACATGACCGGCGTCTGGGGTCTGGAGCAGGTTACCGGCGCCCTGACCGACCTGGCGATCGGCTTGCTGGGCCTTGCCTTCGATTTCCTGCTGCTGGAGGGCGCACAGCGCAATCAGCTGGAACTGGCCGATTTGCAGCACCCGGCCCGCGACTGCGGTTATGTCGCGCTTGGCATGGGCAAGCTGGGCGCGCGCGAGCTCAATTTCTCCTCCGACATCGATCTCATCGTGCTCTACGACCCCAAGCGGCTGCCATCGATCTCGCGCCAAGGGCCGGAGGCACTGGCGCAACGCTTGACCCGCGATCTGATCACGCTGATGAGCGAGCGCACCGCCGATGGCTACGGCTTTCGCGTCGACCTGCGGCTGCGACCGGATCCCGGCGCCACACCGCTGGCCGTGCCGCTGAATGCAGCCTTGGCCTATTATGAAAGCCTCGGCCAGAACTGGGAGCGCGCGGCGATGATCAAGGCGCGCCCGGTGGTCGGGGACCTGCCGATGGGGTTCGCCTTCCTGAAGGAGATTCGCCCCTTCATCTGGCGCCGCAGCCTGGATTTTCTGGCAATTCAGGACATCCACGCCATCAAAAGGCAGATCTATGCCGCAAAGGGCGGCAGCGTCGTGGCAATCGAGGGGCACAACGTCAAGCTGGGCCGCGGCGGCATCCGCGAGATCGAGTTCTACGCCCAGACCCAGCAGCTGATCTGGGGTGGCCGCGCGCCTTCGCTGCGCGAAAACCGGACCGTGCAGGCACTGCGCGCGCTGGCCACAGAGGGCCTGATCACGCCCGGCGTCGCCGAGGAACTGGCCGAGAGTTACGCCTTCCTGCGCTGGGTCGAACACCGCCTGCAGATGGTAGCCGACCAGCAGACGCACAGCCTACCCGACAACGAAGAGGGCATCGAGCGGCTTGCCGCCTTCCTAGGCTATCAAGCCAGTGCGGAGTTCCGCCGCGACCTGCTGCACCACCTGCATCGGGTCGAGGATCACTATGCCCACCTCTTCGAGGAAGAAGAGCAGCCGGAGGGCGAGGAAGAGCACATCAACCTGGTCTTCGTCGGCGACACGCCCGGCCCCGACACCATCGCCACCCTCTCCGCCTTTGGCTTCGGCGATCCCGAAAGGGTCTTCAACATCGTGCGTTCCTGGCATCACGGGCGCTATCGGGCGACCCGCAGCACGGCCGCGCGCGAACGCCTGACCCTCTTGATGCTTCCCCTGTTGCGCTCCTTCTCGCAAAGCGCCGACCCGGACGCCGCCCTCACCGGCTTCGACACCTTTCTGGCCGGTCTGCCGGCCGGCGTGCACCTCTTCGGCTTGCTGCACGCCAATCCCCGTCTGATGGACATTCTGGCCAAGGTCCTGGGCAGCGCACCGGCGCTCGCCAAGCACCTGTCGCGACAACCGGCACTGATCGACTCCCTTCTGTCGCCCGACTTTTTCGAGCCGCTACCCAAGCGCGACAGTCTGGTTGCAGAGTTCGACGCCTATCTGGACACCGCGCGCTCCTACGAAGAGGAACTGGATCTGCTGCGCCGCAGCGTGCATGACAGGCATTTCCAAGCCGGGGTGCAGATGCTGCTGGGGCTGGCCAGCGAAGAGACCCTGGGGCGCCGGCTCAGCGACATCGCCGACGCGGCGCTGGCCACCATCCTGGTTCGGGTCGAGACCGAGTTCGCAAGACGACACGGCCGCATTCCGGGCAGTGCCTTCGCCATCGTCGAGATGGGCAAACTCGGCAGTCGCGAGCTGACCTTTACCTCGGACTTGGATCTGGTTTTCATCTACCGGGTCCCCGAAGGCGCTCTCGCCTCCGATGGCGAGAAGGAGCTGGATCCCACCACCTATTTCACCCGCTTCGCGCAACGCCTGGTGAACGCCATTACCGCGCCGACGGCAGAGGGCACACTCTATGCCGTCGACATGCGGCTGCGCCCGGCCGGCAACGCCGGTCCGCTGGCCAGCACCTTCGCCGGCTTTGAGCGCTATCAGCGCGAAGAGGCCTGGGTCTGGGAGCATATGGCGCTGACCCGCGCGCGCGTCCTGTCCAGGGACAAGGTCTTTCGCGAAGAGATCGAAGCCACGATCCATGCCTGTATCTCGGCAAAGCAGGACCCCAAACGACTGCTGAAGCAAGTCGCAGAGATGCGCGAACGCCTGGAGCGTGACAAGCCGGCGCAAGGCCCTTGGGACTTGAAGATGCGGTCCGGCGGCCTGCTCGACTGCGAGTTCTTGGCGCAATACTGGCAGCTGGCACACGGTCATAGCCATCCGGAGATTCTGCTGGGCTCGACGGAGGATGTCTTCAAAGCCATCGACCAGGCCGGGATCCTGCCCGAAGAAGATGTCGAAGAACTGGCCGGCGCGGTCCGCTTCCTGCGGCGCCTGCAGGGCTATCTGCGCCTGACCTTGGGCGAAACCCCTGGCGACATCGATGTCGCCGCTGCCCCGGAGGCCATTCGCGACGGCATAACCAAGGCCTGCAATGCCCTTGACTTCGGCTGGCTGCAGGACACCTTGGAAGAGGTCGCCAGCGTCGTGTCGGAGATGCGGGAACGCCACATCACCGAGCCGGCGCGCGCCATCGCAAAAGAAACAGAAATGCTTGAGGAGAAGAGAGGATGACCACCGAAACCGGCAAGCCCGCACCCGAGTTCACCATGGCCACCGACGGGGGCGGCTCGATCAGCCTGGCCGGCCTGAAGGGCAAGACCGTCATCCTCTATTTCTATCCCAAGGACGATACGCCCGGTTGCACCAAGGAGGCCTGCGGCTTCCGCGACAATCTGGCCGCCTTCGACGGTGCGGATGCAGTGGTGATCGGTGTCTCCAAGGACTCGGTCGCCAAGCACGACAAGTTCAAGGCCAAATACGACCTGCCCTTCACCCTCGCCAGCGACGAAGACGGCTCGGTCTGCGAGGCCTATGGCACCTGGGTCGAGAAGTCGATGTACGGCAAGAAGTACATGGGCATCGAGCGCGCCACCTTCCTGATCGACGGCCAGGGCGTGCTGCGCCAAGAGTGGCGCAAGGTCAAGGTCCCCGGTCACGTCGAGGCCGTGCTCGAGGCAGCAAAGGGCCTCTAAATCCTACAGTTCGCCCTCCATACAGCTGTTGGCGCCCAGGTCGGCTTGGCAAGAGCCGACCTGGGCGCCATTCCGATCGAAGAGCGTTACCGGAGCCTCCGGCTTCCCACGCTCCACGCGCCCGAAACCGAAGCCTTGATAGCCAAAGAGATCGCCGGAGACGCCAGAGCCCACCGGAAGGTCGTCCTGCAGTCCCCTAGGCGTTGGGTAGAGCGATGTGCCGCCGTTGCCGAAGGTCAGCTGCAGGGGGTGGTTCTCGACGGAAATGATCTGGGCAAAGTGCAGGTCGCCGGACAAGATGGCTGAAACCAGACGGGGCATCATATCGCCAAAGGCTTCTCGCTGAATCGTCTCCAGCGTGATCAGCGAGTCCGGCTCGCCTTCGATTGTGCCGACGCCCCAGAGCGGTGCGTGGGTCAGCACCCAGGTCTCGCGATCGATCAGAGGCAAGATCGCCAGGAACTGATCGCGCATCGCCCGATAACGATCCCAAGTGTAGTGATGGCGGTCGCGGGTCGAGCTATCCAGGACGGCCAGTTGCAGATCCGCGAAGCCCACCATGAAGGGCGGATAGTAGTTGTCGCAGAACAGCGGGGCGCCCAAAGGCTCGTCCAGGGGTTCGAGAGAAAAGTAGCGCAGAAAGCCCAGCCAGTTGCGCGTGCATTTCTCATGATTGCCGCGCACGAAGACGAAAGGATGCGCGTTCAGCATGACCTGAGCCGGTCGGAAAAAGTCGGCCTCCCAGGTTGGCCAGTTGTCGCCATGGACGCTGCCGCAGAGCGTCGGATCGGGGCATTCCGACTCGCGATAGAGATAGTCGCCCAGATGGATCGCGATGTCGGCCTCCGCCTTTGCCAGAGAGGCGGCGACGGTGGCGAAGGGCCAGTCTTCACCGTTCTCGCAATGCTGAATGGGACTGCCATGGCGCAGACGGCAGCCGGTGTCGCCGATCAGCAAGACGTTCTGAGCATCGCGCGGGCTGAGCGGAAACACCCGTTCGCCGAGCGAGGCGGCGTGGACCATGCGGTCGCTCTGATAGCTGCAGACGCTGTTGGGGAAGTCCGGGATCGGCCCAGCCCGCCGCTGCATCTGCCGCGGCGTCGCATCGACGGTGATCAACGGGCAGAGCGGACCCTCGACCACAGCACGAAAGCTCTGCAGCTCTTCGCTCAGCGGCTGCGTCCAGTGGTAGAGAACATCCGCCCGCGCTGTGCCGACCATGACGGCAAGTGCCAGTAAGACCGGCCAAAATCGCATTCACCTCACTCCCCGGACCCTCGTGTCGTCGGAGAGCTTAGCCTGTGGGCAGGCGCGTTTGAATAGCCTCTAAGGTTCCGGCTCTAAGCAGGCGCCGAATTCGCAAGAATGCCGGTCGGCCTGCCGTCGATGCTCGTTTGATTGCGCTTCTCCCAGTACTGTCGCACGCCCTCTTCGCCGCGTGCCTCAGCCCACTCCAGCAGGGTGTCGCGTTGGCCAATGTAGTCGAAGCGCGGCACGGCAAAGCCGCAAGAGGTCATCACCAGCTCGACGTCGACGTCGAAGATCTGGCGCGCACCCGGCGTCGGCGGGAACAGCGCCGAGAGCTCGTCCCAGGCGCCATCGCGCGGATGCACGGCATGGGCATTGCCATAGACTCGCAAGATCAGCGGCCTTTCCGTGAAGGAACACCACATCAGCGAGATGCGCGGGCTTTCCAGCAGATGCGCTGCCGTCTCGTTCTCGGACCCGGTCAGATTGAGCCAGACGATGCGCCTCGGATCCAGCACTCGAAGCGAATCCCGGCCCTTGGGCGAGAGCGAAACGCGCCCGTCCGGCGCAGCGGTGGCCACGAAGAACATCTGCTGCTCGCCGATGAAGGTCTGCAGCTTCTCATCGATCTCGACGAACTTGCCCATAACAGCGCTCCTCTCTCTCACTTCTCTTTCGAGAGTGAGGTGCGCCCCGGTGGGATTCAACCTGCCGAGAGGACAGGTCTCCCCCCGCGGACCCGCGTGTCTATAAACGCGTGTCTAGAAACGCGCGTCTAGAAACCGGGCCGCTTGCGCAAGGGCTCGACGCCGAGCAGATGGCCGGCGCGTTCCGACTTGGTCGCCAGATAGTTCCGGTTGTGCTCGTTGACCCTGCCGATCAGCGGCTTCCTGTCCATGACCTCGATACCGAAGTCCTTGAGCGCCCGGATCTTGTCGGGATTATTGGTCATCATGGCCACCTTGGAAATGCCCAGCAGCTCCAGCATGCGGCCCGCCACGGTGTAGCAGCGCTCATCCGCGCCATAGCCAAGCACGGCATCGGACTCCAGGGTGTCGTAGCCGCGGCTCTGCAGGTCGTAGGCCCGCATCTTGCTGCGCAGCCCTGTGCCCCGCCCTTCTTGGTCGAGATAGAGCAGCACGCCGCCGCCGGCCGCCATCATGGCGCCCACGGCATCGCGCAGCTGCTGGCCGCAGTCACACTTCAGGCTGCCGAAGAGATCGCCGGTGAGGCAGGCCGAATGCAGCCGCAAGAGGACCGGCTGATCGGGATTTGGCTTGCCGACCACGACGGCGACCTGATCGCGCAGGCCCTCGCCGCCGCGAAAGACGACGAACTCCACGTCTGTCGCCGCTTCCAAGGGCACCGGTGCGCGCGTAGCGATTCGCAGGCTTTGCGTGGTGTCATAGCCGAAGGTCTCGACGGCCTGGCGTTGCACCGCCAGAAGGCTGGCTGGGATGCGTGCAGGATCGGCCTGTGCGACTAGTGCTGCCGGCAACTGCTGGCTAAGCTTCACCAAATGGACAGCGGTGCCGTCCAACGGGCTGGCCGGTCGGCCGGGCGGCAGAGGGATCGGCCCGCTGTCGGTCACCAGGCGCTGGATTTCCTCCAGGCTGGCGGCAGTGACCTCCATGCGCTGCGGTATCACGGTCTTGCGGCCCAGCGCCTGCAGACGCGGTGCGGCCAGCACCAAACCCAGGTCATCGGAGGCGGAGCGGAAGGCATCTATCAAGGTCGCGTCGGCTGTTTCGGCGGCTGCGACCAGGCGCGAGTCGCCTGCGTCACGCAACACGACGGGGCGCGCGGCGCGCAGTTCCGCTATGGCACGCTCGACGGATAGCTGTGCCTCGGCACCCAGGATCTCAGTCCATGTCTCGGTCGCGATGTCATCGCGCATGAGCTCGTCTCTCCTCGCTGCTATGCTGCCAGCCCCACTCCCAAGGGACGGTGCCATGCCCCAAGTAGACAATACGTTTCCCTTCGCCCCTTGGACCAGAAAGGCCTGGTCTGAGGTGTTGGGCTACGCAGCCTCGCATAGCGACACCACTGCCCTGCCGGACACAAGCCTTGCCAGGCTGTATCACCCACTTATGATCGCGCGTTGGCGCCAAGCCTCCCTGGTGATCGGCCAATTGGGCCAATCCCTGGATGGCCGCATCGCCACCGAAAGCGGTCATTCTCACTACATCAACGGCCCGGCAGCACTGATGCATCTGCACTGCCTGCGCGCCCTGGTCGATGCCGTCGTCGTCGGGGTGGGCACCGCGCTTGCCGACGATCCGCAATTGACCGTGCGACAGGTCCCCGGTCCCAATCCCGCCCGCGTCGTGATCGACGCCAGGGGCCGCCTGGCCGCCAGCGCGCGTTGCTGGCAGGACGACGGCAGCCGCCGCATTCTTGTTCACGGCGGCGCGGTCGAGCCGCCCGCCGGTGTCGAGTCTTTGCCGATCCAGCCCACGGCCGGTCGTCTGCTGCCGCAAGACATCCTGGCCGGCTTGGCAGGCCTCGGGCTGACGCGCCTCTTGATCGAGGGTGGCGCGACCACGCTCTCCGCCTTCCTGGAAGCCGACAGTCTGGACCGCCTGCACATCCTGACCGGGCCGCTGATCATCGGCTCCGGCATGCCTGGCCTGGCCCTGCCGCCGATCGCCCGGCTGGACCAGGCCCTGCGCCCCAAGGTCGAGGTCACGCCGCTGCCGGGCGGCGACTGTCTGTTTGACTGTGCGCTGCATGAAAAGCCCTAGGCGGCCTCCGGCCAGGTCGCAAAAAGGTCGCGGTGCCCGATCGAGAGCCGCCGGCAGCGCGCGAGATGGGCATCGCGCCAAGCGGCAATCGCCGCGGCGGGAAGCAGCCCCGTCTCCAGGGCCACGGCGGCATAGTCGCGCACCATCGTCTGTAACAATGCCTGCTCGCCTTCAGCCAAATGCCAGCTGCTGTCGCCCTCTTGAACGTCGGCACCGTTCGCGCTCAGCGCAGCAACCAGAAGGTCGTGCGCGCTAGGACCGGCTGCGACACCGCCCAGGCCCTTGTCATTGCGTTGATGTGCCGCGAAAGCGGCTGCAAGTGCACTATCCAGTTGCTGCGGCGGGTCGGCCGCCAGGCCACCACAGAAGGTCAGGCTCACGTAAAAGCTCTGCCGGTTCGCAGCCAAGGCACGGGCCAAATCGCCGAGCCAGGCCGGGCCGGCCAAATCGAAGAGCGCCGAGGCCGCCACCAGTTCGGCGTCGCCCAGAGCCGGCGTGAGCTCCTGGCTCAGGTCGCGTTCTACGAAGTGGACAGCGATCTCTTGCCGTCCGCGATGCAAGGTAAGGCTCTCGCCCTGCTCGCACGCATCGGCCCAGCTTGCGAGCTTGTCTCGTGCCGCAGCCAGATTGTCGCGATCCGAATCGATCAAGTGCCACTCCTGTCGCTCGGACAGCAGCGGTGCCAATGCTCGCAGAAGCGAGCCGGCACCGGCTCCCAGTTCACAGACCGTGGTACGCCCGGCCGCCGCAAAACGCGCACGCAAAGCCGCCAACAAGACCGGATCACGAGAGCGGCGGTCAACGCTCTCGCGCTGGTCAAGCCACTCCGGCGTAAAATCGCTCATCGCGCCGGCACCCTCTCGAAAGCCCGGACAATTTTGCTTGCCGTCTCGTGCCAGGTCGGCAGGTTGCGACCATGGCGCCAAGCCGCAGCAGCCTTCTCCGACCGCAAGGCCTTGTCGCTAAGCAAACGGCGCAAAGCGGCCGCCAGGGCGTTGGGCGAACCGGGTGGGACGAAGAGTGCAGCCTCGGCCGGCACGGTCTCGCTGACAGCGCCGGTCGGGCAGGCGACGATCGGCAGGCCATAGGCCATGGCCTCGGCGAAAGCCATGCCATAGCCTTCGTAATAGCTTGGCAGCACGAAGATGTCGGCCTCGCGGTAGGCCGGCGCCAGGGCCTCCGGTGCCACCTCGCCGGCGATCTCAACCCGCGCCGACAAGCCCAGTTCGATGATCAGATCCCGCAAGACCGCCACAGCCTCCGGTTCGCGCCGGTCGCTGCCGATCAGGCGGCATCGCCAGGAAAGGTCGGTCACCTGCGCCAGCGCCTTGACCAGAACATCCTGCCCCTTGCGCGGCGAGATCGTGCCGACGGTCAGAAGACAGGGGCGCTCGCCCCCGCCTTCGCCGGCCGCGTCGGGCAACACGGTACCCGGTTGGGCAACGACCAGCTTCTCTTCTGGAACGCCATAGCTGCAAATCAGTTCCCTTGCGGTCTCCGGGCTGGCGGCGACCACGGCTTCGCTGCAGGCTAGCGCCCGGGTTTCGCTCTCCTTCAGCGCCGCCGCACACTCAGGCGAGAGACCGGTTTCTAACGCCAGGGGGTGATGCACCAGCGCAAGCCAGCGGCCCCGCTGCTCCTCCAAGAGCCAGTCCGGAAAGCTGCCGAAGGCAAGGCCGTCGACAAACAGCAGGCGATCGCCCGGCACGCCCTTGAACGCCCGGCTGGTGGCCGCAAGCGCGGCTGCATCGGGCTGCGGGAAGCTGGCTGGCAGCTCCAGATGGTCCAACTGCCAGCCCTCTAGAGGCATTTCCGCCAGGACGGCCCGGGCGTAGGCGTAACCGCCGGTGCGGCTCGCCAGATCGCCGGGGATCGCAAAGCAGGCGCCAATGAAGCCGGAACCGGGCACGACGGCTAGGCGCCGACCGGCCCCTCGTACCAAGCCTTTGCGACATGCGACTCGTTCAGGGTGACGCGCAGAGTATCGATGCCCTTGGCGGCCGGCCCCAGGTTGCCGTCGCGGATCTCTTGCGCCATGGCGTCGAAGATGTGCTTGGCCAGCACCTCGGTGGTGGAATCACGTCCCTTGAAGGGGTCCATCTCATCCAGGTTGTTGTAGGCCAGAGGGCTCAAGACGCGCTTCAGGGCGTCCAGCGCCAGGCCGATGTCGACGACGATGTTGTTCTCGTCCAACTCGGCGCGGAAGAAGGTCATGTCGACCACGTAGGTGGCGCCATGCAGGCGCTGCGCGGGGCCGAAGACCTCTCCGGCAAGACTGTGGGCGATCATGATGTGATCGCGGACTTCAACGGCAAACATAGCGTCTCCTTTTCCGGCGACTGACAGCTGTTAACTGGTGGAAGGATAGCGAACGAGAGGTAGAAATCCGGCGGCCCGCGGGTCCAGCGCAGCGGCCAGGCGGTCCGGCAAATCAAAGAAGGCAATCTCCTCGCCCAAGAGCAGGTCGTAACGCGGGTCCTGAAGCAGCTCCAAAGCCTTTGCAAGCCTCCGCCGATTGTCCCAGCGGGTCGCACGCGATGCCGCGACGCGCCCAACCTGAGAGGAAATAAGGCGCAGTCGCCGCGAATGGAAGGCACCGCCCAGCGCGAGCGACACAGACTTGTCGCCGAACCAGCTGGCTTCGACGATCCGCCCCTCCTGGCCGGCGGCCGCCAGCGCCGTTGCCAAGCCGGCCTCGCTGGCGCTGGTGTGGATCACGAGGTCTTGATCCCGCGGCACCTGATCTGCAGCGGCGAAGCCGGCACCCAGGGCCGCGGCGGTCTCTGCGCGTTCGGGCAGCAGATCGCTCACCGTCACCTCGCTGCCGGGCAATTGCGAGGCCAATCCCGCCAACAGCATGCCGAGAACGCCGCCACCGACGATCAGGATGCGCTCGCCGGGCGCGGCTTCGGCATCCCACAGCACGTTGAGTGCCGTTTCCATGTTGGCGCTCAGGACGGCGCGGCGTGGCGGCAGGCCGTCCGGCAGCGGCGTGGCGAACCCCAGCGGCAGGGCCTGATAGTCCTGGTGCGGGGCCAGTGCGAACACGACGCGCCCGGCAAAATCGGGGGGCCCCTGCTCAACCATTCCGACCAGCGCATAGCCGTACTTCACAGGGAAGGGAAAGTCGCCCTCCTGCAGCGGCGCGCGCATGCGCTGCCATTCGCTCTCCGGCACCAGGCCCCGAAACACCAGGCGTTCGGTGCCGCGCGAAAGGCCGGACCAGAGGGCCCTGACGACAATGTGATCAGGACCGGCCGGCTGCAGCGTCTCGCCGCGGAGAACGGCCTGGCCCGGTGAGTCGTACCACAGGGCAACTGATGAAGGGTTGATCATGCCTCTTTCGGCGCCTCGCTCGCGGGACTGTCACACAGAGGTGAGAGATCCAAAGCCTGTTTCCATCACTATAATGCGGTAACGAGTGCCGCAGGACAAACGGGGTTACGTGCTCATGTCGTTGCAGATTGATACGCAGGGGACCGGTTCACTTAAGGCGCAGCGCCGCCGCGTCACGCGGGCGCAGGCCCCCTATGGCGCGCGCCGCTGGTTCGTGTTCGCGCTGAACCTGCTGACCGTTGCCGGCCTGGTCGCCCTTATGGTGCGCGTGCTGGCAAGCGGCGGCTGGACCTGGGCCGAGCCCTTCATGCTGCTGGGCTTTGCCATCACCCTGCCCTGGCTTTCGATCGGCTTCTGGAATGCGACCATCGGATTGATGCTGAGGATTTTCACCAAGAATCCTGCGGCCTTTCTGACCCCGGCACTCAAACGGATCGACGGCAAGGAGGCGGTGGTCTACCGCACGGCGATGGCCATGGCCGTGCGCAACGAGGATGCCGACGAGGTCGTGCATCGCCTGGAGACCATGCAGGCCGATCTGGTGGCCCAAGGGGTCGGCGATCGCTTTGACTTTCACCTCTTGAGCGACAGCAACAGCCCCGAGGCCTGCGCCCGGGAAGAGGCCGCAATCGCGGCCTGGCGCGCCCGCTCGGCTCGGCCGGAGCGGATCTTCTATCGCCGACGCACCGACAACGCCGGCTTCAAGGCAGGCAATGTCCGCGAATTCGTGACCCGCTGCGGCGACGACTACGACATCTTCATCCCGCTGGATGCCGACAGTTTCCTCTCGGCGCGCGCGATCCTGCGCCTGGTCAGGGTGATGCAGGCCAGTCCGGAGATCGGCATTCTACAGGGCCTGGTGGTCGGCATGCCGGCCAAGACCTTCTTCGCTCGCGCCTTTCAATTCGGCATGCGCCACGGCATGCGCTCCTACACCGCCGGCAGCGCCTGGTGGCACGGCGACTGCGGTCCTTTCTGGGGTCACAACGCCGCCATCCGCACGGCTGCCTTCCGCGACCACTGCCATCTGCCCGTTCTGCCGGGCAAGCCCCCCTTGGGCGGCTATGTGCTGAGCCACGATCAGGTCGAGGCCGCGATGATGCGAGCAGCCGGCTATGAGGTCCGGGTGATCTGCGAGGAGGACGAGAGCTGGGAAGAGAACCCGCCCGCCCTGCCCGACTTCATCAAGCGCGACCTGCGCTGGTGCCAGGGCAACATGCAGTACTGGCGCCTGCTGGGACTGCCCGGCCTGACCTTCACCAGCCGCGTGCAGCTGGCACTCGCGATCCTCATGTACATGGGCGCGCCCGGCTGGATGCTGTTCATCGGCGGCGGAGCCCTGCAGGCCTGGCTCTCCTTCGGGGCCGTCGCGAACGGCCCTGCCTTCCCGATGGAGCTGGGCATCCTGCTCTTCGTGGTGATCATGGTGATGGCGCTGATGCCGAAGATCATCGGCGTGATCGACGTGCTGCTCAGCCGTCGTTCCCGGCGGCGCTATGGCGGCACCGTCCGGGTGCTGACCGGGGCGCTCAGCGAGTTCCTCTTCTCCACCCTGTTGACCCCCATCGTCGCCGTGGCCCAGACCCGCTTTCTGATCGGCCTGGCGCTTGGCAAGCGAATCGCCTGGGACGCACAGCGCCGCCAAGGCTATGGCCTGACCTGGCGCGAGGCTTTGCGCGGTCTCTGGTTGCAGACCTTGATCGGTCTGGCCCTCTTGACCTGCCTGATCTACACCGCGCCCTCCGTCATCCCTTGGGCGGCCCCCTTGCTTACGGCCTTCATGGGATCGATCCTCTTCGCGGTTTGGACCGCCGCCCCGCTGCCCAGCAAGGCCAGCCGTTGGCTGGGACTCTGGGACATTCCCGAGGACCGCAAGCGTTCCGAAGCACTTTCCACCTTGGAGAGCCCGCCGGCGAACCGGCAACTGGCTGCCGCCTAAAGGCTGCCTGCAGACTGGCTGACCGGCCAGTGTCATCCCGCTGTCAAATTTCCTGTCCTGGCTGTCAAGCCGATTGACGGACTTGCCTTGACGATCCCACCGGTGCTGCATAGCAGTAGCGCCTGGCCCATAGGCGTGACCGGCACAAAGACCGGCGATGGGCGAAGGCGATAGATCAAGCAACAACAGGAGGCAGTCATGATTGGTCGTAGAACAATGCTCAAGGGGACCGCTGGTCTTGCCGCTGCCGGCATGCTGGGCTTCCCCTCGCTGTCGCAGGCAGCGCGCGATGACGAGCTGAACATCCTCTGCTGGGAAGGCTACAACACCGACGAGGTCTTGGATCCCTTCCGCGACATGCACCCCGGCGCCACTGTCCGGGCAGAGAGCGGAACCTCGGACCCCGACATGATCAACAAGCTCCGGGCCGGCGAGACCAAGGTCTGGGATCTGATCAACGTGAACCAGCCCTGGGCGCAAAATCAGCTCTACCCCGAAGGCTTGATCAAGCCCTTGGACAAGAACCGCTTCGACCCCTTCTTCAAGACGCTGCTGCCGGAATTCCAGGGCCCCTACCCGCTGGCGATGGACAAGAGCGGCAAGGATCTGATCGGCATCGTGCAGCGCTTCGGCCCCTTCAGCTTCGTCGTCAACACCGACAAGATCAGCCGCGAGATGGCCGAGGATCAGGGCTACAAGCTGTTCCTGGATCCGAAGATGAAGGATCGCTACGGCGTCCTGACCTACGACAACTGGAACATCATGCATATGTGCATGACGGCCGACCTGAACCCCTTTGAAAAGCTGAACGACCCGCAGCTGGCCAAGTTCGACACCGCGGCCAAGAAGATCTTCGGCGGCGCCAAGCTGCTGACCGACGATCTGGTGGCGATGAACACGGCGCTGATCAACGGCGAGATCGACGCCTACTTCACCGGCGGCACCTACACGGCCTCGCCGGCGCGCTTCGACGGGCAGACGCAGGTCCGCGGCATCACGCCGAAGTCCGGCCCGGTCGGCGGCAAGGGCGGTGTGGTCTGGGTCGAGGTGACCTCGCTGGTGAACAACCCCGACCCGTCACCCCTGGCATCCGATTTCCTGGCCTATGTCCAGGGCCCAGAGGCCAGCAAGAAGGTCGCCTTCGCCGAGGGCACCTACAATCCCGTGGCGCAGATGGGCAGTCAGGACGTGCTGGATCTCTTCGATGCAGACGAACTGGACGCCATCCAGTGGGATTCCCTGACAGATGAGATGAGCCGCTCGGTCGACTATCAAATCGTCGCCTCCTACGACAGGTTGAGCGAGATCTATAACGCTGCACGTCGCGGCTAGGCTCTGTCTTCGACGGCTGTGGGCTCTTCGGAGACCACAGCCGTCGCCTTCTTGTCCGACGACACCTCACCTGGAGGATCAGCCGCTCGATGGCATCGCAGGTCGTTCTGCGCCTTGAGGGAGTGACCAAGCGCTTCGGCAGCTTCACCGCTCTCGACAACATCACCCTGGATATTGCCGACGGCGAGTTCCTGACAATCGTCGGGCCCTCGGGCAGCGGCAAGACCACTATGATTCGCCTGCTGGTCGGCATGGATGCGCCCAGCCAGGGCGAGATCTATCTCTCCGGCGAGCGCATTACCCACGTGCCCGCCAACAAGCGCCCGACCTGCATGGTGTTTCAGTCGCTGGCATTGTTTCCCCACCGAACGGTCGGGCAGAACATCGAATTCCCTCTGAAAATCAAAGGCGTCGACCCGGCAACGCGACGCGCGCGGGCGATGGAGCTGTTGGAACTGCTGCGCCTGCCGGCCGACTACTACCGCAAGGGCGTGACGCAGTGTTCGGGCGGCGAGCGGCAACGCGTGGCCTTGGCGCGCGCCCTTGCCTTCGACCCCGAGATCCTCTTCTTCGACGAACCGCTCTCGGCGCTTGACTACCGCCTGCGCAAGACCTTGGAGAAGGAACTGAAGGAGCTGCATCGGCAGACCGGCAAGACCTTCGTTTACATCACCCACAGCCTGGAAGAGGCCATGGTGATGTCCGACCGCATCGCCATCATGCGCTCCGGCCGGATCGTTCAAAGCGGTACGGCGGATGAGATCTATAACACTCCGGGCAGCCGCTTCGTCGCCGAGTTCATGGGCGAGGTCAATCTCTTCGCCGTGACCGGCCGCGGTGCAGGCAGCTTCGAGGACAGCTCTATTGCCATGCAGGTCGGCGCTGCCACCCTGGACCTGGAGAAGGGCGCGCAGGCGACCTTGATGGTGCGGCCGGAGTACGTGCGCTTCCTGGTCGAGGGCCAGAGTGCCGACTGCCAGATCAGCGGCGAGCTGCACAACGAGTTCGCGCTAGGCTCACGCATCCAGTACGAGGTGGAGCTGGTGGACGGCCGCGTCGTCACGGTAGAGAAGCTGGGCGAGGACCGTTTCAAGGGCCGCTACGGCGACAAGGTCACGCTCGGCTTCGACCTGGCCAACTGCCATCTGATCCGCGAGGACTAGGGGCGATGGAGCGGATCGAGGAACGGCAAGGACTGCTCTCGGCGCTGCCGATCCTGGTCATCATGGCCTTGATCTTCCTGGCGCCGCTGCTGGTGGTCGCCGCCTTCGCCTTCATGCCGCCCAAGGTCTTCGACCTGGCCCACCTGCCCAACTTCGACAACTTCCTGGTCTTCTTCGAGCAGGGTTACTACACCTCGCTGCTCTGGTCGCTTGGCATGGCATTCGCGGCGACCTTTATCCTCTTCTTGCTGTGCTATCCGCTGGCCTACGGCATGGCCAAGGTCTTCGGCCGCTTTTCGCTGGTCATCACCATCGCCGTCGTCATCACCCTCTTCGTCTCGGAGAACATTCGCCTTTTCGGCTGGGTGCTGACCCTGATGAAGGGCGGCATGCTGCTTGGTCACCTGAAGGCCTGGACCGGGCTGGAAGTCGACGGTCTGCTCTATAACGTGCCGGTGATCGTGCTGGGGCTGGCCTATGCCTATTTCCCCTTCATGCTGTTTCCGCTGGCACAGGGCATCTCGATGGTGCCCGACGACGTTCGCCAGGCAGCCAGCGACCTGGGCGCCTCGCGCTGGCGCATCCTCTGGGAGATCGACCTGCCATTGGCGATGCCGGGGATCATGGTCGGCAGCCTGCTGACCTTCGTGCTGGCTGCCGGTGCGATGGCGGAAACAAAGCTGCTGGGCGGCCAGGCGGTGATCGTCATGGCCGACGAGATCGAGACCGCCTTCACCTATGGGCAGAACTGGCCCTTGGGCTCGGCGCTGGCCTTGATTCTGATCCTGATCATCGGCGCGCTCGCCGTCTTCGCGCTCTCGCGGATCGACCTGGACGGCATCATGGGGCGGAGGCGCTAGGGCCATGCCGCACAAGCCGCTCACCCGCGCCGCCCTGCTGATCTATGGGATCGTCACCCTGATCGTGCTCTATGTGCCGATCGCCGCCGTCACCTTCGCCTCTTTCTCCAAGGCGCGCTACCTCAGCTTTCCGATCAAGCGCTACACCGCGCAGTGGTACGAGAAGGCCTTTGAGTCTTCCACCGTGACCGGGCTGATCACCACCTCGCTGAAGGTGGCGATCATCGTCATGCTGGTCTCGGTCGTGGTCGGCTTCTTCGGCGCCCTGGCCTTCGCACGCTACCGCTGGCGCTTCCGCGGCGTCTTTCAGAAGTTCGTGCTGTTGCCGATCTTCTTCCCGCAGACCGTGCTAGGGCTGGCCTTGCTGATGTGGTTCAACGCCATCGACGTGATTCCGACCTGGCAGACTGCGATCGTGGCCCATCTGGTCTGGATCGCGCCGATCGCCACCCTGGTGATCGCCATCCGCGCCTACAGCTTCGATCCGGCCCTGGAAGAAGCGGCACGAGATATGGGCGCCAGCTATTGGCAGATCCTGCGCGAGATCACCCTGCCGCTGCTGTGGCCTGGCGTGGTCTCGGCCGGCCTCTTCGCCTTCCTTCTGTCCTGGGGGAACTTTCCGCTTTCGCTCTTCACCACCGGTGCCGATCTGACCCTGCCCGAATGGCTCTACGCCAAGATGGTCTCGGGCTACTCGCCGCTGGTGCCATCGGTCGGCAGTCTGACGGTCTTGATGTCGGTGCTGCTGGTCCTCGTCGGGCTCACCTTCGTCTGGTGGTCGGGCCGGCGCCGCAAGGCCATGCTGAGCCAAGACAGCTGACCGCCAAGCAACACTAACAAGGAGAAAGAACATGCTGACTTCGATCAAGGGCCGCTCGGTCATCGTCACCGGCGGCAGCAAGGGTATCGGCAAGGGCATCGCGCGGGTCTTCGCGCGCCAGGGTGCCCAGGTCATGATCGCCGCGCGCGGCGAGGAGGCTGCCAAGACGACGGTCGCGGAGTTCAAGGCGGAAGGCTGGACCGCCGACTACCGCCTGACCGACGTGACCGACATGGCCGCCATCGAGCAGCTGGTGGCCGATACCGAGGCCGCCTTCGGCGGGCTGGACGTCATGTGCGCCAATGCCGGCATCTTTCCGCAGTCGAAGATCCTGGAGATGGATCCCGACGAGTGGGATCTGGTGCTGAACACCAACCTGAAGAGCAGCTTCCTGTCGGTGAAGGCAGCCATCCCGGCGATGCAGAAGCGCGGCAAGGGCCGCATAATCCTGACCTCTTCGATCACCGGTCCGGTCACCGGCTTTCCCGGCTGGACCCACTATGGCGCCTCCAAGTCTGGGCAACTGGGTTTCATCCGGACCGCGGCGATCGAGCTTGCCAAGTACAACATCACCATCAACGCGGTGATGCCGGGCAACATCAGGACCGAGGGGCTCGACGGCTTGGGCGAGGAGTACACCGCGACCATGGCCGCCTCGATCCCGCTGAAGCGCCTGGGCGATGTCGAAGATCTGGGGAACGCCGCGCTCTACTTCGCCTCCGACGAGGCAAGCTACGTGACCGGGCAGACCATCATCGTCGACGGCGGCCAGATCCTGCCCGAGAGTCTGGAAGCCCTGGCCGAGGCTTAAGCCCTCAGGCCCCCTTCGTCCGAGCAGCAAGAGAGAGCGAAGAGCATGAGCCAGGAAGCGCTGAAACAAGAAGCCGCGCAGCAAGAGACGCTCAGCCACGACGAGCTGGTGGAGCGCCTGGGCCGCCTGGCCCAGAACGCCCTGCCACTCTGGGGCATCGACAAGGCAACGCCGGCCACCCTCATCAACCTCTCGGAGAATGCGACCTACCGCGTCGACCTGCCCTCGGGGCCGCCGCGCATTCTCAGGATCCATCGCGAGGACTACCACAGCAAGAACGCGATCTCCTCCGAGCTGGCCTGGCTGGAGGCACTGCGTCTGGACGGCGGCGTCATCACCCCGCCGGTGGTCCCGGGTCTCAACGGCGAAGAGATCCAGACGGCGCAAAGCCCGGAACTGGCGCGCCCGCGCCACATGGTGCTCTTCGAATTTCTCGAGGGCGAAGAGCCCGAGGAAACGCAGGACCTGGTCGCACCCTTCGAGACTCTGGGCGAGATCTCGGCCAAGCTGCACATCCATGCCCGCGGCTGGCAGCGTCCACCCAACTTCGAGCGCCTGACCTGGGACTACGAGCACATGCTGGGCGCCACGCCCAACTGGGGGGACTGGCGCAAGGCCCCGGCGATGGACGCCGCCGCGCTGAAGATCCTCAGCCGGCAGGACCAGGTGATCCGCCGCCGGCTGGAGGCCTTCGGTAAGGGCCCGGAGCGCTATGGCCTGATCCATGCCGACCTCAGGCTCGCCAATCTGCTGCTGCATGGGTCTTCTACCCGCGTCATCGATTTCGATGACTGCGGCTTCGGCTGGAACCTCTATGACTTCGCAACCGCCGTCTCCTTCTTCGAGGAGAGCCCGCAGGTCCCGGTGCTCGCGGCCTCCTGGGCCAAGGGCTATCGCAAGCATCTGCCGCTGCCGCCGGAGGACGAGGCGGAGATGATGACCTTCGTGGTGCTGCGCCGCATGGTGCTGCTGGCCTGGATCGGATCGCACAGCGAGACCGACCTGGCGAAGTCGCAAGGGCCAGCCTACACACGCGACTCCTGCAGCCTGGCAGAGCGCTATCTGGAGGTCTTCGGGTAACCAGCTGTCGGCGCTGTCAAGTTCGCTCGGCGCCTTGTCAAGCAGTGTTGCAGCGGACAGGTCATCTATCGCGCAGGCAACGTTAAGGAGCCCTAGAGGTGAGTCTTGAGAAAGAGGACTTCCTAGAGCGGTCCAAGACCTTCTGGAATCCGGCCAAGACCCAGGACTGGCAGGACATGGAGGTCGATCTGGTGATCGACCGGCGCGAGGGCTATTGCCTCTACGACATGGACGGCCAGCGCCTGATCGACCTGCATCTGAATGGCGGGACCTATAACCTGGGCCATCGCCATCCGGAACTCGTCGAGGTGCTGAACCAGGCGACCAGCCACTTCGACATGGGCAACCACCACTTTCCCTCGCTGGCGCGCACAGCACTGGCCGAGGCGCTGGCCGCCTGCACGCCGGGCGACCTGCAGTACACCGCCTATGGCTCCGGCGGCGGCGAGGCCATCGACATCGCCATCAAGTCGGCCCGCAACGCCATGCAGAAGCGCAAGATCGTCTCGATCATCCGCGCCTATCACGGGCACACCGGCCTGGCGGTGAAGGCCGGCGCCGAGCGCTTTTCCAAGTTGTTCCTCTCGGAAGACCGCGAGGGCGAGTTCGTGCAGATCCCCTTCAACGACCTGAACGCCATGGAAGACGCGCTGAAGGGGCGCGACGTGGCCGCCGTCCTGATGGAGACCATCCCGGCGACCTACGGCTTTCCGATGCCCGACGAAGGCTATCTGCCGACGGTGAAGAAGCTCTGCGAGCGCTACGATGCGCTCTACATCGCCGACGAGGTGCAGACCGGTCTGATGCGCTGCGGCACGCTGTGGGGCATCACCAAGTATGACGTCGAACCCGACATCCTGGTGACCGGCAAGGGCATCTCCGGCGGCATCTATCCGATCGCCTGCTGCGTCCTGAACGAGCGCAGCGGCCAGTGGCTGAAGCAGGACGGTTTCGGCCATATCTCCACCATGGGCGGGGCGGAACTTGGCTGCATCGTCGCCATGAAGGTGCTGGAGATCACCCAGCGCCCGCAGGTGGCGCTGATGGTGCGCTACATCTCCGACTTCATTCGCGCCGGCCTGGATCAGATCCGCGACCTCTATCCCGACTTCTTCATCGGCATCCGCCAGCATGGCGTGGTCATGGGGCTGGAGTTCAACCACCCGCAGGGCGCCAAGCCGGTGATGAAGCATCTCTATCGCAACGGGGTCTGGGCGATCTTCTCGACCCTCGACCCCCGCGTGCTGCAGTTCAAGCCCGGCATCCTCTTGTCGCAAGCCATGTGCGAAGAGGTGCTCGCCCGCGTCGAGGTCGCCATCGGGGCGGCCCGCGAAGAGGTCATGGGCAAGGGATCGCGGAGGGGAAGATGATGGACCCGGCGGTCAAGAACCTGATCGATATCGATCGCTCTGCTGCGGCCATGGGCGCCAAGGCGGACATCCTGCTGGAGCAGGCCCGCTGGGCCGCCCAGGTCTTCCAGCGCTACGACCGCGCAACCACCCTGGATATCGCCGAGGCTGTCGCCCGCGTCGCGCACGAGAAGGCGGCCGAGTACGCCGAGCGCGCGGTGGCCGAGACCGGCTTCGGCGTGGCCGCGCACAAGCGGCTGAAGAACGAGCTTTCCAGCCTGCCGCTTGTCGATCACTACCGCGACTGGGATTTCGTCAATCCGCAGCTGCGCGAGCGCGAGATGATCGTCGAGATCCCGCGTCCGGCCGGGGTGATCTTCGCCCTGGCGCCCTCGACCAATCCCATCGCCACGGTCTACTTCAAGATCCTTTCGGCGCTGATGACCCGCAACGCCATCATCGTGAGCCCGCACCCAGCCGCACGCGCGGTCTCGCTCGACGCGATCAACACACTCGCCGCCGCAGCGGAGGCCGCAGGCGCACCGACCGCGGTGATCCAGGCGGTCGAGCAGCCGAGCCTGCCGCTGATCGACGAGTTCATGCGCTCGGCCAAGACCGACGTCATCCTGGCGACCGGCGGCTCGGCCATGGTGCGCGCCGCCTATTCCTCGGCCAATCCGGCGATCGGCGTGGGGCCGGGCAACGCACCTGTCTTCGTCGATGCCAGCGCCGATCTGGGCCAGGCCGCCAAGCACATCGTCGAGAGCAAGTCTTTCGACAACTCGATCCTCTGCACCAACGAGTCCGTGCTGATCGCCCTGGCGGAATCGGAAGCCGCTCTGCTGCGCGAGATGAAGAAGGCCGGCGCCCACATCTGCAGCCTGGAAGAGACGGCGGCGCTGCGCCGCCTGCTGTTCCACGAGCGCGGCTTCAACGTCGAGACGCTGGGCCGCGACGCCACCTGGATCGCCGAGCAAGCCGGCATCAAGGCCTCGCCCAAGACCAAGATCCTGGTGGCACCCATCCACCTGATCGGCCAGGACGAGCCGCTGTCGCGCGAGAAGCTCTGCCCCGTGCTCGGTTTCTACGTGGCGCGCAGCAAGGCCCAGGCGCTGACCCAGGCCCGCCAGCTGCTGCGCTTCGGCGGGACCGGTCATTCGGCCGCCATCCATGCCCGCGACCAGCGCACCGTTCTGGACTTCGCCCAGGCAGTCGAGGTCTACCGCGTGGTGGTGAACGCACCCTGCAGCCAGGGCGCTGCCGGCTTTGCCACCAACCTGGCCCCCAGCTTCACCATCGGCACCGGCTTCTTCGGAAGCTCTTCGATCGGCGAGAACATCGGCCCGCAGCACCTGGTCAGCTGGACCAAGGTCGCCTGGAACAAGGACGCCGGCGAGATGCTGGATGCCACGGCGTTGGGCCATTTGAACCATCCAGGTCCACTGCCGGAGGCGCCCTCCGACGGTGTGCCGGGCAAGACGCGACCGCGCTACCAGCCGCCGCCTGCCGCGGCCTCCCACTCAGACGACAGCTTGCGCGACGAGATTCGGCGGATCATCGCCGAGGAGCTACGCGCGGCCTTGAAAGGTTAAATCATGGCCGAGTTGCGCTCATTCCTCTTCCTCGACCGCCTGCAGCCGCAGACGCTCTGCTACATGGCGACCTGGATGCGCGGCAACCTGCCCCGTGCAGACGTCGCCGCCCAGATCGTCGAGGTGGCTCCCGGTCTGGATATCGAGCCGCTGACCAACGTCGCGGTGAAGCATGCCGAGGTACAGGCCGGCATCCTGGTGGTCGAGCGGCAGTTCGGCTATCTGGAGTTCCACTCCCGCTCGACCTCCTTGCTGAAGGCCTCGGCCCAGGCGGTGCTGGATCACCTGGGCGCGCGCGCGGACGATGCGATGCGGCCGACCATCCTGGCCTCCAAGATCGTGACCCGCGTCGACCATCAGCACGCCTTTCTGATCAACCGCAACAAGCTGGGCTCCATGCTGCTGGGCGGCGATTCGCTCTATGTGATGGAGATGCAGCCGGCCTCCTACGCCGTCATCGCCGCCAACGAGGCCGAGAAGGCCGCCAACATCAAGCTGGTCGACTACCGCATGATCGGCGCCACCGGCCGGGTCTATATCGCCGGCCGCGAGGACGAGATCCGCAATGCCCGCGACGCCGCAGAAGACGCCCTGCGGGCGCTTGGAGCAGGCTAACCGGGATGGCGATGGACAGCGACATCCGCGGCCTGATCCGCCAGGTCCTGGCAGAGGAGCTGGCGAAGCTGCGTCCGGCGACGAACGCGCCGCCGCGCGAAGAGTCCGTGCGCATCGCCGACGACCGCGACCTCGACCGCTTCGTGCGCCGGATTCTGACTCTGGGCGGCGACGCCGGCACCCGCCGGGCGATCGAAGAGGGTAGGCTGGTCTTTCGGCTGAGCGACAGCGCAGCGCCGGCCAGATCGAACAGCCGCCCCGCGGCAAGCCAACGGATCGACAAGGGCTTCGTGTCGGAACGCCAGATCGATGCCCTGCCAGAAGGCACCAAGGTGCTGCAGGTCGGCAAGGCCGTGCGCTTTACCCCGCTGGGACGCGATCGCCTGCGCCAAAGGGGAATCGTGATTGAGAGGGCGGGATCGTGATCGAGAGGAGTGAGCGATGATCAAGGGACGCGTGGTCGGCCGGGTCTGGTCGACGAAGCGGATCGAGAGTCTGCCGCAGGGCGCCCTCCTGGAGGTCGAGCTGGAGAACGGCGCGCACCTGGTGGCCTTCGATCCTCTGGGCTGCGGCACCGACGAGACGGTGCTGATCACGCAAGGCTCGGTCGCAGCGGCCTTTTTCGAGAAGGTGAAGGCGCCGGTCGATGCCCTGATCATCGGCTCTATCGACGAGACGGCTTGAGTAACGGGGCAGGCCCCCAAAGACAGTGACCTACTAGGCAAGGAGTAAGAGCAATGGCGAACCAAGCAATAGGAATGATCGAGACCAAGGGTTTCGTGGCCGCCCTGGCCGCCGCGGATGCCATGGTGAAGGCGGCGAACGTCACCATCGTGGCGCGCGAGGAGGTCGGCGACGGCCTGGTCTCCGTGGTGATCCGCGGCGATGTCGGTGCGGTCAAGGCCGCGACAGAGGCCGGTGTCGAGGTGGCCTCCCAAGTCGGCGAGATGGTCTCCGTCCACGTGATCCCGCGCCCGCATCCGGATCTGGCCAAGCATTTCGCTTCCGCCAGCGCCGACTAGCGGACGGGTCGGGCTCATGGCCAGGGTGACGAGAGCGACGAGGGCAACGCGCGCAAAGAAGACCGCGGTGGCTGTTCCGAAAGCGGAACTTCGGGTCTATCTGCCGATCGCCGATCTGCAGCCGCAATTCGCAGCCTATCTCTCGACGCCGCTGCGCGCGCGCGGCTACCCACCGCAAGAGGGCGAACACAGCCTGATCATCGAGGTGGCGCCGGCCTTGGCGATCCACCGCGTGGTCGACCTTGCGCTCAAAGCCGGCGGCGATCTGGAGCCCGGCATCCTCTTTACCGAGCGCCAGTTCGGCGTGCTGGAGCTGCACAGCAGCGATCATGCCGCGCTGGAAGCGGCCGGTGAGGCGGTCTTGAGCGGCATCGGCGCCAAGGCCGACGACCAGCTGGCGCCCAAGACCCTCTACACCGACATCATCGAGGATCTGGCCGACCGCCACGCCATCATCCTGAACCGCACGCGCGAAGCCTCGATGATCCTGCCGGGCCAGTCCTTGCTGGTCTACGAGATGGCACCGGCGCTCTTCGCCGCTGTCGCCGCCAACGAGGCCGAGAAAGCCGCCCCCGGCGTCACCCTGGTCGACGTGCAGATGATCGGCGCGTCGGGCCGGGTCTTCCTGGCCGGCCGGCCGGCGGAGCTGCGTGACGCCCAGACCAGGATCGCCGCCACCCTGGAGGAGGTCGAAGGCCGCTCCGGCTAACAACGAAGAGAGAGGGAGGACCATGACGACTGGCTCAAACCGCTGGCGACGCTTCGCCGATTGGGACGAGCGCCCCCTCCGCCTCGACAACTTCGCGGTCGAGGATGCGGCCAACGGCTTTGCCGCCTTCTCCTCGCCGCAGGACCCCAAGCCGGCCATCGGCCTCGCCGAGGGGCGCATCGTCATGATGGACGGTGTGGCCGAGGCCGATTTCGACATGATCGACCTCTTCATCGCCCGCTATCACCTGGATCCCGCGATCACCGAAGAGGCCATGGCCATCCCGGCCGAGGACCTGGCCGCCATGCTGGTCGATCCCAAGGTGCCGCGGACGGAGCTCGTCCGTCTGGCGCACGGCCTGACCCCGGCCCGCCTGGCCGAGGTGGTGGCCCAGCTCTCGGCGCTGGAGATCGCCTTCTCCTACGCCAAGATGCGGGCGCGCAAGACGCCGGGCAATCAGGGCCATGTCACCAACGCCAAGGACGATCCCCTGCAGCTGGCCGCAGACGCAGCCACCGCCGTGGCGCTGGGCTTCGACGAGATCGAGACCACCATGCGGGTCTCGCGCAATGCCTGGTCCAACGCGCTGGCCTGCTGCGTCGGTGCCGCGGTGGGGCGCTGGGGCACGCTCTTCCAATGCTCCAGCGAAGAGGCGGAGGAGCTGAAGATCGGCATGGCCGGCTTCACCAGCTATGCCGAGACCGTCTCGGTCTACGGCACCGAGAAGGCCTTCGTCGACGGCGACGACACGCCCTGGTCCAAGGCCTTCCTGGCGGCAGCCTATGCCTCGCGCGGCATCAAGATGCGCTGCACCTCGGGTGCGGGTGCCGAGCTGCTGATGGGCTTTCACGAGGCCAAGTCGCTGCTCTATCTCGAGACCCGCTGCCTCTGCCTGCAGCGCGCCATGGGCGTGCAGGGCACGCAGAACGGCGGCATCGACGGCGCGCCGCTCACCGCCTCGATCCCCGGCGGCATGCGCGAGCTGATGGCCGAGAACCTGATCGCCGTCTGGCTCGACCTGGAGTGCGCGTCGGGCAACGACGCCCGGCCGACGGAATCGGAGATCCGCGTCGGCGCCAAGATCATCCCCTACATGCTGGCGGGCTCCGACCTCATCTGCTCGGGCATGGGCTCGATCCTGAAGTACGACAACTCCTTCAATCCCTCGCTGCTGAACGGCGAAGAGATCGAGGACTATCTGGTCCTGCAGCGCGACTTCGAGACCGACGGCGCGCTGACGCCCCTGGACGAGACCAAGGTCCTGGACCTGCGCCGCCGCGCGCTGGGCGCGCTTTCCGCCGTCTTCGAGGAACTGGATCTGGGTCGCCCCACGGCAGCCATGAAGGAGAGCGTGGCGCTGGCCTCCGGCTCGGCCGAGACCGAGAGCTACACGGCCGGCCAGGTCGCCGAGATCTCCGAGGCCATCGAGCGCCGCGGCATCACCGTGGTCGACGTGATCCAGGCGCTCGCCAAACGCGGCTTCCGCGAGGAGGCCGAGCATCTTCTGAACCTGGTGCGCTTGCGGGTCTCCGGCGACTACCTGCAGACCTCTGCCCTGGTGCGAGACGGCAAGATCCTCTCGGCCGTCAACGATCCCAACGATTACCAAGGCCCCGGCAGCGGCTACCGCATGAGCGAGGCGCGCCGGCAGGAGGTGAACGCGATCCGCGAGGTGCTGGACCGCGAGACCGTCCTGCGCGACGCCGCCCGCTTCAAGAAGGACGAGGCCGCACGCATCCGCTACCGCGAGATGGGCGAGGCTACGGCCGGCAGCGAGCCCCTTGAGGTCATCATCGGCCTCAGCCCGGCCTTCGGCTCGCACCTCTTCCGCAGCCTCGCCGGCCACTCGCTGGCCGACGTGCTGGCGGCCCTCAAGAGCGGCATCGAGGCCGGCGGCGGCAAGGCCCGCATCCTGCGCTTCCGCCACACCGCCGACACTTCTTTCTTGGGCCTCAGTGCTGCCAGCCTGGCCGGCTCCGGCGTCGGCATCGGCATCCAGGCGAAAGGCACCGCCGTCATCCACCGCAAGGGCCGCCTGCCGCACAACAACCTGGAGCTCTTCTCCAACGCCCCCATCACCAGCCTGGACCACTACCGCCGCTTCGGCGAGAACGCCGCCGCCTACGCCAAGGGCACGGCCCCCGAGCCCGTCGTGGTCCCAACGCACGGTATGGCGCTTGGCGCCCGCCACCACGCCCGCGTCGCCCTCATCTACGCAATCGAAACCGAAATGAGCCAGGAGGGCGCCGCCCCGCTGGAGATCGAAGCCACCTGGCTGGAGCAGCGCGCGCCATGACCGACAAGAAACCCGGCATCGCCGACTACCCCCTGGCCGAACGCCGCCCCGACCTGGTTGAAAGCGCCAAGGGCCAGCCCCTGGAGGCCCTCACCCTGGAGGCCCTGGAGCAGCAGCAGATCGGCATGGAGGACCTGCGCATCACCCCGGAGGCCCTGCGCCAGCAAGCCGCCATCGCCCGCGACGCCGGCCGCGCCACCTTGGCCCAAAACTTCGAACGCGCCGCCGAACTGGTCCCCGTCCCGCAAGACCTGGTGATGGACATTTATGAGTTGCTACGGCCGGGCCGGGCCAAGAACAAGGCGGAGCTGCTGGCTATGGCGGAACGCTTGCGCGAGGAACATGGAGCGGAGGTGATGGCCGGGTTTCTGGAGGAAGCAGCCGAAGTGTACGAGGCGCGGGGGTTGTTTACCTATCGGTTTTAGGGCGCCCCACAAAATCTATCATTGCTTTTTGTTCGCTATTCGTTCTATGATTCACTCAGATCGTGAAAATTGGGTGGAGCAATGGGTCAGGAATTTTTTGAAGAACGGCTCGAGCAATCCGAAGCGAAGGCAAGGATCGTCACGAAATACTTCCTTGCCTGGGCGAAGGTGGTCATGCCGATGGCGAGAAAGAGAGGTGGCAAGATTGGCTCCATCGACCTCTACGCCGGACCTGGTCGCTACAAAGATGGCAGCCCATCAACGCCGTTGCTGGTCCTTGAAGAGGCTATCAACGATAATGAAATATCCCAAATGCTAGTTTCATACTTCAATGACGCAGAACCATCAAACACAATAACCCTAAAAGATGAGATTAATAAACTTCACGACATCGATAAACTACGCATTTACCCAGTCGTACACCGCGGAGATGTGGACAATGAAGCTGCTCAGTTGTTTTATCAGGTTCGTGGCATACCAACGTTCACTTTCATAGATCCCTTTGGATACAAAGGACTATCACTGAACATAATCAAATCAGTCATAAGGGATTGGGGGTGTGATTGCATCTTCTTTTTCAACTATAATAGAATTAATCCAGGCCTTTCGAATGATTTTGTCACAAAACACATGAACGCATTGTTCAGCAAAGAACGAGCTGATAAGTTAAGGAGAATTTTGCCTGGAGTTGCATCCAATCTTCGTGAATCAACTATTCTAGAAGAACTCGCTGCCGAGATAAAGAGCCTTGGCGGACAGTTTGTTCTACCATTCACGTTCAAAAATCAAACGGGAAATCGGACATCCCACATGCTCATTTTTGTCTCAAAGAGCTTCAAAGGCTACGAGATCATGAAAGATATCATGGCAAAGGAAAGTTCTACGAACGACGAGGGTGTCGCATCATTCCAATACTCCCCCGCAGATGCGTCGATGCCTCTGCTTTTTTCGCTCTCGCAGCCGTTGAGCAAGTTGAAAGATGATCTTTTAAAACAGTATTCTGACCAGAAGATCTCCGTAAATAGAATTTATCGAGAGCATAGTGTCGGCAAACCCTACGTGAGGAAGAACTACACAGAGGTGATCAGAGAGCTTGAACGGGATGGCGTGGTGACAGCCAACTCTGTCACTGGGAATCGGAAGAAATTCACCTATCCAGATCATGTTCTTATAGAGTTTCCGAAGGGAGGACCGGATGGCGACGAACTCATCGATTGAATGGACCGAGGCAACCTGGAACCCGGTGGTTGGCTGCTCGATCATCTCCCCTGGCTGCACGAACTGTTACGCAATGCGGATGGCGCGTCGCCTCGAAGCGATGGGACAACCGAAGTATGCAGGAACAACACGGTTGTCGGGCGGGCGCCCGAAGTGGAACGGGGTCGTACGCGTTGATAGCGGTAGCGCAGATCTTCCCCGAACCTGGCGAACTGGTCGAATGATCTTCGTGAACTCGATGTCGGACCTGTTCCATGAGGACGTACCTTTGGCGTTCATGCAGCGCATTTTTTCGACAATGCGGAATACGCCTCAGCACACTTACCAAATCCTAACGAAACGCGCAGACCGTCTTGTAGAGATCTCCTCGGAACTCAATTGGCCGTCCAATGTTTGGATGGGCGTGAGCGTTGAGAATGAAGACTTTATGCATCGTATTGACAGCCTAAGAAGGTGCGGAGCATTCATCAAATTCCTGAGCCTCGAGCCACTCTTGGGACCTCTACAAGGACTGAATCTGGACGACATCGATTGGGTGATTGCTGGAGGAGAAAGCGGCCCTGGTGCGCGACCGCTCGATCCACAGTGGGTTCGCGACATTCGTGACCAATGCGTTGCAGCCAACGTAGCCTTTCATTTCAAGCAGTGGGGCGGCGTGAATAAGAAGAAGACGGGCCGCACTCTAGATGGCCGCACATGGGATGAACTTCCAAAACTCACGAGCACGATTGCAGGCGGAGGGTTCGTGCCGGCTTGAACGACGATGAGACTACCGAGCGAACAACCGTTTGCACCGGAGTAGGGCTTTCGGAACCTCACACCCCCAACAAATAGGGCTCCCACAGGTCCAGCATGACGGCGTCGTCTTCCACCGCGTCCGGGCCCCAGAGTTCGCGGGCTTCGAAGCGGATGGTGTAGAGGGGGGCGGCGGCCTCGACACCGCGCCAGACGGCGTCGGGGAGGAGGTGGGCGCCGTGGAGGGCGACGACACGGCCGTGGCGGCCGCGGGCGTAGGCCGGCAGGCGGGTGTGGCCGGGGACGCTGTGGCGCTGGGTGACGACGGCGTCGCCGATCTGGAAGGCGGGTCCGCGCTCCTGGGGGCGGGAGAAATCGGTGCACTTGGCGCGGACGGTCTGCAGCACCGTGTCGATGTCTTGCGGTGGTGGGGATGGTTGGCCCGGTGATTGGGGAGTGCTGCCGGCGCGCAGGATCTCCTCTTGCGTGGCTACCTCGGAGTTGACGAGGCCTGTCAGGGCGACCAGGCACCACTTCTCGAAGTAGGGGATGGTGATGTAGGCCTCGGGCGGTAAAAGTTCCACCAGGTAGCGGAACCAGTCGATGGTCCAGTCTTCGGCGCCGACCGTCTGCGAGAGGGCATACATGCGGCCCTCCCAATCGGCTTGGAAGGCGGGGTCTTCCTCGGTAACGGCAATCGGGCCGAAGCCCTCCTTCCCGCCCAGATCGTGCAGGCCGTCCATCAGGCAATCCCTCCCGAGAGGTCGCGCGCCGTGCCGATCATGGCGTTACGGGTAACCAGGGCTGCCAAGCGCTCTTCCGCCCAACCTTCGGTGCCGGCGGGGCGCTGCGGCAGCACCAGGTAGCGCAGTTCAGCCGTGCTGTCCCAGACGCGCACGGCGACATCGGCCGCGAGATCGACGCCGAACTCGGCCAGCACGGCGCGCGGTTCGCGCACGGCTCGCGCCCGATAGGCGGCCGAGCGGTACCAGGGCGGCGACATGCCCAGCAGGCTGAAGGGGTAGCAGGAGCAGAGCGTGCAGACGACCAGGTTGTGCAGGTCGGCGGCGTTCTCGACTGCCTTCAGGTGCCCGGTGGCATTGCCCTCGAAGCCGAAGTCGGCAATCGCCTCGCTCGCGTTGTCCAAGAGGCGCGCGTGGAAGTCCGGATCGACCCAGGCACGGGCCACGACCCGGGCGCCGCGCTTCGGCCCGATACGCTCCGCATAGGCTTCGACCCAGGCATCGAGGCTCTCGCGCGCAACGAAGCCGCGCTCGACCGCCAGACTCTCCAGCGCCTTGACCCTGAGCGCCGGATCGGGCGGCAGGTGGTTGTGCAGCTGGCGATGGATCTCGGCGACCTTGGCCCGGTCGCGCTTCTCATTCTGCGTCACGGCTCTCTCCGGGGTTTTTCGATGGTCAGCCTTGCAGCCCACCTCGCCAGCGTCAATGACCAGCAGATCAACACGCGCAGCCGGAAAAGCCGTTTGCCGCACTGTTGTGCGAGAGGCAAGGAGCCTTCACTCTCACCTTCTGGAGCAGCAGCGGACAACGGGAGAAAACCCATGACAGCGTCGCCACACGCCGACCTCGCCTACCTCAGTCTGACCGAGCTCGCCCGGCGACTCACCAGCCGCGAGATCTCGGCCGTTGCTCTGACGGAGGCCTTCTACGCGCGGATCGAGGCCCTGGACGGCCGGCTGAAGAGCTATCAGCGGCTGATGGTCGACAGCGCGCTCGCCGAGGCCGGCGCCGCCGATGCGGCCTTCGCGCGGGGCGAGGTCAAGGGGCCGCTGCAGGGGATCCCGGTCGCGGTCAAGGACCTTTGCGACACGGCGGGCGTCGTCACGGCAGGCGGCATGGCCTGGTATGCCGACCGCACACCGACGCAAGACTGCACAGTGGTCGCTCGCCTTCGTGACGCAGGCGCGGTGGTGCTCGGCAAGCTCACCATGACGCAAGGGGCGATGTCGCAGCATCGCCTCACCCCGCCCCCGCTGAACCCTTGGACAGCGGGGGACGCACCGATGTGGGCCGGGTCCTCCTCCAGCGGCTCGGGCGTGGCTGCGGCTGCCGGTCTTTGCGTGGCCTCGATCGGCAGCGATACCGGCGGTTCCATCCGCTTTCCGGCACTCTGCAACGGGGTCAGCGGAATCAAGCCGACCTGGGGGCGGGTCAGCCGCGCGGGCGTACTGCCGCTTGCCTCCTCCCTGGATCATGTCGGCCCGCTGTCGCGCGGGATCGACGCCTCGGCCGCCGTCCTGCAGGCCATCGCCGGCTATGACAGTGCCGATACCACCAGCCTCTCCGCCCCCGTGCCTGACTTCTTCGCGAGTCTGGGCCAGGGCATCGAGGGCCTGACCATCGGCTACGACCCGAAGTTCTGCACAGAGGGCGTCCATGCGGAGGTCGTTGCCGGCGTCGAGGGCGCAATCGAGACCCTGAAGGGCCTGGGTGCGCAGCTGCGCGAGATCCGCTTGCCGCCGGGCGATGTCGGCACCGACTGGATCGCCATCTGCAGCCCCGAGACCGCCCTTGCGCACGCCCAGACCTATGACGCGAACCGCGAGACTTACGGGTCGGCTCTATCGCTCTTGATCGAGGAGGGGCGGCGCATGTCTGCCGAGGATTGCGCAGACGCGAACCTAAGGCGCCTGGCCTACCGGGGTGCCGTTCTGCACCTCTTTCGGGATCTCGACCTCATCATCATGCCCCTGATGGCGGAGCCAACCCCGGAAGCCTCGGCCTTCGAGGATGCGGAGCCGAGCCTGGAGCTTTTCGCCGGTTTCCTCACCTTCTCTGCCCCGGCCCCCCTCACCGGCAGTCCCGCCCTGCAGTTGCCCTGCGGCTTCGACAGCCGCGGCCTGCCACAGGGCTTTCAGCTGATGGCAGCACCCAAGCAGGAGGAAACCCTCTTCCGCGCCGGCGGCGCCTGGCAGCAGGCAACGGATTGGCACGAGAAGCGCCCGATCTAGCCAGTACCCCCGCTCGCCAAAATCCCGGGGCCGATCTGCTGAAAGCTGGGACAGCCGAGCTGGCCCATGGCGCGGGTGAGCTCGCTCTCCAGTATGTCGAAGGCGCGATGACAGCCGGCGGCACCCCCGGCACCGGCGCCATAGGCGAAGGGCCGACCGGCCAGCACGAAGGAGGCGCCCAGGGCCTTGGCCCGCAGCACGTCAGCGCCACGGCGAATGCCGCTGTCGAGCAGGACCTCGGCCCTTCCCGCCACCGCCTGGGCGATCTTCGGCAAAGCCTCCAGCGAGGCCGGGCCGTAGTCGATCTGCCGACCGCCATGATTGGAGACCAGGATGCCGTCGCAGCCCAGGGCCACCGCCTGCTCGGCATCGCCACTGTCCAGTACGCCTTTCAGCACCAGGGCGCCCTTCCAGTGCTCGCGGATGGCCTTGAGATCCTCCCAGGTGAAGCTGCTGGAGATCATCCGCCTCTGCAATTCGGCCAGGCTGTCCTTTCCGGCACCGGGATCGTAGCCACCCTCGGCATTGGCAAAGACCGGCGGGCCGGCCTTCACCGTCGCCAGCGACCAGCGCGGATGGCGGAGCAGATCCCAGGCCAGGCGCGGCGTCAGGCGGAAGGGCATCTGCAGGCCGTTGCGGATATCGCGGTCGCGCTTGCCCGGATGGGCCGTATCGACCGTCACCAGCAGAACCCGACAGCCGGCAGCCCAGGCACGATCCAAGAGCACCTCGACGAAATGCCGGTCGTGCGAGACGTAGATCTGAAACCAGGCATAGCCCCCTGCCGCCTCGGCCAGCGCCTCCAGGCTGGTCGAGGAGGCGGTGCTGATCGCATGCGGCATACGCTTTTCGGCAGCCAGACGCGCAATCGCCAGGTCGCTGCCCGGCCAGATCGCATTCAGAAAGCCGACCGGCGCCACGCCGAAGGGCACGCCGTAGTCCTGGCCGAAAAGCCGCGTCGCTGTCGAGATCTTCGAGACGTCGATCAGCGCGCGGGGCTGCAGGGTCACGGCCTCGAAGGCCGCACGATTGGCGCGCAGGTTACGCTCGGACTCCGCACCGCCGTCCAGGAAGTCGAAGGCGAAACGCGGCACCCGGCGTTTGGCCAGCCGCCTCAGATCGTCAATCGAGGCAGCCCGCGCAAGCATCGAGGTCGAGTTCCCTTTCGGCGCCTAGAGCAGGTTTAGAGCAGCGCCTCGACAACCCGGTCCGGCGGGGTGTGGCCGTCGGCGAAGGTCTTGATGTTGATGATGACCTTCTCGCCCATGTCCAGGCGGCCCTCCAGGGTGGCCGAGCCCATGTGCGGCAGCAGCACCACGTTGTCCAGGCGCAGCAGCTTGGGATTGACCGCCGGCTCATGCTCGAAGACGTCCAGCCCGGCACCGGCCAGCTCGCCGGCTGTCAGCATGCGGGTCAGCGCGTTCTCGTCGATCACCTCGCCGCGGCTGGTGTTCACCACGACGGCATGCGACTGCAGCAGCTTCAAGCGGCGGGCCGAGAGCAGGTGGTAGGTCGCCGGAGTATGCGGGCAGTTGACCGAGACGAAGTCCATACGGCTCAACATCTGGTCGAGGCTCTCCCAGTAGGTGGCCTCCAGCTCCTGCTCGACCTCCTCATGCACACGGCGCCGGTTGTGATAGTGCACCGAGAGGCCGAAGCCCCGCGCGCGCCGCGCCACGGCTTGGCCGATGCGGCCCATGCCGATGATGCCCAGGCGCTTGCCCCAGATGCGATGGCCCAGCATCGAGGTCGGCGACCAACCGCCCCAGCGGCCCGAGCGCATGACCCGCTCACCCTCGGCCAGGCGGCGCGGTACCGACAGCAAGAGCGCCATGGTCATGTCGGCCGTATCCTCGGTCAGGACGCCCGGCGTGTTGGTGACCGTGACGCCGCGCTGGCGGGCGGTCTTGAGATCGATGTGGTCGACACCGGTGCCGAAGGAGGCCACCAAACGCAGCTGCGGCCCGGCCTGCGAGAGCACGCCGGCATCGATCCGATCGGTCACGGTCGGCACCAGGACATCGGCCTCTCTGGCCGCCTGCGCCAGCTGCTGCTGCGTCATCGGCTCGTCGTCGAGATTCAGCTTGCAGTCGAAAAGCTCCATCATCCGCGTCTCGATGACATCGGGCAAGCGACGGGTGACGACGACGCGCGGCTTGGTCTTGTTGGGCATCGATGGTTTCCTGCTTTTTGCTTTGGCCAACAGGCCGACGGGCGAGCGTTTTGCCATAGCAGCCTGCTGCCTGCTCTGTCCAGAAGAGCACGGCGCCGAAGCGGCATCGGATAAGGCCATGACTGCGATCAAATAGACGCAGGCCCGCCTTGCTGAGAGCCCGTCCGGAAACTGCTTGTGCCCCGCACTGTCTTATCAAGGTTTTGGGCAAGGAGAGCGCCGCGCGGCGATGCCGGGCGCATCGTAAGCGACGCTCGACCCAGTTCCAAGGGGGCTGTCCCAAGGCCTTGATAAGACAGCCCTTCGGGTCGCAGCCGGAGCCGCG
>JAVJSY010000061.1:0-40326 GCA_040219175.1 Kiloniellales bacterium
CGAACTCATGCACCGACGGCGGCAGCAGCAGGCTCTGATCGACCTGCCAGGGACGGAACGTCTTCTTCATGCAGATCTTGAATCAAATCCCGCCGCACGCCGCCACCTAAATCTGGCAAATTCTCGGACAGGCTCCTAGCCCGGATATTTGACCAGGATAGGGTCGGCTTGTATCGCCCAGCCTTCGGGTCGCGGTCTCGAAGGCTTCAAGCCTAGCACAAGGCTAGGCTTTTCGACCGTCTCCTAGCGGATCGGACTCCCCCCGACGCGATGACGGCCCCATTTTGGTGTGATTTCCGGGCTAGAGACACGACGAGGGCGGCTCCCCTACAGCAGCAGAACGGATCGTTTTCGATCACGGTAGCGTGAGCGTTGCGCAGCGGCCACAGCCATGGCTTCTGAGCGGCCACTGCTGGCCTTACCCTTGCCATGAAGCTAGTCTAGTTCGCGGGCTTTCTCGCCACAGGAACGTTTCGTGCTCGACGTCAGCTGATCGAAGGAGCTGATCGAAGGAATCGTCTTGATGCGAGATCTGTTCACCTTGGTATCTCTGCCGATCCGAACGATATGGGTGAGGAGAAGGGAGTCGAGGCGAACGGGGCGGCGCCCGCCCACGTAGGTGTCTCGTCAAGAGGTTTCGATGAAGGCTTTGCTGGTCATCTTCCGATCGCTGCTGGGCATGGCCCTGCTGGTCGTGCTGTTCGCCGCCGGCGGTGGGATGTATGCCTACTATGTCTATGGCAGCAACGTTCCGGACACTGACGAGTTGCTGGACTATGCGCCGCCAATGGTGACTCGCGTGCATGCCGGTGACGGCCGCATGATGCAGGAGTTCGCGCTGGAGCGCCGGGTCTTCGTGCCGATCGAAGAGGTGCCTCAGAGCTTGATCGACGCCTTTCTGGCGGCCGAGGACAAGAGCTTCTACAGCCATCCGGGTATCGACATCTTCGGCATCGCGCGCGCCGCCTATACCAACTTCGATCGGGTCATCCTGAAGGGCTTGCGGCCCGAGGGCGCCTCGACCATCACGCAGCAGGTGGCGAAGAACTTCTTCCTGAACAACAAGGTGTCGGTCGGCCGCAAGATCGAGGAGGCCATCCTGGCCTTCCGCATCGAATCGACCCTGACCAAGGACCAGATCCTCGAACTCTACCTCAATCAGATCTACCTCGGCATGGGCAACTATGGCGTGGTGGCGGCGGCGCAGAACTATTTCAACAAGACCCTGGGCGAGCTCACTCTCAGTGAGGTGGCCTATCTGGCGGCACTGCCGAAGGCGCCAGAGAACTACCACCCCTTGCGCAAGAAGTCGGCCGCCATCAGGCGCCGCAACTGGGTGCTGTCACGGCTGGCGGCCAACAACTGGGCCAGCGACAGCGCCGTTGCAGAGGCCAAGCAGGACGATCTGGTGATCACCCCGCGCGAGGCGGCCCAGACGGTCGATGCCGACTACTTTACCGAGGATGTACGCCGGGCGATCAAGAAGCAGTTCGGCGACAAGGGGCTCTACGAGGGCGGCCTGGTGGTGCACACCACCCTAGATCCGCACCTGCAGGCCATTGCCGACGAAACCCTGCGCCGCGGCCTGATCCGCTATGACCGGCGGCATGGCTGGCGCGGTCCGCTCTATCGCTATGTCGAGACCGAAGACGCCTTCACCAAGCAGTCGGACAAGCGTGCGGCTGCGATCGAGAAGCGGACCTCCTATCGCCTGCGCGGCAGCCCCGAGGCGCATCGTCCCCTGCCGCCCGAGCCGGTTCTGGCCGAAGAAGCGGCCTGGCAGGACGGCCTGGCGCTGCTGGAGGTCGACCCGCTGCCGCAGATCGAGCTGACCAAGAACTGGGAGCTCGCGGTCGTGCTTGACCCCGCTGCCGGTGGACGAGAGGCGCTGATCGGTCTGGCCGATGGCAAGACCGGGGTGATCCCGCGTCCGGAAGTGGAATGGGCCAGAGCCTGGCGCCCCAATCAGCGCGTGGGCGGCAAACCCTCGAAGCCCTCGGACGTGCTGAAGCGCGGTGATGTGATCTATGTCGAGCACACGACGGAGACGCCGTCGGGGAAGGCTTACAGCGACCCGAACAACTACGCATTACGCCAGGTGCCCAATGTCGAGGGCGCGCTGATTGCCATGGATCCGCACACCGGGCGCGTGCTGGCAATGACCGGCGGCTGGTCCTTCAAGGAGAGCGAGTTTAACCGGGCAACGCAGGCGCAGCGTCAGCCGGGCTCCTCCTTCAAGCCCTTCGTCTACATGGCAGCGCTCGACAACGGCTACACGCCGGCTTCCATCATCCACGATGCTCCGATCGAGATCAGCCAGGGCCCGGGGCTGCCGAAATGGCGGCCGAAGAACTATTCCGGCAAGTACTACGGGCCGACCCCGCTTCGGGTCGGCGTCGAGAAGTCGCGAAACCTCATGACCGTTCGTTTGGCGCAGTCGGTGGGCATGTCGAAGGTTGCCGAGTACGCCAACAAGTTCGGGGTGGTCGATAACCTGCAGAAGGTGCTCTCAACCGCGCTGGGGTCGGCGGAGACCACCCTGCTGCGCATGGTCACCGGCTATTCGATGATCGTGAACGGCGGCAAGAGGGTGGAGCCGACCCTGATCGATCGCATTCAGGATCGTTACGGCCGGCTGACCTATCGTCACGATCCGCGTGCCTGCGAGAAGTGCCAGCAGGTGGCCTGGGAGGGGCAGGACGTGCCGGTCCTGGCCGACAACCGCGAACAGGTGACCGATCCCATTACCGCCTACCAGATGACCTCGATCCTGCAGGGCGTGATCCAGCGCGGCACCGGTGCCGGGCGGGCTTCGATCGGGCGGCCGGCCGGTGGCAAGACCGGCACCACCAACGACAACTTCGACGTCTGGTTCATCGGCTTCACGCCGGATCTGGTCGCCGGTGTTTTCGTCGGCTTCGACCAACCGCGCACTCTGGGGCGGTCCGACACCGGTTCGACCGTGGCAGCGCCGATCTTCGGCGATTTCATGAAGGCGGCGATGAAGGGCCGGCCCGAGCAGGAGTTCACCGCGCCGCGCGATACCGTCTTCATGAAGATCTCACTGGATAATGGTCAGCCGGCTTCCGCTGGCGGTGGCAGAGTGATCAACGAAGCCTTCAAGCCCGGCACCGGCCCCGACACCCACTACATCGGCGAGGTCGACTACACGCCGACGCAGGAGTCGGTGACGACCCTTGGAGTCCCGGGCCTCTACTGACGCATGGCAGCGCCTGGCCCTCGATTTGGGCTTTACGAAGCACGGCCGCGACAATACCTCTGAGGGGAGAGGGCTCGGCAGAGCTGCCGGGTCGAATCCAGCTGTAGGTAGATTTCTTCGATGAAAGCGGAAGTTTTGCAGCAGGTCGAGGCCATCGAGCAGGCCCTGGATCTGCTAAGGAGGCATCTTTGACTGGGATCGCGCGCTCAAAGAGCAAGCCGCGCTAGAAGAGCAGGCGGCCGATCCCGACATCTGGAACGACCCGGCCCGCGCGCAGGAGGTGATGCGCAAGCGCACCGCGCTGACGCGCCGTATCGATTCGCAGCGCGCGCTCGAGGCAGCGCTCGCCGACAGCCTGACCCTGCTGGAGCTCGGCGAGGCCGAAGAGGACGAGGAGACCGTTGCCGAAGCCGAACGCGACATTGCTCGGCTGCAGGTGAAGCTCGAGAAGGCGCAGCTGGAGAGCCTGCTGTCCGGCGAGGCCGATGCCAACAACTGTTACATCGAGGTCAACGCCGGTGCGGGCGGCACCGAGGCGCAGGACTGGGCCGAGATCCTCTTGCGCATGTACAGCCGCTGGGCGGAGGCGCATGGCCACAAGGTGGAGCTGATGGAAGAGAGTGCCGGCGAAGAAGCCGGCCTCAAGTCGGCCAGCATCATGATCAAGGGCTACAATGCCTATGGTTGGCTGAAGGGTGAGGCCGGCGTGCACCGGCTGGTGCGCATTTCGCCCTTCGATTCTCAGTCCAGGCGCCATACCTCCTTTGCCTCCGTTTGGGTCTATCCCGAGATCGAAGACGATATCGAGGTCGAGATCCTGGACAAGGATGTGCGGGTCGATACCTACCGTGCCTCGGGTGCCGGCGGTCAGCATGTGAACAAGACAGATTCGGCCGTGCGCCTGACCCACTTACCCACCAACATCGTGGTCCAGTGCCAGTCCCAGCGTTCGCAGCACAAGAACCGGGCCAGCGCCTGGAAGATGCTGCGGGCCAGGCTCTATGAGCACGAGCTGCGCAAACGCGAGGAAGAGGCCGAGGCGGAAGCCGCCGACAAGACCGACATCGGCTGGGGCCACCAGATTCGCTCTTACGTCTTGCAGCCCTACCAGATGGTGAAGGACGTGCGGACCGGGGTGGAAAAGGGCAACGCCCAGGGCGTGCTCGACGGCGATCTGGACGAGTTTCTGGAGGCGGCACTGGCCGCCAAGCTGGGCGGCAAGTCGTCCGAGCCAGACGCGGCCGAGACCTAGGCAGAACTTTAACGGAGGAAGAACGGCATGGATTGGGACTTGGCGCAGGTCAACATCGGCCGCTTGGTGGCACCGGAGGGCGATCCAAGGGTGCAAGAGTTCTTCGACGAGTTGGACCGCATCAATGCACTGGCCGAGGCGAGCCCCGGTTTCCTGTGGCGCTTGAAGACCGAAGAGGGCAATGCGACGGCAATCAAGCCGACGGCCGACCCGCTGTTGATCGTCAACCTGTCGGTCTGGCGCGACGCCGATGCCCTTTTCGAGTTCGTCTACCGCAGCGCCCACACGCCGGTCATGGCCAAGCGCAAGCAGTTCTTTCAGCGCTTCGAGGGACACTATCAGGCGCTCTGGTGGGTGGCGGCAGGGCATCGGCCGAGCGTCGACGAGGCGCTTGCCAAGCTCTGGCACCTCGACCGCTTCGGTCCGACGCCTCATGCCTTCACCTTCAAGGCGCGCTTTCCCAAGCCCGGTCGGGACGGCGTGCCGGTCGACATGGAACCCGATCCCTGGTGCGTCGGCTGGGCCTAGGGCAGACCGGAAGTCTGCAGTCGCTTGGCGCTCTTGCAATTTTGCCTTGCCGACATGAAGAACGGTAAGTCAGTGTCGGCTTGTATCGCCCACCCTTCGGGTCGCGTCGGGCGGGGCCGCCCGCGGTGTCGAAAGCCTCAAGCGTAGCGCAAGGCTAGGCTCTTCGACCGTCTCCTAGCGGATCGGACTCCCAGGACGCGGTTGGGCGGCGCCTTACCTTCCAGGCGCACCTGTTCGCCTGACGGCGCCGCCGAAACCTGGCGTCGCGATCCGCCGCATGGCGCCAATGTCATTTCAGGTTTTTTCCTGACAGGAACTCTTGTTAAGCTTGCCGTCGCACGAGGGTCGCGCGCGTTTCACATGCGATGCGCGATGGCAGAGGGCGCAGGCACAACGAGGGAGAGCAGTCGATGTGGGACGAACGCGAGGCCGATCGTACGCATGAGGTCGAGATCGAGGGTGGCTACAAGGTGGTGGTCGACGACTTTGGCGCAGGCGACAAGGTGCTGCTCTGCGTCAACGGCGGACCCGGTCTGCCCTGTGACTACCTGCGCGCTCCCCATGCCCCCTTCGCCGACCAGGGCTATCGCGTCCTGGCCTTCGATCAGCTGGGCTGCGGGCGTGCCGACAAGCCGGAAGACGCCTCGCTCTGGCGCATCGATCGCTATGTGGAAGAGCTGGAGACGGTGCGCAAGACCCTGGATCTGGGCAAGGTCAATCTGCTGGGCCACTCCTGGGGCGGCTGGCTCGGGATCGAGTACGCGCTGACCTATCCGGAGAACCTGCAGACCCTGATCCTGGAGAACACCTGCGGGGACATGCCCCACCTGATTGGCGAGCTGAACCGCCTGCGTGGGGCGCTGGGCCCAGAGACGGTCGCCATGATGCAGCGTCACGAGGCCGAGGGCACGCTGGAACATCCTGAGTATCAGGCAGCCATCACTCTGCTGAACTTCCGCCACGTCTGTCGGATGGACGACTGGCCGGCACCGGTGCAGGCCTCGCTGACAGACTGGAACATGGGTCCCTACGGCACCATGCAAGGGCCGAACGAGTTTCTCTACATCGGCAATCTGAAGGACTGGCAGCGGCTGGATCGCATGCACGCCATCACCTGCCCCAGCCTGATCACGGTGGGCATGCATGACGAGCTGGGACCGGCCTGCGCCATGCGGATGCAGCACGCGCTTCCCAATGCCGAGCTTAAGGTCTTCAAGAACAGCTCGCACATGCCGTTCTATGAGGAGCCGGAGGCCTACGACGCCGTCCTGACGGCCTTTCTCGCCGCCCACGCGTGAGTCTCGCTATGAAGGGGAATGCTTAACGATATGTGGGACGATCGCCCAGCCGACGAAACACTGAAAGTAGCGACTGCAAGCGGTTACAGTCTGACCGCCTACCGCTGGGGCAGCGGCTCCGAGGTCTTGTTGTGTCTCAATGGCGGCCCCGGCCTGCCCTGCGACTACCTGGCGGCACCGCATGCCTGGCTCGCCGACCGCGGCTATTGCGTCATCGCCTACGACCAGCTGGGCTGCGGCGCCTCGGACAAGCCGGACGATACCTCGCTCTGGACCGTGCCACGTTACGTCGAGGAACTGGAGCAGTTGGTCCAGGCCCTGGACCTCCCCGAGGTGCACCTGCTGGGCCATTCCTGGGGCACCTTCCTGGCCAGCGACTATCTCTTGACTTACCCCGGACGGGCCAAGTCTCTGATCCTGGCCGACGGCGCCGGCGACATTCCGCATCTCGTGAGCGAACTCGATCGCCTACGCGCTGCCCTGGGCCCTGAAACGGTCGAGATGATGCAGCGTCACGAGGCCGAAGGGACGCTGGAGCATCCAGCCTACGAAGCTGCCGTCACCCTCCTGAACTACCGCCATGTCTGTCGTCTGGACGACTGGCCGGCACCGCTGAAGCGTTCGCTCGACGACTGGAACATGGCGGTCTACGGCACCATGCAGGGCCCCAACGAGTTCACCTTCACCGGCAACTACAAGGACTGGTCGCGCCTGTCGGAGATGCCGGCGCTCGATCTCCCGACCCTGGTGCTTTGTGGCCGGCACGACGAGTTGACCCCGGCCTGCTCCATGCGCATGCACCACGCGCTGCCTAATTCCGAGATCAAGGTCTTCCCGAACAGCTCGCACATGCCGTTCTATGAGGAGCCTGCGGCCTATTTCGAGACCCTGCTCGGCTTCCTTGACCGGCAGCGCGGCTAAGGACCGATGGCGCGGTTCAAGTTCGTTCTCTATCGGCCCCTGCAGACCATACCGGTTCTCTTCGGCGTCAGCATCATCACCTTCATCCTGGTGCGCTCTATCCCCGGCGATCCGGTGCGTGTGCTGTTGGGACCGCGGGCCAAGCCCAGCATCATCGCCGCGGTGCGTGAGCAGTACGGCTTGGACGAGCCTCTGATCCTGCAGTACGTCTACTTCCTCTGGAACCTGGTCCAGGGCGAGATGGGCCGCTCCATCATCTATCGCGCCCCGGTGCTGGAGGTGATCACCGAGCGTCTGGTGCCGACTCTTTCGTTGCTGGCCTTCGCGCTGTTGTTGTCGATCGCGTTCGCCATGGGGCTGGCGATCCTGGCGGCGCGTAACAAGGGGCGCTGGCCGGACCATTCGGTCCGCATGTTCTGCACCGCCGGGCTGGGCCTGCCGGCCTTCTGGCTGGGCATCATCCTGATCATGCTGTTCTCGGTCGGCTTGGGCTGGTTCCCTGTTTCCGGCTATGGCGAAGGCTTCTTCGAGCATCTGCACCATCTCTTTCTGCCCTCCTTGACCATTGCCCTAGCCCTGGCGCCGGTGCTGACCCGTAATCTGCGCGCCACCTTGATCGAGCAGATGCAGGCAGACTATGTGCAGGCCGCAAGGGCCAAGGGGATGCGCGAGAACGCGCTCTTCTTCCGCCATGTGCTGCCCAACTCTCTGGTGCCCACGGTCAACCTGCTGGGCGTTGCCTTCTCCTGGCTGATCGGCGGCACCGTGGTGGTGGAGACGGTCTTCTCGCTGCCCGGTATGGGCCAGTTGATGGTCGCCTCGATCTTCTCGCGCGACTATCTGCTGGTCCAAGGCATCACCCTTTTCTTTGCCATCGGCATCATCGCCACCAACTTCCTGGTCGACGTGGTGAACGTCGCCCTCGACCCCAGGATCGAGCTATGAGCCTGGCGGTCGCACAGCGCCTGCGCGCCAAACGTCTGGGCGGTCTGCCGGTGACCTTGCTGATGGGCATGGCGGTGACCGGCGGCTGGATCTTCCTGGCGCTTGCAGCCGACCTGGTGGCGCCCTATTCGCCGATCGAACAGAATGTCTCCATGGCGCTGCAGCCGCCCAGCGCCGAGCATCTTCTGGGCACCGACAACTACGGCCGCGATATTCTCTCGCGCATTCTCTACGGCGCGCGGATCGATCTGCAGATCGGCCTCTTCGGCGTGCTCTTCCCCTTCCTGATCGGCAATGTGATCGGCCTGCTGTCCGGCTATTTCGGCGGCGTGGTGGATAACGTCCTGATGCGCGTCCTCGAGGTCACCATCGCCTTTCCTTTCTTCGTGCTGGTGATCGCGATCATCTCGATCCTGGGACCGGGCCTGGTCTCGCTCTATATCGCGCTTGCCCTTGTCGGCTGGGTTTCCTATGCGCGCCTCACCCGCGCGCAGGTCCTGATTCTAAAGAAGGCGGATTTCGTCGGCGCTGCCCGCGTCCTGGGCTACTCCAACCGACGCATCATGCTGCGCCACCTGCTGCCCAATGCCATCTCGCCGGCCCTGGTCTTCGCCATGACCGACATGGTGCTGGTGATCCTGCTGGGTGCCTCGCTCAGCTATCTGGGGCTGGGGGCGCAGCCGCCGGCCGCCGAGTGGGGTGTGATGATCGCCGAGGGCCAGCAGTTCCTGGCGACCTCCTGGTGGATCTGCCTTTTCCCCGGATTGGCGATCGTACTGCTGGGGCTGGGGCTCTCGCTCTCGGCCGACGGTCTGGCGCAGCTCTTGGGGACCAAGGAATGACGGCGCCCATCCTCGCCGTCCGCGATCTGGCGGTCGAATTCGCGGTCGAGGAGGCCTGGCGGCCGGTCGTATCGGAGGTGAATTTCGAGCTGCACCAGGGCGAGGTGCTGGGTATTGTCGGCGAGAGCGGTTCGGGCAAGACGGTGACCAGCCGGGCCCTGATCTCCCTGCTGCCGGCCGGGGTCTCCCGGGTCGCCAAGGGTCAGGTGCTCTTCGAGGGCCAGGACCTGCTGCACCTCTCCAGTTCTGCGCTGGCCGAGGTGCGCGGCGGGCGCATCGGCATGGTCTTCCAGAATCCCACGACCCACCTGGACCCGGTGATGCGCATCGGCGAGCAGATCGCACTGGGCCTCAGGTTGCACCGCGATATGGACCGCTCGGCCGCGCGCCGCCGCGCCATCGCCCTGCTGGAGGAAGTCGGCTTCTCCGATCCCGCGCGTCAGGTCGATGCCTTTCCCCATGAGCTCTCCGGCGGCATGCGCCAGCGCGCCATGATCGCCGCCGCGCTCTCGAGCGATCCAACCGTCTTGATCGCCGACGAGCCGACCACGGCCCTGGACGTCACCGTGCAGGCCCAGATCATCGCCCTGCTGCGCGATCTGCAGGGCTCACGCAGCCTATCGATCATCTTCATCAGCCACGACCTGGGCCTGGTGGCGGACTTCTGCGATGCCGTCCTGGTGATGGAACGCGGCAAGATCGTCGAGGCCGGCGCGGTCGCCAAGATCCTAGGCCAGCCGCAGCACCCCTACACCCGCAAGCTGCTGGGCGCGCAGCCCGGCCTGACCCCGCCCGGCCACTACTTCCCCATAGAGGGCGAGGGGGAGCGTGGCGGCACCGCGGTCGTCGACCCCGAGCCCGGACCGCCGACACTCGAAATCTCCGACCTCCAAGTGCGTTTCCCGATGAAGCGCGGACTGGCCGATGTTCTTAACCGCAAGCCGGCCGAGGCCTTTGCCGCCGTCGATGGCGTCAGCCTGACCTTGCACCGCGGCGAGGCGCTGGGCCTGGTCGGCGAGAGCGGTTCGGGCAAGAGCACCCTGGCGCGCTCCGTCGTCGGCCTGGTGAGCCCCAGCGGCGGCGAGATCCGGCTGGACGGTGCCCGCCTGGACCCGGAGACCCGGAAGCAGGGTCAGGACTGGCGCCGGAAGGTGCAGATGATCTTCCAGGACCCGCTCACCTCGCTCAATCCCAAGATGAGCGTGGCCGAGACCCTGGCCGAACCCTTGAAAGTGCACCGGATCTGTTCTCGCGAAGAGATCCCGGCGCGGGTGCAGCGCCTGCTGCACGAGGTCGGCATGGATCAGGAGTTGGCAGAACGCAAGCCGCATCAGCTTTCCGGCGGGCAGTGCCAGCGCGTCGGCATCGCCCGCGCGGTTGCGATGGAACCGGAGCTGCTGCTGGCCGACGAGCCGACCTCGGCGCTCGACGTCACCATCCAGGCGCAGATCCTCAATCTGCTGCTGCACTTGCGTCAGTCGCGCGGACTGACGATGCTGTTCATCTCGCACGACCTGGCCGTGGTCCGGCACCTCTGCCAGCGCATCGCGGTGATGAAACGCGGCCGCCTGGTGGAGGTCGGCTCGGTCGAGCAGATCTACGAGCGACCGCAGCACGCCTATACGCAAAGCCTTTTGTCAGCGGTACCCGAGGTCGCAAAGGCCTCTTAGACTGAAGCACGAGACCGACAGGAAAGGAGACCTGAAAGGCAGAAGAGTTCCGCTTCGTTTCGCAAGCCAGGCCTCGGTCCACGCATGAAGATGAGGTTTGGCACACCTGAAAAGAAGGAGAAGAAGAATGATAGTAGCTAGACTCTTGGGCGGGATCGTCCTCGCTGCGCTGGTCGGCGTCGGCTCGGCCTTTGCCGCCGAGGGCGTTCTGAAGATCGGCCGCGACCAGGACAGCATCTTCATGGATCCCATTCTGGTCAGCCAGAACGCTGACGTCTGGGTCATGAACAACATCAACGCCCAGCTTGTCCGCAACACCCGCGATGCCACCGGTATCGAGCCGGATCTGGCCGAAAGCTGGACCATCTCCGAAGACGGCAAGACTTACACCTTCACACTCCGCGAGAATGCCAAGTTCAGCGATGGCAGTCAGGTGAAGGCGAGCGACGTCAAGTTCTCGATCGAGCGGCTGCGCGATGACGAGGGCTCTGTCTTCGGCTCCATGTTCAACGTCATCACCGACATCTCGGTGCCGGACGATCGCACCGTGGTCTTCACCCTGGCCGAGCCGACCACGCCCTTCCTCTCGGTCCTGGCCTTGTTTGCCGCTGCAATCCTGCCCGAGGCTGCGGTGACCGGCGATTACGACGGCTTTTCAGAGAAGCCGATCGGCGCCGGTGCCTTCCGCATGACCGATTGGCGCCGCGGCGACCGCATCATCCTGGAAGCCAACGAGCACTATTGGGAAGCCGGCATGCCGAAGCTGGCCGGTGTCGAGTGGATCTATATCCCCAACGACAACACCCGCATCCTGCAGCTGCAGGCCGGCGAGATCGACGCGATGATCTTCGTGCCCTTCAACCGCATCGCCGAGCTGGAGAAGGATCCCGATATCAATGTCAACCTGGACCCCTCCAGCCGTATGGACCACATCCTGATCAACCATGCCAATGCGCCGCTCGACGATGTGCGCGTGCGTAAGGCCCTGGCCCAGGGGATTGACGTCGATTCCATCATCAAGGCTGTCACCTTCGGCTACGGCACCCCGGCGAACTCCTACATCCCCGCGGGCGGCATGTACTACAACCCCGATAACCCGCGCTACACCCAGGACCAGGAAGCAGCCAAGGCGCTTCTGAAGGAAGCCGGTGTCGAGGATCTGGAACTCGACATGGTGGTGCAGGCCGGCGATGCGAACTACGAGCAGGTGGCCGTTCTGGTGCAGGATCAGCTCTCCAAGATGGGCATCGAGGTCAACATCATTAAGCAGGAGCCGGGACAGACCTGGGACACCATCGTCGACGGCACCTATGACCTCTCGACCAACTACTGGACCAACGATGTCATCGATCCGGACCAGAAGACCGGCTTCGTGCTGGACGGCTCCGACCCCGATGTCCTCTCTTACTACACGCGCTACAACAATCCCGATGTGAATGCTCTGGTAGCCAATGCGCGGGTCGAGACCGACCCCGAGCTGCGCAAGCAGATGTACTACGACCTGCAGGCCCAGGCGCAGGCGGACGTCAACTGGCTGGGGCTCTACTACAGCCCCTTCCGCAATGCGGCCCGCACCAACGTCGACGACTTCTTCCAGAACCCCATGGGGCGCTTCATGCTGGAGACCACGTCGATCAAATAATCTACCGGTTGGGTCGCTTTCTTGGTCAAAAAAACCTGTAAAAGCTTGCTTTCATGACCTGAATCGACTGAAAATTAAGAACTGAAGGCGCTGCATTTCAGGATGTGGCGCCTTCTTTTTTTCAAACATCCAATGTTGGCCAGGCAAGAGACTGCGTAATTGTTCTTGCGAAGAGAATCAAACGGCGTAATTTGGATCGATAAAATTCAAGTTGGCTGCGGATCGTCTGGGGACGGGTTGCGCATGCCTTTCGGGGGTGGGGAAAATGGCGAATATCTTCGGCACCAGCGGTGTATCCAACACCTTGACCGGTACCAATCTGAATGACGTGATTTACGGCCGAGATAAACAGGATCGCCTCTACGGCCTGGACGGCGACGATATCCTTTTGGCCAGTGGGGGAGACGATTATCGCCTTTATGGTGGTAGCGGCGTTGATAGCATTCTTGCCGGCGATGGAGCGGATACACGCATCGAAGGTGGTTCCGGCGCGGATGTTATCTACGGCGGCAGCGGTGTGGACGGCCTGGTCGATGGTGGCGATGGAGACGACCTGATCTTCCTCGGCGCCGGCAACGATGAGACGAATTTCGCCGGTAGTGGCGCCGATCGGGTGCTCGGTCAGGCCGGCAACGACAAGACCATCTTCGGCGGTTGGGGCAAGGACACCATCTGGGGTGGCGAGGGCGACGATAGTACCTTCTACGGTGGCCGAGATGACGATCTCTTGTTGGGCGACTCCGGCGCCGATGTGGTGCTCCTCGGCGGCGATGGCGCGGACACCCTCTGGGGTGGTTCGGGCAAGGATGTCGCGCTGGAGGGGGGGAGTGGTGCCGACCGGATCTTCGGCGGCGACGACAACGATCTCTTCCTCGAAGGGGGTGTTGGCGACGATCGGGTCCAGGGCGACAGCGGTGCCGATGGCAGCCTTTATGGTGGGTCTGGCCAAGACCGGGTGTCCGGAGGGTCGGGCGACGATATCGGCATCGCCGGGGGCAGTGGCGCGGACTCTGTCTACGGGGGCGAAGGGAATGACCTCTACCTCTTCGGCGGAGAGACTCTCTACCCGGGCGATGCGGGCGACGATCGGATCTACGGTGGCAGCGGCGATGACACCGGCTTCAGGGCTTATTCCGGTGCCGATAGGCTGGATGGCGGTGCAGGCGACGATACCCGGCTGGATGCCGGCTCCGGCAACGATTCCCTCTTCGGCGGCAGTGGCGACGACACATTGCTTGATGGAGGCGACGGCAACGACAGTATCTTCGGTGACAGCGGCAATGATTATAGCCTTCAGGGGGGCAGCGGCGCCGATAGAATCTTCGGTGGAGACGGAAACGACAGTCTACTCATCGGCGATGACGGTGAAGATGTTTTACGTGGTGGCAGCGGCGCGGATTCCGGGTTCTATGGCGGGTCCGACGACGATCTCCTCTATGCGGGCAGCGGTAACGATCTGAGCCTGGTTGGCGGCAGCGGTGGTGACCGCATATTTGGCGGACTTGGCCAGGATTTCTATCTCTTGGGTCAAGCCGGCGACGACACGCTTGACGGTGGTGCCGATCAAGACCGCTATTTCTACGGCGGGTCAGGGGTCGACCGTCTCTACGGCGGTGCTGGCAACGAGCTGGGTCTCTATGGCGGCAGCGGTGCGGACAGCATCTTCGGCGGCAGTGGGCTCGAATTCAGTGTGTTCGGCGGCGTGGGAGGTGACAGCATCTTCGGCGGGAGTGGCAACGACTACCTTATCCGTGGCGACAGTGGAGATGATCTCCTCTACGGCGAAGGCGGCTTTGACTTCCTCTACGGCGGCAGCGGATCGGATGTCATGAAGGGCGGCACGGAAGGCGATCGCTTGAACGGCGGTCACGGCGATGACGAGCTGCGTGGTGGCAGCGGCAAGGATCTGCTCTATGGAGAGTATGGCGCCGACGAGATCCGCGGCGACGATGGTGACGACACGGCCTTTGGCGGCAGTGGCAAGGATACGATCTTCGGTGCCGATGGCGAGGATCGTTTTTTTGGTGCTACCGGGCAGGATCGCTTCGTCGGTGGCAGCGGCAGCGACGTGATCTTCGGCGGTAACAATCAGGATCGGCTGAACGGGGCCTCTGGTACCGACACGGCCTATGGAGGGGCCAGCAACGACACCTTCATCGTCGATATCAAAGCGGACCGGATCTTCGATGGCACCGGCGGCGGCACCGACGTGCTGCGCAACAATGCCCCGAACTATACGCTCGGCACGGCGGCCGAGGTGATGGTGGAGCGCGCGATCATCGTCCGCTCGGCCGGCGAGGCCCGGATGGTGGGCAACGCCAACGATGACCTGTTGCTGGGTAACTCCTTCGACAATGTGCTGGTGGGCAAGAGCGGCGCGGATCGCTTGAACGCCAATGGTGGGACCAACACCATGACCGGTGGCAGCGGCGACGACACCTTCGTGGTGGTCTCAACGGCCGACATCGTCCGCGAGTTCTCTGGTCAGGGTGTGGACCTGGTGCGGGCCGAGGTGGACTTCACCCTGCCCGACGGTTCGGCGACGGCCTTTATCGAGAATTTGCGCATGGATCCGGGTTTCGGCAACATCGACGGAGCCGGCAACAGCCTGGACAACACCATCCAGGGCAATACGGGCGACAACACCCTGCGCGGTAACGATGGCGACGACCGTATCGAGGGCGGTCTTGGCGACGACCGGCTGTTCGGCGGGCGCGGCGGCGATCGCTTCGAAGGGGAGAGCGGGTCCGACAGCCTGCACCTGGCCTCGGGCGATGTCGCCTTCGGCGGCTCCGGCACGGATGATTTTCTGTTCAGTGGGGCACCGATGGGTCCCGGCGGTTCCGGGGGTCCAGTGATCGGCGACTTCGACGGGGTGCTGGTGAACGGCGCCAATGGCGAGGACAAGATCGTCTACGCAACGGGTCTGGAGGTCGGCAGCTTCGCCTACATCGGATCTGCCGCCTTCTCGGGCGGCGGTAATTCGGAAGCGCGCTTTGCCGGCGTTCGCCAGGTTCAAGTCGACCAGGACGGCGACGGCAGCGTCGATCAGGCCTTCCTGGTGAACGGAGCCACCGCTGCCAACCTGCTGACGGCGACGGATTTTGTCTGGTTGTAGGACAATATGGTTATAGAGTAAACCGCAGCGCCGGGCTGCTATGAGCGGTCTCGGCCTTGTCGCATGGCCGAGCCTGCAAGAGACTGGCGGCAATAGAAACTCATGCAGTCAAGCCGGGAGCGACGCCGCTATGCTAACCAACGATCATCTCGCTCAGTGGGACCGCGAGAACTTTTTCCATCCCTCCACGCACCTGGGTCAGTTCGACCGTGGCGAGGCGCCGAGCCGTATCATCGAGACGGCCAAGGACGCGACCTTCTACGACCGCGAGGGCAAGGCCTTCCTCGACGCCTTTGCCGGCCTCTACTGCGTGAACGTGGGCTATGGTCGCCAGGAGATTTCCGAGGCGATCGCCGAGCAGGCGCGCAAGCTGGCCTACTATCACGCCTATGTCGGCCACGGCACGGAGATCTCGATCACGCTGGCCAAGATGGTGATGGAGCGGGCGCCCAAGCACATGGCGCGAGTCTATTTCGGCCTCGGCGGGTCCGACGCCAACGAGACCAACGTGAAGCTGGTCTGGCATTACAACAACATCCTGGGTCGGCCGGAAAAGAAGAAGATCATCTCGCGCTGGCGCGGCTATCACGGCTCCGGCCTGATGTCGGGTTCGCTGACCGGACTGGGCCTCTTCCACAAGACCTTCGATCTGCCGCTGCAGCAGGTCAAGCACACCGAGGCGCCCTACTTCTACCGGCGGCCCGACCTCTCGATGAACGAGGCCGACTTTTGCCAGTGGTGTGCCGATCAGCTGGAAGCTCTGATCTTGAAGGAGGGGCCGGAGACCATCGGCGCCTTCATCGGCGAGCCGGTGCTGGGCACCGGCGGCCTGGTGCCGCCGCCGGAGGGCTATTGGACCAAGGTCCAGGCGCTGCTCGACAAGTACGACATCCTCCTGATTGCCGACGAGGTGGTGACCGGTTTCGGCCGGCTGGGACGGATGTTCGCCTCCGACCACTACGGCATCAAACCGGACTTCATCGCCACCGCCAAGGGCCTCACCTCTGCTTACGCGCCGCTGTCGGGCTCTATCGTCTCCGATCGGGTTTGGGAGGTGTTGAAGCGGGGCAGTGACGAGATGGGCCCCATCGGCCACGGCTGGACCTACTCCGCCCACCCGATCTCTGCCGCAGCCGGCGTCGCCAACCTGCAGCTGCTGGACAGCCTGGGCCTGGTCGAGCGTGTCAACACCATCGGTCCCTACTTCCTGAACGCCCTGCGCGCCGCCCTGGAGAACCACCCCAAGGTCGGCGAGGTGCGCGGCATTGGCCTCCTGGCCGCAGTCGAACTGGTGGAGGATCGCGAGCAGCGCGCCTTCTTCGATCCCGGCGAGAAGGTCGGCATCAAGGTGGCCGCCGCCATGGCCGCGCGCGGCGTCATCGCACGCGCCATGCCGCAGGGCGACATCATCGGCTATGCGCCTCCCTACTGCTTGACCGAGGCCGAAGCGGACAGGGTTGCAGCCGTCACGGCGGAGGCTGTTTCGGAGGTCGTGGGCTAGAGCGCGATGACGATAGATCGAATCGATCTATCGTCTGAATCGCACTCTACTTGTTTGAAAGTAGACCAAGATTCAGACCGCGGGTCGTTTCGATCTGCGATCATCTTGGTCTAGAGCCACCTGAGGCTTGCGATTACGCCAAGCTGCGGTGAGCCGAACGCATCGCGGCTTGGCGATAAAGCATCATGCCGGGGCTCGCCTAAGCGCTTTCGGCCCGGCTATAGTCGGGGCATGTCTGAAACCCAGGATCAGAAGACACCGCACTATCGGCCGGCTGGTGACAGCGGACTGATCGTCGAGTTCGGCGATCGGCTGGACGAGCGGGTAAACAATGCCGTTCTTGCCTTCGACGCGCGGCTGCGCCGTGCCGCCTTGGCCGGCGTGAGCGAGACCGTGCCGACCATCGCATCCGTGCTGATCAGCTTCGATCCCCTGGCCCTGCCGCTGGAGCGGCTCGAGGGCGAATTGGATGCCCTGCTGGCCGAAACCGACTGGCTTTCGGCCTCGCCGCCGGCAGGCCGCAAGCGCTGGCGCATTCCGGCCCTCTATGGCGGCGAGGCCGGCCCCGATCTGGCGGAGACCGCCGAGCTGGTCGGCGTCGGCGAGGCGGAGCTCGTGCGCGAGCATGCGGAGACCGTCCAGCGGGTGTTGATGCTGGGCTTCGCGCCTGGCTTCAGCTATCTGGGTCGCTTGCCGGAGCGTTGGGACCTGCCGCGGCTGACCAAGCCAAAGCCGCAGGTGCCGCCTGGATCTCTCTCGGTCGCCGTGCGGCAATCGACCTTCACCGCGACGACGATCCCGACCGGCTGGCGCACCATCGCCCGCTCGCCCTTCCTTGCCTTCGACCTGGCGCGCGACCCGGCCTTCGCGCTTGAGCCCGGCGACGAGGTCACCTTCGAGCCGATCACGCAAAGCGAATTCGAACGGCTGGAAGCGCGCGAGGCCGCGGGGGACATCGTGGCAAGCTCGGAGGTGCTGTCATGACGGCCCAGCTGGAGGTGCTCTCCGCCGGGCCCAGCATCACGGTGCAGGATCGCGGTCGGCCTGGCTTCCAGCGCTATGGCGTTGCCGGGGGCGGGGCGCTCGACCCCTATGCATTGGCCGAGGGGGCGGCGCTGCTCGGCAATCCGGGCGACGCTGCAGCGCTGGAGCTTTTCGGCCTTGGCGGCAGCTTCCGCGCCTTGGAGCAGCCCTTGCGCTTCGCCCTTAGCGGGGCGGTCATGCCGGCGGCAAAGATCACTTTGGACGGCAAACGGGAAAACCTCGCCTGGCGCGCCAGCAGCCTGCTGCAGCCCGGCGAGGTGCTGGAGATCGGCGCTGCGACGACCGGCCTGGTCGGCTATCTGCACCTCGGCGGCGGCGTGGCGACGGAGCCGGTCCTGGGGTCGCGTGCCGTACACCTGCGTGCCGGTATCGGCGGCGGACGGCTTGAAGCCGGTGACCGCGTTCCTGTCGGAGAAGATCCAAGGAGAGAGGATCCAGTAGGAGAGGACCTAGAGGATAGGGCGCGCGCCGACCGTCTGACCCTGCCGCAGCCGGGCTACCTCGGCCAGCGCGAGATCCGCGTGCTCTGGGGACCGCAGGCCGAGCTCTTCGACGCGGCCGAAAGGCAGCGCTTTCTGAGCACCGAGTTCACGGTCTCGACCCATCGTGACCGCATGGCTGCCCGTCTCGATGGCGGTGTTTTCGAGGCCAGCGCGCAGCTGACCGGTCTTTCGGCCGCGGTCTCGCTGGGCGACATCCAGGTGCCGGGCGACGGCGCGCCGCTGGTGCTGCTGGCCGACCGCCAACCGACCGGCGGCTATCCGCGCATTGCCACCGTCATCATTGCCGACCTTCCAGCCTTCGCCCAGATGCCCAGTTCTGCGCCCTTCCGTTTCGTTCTGGTCGAGCGCGCGGCAGCGGTGAAGGCGCTGAAGGCCTGGCGCGACCAGGTCAAGGATCTGGCCGGCCAGGTACGTCCGCTCGTCCGCGACCCCCGCAACATTCCTGATCTTCTGTCCTACAACCTGATCGACGGTATGATCTCCGTCGAGGAGGAGCTGCCATGAGCAACACCGTCGACCTCAATGCCGACCTGGCCGAATCCTACGGCGCCTGGACCATGGGCAACGACATCGCCCTGCTGGACATCGTCACCAGCGCCAACATCGCCTGCGGCTTTCACGCCGGCGATCCCAAGGTCATGACCGACACGGTGCGGCTCTGCCAGGAGAAGGGCGTTGGCATCGGTGCCCACCCCGGATTCGACGACATCCGCGGCTTCGGGCGACGCCGTATCCTGGGGATGAATGCCGAAGAGACCAAGGCCATGCTGCTCTATCAAATCGGCGCCCTACAGGCGATCGCGCGCGGCGAAGGCGCCGCCGTCCGTCACGTCAAGCTGCACGGCGCGCTTTCCAATATGGCCAGCGAAGAAGCGGCGATTGCCGACAGCTACGTCGCCGCCGCCAAGGCCGCCGATCCCGACCTCATCGTCGTCGCCATGGCAACGACCGAGCTGGAGCAATCGGTCTTGCGCTCAGGCATGCGCATCGCCCGCGAGCTCTATGCCGACCGTGGCTATAACCCCGATGGCACCCTGGTCTCGCGCGGCCAGCCGGGCGCCATGATCCATGACGCCGAGGTCGCCGCCGAGCGCGTGCTGCGCATGGTCCAGGAGCAGGCGATCACGGCCATAGACGGCAGCAAGATCCCGACTGCCGGAGATAGCGTCTGTGTCCACGGCGACGGGCCGGAAGCGCTGCGCATCGCCGAGCAGATCCGCAACCGCCTGGATAAGGCAGGCATTGCGGTCAGGACGCTAGCCACGGCTTGATATTGTTTTCTCGCATGAATGGGACGGGTTCTACAGCAGATCGCGAACAGGTGGACTCACCTGTTCGCGAGACTCTGCTCGATGTTTCAAACGTGTATAGCAGGGCAGTTATACCGAGCGGCATAGGTGATGACCCATGGAACTCATTTTTGCGTTCAAACGCCACGCGAGCCTCATCCTCGCTTCGCTGCGGGCGCGCAGTCGCGCTTGCCAACCCGCGATGCGTTCCACTCAACGCGGCTTGGTACTAACCCGCAGGCTTGAACGCCGGAATGTCCGTCTCGAGACCGCGGGGGATCTTTTTCTCCAGATCGTACATCGGTAGCGAGACCAACTCCGCTGCTTGCGCGGAACCGTCCCGGCACTGCACTTGGACCTCCGCTAGGCCGGCATCGGCGGGATCCTTCAGGCGGACAATGGCAACGCCGAGCTCCAGATAGGGGCTCCAGGATGCCGCGGTGGCATGGCCAATCTTTCGGCCCTTGGCGGTGAGATCGCCCCTGATCACCGGCTCGCCGCCGGCACAGGTCAGGCCCGAGAGTAAGGGGCGCTTGTCGGCTGTCTCGAGTGCTGCGCGGCCGATGAAGTCGGGTCCGTCCAGTTTAACGAACGCGCCAAGACCTGCCTGATAGGGGGTCATCGTCTCGTCCATGTCGGAGATGTTGTTCAGAATTCCGGCCTCGATCCGGCGTGCATCCAGCGAATCCAGCCCGATCACCTGCATGTCGAAGGCCGCGCCGGCGGCAAGCATGTCGTTCCACAGCTTGTGCCCGTCGAAGGGGCCCAGATCGGGCCGTGTATAGAACTCGAAACCCAACTCGGCGGTATAGCCGGTGCGCGACAGGATCACGGGCTGACCGCCAATCGTTGCCTCGGCCACGCCGTAGTAGCCGAAGGGGGTGGGCATGCCTGCGTCACAGACCTTGGCCAGCATGTCCAAGGCGCGCGGGCCTTGCACCTGGGTCACCCAGGACTTTGGATCGCTGATCTCGACATCCAGGCCCTGGGCGTGCGCCTTGAACCAGGAGAACACCGGGCCGTCGGCCTGCACATACCAGAAGTTATCCTCGGCCAGACGCATCAGCACGCCGTCGCACAGGATGCCGCCGTCATGGTAGAGCAGCAAGCCATAACCGGCACGACCCACCTTCAACTTCGAGACATCGCGCGCAAAGAGCTTGTTGCAGAAGGTCTCTGCGTCCGGGCCCTTGATTTGCGTCGGGCGTTCTCCCGTATCGAGCATCACCAGGCCTTGCCGCAGGGCCTTGTAGCCGGCGTGACGATCGATCTTCTGCGTGACCGGCATCAGGCGGCCATTGTAGACGCAGTGCTTTGCACCCTGGGCCCGGTGCAACGCGTGATAGGGCGAGAGATCGATCCCATAGTCCCAACCCGGTTCGTCGAAATCCGCGACGGCCGTTCTGAATGGCGTTTGCATGCTTGTCCTCTCTCGCTATGGCCGCCGAAGTCTTTTGGGCGACCTCCGTTTGTTGGCTCGCCGCTAACCAGGCGATGGGTCCGGCGTCGCGGGACAGTGATCGATCGGGCGATCTTTGTAAAGTTGATTTTGAACAGTGAACAGTGTATTATGGTCGGTATACTGGATAATATCCAGGCCAGCTTGAGGAGCGCGCTATGGTCTCGCGAGTCGACGAGGCGGAACTGATCGCATTTGGCAAAAGGATCCGGCAGCGCCGTCTGGCGCTGCGCTTGTCGATCCGGCAGCTGGCAAGTCAGAGTGGCCTGTCGCCGAGCTATCTATCGGCCATCGAGACTGGCCGTAACCCGGCGACAGACAGACCACCGGAGCCGTCAGTCGGGGTGGCAGAGCAGCTTTGCCGAGCGCTTGACCTGCCCAATCCCTTCCAGGTCCATCCTCTTCAGGTCGGATCCTCCCATGGCCAAGATCACGCCTGCGCCCACAATCACGTTCTCTTGTACCGGCTGGACGAAGGGCATGGCGGTCTGGGTCCCCTCCTGGAAGAGGTCTTCAGGGATCGGGTCGGCCAGTGGATCTGCATAGCCGACCCTCGTGCGTCGGAGAGCGAATGCGGCGATGCCATCTCCTGGACTTGGCGTTTTGGAGCCGATCCCTATCCGGACGAGTACCTGGTGCCCGATCGCATCTCCGAAGCGCTGGAGAGCCAGGTCGAGAGGGTCTGCGCGCGCGTGTCGGACGAGAGCTACGCCATCGCCATCGCCGATTGCTCGGCGGTGATGCGCTGGGTGGTCAACCCGGAGGCGGAGATCGACTACGAGGAGCGATGGGTCGAGCAATCGACGGCGGTCCTCGAACGCCAGCTGCGTCGTCCGCCGGCATTGAACGTCTGTGTCTACCGGCACCGTGACATCGAGGCCTTGGCAAGCAAGATCGATGTCTTGGATACGATCCTGCGCCTCTTTGCTGCGCACGCCGAGGTAATCGCCATCGCGCAGGACGGCTCGGTGCTCAGGGGGCAAGCAGCGGTCGCGACCATCCTGGCGGACAGCCGGCCGGGTGGGGTGAGCGCCAGCGCGTGGCGCAGCCTCTCGCAAGCTGCCGCCCACTCCTACGCCAGCGCGACGTAACGTTAGCTAGCCCGGCCGGGCCGGGCTCTAAGACCCCTGGAGGGCCTCGAACCAATCCAAGGTGCGTTGGAACCAGCCTTTTGGAAGGCCGTGACCGCCAGCGGTCAGGAAGAGAGACAGCGATCCGGCCTCGCATTCGTTCCAGGTTTTGACCCAGGTGGATCCCTCGCCCGCGTTGGTCTCGGCGCTGCCGGAGCAGCCGTTGGTCCGGCGCCAGATGTCGAGCGACTGCATGACGTTGGCCTGGTTGAAGCTATAGCCGTTCCAGACCACGTCGCGGCCCTCGAAAGGCACCAGCGTGTCCTTGAAACCATGGGTGTGCTGCAGGTGGACCGGGGCTGTGCAGCCTGCCGGTAGCGGACCCCAGAAGGCGCCGGCGACGGCGGCATAGGCGAGCGCGGTGTCTGGCGCGGCGCAGGCAAGATCCCAGACCATAGAGCCGCCGCGGGAAAAGCCGGCGGCGAAGACCCGCTCTCCATCCAAGTCGAAGCGCGCCACGGCATCGGCAATCACGGCCTGAAGGTAGGCAATGTCGTCGCGCGGCAGGTCGTTACCGTCGTCGACGTTCCAGTCCCGATTGCCCGAAGCGACGATATCGTCCTGACCGCTGGCGGCGATCAGGGCGAAACCGCGCTCGGTCACCTGGCGGACCAGTCCCTCGTTCTTGATCGCGTTGGCGCCCGACCCGCGGTAGCCATGCAGCCAAAGGACCAAGGGGGCGCCTTCGGCCTGTTCCGGCAGGGCGACATGATAGATCCCGCCCTCGACGCTGCAGGGCTGCTCCTGCGAACCGCACTGATGTGCTGTTGCGGGAAGAGCCCAAAGGGAAGACAGGGCAGCGAGGCCCAACGAGGCAATCCAAGGCGTGCCTAGGCGCATTGCGGTTTCCTGCTGGTGATCCGTTCAACCTGACTGCCTGATACCGGGTGGTAAAGATGCGGACTCATGGCACCTCTTTCATGCGTTCAAACGCCACGCAGGCTTATCCTCGCTGCGCTGCGGGCGCGCGGTCGCGCTTGCCAAACGTCGATGAGTTGCTCTCATCGACGTTTGGTCTTACGGCGAAATCAGCCCGCCTAGCGCTTCAAAAGAAAGTGAGCCTGGGCGGTTGCCACCGGTCGGTCTATCGAGTCCTGCCAGGCCGTGACCGAGACCGAGGCGAGGCGTCGGCCGATGCGGGTGACCTCGGCCTGGGCGAAGCAGTCCTTGGGCCCGGCCGAGCGGCGATAGTCGACTGTTGTCGTGATGACTTTCGGCAGCCCGATGGATTGGTGTTCCCACAGCAGCTCGATGCTGGCGGTCAGTTCCAGAAGGCTGGCCAGCGCGCCGCCGTGGATTGCCGGCAGATAGGGGTTGCCGATCAGCGCCGGCGTGAAGGGCAGGGTGACGCGCACCCGACCCTCGGCCAGTTCGGCGTGGGTGTCCAGGAAGCGGGCATAGGGAATGCTGGCAAGGAAGCCGGCGGCGTCGTCACGATTGCGTGCGCTGGCCAGCTGTTCGGCCAGGCTGGGTTCGGCAGGATTGGCGCTCATGCTTTCCGCTCCCGCCACTCGGCCGGGGCGTCGTAGATCATGAAGGTGCCCTGCGCACTGGCCAGCGGCGGCTCGTCTGGGTGGTGGTAGGCGCTGCCTCGGGCAAAGGCGATCTGCCGGGTCAGGCGATAGCATTCGCCGCTGGCCAGGATGTCGCGACCCGGCTCGTTGCTGCGCGCGTAGTCGAGCCTAAGGTCGATGGTGGCGACCACCCGTTCAGGTGCTACGGCCCGGCCGCAGGCCGCACCCAATGCGAAGTCCAGAAGGGCAAAGAGGGCGCCGCCGAACAGCAGCCCGCGTTGCGGATCGCCGGCCAGGTCCTCGCGAAAGGGCAGGCGGCAGAGAACATGTCCGTCCATCTCGCCATCGACCTGGATGCCGAGATGCCGGTTGAAGGGAAGATCGTGGGGGATGAGGCCCGCGATCGTCTCTTTGTCTTGGCTCATCTTGTCTTGGCTCATGCGCCCTCAATAGACCATTGCACGCTGGGCGGGAAGCGACGCCGCAGGCCTTCTGCCATCGCCGATCCGGGCTTGCTGGCGGCGAAGCCTCCCCCCTATAAGGACGACTATGTATCTCGTCACCGGCGGGGCCGGCTTCATCGGCTCGAACATCACGGCAGCACTGGTCGAACGCGGCGAACGGGTGGTCGTTTGCGATGCGCTGGGCAGCGACGACAAGTGGCTGAATATCGCCAAGCTGGCGCTCGACGACATCATCGCCCCTGGGGATCTGGGTGCCTGGCTCTCCGGCCGGCGCGGACTCAAGGGGCTGATCCATATGGGCGCGATCTCGGCCACGACCGAGACCGACATGGATCTGCTGGTCCGCAACAACCTGCGCCTGACGCAAGCCATCTGGCGCTGGTGTTCGGACAGCCGCGTGCCGCTGGTCTATGCCTCTTCGGCCGCCACCTATGGCGATGGCGAATCAGGGTTCGACGACGATCCCAGCCCCGAGGCTCTGGCCAAGCTGCGTCCGCTCAATGGCTATGGCTGGTCCAAGCACCTCTTCGACCGCTGGGCAGAGAACGAGATCGCGCAGGGTCGGGCGCGGCCGCCGCAGTGGGCCGGCCTCAAGTTCTTCAATGTCTATGGCCCGAACGAGTACCACAAAGGCGGCATGCGCTCGGTCGCACACGCCTTCTTCGAGCAGCTGCAGGAGGCGGACTCGGTTCGCCTCTTTAAATCGCATCGCGCCGGTATCGCGGACGGCGAACAGATGCGCGATTTCGTCTATGTCGGCGACTGCGTGAAGGTCGTGCTCTGGCTCTTGGAGACCTATGGGGTATCGGGCCTCTTCAACATCGGTACCGGGCGGGCCGAGAGCTTCAACGAGATGGCCAGGTCGGTTTTTGCCGCACTCAACCGCGTGCCGAAGATCGAGTACGTGCCGACGCCGGAGGCCATTCGCGAGCGCTATCAGTATTTTACCGAAGCCAAGATGGAACGCCTGCGCGCCGCCGGCTATGAGCGCCCCTTCCTTTCGGTGCGGGACGGCGTCCATCGCTATCTGCACGATCACCTGCTGCAAGAAGATCGCTATCGCTGATGACGCCGCTTTTCGTTCTGCCCTTTCCCGCGATTGACCCCGTCGCCCTGGACCTGGGTCCCTTGCAGATCCGCTGGTACGCGCTGGCCTACATCGTCGGCATCGTGCTGGCCTGGCTCTACTGCCGCGCGCTCGCGCGCAGGCCCGAGAGCCCGGCGACGGTACAGGCCGTCGACGATCTGGTCTTCTGGGCGACCTTGGGCATTCTGATCGGCGGCCGTTTGGGCTTGGTGCTCTTCTACCAACCCTCCTATTTCCTGGCGCACCCTTTGGACATCGTGAAGGTGTGGGAGGGCGGCATGTCCTTCCACGGCGGTTTCCTGGGCGTGATCGCAGCCCTCTTCTATGTCGCCTGGCGGCACAAGCTGCACTTCTTCACCTTGGCGGATCTGGCCGCGGCCGGCGCGCCGATCGGCATCTTCCTCGGCCGCATCGCCAACTTCGTGAACGGTGAGCTCTGGGGCCGTGCCAGCGATGCCTCCTGGGCCATGATCTTTCCCGATCCGGCGGCCGGCGGCATCCCCCGCCATCCCTCGCAGCTCTATCAAGCCTTCGCCGAGGGGCTGGTCGTCTTCATCGTGCTGCGCATACTGGTGCAGCGCGGCTGGCTCGGCCGGCCGGGGCGGGTCGCCGCCGCCTTCGCGCTGACCTATGGCCTGGCCCGCTTCATCGACGAGTTCTGGCGTGAGCCCGACTCCTATCTGGGCTTTCACCTGGGCTTCGTCACCCAGGGTCAGATCCTCTCGGTCCCGATGATCCTGATCGGTCTCTACTTCCTCTGGCGCCTGCGCGGACCCTTGCCGCCGGCCCCGGCAGCGACGCCCGCGCAAAACAAGTCGCCCGACAGGAAGACGTGACGGCAAGCCTTGAGCAACGCTTGCTCCGGCGCATCGCCGCCGAGGGGCCGCTCACCATTGCCGACTTCATGGCCGCCGCCTTGCTGGATCCGCAAGACGGCTACTACACCCGCGCAGCACCCTTGGGCGACGAGGCCGGCCGCGGCGGCGACTTTGTGACGGCACCCGAGCTCTCGCAGGTCTTTGGTGAGTTGCTGGGCCTCTGGTGTCTGGAGGCCTGGCAGCGCCTGGGATCGCCCAAGCAGTTTCGCTTGATCGAGCTGGGGCCGGGACGCGGCACCTTGATGAGCGACGTTCTGCGCAGCCTGGCGCTCATGCCGGACTGCCTGGCCGCGGCCTCGATCCATCTGGTGGAGGTCAGTCCCAGGCTGCGGGCGATTCAGCAGCAGGTCTTGGGCGCACGGGCGGTCGCCTGGCACGAGTCCCTCGACGCCTTGCCGGCCGGCCCCGCGATCGTGCTGGCCAACGAGTTCTTCGATGCCCTGCCGCTGCGCCAGTTCGAGCGCTCTCCCCAAGGCTGGCACGAACGGCTTGTCGTGCGCAGCAAAGAGGGCTTGGCCTTCGCTCTCTCCGGTCCGCTACCCGATGTGCTCTTGCCCGAAACGGCCGAGGTCGGTGCCGTCTATGAGATGTCGCCGGCCGCGACGACGATCGCAGCCGCATTGGCCCGGCACTTGGTGCAAGAGGGCGGTGTGTCCCTGCTGATCGACTATGGCTACCAGCGCTGGCCTGGTATGGGCAGCCTGCAGGCCGTCTCCGGGCACCGCAAGGTCCCGCTGCTGGATGACCCGGGCAAGGTGGATCTCTCCGCCCAGGTCGATTTCGCGGCCCTTGCCTCGGCCGCGCAAGGCAATGGGGCGGAAGTCTATGGCGCGGTGATGCAAGGCGAATTCTTGCGTGCGCTGGGACTGGAGGAACGCAAGAAGGCGCTCGCCGAAGGACAGCCCCCCAAGGTCGCGGCCAGGATCGACGCTGCTTGCGCGCGCTTGGTAGAACCGGACGCGATGGGCGAAAGTTTCCTCGTCCTGGCTTTGCAGAGTCCCGATCTGGCAAGTCCGCCCGGGTTTCCGGAGCGGTCGCGGCCTATTCCTTGATGCTTCCCGCGATTGCCGCCACGGCGCGCAGTGAGAGCGCGGCAAGTGTCAAGGTCGGATTGGCGGCCGCCCCGGTCGGAAAGACCCCGCTGCCCAGTAAGAAGAGGTTCTTGTGATCGTGGCTGCGCAAGTTCGGGTCGACGACCGAAGTCTTGGGATCGACCCCCATCTTGTAGGTGCCCATGATATGCGCCCCGCCCCAGGGGTGGCCGGAGTGCGAGATCGGGCCGGTTCCGATTCGGGCGAAGATCTCTTCATGCACCGCCTCGGCGGTGGTCATGCCGCGCTTGGTATAGTGGTCGAAGCGGTAGGTCACCTTGGGACGCGGTATGCCGATCCGATCGCGCTGCTCGAAATCGGGTTCGATCCGGTTCTCCGGGTCTGGCAACTGCTCGGTCATCGAGGCCAGCATCACCTGTCGAGAGGTCTGCTCACGCAGGCTTGCGGCCAGTTCGGCGCCCTCCAGCCCCTCATCGATCAGTCTGTTGACGCTTGAGAGCGGGGCGCCCGTCGGCCAGGCCCAACCGGAGTTGGAGATCGAGATCCGATAGCCCGGCCGCTCACCGCGCCAGTCGCCCCAGCGCGTGTTCTCGATGCTGGAGAGCGTGATGGGGCCGCGATAGGGCCACAGCGGCTTGTCCGACAGTGCCCAAGAGACCTTGTAGGGATGATCCATCAGATTGCGGCCGACCTGACCGCTGCTGTTGGCCAGGCCCTCGGCATGGCCCTCGCCGCGGGACATCAGCAGAATTTTCGGCGTTTCCAGGCCGTGCGCTGCCAGCACAAATGTCTTGCCTTCGATCCGCCCCTCGCTGCCGTCGGGCCGCTTGAAGGTGAGAGCCGAAATTCTGCCCGCGGAGTCCGCTGTAAGCGCCGTCACGACGCTCTGCGGCACGACCCTTGCGCCGGCCTTCTCCGCCAGGACGATGTGCACCATGGCATCGTACTTGGCGCCGGTGGGACAGAGCGGGATGCAACTGCCGCTGCCGCAGCAGGCCAAGCGTCCGGCGTAGGCCTGAGAGTTGCGCGCCGCTGGCGTGGTCACCAGACGGTAGGGGCTGTCGCTCAGCGCCGCTGCGAACTGGCGGTCGAGGTAGCTCAGCGGCATGGCCGGCATGGGATAGGGGCTGCTGCGCGGCGATCCCAGATCGTCCGCGGCATCGGCGGTCACCCCCAGTTCGCGCTCTGCAGCCGCATACCAGGGCTCCAGATCGTCGTAGGAGAGCGGCCAGTCCTCGGCGAGGCCGAAGCGGCTGCGCATCCGAAAATCCTCCGGTAGGAAGCGTAGCGCGGTTGCCTCCCAATGCCAGGTGGTGCCGCCCACCAGCCGCTCGTAGCTGGTGGCGAAGGGGTCGGGTCCCGCCTGGACGAGGTAGCTGTTCGCATCGGTCTCGGTCGGCCGCGGCGCGTAGGGCGCATCCGGATAGGGACCACTGGGCAGATCGCGCTTGGGAGAGGCCTCGTAGCGGGCTTGCAGCGTCTCGCGCTCAAGCCGCGGGCCGGCCTCGACGATCAAGGTATCGATACCCTTGCGGGCCAAGCCGGCGGCGGCAAGCGCTCCGGCAATGCCGGCACCGACGATCACCACCTCTGCACTCAGATCTGCGCTCATCGGGTCGTCTCCTGCGCGTCAGGTGGTTCCGACCAATAGCCGACAGGGCCCCGGCACCAGCCTTTGGGCTGCGCAAAACCCATCGCCGACCAAAGCAGTGCCGCCTCGAAGCTAACGACCTTGCTTGCGTCACCCTCGCCGATGAGGCCGCTGTACCAGCACCGAAGGATCTGCTTGCGTAAAGCAAGTGCCTGGCCGTCTTGCCGGCCCGGATCCCGGCTCAAGGCGGCCAAGGCATCCCTGTTCGTCGCTTCGCGTTGCAGCGCCGTCAGATAGACCCGGCCGATGACAGGGTCGAGATCGCTACGGCCGGTCAAATGCTCTGACAAGGCCATGAAGGCCGCCAGATCGACGTCGGCTCTAGCCTCGCCCAGGCTGACCGTGCAGACCAGTGCGGTGGTGGCGAGCATCAGCGCGCGGCGCGAGATCTGCATGGCGGTTATCGCCCTCTTCCTGCCTAGCTGCTGCGCGACCAGGCAGCGGTCAGCAGGCCGGCCGAAAAGAGAAAGCCGGCCCCGACCCTCTGGGCGCCGGCCATCAGGCGCGGATTTGCCAGACGGCTGCGCATGGCGCCTGCCAGATAGCCATAGAAGGCAGCATTGATCGCGGCCAGAACCAGGAAGGTGCCGCCCAGGATCACCAGCTGCGGCGTGGCCGGCAGGACCGGGTTCACGAACTGCGGCAGGAAGGCGACGAAGAAGACGATGCTCTTGGGGTTCAGCGCGGTCACCACGAAGGCGTTCCAGAAGATCCGCTTGCCGCCGGCCGGCGGCAGGGCGCCGGTCAGTCCCGTCTTGGTCAGGGTGCCGGCGCTGCGCCAGAGCCTCCAGGCGAGCCAGACAAGATAGGCAGCACCAATCCATTTCAGCACCGTGAAAAGCGTCGCCGAGGCAGCCAGCACGGCGCCCATACCCAGAAGCGAGGCGGTCATCGCCGTCGCATCGCCCAGGGTCACGCCCCCGACCGCGGCCGGTACCACCTTGCGGCCATGCGCCAAGGACTGGCTGATCACCAAGAGGATGGTCGGGCCGGGAATCATCAAGAGAACGCTCGCGGCGATGGAATAGGCAAGCCAGACTTCGAAAGACATGGATCTGCTCCTCGTTGAATGAAGGTGATCCAGCACGAGAAGGGCTCGCCTATGCAAGACTCTTTCACTATCGCGGCGCGGGGCAAGAGACACTAAACTGACCGCCATGTTGACCAGCTCTGCCCTCAGTGCCGCGCCGAAGCTTCGTCACGGCTTTTTCACCCGCGCCGGCGGCGTCAGCCGTGGTGCTTTCGCGGCCCTCAATTGCGGGCTGGGAAGCCGCGACAAACCCGACGCGGTGCGTGAAAACCGCCGCCGCGCGATGGCGCAGCTCGACCAGTCCTCTGAGGCGCTTTCGACCTTGAGTCAGGTGCACTCCGCCGAGGTCGTGACCCTGGAGGCACCCTTGTCGCCCGAGTCGCGGCCGGATGCCGACGCGCTCGTCACCAAAGAGCGCGGCTTGGTGCTCGGCATTCTAACGGCCGACTGTGCGCCCTTGCTGTTCGTCGATCCCAAGGCCGGCGTGATCGGGGCCGCTCATGCCGGTTGGCGCGGCGCGCTCGACGGTGTGGGCGAGGCCACCTTGGCGGCGATGGAGGCCTTGGGCGGCAAACGCAAGCAGATCCGCGCGGCGATCGGGCCTTGCATCGCCCAACGCTCCTATGAGGTCGGGCCGGAGTTCCAGGCCCGCTTCCTGCAGGCCGATCCGCAGAATGCCGCCTACTTCGAAGAGGGCATTGCCGACCGGCTGCAGTTCGACCTGAAGGGCTATCTGGCCGATCGCCTGGCCCGCGCCGGCCTGGCCGAGATCTCGGTCGAGCCGGCGGATACCTGCGCCGAGGAGCTGCGCTTCTTCTCCTACCGCCGCGCCACCAAGCAGGGCGAGCGCGACTTCGGCACCCTCCTGTCGGCCATCGTACTCGAGAAGGACTGAGCCCAATGCCGTTGCACTTCAGCGATGACGAGTATCGAGAGCGTTTGGCCGCGGCGCAGCGCGACATGGTGGCTGCCGGATTGGATGCGCTGCTGATGTTCCGGCAGGAATCCATGTACTACCTCAGCGGCTACGACACCTTCGGCTATGTCTTCTTTCAGTGCCTGGTGCTGACCGCAGACGGCCGCCAGGTGCTCTTGACCCGCGCGCCGGACCGTCGCCAGGCGGAGCTGACCTCGCGGCTGGCCGATATCCGGGTTTGGATGGACGCGCCCGATGCCGACCCGGCGATGGACCTGCGCGCAATCCTGCAGGAGTTGGGACTGCGCGGTGGAAAGCTGGGCGTGGAGTACGAGGCCTATGGCCTGACCGCGCGCAACGGCAAGCGGCTGGAGGCGGCGCTGAGCGGTTTTGCCAGCCTGACCGATGCCTCCTTCCTGGTAACGCGCCTGCGCCTGGTGAAGAGCCAGGCCGAGATCGCCTATGTCCGCCGCGCCGCCGAACTGGCCGACGATGCCCTGGAGGCTGCCCTGCCGCTCGCGGTCGCCGGCGGCGAGGAGGCCGAGATCCTGGCCGCCATGCAGTCTGCCGTCATCCGGGGCGGCGGCGACGATTCCGCCAACGAGTTCATCATCGGCTCCGGCCCGCAGGCACTGCTCTGCCGCTACTACACAGGCCGGCGCCGCCTGGATCCGATCGACCAGTTGACCTTGGAGTGGGCCGGTGCCTACCGCCACTATCACGCGGCTATGATGCGCACCATTCCGATCGGCGGCGCGCCGGATCGGCAGCGCGAGATGCATCGGGTGGCGGCCGACGCCCTGCTGGCGGTCGAGGACGCGCTCAGGCCCGGGAACCTGGCAGGCCAGGCCTTCGACGCCCACGCCCGTACCATCGATGCCGCGGGGATGGGCGCGGCGAGGATGAACGCCTGCGGCTACTCTCTGGGTGCCGTCTATGCGCCCAACTGGATGGACTGGCCGATGCTCTATCACGGCAATCCCGTGGAGATTCAAAGCGGCATGGTGTTCTTCTGCCACATGATCATCTTCGACGATGCTGCCGGGCTTGCTATGACCTTGGGGCGGACCAGTCTTGTCGGGACGCGGGGGGCTGAGCCCTTGTCGCGCGGGACTCTGGAGCTTCTGGTGGGTTAGGAGACGAGAAGCGCTTCTGGCTTAGGGGCCATGCTATGGCGAGGCTTGCCTTCCTTCGGCTTCGGCGGGTAGGTCAAGAGCGGTTCTTCTTGATTGGCATAAGGTTCGCTCGTGGCTGATGCCGCACCTCTTTATCTTCGCAGCACTCTGCATGCTCGGCGTTCTGGCAACCTGCTTCATGGCCTAGCCGTGCTGCGCTTGCTGGTCCTCGCCACGGCCGTGGCGCTGTTGTTCGCCGGCTGCGGCAAGCTGCCGAAACCCTTCGAGCTGGGCGACAAGCAGGTCAATCCGTTGCTGGTTCCCCCCGAGGGCGGCGAGCTTATGGTGCAGCGACCGACCGGCCTGGAGTCGGCACTGGGAGATGCCGGCGCTGCCTTGCTGGCCGAAGGATTGACCCGCGGTGGCGTGCAGGCCAGTGCAGTGGGGCGCAGTGCGATTGGCGCCGACCTGCTGGTGCATGTCCAGCGCGCGCCGGTCAGCCGCTCGCAGGAGCGCTTGCTGATCTCTTGGGAAGTCTTCAGCCCCAGCGGCGTGCTGCGCGGCGAGACGCGCCAGGACATTGTGGTGCCGGCCGGGTCCTGGTCGGCCGGCGATCCGGAAATCCTGGTCGCCGCCGCTGAGGAAGCGGCACCTAAGCTCGCCCCCTTGGTCTCCGGCGCCGAAAGAGACGTGCGGGTGGCCAGTCTTGAGCCCGCCGCGAGTGCCCCGATCCCGGAAATGGCCGTCGGCCGCATCGACGGTGCGCCCGGCAGCGGCAACAAGGAACTGGGCGAAGCTCTGGTGCTGCAGTTGGCACAGCAGGGCATTCGCCTGATCCGCGAACCCCAGCCCGACAAGATGCTGGTCGACGCCCAGGTCACGCTTGGCCCGCCGCAGGAAGGTCAGCAGCACATCGTGCTGGTCTGGACCGTGAAGGAGGGGCTGGACGGTGCGGTCCTGGGCTCTGTCGAACAGCAGAACGTCATCCCCGCCGGCAGCCTGAACGGCCGATGGGGCGAGGTCGCAATGCTGGTGGCGCGCGGTGCCGCCGAGGGCGTCGTCGACGTCCTGCGCCGCAAAGGAAAGCTTTAGCGGGCGATCGTCTCAGGCGCTAAGAGTTGCAGTCGCTCCTGAACAAGGTGAAGCTATGAAGATCCTGCAGATGCGTCGGCGGTATTTTGTCATCTGAGCGCGCTCTTGGGCCGTTTACAGCTCACCTCAGAAGCACTACAGTCCGCGCGCCGTGGCGAAGGGCGGGCATCAGACCCGATAGCGCGTGAAGGCTGGGGCACAGAGGTTCGGATTGCCTAGGGCAAATCGCGGTCAGGTGGCATCACTTGCGCGAATCTGCTCTAAGTTTCAAAGGTGTATAGCGGGACGCAGATGGCAAATCAGTTCGATTTGACATCATCCTGCTATAGGGGCGGGCAGATGAAGATCTTGACTGGCAACAGCAATCGGCCTTTGGCGGAAGCCATCGCTGCCTACCTTGGCATACCGATCACGAAAGCCAGCGTTCGACGTTTCTCCGACATGGAGTGTTTCGTCGAGGTGCAGGAGAACGTGCGCGGTGAAGATGTCTTCATCGTGCAGTCGACCTCCTATCCGGCGAACGACAATCTGATGGAGCTGCTGGTGGCGATGGATGCGCTGAAGCGCAGCTCGGCGCGGCGCATCACCGCCGTCATCCCCTATTACGGCTATGCGCGCCAGGATCGCAAATCCGGGTCGCGCACGCCGATCTCTGCCAAGCTGGTGGCCAACCTGATCACCATCTCCGGCGCGCACAGGGTGCTGACCCTGGATCTGCATGCCGGACAGATTCAGGGCTTCTTCGATATCCCGACGGACAACCTCTTCAGCGCGCCGGTGCTGACGGAGAATATGCTCGAGCGCTACAACGGCGACGACCTGGTCATCGTCTCGCCCGACGTCGGCGGCGTGGTGCGGGCCAGGTCCATCGCAAGACGGCTTGACGCCGACCTCGCGATCATCGATAAGCGCCGCGAGCGGGCTGGCGTCAGCGAGGTGATGAACATCATCGGCGACGTCGCCGGTCAGCGCTGTATCCTGGTGGACGACATCGTCGATTCCGCAGGCACGCTGTGCAATGCGGCCGAAGCCTTGGTCAAGGCCGGTGCCAGCAGCGTGTCGGCCTATGTGACGCACGGGGTTCTCTCCGGTGGCGCAGTGGCACGCGTCGAGGCGTCACCGCTGGAAAGCTTGGTGATTACCGATTCGATTCAAGCAACGGAGGCGGTGCGCGTCTCCCGCAAGATCGAACAACTGACCATCGCCCCCTTGTTGGGCGAGGCCATGAGCCGCATATCCGACGAGCGCTCGGTGTCGAGCCTCTTTGACTGAGCGGTTCTTTTAGCCCCTTCCCCCGTGAAGGTCGGGCGGCACCCCTGGAGGCCGTCGGCTGGGTGGAAGGCCTGGGAGTGTGTTCCCCTGCAATCGCGTCCCGACCCAGTGCGGCGGGGACGATAGCGGGGCGCGCTCTGTTTTTGTTTTGACGAAGGTGAAGAAAAACATGTCCGACAATCAAAGCCTGATCGTTACGCTGAGAGAGCGGGCCGGGAAGGGGGCCGCCCGCGCTGCACGGCGTGAGGGTCTGATTCCAGCTGTCATCTATGGCGATAAGAAGCCGCCGGTGACGATCAATCTGAGCTACCAAGACATCTTCTTGAGGCTGCACCGTCCGGGCTTCTACACCACCCTCTACGAGATGAAGGTGGGATCGAAGAAAGAGCGGGTGCTGGCGCGTGACGTCCAGTTCGACCCGGTCAAGGACACGCCGATGCACATCGATTTTCTGCGTGTGGCCAAGGGTGCGACCGTGACCGTGCAGGTGCCGGTGAACTTCATCAACGAAGAGCAGTCGCCCGGTCTGAAGGAAGGCGGCGTCCTCAACGTGGTGCGCTACGAGATCGGCCTGAACTGCCCGGTCGACTCCATCCCCGACAGCTTGGACGTCGATCTGACCGGTCTGGAGTTGATGGACAGCGTCCACATCTCCACGATCACCCTGCCCGAGGGCGTGGAGCCGGAAATCTCCGACCGCGACTTCACCATCGCCACCATCGCCGCACCTTCCGCCGTGCGCTCCGAGGCCCAGGAGGCCCAGGAGGCTCTGGAGGAAGGCGAAGAGCTGGAGGAAGGCGAAGAGGTCGAGGGCGACGCGGAGTCGGAGGAGAAGGAAGAGTCCTAAAGCAGGATGTCGGGCGCCGGGCCGCTGCGGTTCGGCGCCCTCCTGCTTTAGCGGCTGTTTACGCTGGGAGTGTCGGACGTGCATCTGCTGGTCGGACTTGGCAATCCTGGCGCGCGCTACGCCTATCATCGCCACAACATCGGATTCATGGCGCTCGACGACATTGTCGAGCGTCACCCCTTTCAACCCTGGCGCAAACGCTTCCAAGGCCAGCTGGCCGAGGGGCGTGTGGGCAACGAGCGCGCCCTAGCGCTGAAGCCGCAGACCTTCATGAACGAGTCGGGGCGCGCGGTCGGCGAAGCCTTGCGCTTCTACAAGCTGCCGAGCCAGTCGGTCATCGTCTTCTATGACGAGCTGGATCTGGCACCCGGTCGCATCCGGGTGAAGCTGGGCGGCGGGGCCGGCGGCCACAACGGCATTCGCTCGATCGACCGACACATCGGCAAGGACTATTGGCGGGTGCGGCTCGGCATCGGCCATCCGGGGCTGAAGCACCTGGTGACCGGACATGTGCTGAACGACTTCGCCAAGGCCGACGAGGCCTGGCTCGATCCCTTCCTGGAAGCGGTTGCCAGCGAGCTGCCGCTGCTGCTGGCCGAGGGACACGAGGCCTACATGTCGCGGGTCGCGCACCTGGCACCGGCACCGAAGAGCGGCGGCCGGGGTAAGGACAGCCAGAACAAGCTGGAATCTCAGGAGTAAACGATGGGCTTCAACTGCGGTATCGTCGGCCTGCCGAATGTCGGCAAGTCGACCCTCTTCAATGCCTTGACCGAGACCGCGGCGGCAGAGGCGGCCAACTATCCCTTCTGCACCATCGAGCCCAACGTGGGCCGGGTCGCCGTGCCCGATCCACGCCTGGAGGTGCTGGCAAAGCTTGGCAAGTCGGCCAAGGTGATCCCGACGCAGCTTGAGTTCGTGGACATCGCAGGCCTGGTGCGCGGTGCCTCCAAGGGCGAGGGGCTGGGCAACCAGTTTCTGGCCAACATCCGCGAGACCGATGCCATCGTCGAGGTGCTGCGCTGTTTCGAGGGCGAGGTGACTCACGTCGAAGGCTCGGTCGATCCGCTGCGGGATGCAGAAATTATCGAGACAGAGCTGCTGATTGCCGACCTGGAATCCATGGAGCGGCAGCGCGATGCTGCGGTCAAGAAGGCCCGCGGCCAGGACAAGGAAGCGATTGCCAAGCTGGCGGCCATCGACCTGGTGCTGCCCGCCTTGCAGGACGGCAAGCCGGCGCGCGCCGTCGAGGTGCCGAAGGATCAGCGCGACCAGGTCCGCCAGCTGAACCTCTTGAGCGCCAAGCCCTTGCTCTATGTCGCCAATGTCGAGGAAGCCGCTGCGGCAGAGGGCAATGAGCTCTCCGCCAAGGTCGAGGCCCATGCCAAAGCCCAGGGGGCCGGCTTCGTGGTGGTTTCGGCTGCCATCGAGGCCGAGGTCGCGCAGCTGAGCGACCCGGAGGAGAAGCGGGAGTTTCTGGAAAGCCTGGGCTTGGAAGAAACCGGCCTCTCGCGCGTCATCAAGGCCGGCTATGCCTTGCTGGACCTCCTGACCTTCTTCACCGTCGGTCCGAAGGAAGCCCGTGCCTGGACCGTGCCGCGCGGCTCCAAGGCCCCGCAGGCCGCCGGCGCCATCCACACCGACTTCGAGCGCGGCTTCATCCGTGCCGAAACCATCGCTTATGCCGATTTCGAGGCCTGCGGCGGCGAGGCCGCAGCCCGCGACGCCGGCAAGCTGCGCGCCGAGGGCAAGGAGTACTCGGTCGTCGACGGCGACGTTTTTCACTTTAGATTCAACGTTTGAGCTATCCAGGTTAGAGCGCGATGACGATAGATCGAATCGATCTATCGTCTGAATCGCACTCTACTTGTTTGAAAGTAGACCAAGATTCAGACCGCGGGTCGTTTCGATCTGCGATCATCTTGGTCTAGCCTCCGTGAGGCGTGTCGAATGGCACTCCTGTCAGGCTATCTTCGAACCTGCACCCTCACAGTTCAAAACGATACCCAACCCCACGGATCGTCAGCAGGTTCTTGCCGTGGTCCCCCAGCTTACGGCGTAAGCGGGTGATGTAGACCTCTACGATGTTGGTGAAGATTTCTTCCTCTTCCGACTCCCAAACGCTCTGCAAAATCTCGCTCTTATGAACCGTTCTGCCCCGATTTTTCAGGAGAAACCCAAGCAGTTTCTTTTCATGTAGGGTCAAAGCAATCTGTCGTGGATTTCTTTCTGATATCGCCGCGCCCTGTTCTTGTTTTTCTCGTCTGGTTATGGAAGGAAAATCCATAAACTGAACGAATATATTAGTAAAATCGATGAGTGCTTTCGACCACTCCAGCAATTCTTGTGCGTCTACGGGCTCGAAAAAGACGGCATCCTTTGTCACGTCGAGGATAGCGTCTTCGTCGATGGAGTCGTCGCGTGTTGCGACCAGCAGGATGGGCGTCGCCAGGCCTGCTGCGTTCAAACGTGCATAGAGCCTCTGGCCGCCAAGATCCCGCAAGGAAAAGTTCAGGATTATGACGTCGTATCTGTTGCAAATCAGAAGGTCGAGTGCTGCTTCCGAATCCCGTGCGCTATCGACTGAAAAGCCGCCCTGGACCATGGCCGGCGTCAGGCCCCGTAGCGCGATCTCGTCGGATTGAATCAGCAGCGCCCGCATGCCCACACCCCCAGCGTTCAAGCTGGGAGCCTAACAGCTGCTCCGGCAGAGTCGGAAGCCATGGCTCTGCTGCAGCGCATCTGGCCGGATCAGCGAGAACCCGGCTCTTGTCGGTAATCCGGCCAGATGCCGCAGCCTCCCCCCTGCCGATAGCGCCGCATCAGTTAAGAAGTGCAGTGGATCCCCTGTCTTTAAGGATGTCCGTCATTTCCTCTACAGAGGAGCGTATGGCTGCCAGCGTGGTGTCCAATGCGCCCGCCTCCAGTTCGCCACGATACATGAGCTCGCTCATCAGCACCGCCGTCAAATGCAAGCTTGCGCCCAGTACCATGCCCGAATTGCCTTTGGTGTGGGTAATCAGAAAGTCACGTGCCTCAAATGCCGCGTCCGTTGCCCCATCGTGAAACTGTTCGCTGTTCATCATGCTCTCCCCTTGCGCAAGAACCCCCGAGACCCTTGCCTCGACACTATGGCTTGCTGCCGTCGTGCGCGTAGGAACGCGCACGCTGTTCCATGAGTTCGCCGTCAAGCGATCGCGGCGTCTTCTGTCGCTTCAACAAGTCAGGATCTGGCTGGAGAATGTCCAGGGTGGCTTGTAATTTTCTTGCGTGTTCTGAGGGGAATTAATGTTAATGAACAGCGGCTGGCGTCTGGCCGAAAGCTCGGTCCCCATCGCTGCTGTTAGAGCCCAACCCGAAACTGCTTGTGCCCTGCATCGCTGCCGGAGCTGCGGGTGTTAGGTGAATCGCAAAGCGCCTCGGAATCCGTCTGTCCGCGAAGGTGAAGCAGGGTGAAGCACGCTCGGTGGTCAGTGATGTCGGTGTGGGGACGCGGGGTATGGGGCCGGGGGGTATGGGGCCGCGGGGTATGGGGACGAGCCATGGAATAGATCGTCGCTTTGGCACGTCTATCTGGTGCAACGACATCAAAGTCACTCCTGGGAGGAACGATCATGGCACCGAGAGACGACCGCATTCCCACTCTGAGCGAATTCTACGCCGACGACCCGGCACGCGCCGACGAGGCCCTCTTCGGTCGGCGCGCCAACGGTGATCGCCGCGGCTTTTTGAAGGGGGCGGGCCTTGCCACCATGGGGGCCATGCTGGGCATGGCGATCCCCTTCCATCGCAACATGCCGCAAGGGCTGATCCCGGCGGCCTTCGCAGCCGACAATGTGATCGAGGGCAAGGATGGCTTGCGCCTGCTGAACGACCGCCCGCTCAACGCAGAGACGCCGGCCCACCTGCTGGACGATCCCATCACGCCCACCAGCCGCCACTTCATCCGCAACAATGGCCTGCCGCCGGAAGATGTCGATCCCAAGACCTGGACTCTGACGGTCGACGGCATGGTCGAGACCCCGCTGACGCTCTCCATCGACGACTTGAAGAAGGATTTCGAGGTGGTGACGATGGCCCTGGTCATCGAATGCGGCGGCAATGGGCGCTCGGCCTTCGACCCGCCGGCCAAGGGCAATCAGTGGTCGACCGGGGCCGTTGCCTGCTCGAACTGGACGGGCGTGCGCCTGAAGGATGTGCTGAACAAGGCCGGCGTGACGTCCGGCGTGGTCTATACCGCCCATGGAGGGGCCGACACGCACCTCTCCGGCGATCCCGATAAGCTGCCGATCTCGCGCGGGGTGCCGATCGAGAAGGCGATGACCGACGACGTGCTGATCGCCTTTGAGATGAACGGCGGCCCCTTGCACCAGATGAACGGCGCGCCGCTGCGCCTGGTCGTGCCGGGCTGGCCGGGCTCTTGCTCGCAGAAGTGGCTGAAGCGGGTTTGGCTGCGCGATCAGGTCCACGACGGGCCGAAGATGACCGGTACCTCCTACCGGGTCCCCAACCGCCCGGTGGCTCCTGGCGAGAAGGTCGCCAAAGAGGATTTCGAGATCATCGAGCGGATGCCGGTGAAGTCGCTGATCACCACACCGGAGAACAACACAGAGGTGGACAAGACCGCCCTGGTGCGTGGCCACGCCTGGTCCGGCGATCGCACGATCGAGGCGATGGATGTTTCCATCGACTTCGGAGCGACATGGATCCCGGCCGAGCTCGACCCGCCGGTCAACCAGGGGGCCTGGCAGAACTGGCGCGTCAACGTCAGTTTCCCCAAGGCCGGCTACTATGAGGTCTGGTCGCGTGCGACCGACAGCGCCGGCGCCATGCAGCCCTTCGCCATCGATTGGAATCCCAAGGGCTATCTGAACAACACCATGCACCGGGTCGCCGTTCGCGTCGCCTAGAGCGCGATGACGATAGATCGAATCGATCTATCGTCTGAATCGCACTCTACTTGTTTGAAAGTAGACCAAGATTCAGACCGCGGGTCGTTTCGATCTGCGATCATCTTGGTCTAGCAAAAGCGGGGTCGGGGGGGGA
>JAVJSY010000062.1:0-22370 GCA_040219175.1 Kiloniellales bacterium
CTGGGGCGCCGATACTCACGCCCTCATCCGATCCGTCATCGGCACCGGAAGACTGCATGGCTTTACGCCTCATCAGGCCATCTCAGCGGCACTCGCCGGCAAGACACTCTTCCCCGCCTGACCAACACCCTGAGCAGTTACATAATCTCTAATTCACATACACACTTATCAAATAACACATATGCCCCTCAGCTAAAGTGCGACAGTCTGGAGGAGTTTTTTGACAGATTTTATGATGAAATTGAAAAAGGAGTTTATGGTGAAGAAGAACACTTAATTTCTCTTGTTCATGAAATCTGTTTCTTGTATCACCAAATCAACTCTGATAAGAAAGTTGATGGGAGTACGATATTTTGGGTTAACGATGTGTACTATACGATAAATGACGTACAATTCCTTCATGGGTTTCTATGGTGGTACACATACCATGTTCTAGATGATATTCTAAAAGAATCGACACCTATGTTGATAAGAAGGCCCCTATCGAAAATTCACATTGATAATCCAGTTATGAACATTTTCCTCTTTGAGGGAGAGCCAATCACCGACTACTCCCTCTTTCTTGGACTAATTGACTGAATCGCAGTTCGAAGTACAGTCCACTTTTATGCCAACCCTTCCTCCCGGTCTGCCTCGTGCATCTCTCTTGGCCGTTCCCTCCGCTCGCCCCAACCACCGCCGCCGGCCGCCTCCATGCGCAGGACGTCGCCACGGCTGAGCGCCAGGCCATAGAGCTTGCCAGGCAGCGCGCGTCCTTCAGGGCTGTCCGGGTTCAGCCAGAAGCCACCGGGCCGGCCAGCCTCGCCGCCCTCCAGTCCCCAGGGCGCCGACCAATCGTGGGTCTGCTGCACATAGGCGCCCAGGATGCATTTCTCGGCCAGCAACTGGTAGTCGCGACGGATGGCGAGGCCGCCGCGGTGGGCGCCCTCACCGCCCGATCCGGGGATCACCTCGCTGCGCAGCACGCGGAAGGGACTCAGCGTCTCCATCACCTCGGCCGAGAGGATGGCGCAGTTGCCGCCGTGGGTATCGACTGCCGAGAGGCCGTCGCCGCTGGCCGAGGCCCCCATGCCACCGCCCAGGATGTCGGAAATGATGTAATAGGGTGCCCCCTCGCCCGCCATCCCCTCACCCGCCATCTCCTCCCCGGCCATCTCCGGGCGGTCGTCGAAGCCGCCGGCGGCCATCGTTGGAAAGGCGACCTGGCAGCCCGCCGCGGCGCGATCGGGCACCAGCGGCGTCAGCGCCTTCAGCACCACGTCGGCCAGACCCTGCTGGGTCAGATGGCGCACCGAGACGGCCGCCGGGTGTCGCGGATTGAGCAGCGAGCCCTCCGGCACCGCCAGGTCCACGGGCCGGTTGCAACCTTCGTTCTGCGCGATCTCCGGCGCCAGCAGGCACTTCAGCGCGTAGTGCACCATCGACAGGGTCGAGGCATAGGGGTTGTTGAGCGCGTTGTCGCGCTGCGCCGAGGAGGCGCTGAGATCGACACTGATGCGCGCGCCCCTGATCTCGACAGTGGCGGCCAGCACCAGAGGCTCGTCGCCGACGACCTCATCCTCCAGCAGGATCCGGGCGCTGCTGCTGCCATCCGGCAAGCTTGCAATGCGGCTGGTGACATAGGCCTCGGCGTAGTCAAGACAGGCGGCTGCCAAAGCCTTGGCCGCAGCGGCGCCGTGGCGGGCATAGAGCTCTGCCAGGCGGCGCTCGCCGGTCCGGCAGCCGGCAATCTGGGCACGCAGGTCGCCGAGACTGGCGCGCGGATCGCGAACGTTGGCGGCCAGAATGTCGAAAATCGGGGCGATCGGCTGGCCGGCATCCATCAGCTTCAAGGGCGGCAGGATCAGCCCCTCGGCGAAGATCTCTGCATTGTCGGCGGCTTCGGTGCAGGGAATCTTGCCGCCGATATCGACGTGGTGGGCGATGGTCGAGGTGACCGCGACCAGCGCGCCGTCCAGAAAGACCGGACTGAAGAGCACGATGTCAGGCGTATGCGTGCAGCCACGGTAAGGATCGTTGGAGATGTAGACATCGCCCGGCCGCCAGCCCTCCAGCGGGTGGGCCGCGATCATGTGCCGATAGGCGGTCGACATGATGCCCAGCTGGGCGGCGATGGTGCGGGCCTGGGCCAGCATCTCGCCCTCGGGCGTGAAGAGGCCACAGGCATAGTCGTACATGTCCCAGATGATCGAGGAATAGGCCGCGCGCCGGAGCGCAACCGACATCTCCTCGGCGATTCCCACCAGGGCCTGCTGAAAGACGTCCCGGTCGATCGAATCGACAGTGGTCTCGGTCCCGCTCATGGCTGTGCTCCCACTGCGATGCGCAGCGCACCGCTGGCATCGACCTTAAGACTCTGTCCCGGCAGCACCACGGTCGTGCTGTCGCGCTGCATGATGATGGCCGGCCCCTCCAGGCTGTGGCCGGGCGCCAGGCTCTCGCGTTGCCACAGCGGCGTGTCCTGCCAACCGACGGCCCGGTCCATCAGGACTCGCCGCTGCGCGAAAGGTGCCGGCAGTGGTCCGCTCGCCGGCTTCGGGCGCACCACCTTGGGGCGCGGCATACGGCCGATGCCGCGGGCGCGGATGTTGACGATCTCCACCGCCTCGCCCGGATCGGCATGGCCATAGACCTGCAGATGGCGCTCGTGGAAGGCGGCGGTCAGGGCGTGCGGATCCCACCACTCCCCGGCTCCCGGCAGCCCCTCTCCGGGCGACTCGAGCGGCAGCTGTAGCTGATGGAACTGGCCCAGCGCGCGCAAATCGCCTTCGAACGCGATGCGCTGCGATCCGCGCGCCACGCCATCGGCATCCAGATCGGCGCTCAACGCCTCTGTCAGCCCCGCCATGACGTCGCGCAGCTCGGCCTCGTCGATGGCCGTCAGGCTGCGGCGCCAGGCGCGCTGTCGGCTGTGCAGCAGATCGCTTTGCAGCAGACCCAGCGCGCAATAGAGGCCGGGATAGGGCGGCACCACCACCTCGGCCATGCCGAGCTCACGGGCCATGGTGCCGGCATAGAGCGGACCGGCGCCGCCGGCGGCCACCAGGGCGAAGCCGCGAATGTCGTGCCCACGCTCTACCGTCAGGGTACGGATCGCCTGCACCATGTTGGCGATCGCAACCGCCAGAATGCCAGCCGCTGCCTGATCCAGGGCAATAGCCAGCGGCTTGGCGACCTGGGTCTCCACGGCCATCTCCGCACTGGAGATATCCAACTGCATCTCGCCGCCGAGAAAGCCATCGGCCGACAAGAGGCCCAAAAGCAAAGCCGCATCGGTCACCGTCGCCTGCTCGCCGCCGCGGCCGTAGCAGGCCGGTCCCGGCTCGGCCCCGGCCGAATCCGGTCCGACCCGCAGGGCCCCTGCCAGGTCCACTGTGGCGATCGAACCGCCGCCGGCCGAGATGGTTTCCAGGTCCAGCGCCGGCAGCCGCAGAGGCTGCCCGGCAACGACGCGTTCGGGAACCCGCTGCGGCTCGCCGCCGCGAATGAGCGAGAAGTCGGCCGAGGTGCCGCCCATGTCGAAGGTTACCAGGTCGCTCAGCGCCAGCGCACTGGCCAGCTCGGCGCCGGCAACCACGCCCGCTGCCGGACCGGAGAGCAGCATCTGGGCCGGGTTCTCCTGCACCGCCCGCGGCGTGGCGATCCCACCGTCAGAGCGCATGAGGCGCAGCGGCGCCTTGACGCCGTCTTCCTGCAATCGCTCCTCCAGGCGCGCCACATAGCCCCCGACCACGGGGCCGACGTAGGCAGCAATCGCCGTGGTGTTGGCCCTGGGATACTCCTCGATGGCCGGATTGACTTCCGAGGAGAGGTAGATCGGCACCTCCGGCAGACGTGCCCGCAGCCCCTCCGCCAAGGCGCGCTCGTGCCTGTCCTCCAGAAAGGAGAAGGTCAAGCAGATGGCAATGGCCTCGGGCTCCAAGGCAGCGACCGCTGCCGCTACTCGGGCGATCTCGTCCGTTTCCAGCGGCACCACCGGCTTGCCGAAGGCATCGAGGCGCTCGCGCACCTCCAGGGTCAGGCGGCGCGGCACCACCGGGGCGGGCTTGGTCACCTGCAGGTCGTAGAGCGTGGGGCGCATCTGATCGCCGATCAGCAGCAGATCGCGGAAGCCCTCGCTGACCAGCAAGAGGGCGCGCGCACCGCGTCGGGTCAGGAAGGCGTTGGTGCCGACGGTGAAGCCGTGGACGAAAAGCTGGATCTCCTCCGGCGCGATAGCCGCCCGCCTGCACAGCCGCTCAACCCCGGTGAGCACGCCCTCGCCGGAGCCCGTTGCCGCCGAGGAGACCTTGTCCAGCAGGACCGTTCCGTCGGTCGCATTCAGGAGCACGAGGTCGGTAAAGGTTCCACCAACATCGGCAGCCAGAAACCATTGCGCCGCTTCCGCCATCTTGCCCCCCTCCGGCATGAAGCCGGCATCCTAGCCTAAGAAGAAGTGCTCGATCGCCAGATAGACGCCGCCGAAGAGGGCCGCCGAGGCCGCGAGTGCGACCACGATCGCGACAATGCCGAACAGCAGCCCGCCCAAAACGATCAGGCCGTCACGCTCCAGCAGGCCGACAGTGATTGCCAGGATGGCCAGCGCCGGCAGGAAGTTCGTCATGGGGCCCGGAAAGGCCACCACCAATGCCAGGATCAGGATCGCGATACCGACCCAGCGGTGCGATCTGTGGCTGACCATGCGCGGCATCCTGGGTGAACAGCGTCGTTCCACCCAGATCAGGGGTCTGAGGCCCTTGTCTGCAATCCAGCTCAGTGCCTTGGCCGAGATGCGCCGTCGCGCCAGGCCCTTCGGCAAGCGCAAGGTCGGGTAGTCGCGCAGCAGCTGCCAGGTGACGACCAGGACCGGCAGCGCGAAGACCGAGCCGATGCCCGGCGGTGCGGGAATACAGTTCGGCAGCGAGAACAAGACGATCGCGACCAACAAGGAGCGATCGCCCAAGGCCTTGACCAGATCCCCTAGGGTCGTGTCTTGCGGCCCGATTTCCGTGACGAAACGGCGGAAGGTTTCGCTCATCCGCTCGTCGCATTCCGCCTCTCCTGCCTCTGCCTCCCGATTCATAGTCCCCCAATAGGCATTACCGCGCTCGTCCTCCGCTTCCTTGATGCCGCCTCACTCAATCTCGCCAACATGATGCTGAGGACAAGTCTCTTTCGCAAGCCGCAGCTGCCATCCGCCCCTATGTGGCGCGAACAGTGCCCAGCCGGTCGCGGAGACGACAGAGAAACCAGGGGTCCGATCCGAATTATCGAAGGCAAGAGACGCGACCTCGCCGAAGGGCGGAGCGGCAAGCGTCTGGCTTTGGAGCGAGAGTCATGAGCGATACCACAGATGCGACAGGAGACAGTGAAGCGGTTGGCCGGCGCGGTCGACGCGGACGCAGCGGCGGCGGCGCCGAAGCGCGGCGCGCCAAACGCAGCGGCCATCATGCCGCCAAGGCCCCCTTCATCCAGCGCAAGGTCCCCTTCTTCGAGGTCTTGAACGACGAGAGTCTTGAGATCATCGAGGCCAATGCCGAAACCATCCTGGAAGAGGTCGGCATCGAGTTCCGCGACGATCCTGAGGCCCTAGAGATTTGGCGGGACGCCGGCGCTGACGTCCAGGGCGTGCGCGTACGCTTCCCGAAGGGCCTTTGTCGCGGGCTGGTGCAGAAGCACGCGCCCAAGGAATTCGTGCAGCATGCCCGCAATCCGGAACGCTCGGTCACCATCGGCGGGCGCAATACGGTCTTCGCCCCGGTCTATGGCCCTCCCTTCGTGCGCACCCTGGACGAGGGGCGCCGCTATGCCACCATCGAAGACTTCCGGAACATCGTGAAGCTGACCTACATGCTGCCCAACCTGCATCACTCGGGCGGCACGGTCTGCGAGCCGGTGGATGTACCGGTCAACAAGCGTCACCTGGATATGGTCTACAGCCACATCCGCTATTCCGACCTGCCCTTCATGGGTTCCGTCACCGCGCCCGAGCGTGCCGAGGATTCCATCGCCATGGCGCGTTTGGTCTTCGGCGAAGAGTTCGTGGCGAACAACTGCGTCTTGATCCAGCTGATCAACGCCAACTCGCCAATGACCTTCGACGAGACCATGCTGGGTGCCTTGAAGGTCTATGCGCGGGCCGGTCAAGCTTGCATCATCACCCCCTTCATCCTGGCCGGTGCGATGTCGCCCTCGACCGTGGCCGGCACCATGGCCCAGACCCTGGCCGAGGGCCTGGCCGGTCTGGCCTTTGCCCAGCTGGTGCGGCCCGGCGCGCCGGTGGTCTTCGGCTCCTTCGCGTCCTCCATGTCGATGCAGTCGGGCGCACCGACCTTCGGCACGCCGGAGCCGGCCCTGGTGCTCTACGGCATGGCCGCCCTGGCGCGGCGACTGGGCGTACCCTTCCGCTCGGGCGGATCGCTCTGCGGCTCGAAGATGGCCGACGCGCAGGCCGCCTACGAGTCGGCGCAGACCATCATGCCGACCCTCCTGGGCGGGGTGAACTTCACCCTGCATGCTGCAGGATGGCTCGAGGGTGGCTTGGTCTCCTCCTACGAGAAGCTGGTGATGGACGCCGATCAGCTGGGCATGATGCAGGTGCTGGCCGGCGGCGTCGATATGTCCGAAAACGGCCAAGCGCTGGATGCGATTCGCGAAGTTGGACCGGGCAATCACTTCCTGGGCTGTGCGCACACGCGGGCCAACTTCGAATCCGCCTTCTACCGCTCCTCCATCGCCGACAACAACTCTTTTGAGCAGTGGCTCGCGGAGGGCGAGAAGACCGCAGAGCAGCGGGCCAACAAGCTTTGGAAGCAGCTCTTGGAGGAGTACGAGGCACCGGCACTCGATCCTGCCATCGACGAGGCCCTGCAGGGCTTCATGGCCGAGCGCAAGGCAGCCCTGCCCGACGGTATCGGCTAAGGACACCGACGGATTTGCCAGGCTGAGCCGGCATCGCTAGGGTGCCGGCACCTGTCATGGCCGTGGCCAGCACCGACGCCGAGTCGGGGCGACCCACCGGCTGCCCTATTGTTTGGAGCCGCCGTTAGACGCCCATGGAGCTCTGGCTGGAAATCTTTCTGAAGGGAATCGCCGCTGGGATGATCATCGCCGTTCCGGTTGGGCCGGTTGCTGTCATCTGCATCAAGCGCGCGATCTACTATGGCGTTCCCGGCGGTATTTCGGCCGGCATGGGCGCTGCCGTCGCCGACGCCTTCTTCGGCGCGGTCGCCGGCTTCGGCATTGCCGCGGTCTCGCACTTTCTGATCGCCCAAGAGCATTGGATTCGCGGCGTCGGAGGCGTGATCCTCGTGGTCCTGGGGGTGCTGTTCTTCTTCTTCCCAGGCGATCCGCCACAGAAAGGCGCCTCGCGCGCCGGCCTGGCCGGAACCTTCCTCACGACCTTCATGCTGACGCTGACGAACCCCATCACCATCATCACCTTCCTGACCATCTTCGCCAGTCTGGGGCTGGCCGGCGCGCCGCTGAGCTACGGTGCGGCAGGCCTATTGGTCGCCGGCGTCTTCCTCGGCTCCGCCATCTGGTGGTTGGCCATCTCGATGGCGGTCCTGCTGGCGCGCGGCCACATCGGCGTCGCCTGGATGCCGCAGGTGAAGCGCTGGTCGGGCGTCCTGATCTTCGCATTCGGCGTCTATGCGCTCTGGGATGCCTCCGACGTCCTCTTCACCTAACTCCCTTCGTGGGACCGCAGTTCAGTCCGAGCATCGCGCGTCCTAAAGGCTGGGCGCGCCGCCCTCCTCCCGTCGCTTCTCCACGAAGGCCTCCAGTTCGTCGCCGACCGCAGGATCCAAAGGTGGGGCCTCATAGTCTGCCAGCACCTGCTTGAAGATCCGGTTGGCGCGCTGGGTCGCCGACTCCGATCCCGCTTCCTCCCAGGTCTCGAAGTTGCGCCAATCGGAAAGGATCGGTTGGTAGAAGGCAGTCTCGTAACGCTCCAGGGTGTGCTGCGCGCCGAAGAAGTGGCCGCCGGGGCCGACCTCGTGCATGGCGGCAAGGCCGAGTGCATTCTCATCGACCTCTAGGGGCTGCAGGAACTCGGCCATGCTCTGCAGCATCTCGACATCGAGGACGACCTTCTCGAAGGACGCAGTGAGCCCGCCCTCGATCCAGCCGGCACTGTGCATCATCATGTTCACATGCCCCATGACCGCACCCCAGATCGACATCTGCGATTCATAGGCCGCCTGCGCATCGACCAGGTTCGAGGCATTGGCGTTGGAGGAGCGATAGGGAAAGCCGTAGCGACGCGCAAGCTGACCGCCGATCAAGGCCGCGCGGGTGTATTCCGGCGTTCCGAAGGCTGGCGCACCCGACTTCATATCGACGTTGGAGGTAAAGCCGCCATAGACAACCGGCGCGCCGGGGTTCACCAGCTGCGAGAAGGCAATGCCGGCCAGCGCCTCGGCGTTCTGCTGCGCCAGGGCCCCGGCGATGGTCGCGGGCGCCATGGCACCGGACAGGGTGAAGGGCGTCAGAACGGCGATCTGCCGGGCCTTGGCCAGCTCGATCAAGCCTTCCAGCATGGGGCCGTCGAGGCGCAGCGGCGAAGAGGTGTTGATGACGCTGAAGACCGAGGGCTCCAGGTGCAGCTGCTCTTGCGTGATGCCGCGGGCGATGCGGGCGATTTCGATGCCGTCGAGAATCCGGGTGCGCCCGAGAGAATAGGCGTGGAAGGCCTTATCGCTCAGCCGGACGATGTCGGAGAGACAGTCGAGGTGGCGGGTTTCCGGCGGCAGGTCCACCGGCTCCACCGGATAGCCGCCAAAGCAGTGCACGATGTTAAAGCTCTGCAGCAGGCGCAGAAGGTTCCTGTAGTCCTTCTGATTGCCCGGTCTGCGGCCATTGTCCAGGTCCGAGGCATTGGGCGTCGAGGCGACGCTGGCAAAGACCATATGGTTGCCGCCCATTTCCAGATGACGCTCCGGATTGCGCGCGTGCAAGGTGACGCTGGAGGGCACGGTCGTGATCGCCTCGAGGATGAGGTTGCGGTCGAAGCGCACCCGCTGGCTGCCGGGCGTCACATCGGCGCCAGCCTTGGCCAGGATTTCCAACGCTTCGGGCAGCAGGAAGTCCATGCCGATTTCTTCCAGGATGGCCAGCGAGGTAGAGTGGATCGCCTCTATCTGCTCCTCGCGCAGGACCTCGATCGGCTTGTAGGGATTGCGCAGCTGTCGCCAATCCAACTGCCGCAGACCGCCGCTTCGGCTGGCCCGCCGCCCTGCTCTCGCTCCACGCTCTCTTGCCATTGCCCCGTGATCTCCCTCGAAACGGCATGCGGAACTCTTTTCCTCGAAACCGGCGATGCCGATTCCAAGTCTCGCTGCACCTCAACTACGTCAGTCTGCAGCTTTCGCGCAATTTGTATATACAACTTTGCTCGACGGCGTTATAGGAGCCATACCGAGCGGGTGGTCCAGGGACATTTTCTTCCCTGTGAGCGGATTGATCCGCCCGGTTAAAGACGTTCAACCCGGTTTGAGCCGGCGGCTGGATCGCAGGCCTCCAAACCCTTGTCGATTGATGAAGGAGGAACCTTTCGGATCATGTCGATCTTGCCTGATGCGAAGACCTACGTGGTGATCGGTGCTGGGATGCACGGCCTCTCCACCGCCTGGCACCTGGCTATGGAGCTGGAGGCGCGCGGCAGCGGGTCGGGGCGCGATATCGTCGTCCTGGACAAGACCGCGCCCGGCGCCGGTGCAACCGGCATCGCCTGTGGCTGCGTGCGCAACTTCTATATGACGGAGCCGCTGCATGCGATCCTGCGCCATTCCGTCGACGTCTGGATGAGCGATCCCGTGCGGCTGGGCTTCCAGCAGGTCGGCTACATCTCGGCCGGCGAGGAGAACCAGATCTCCGACTACGAAAAGGTCGTCGCCAGCCAGAACGCCGTCGGCTACACCACCGATCTCTATGTCGGCAAGGATGCCAAGAGCTTTCTCAAGGGCATCTGGCCCGACATGAATGTCGAGCGCATCGAGGTCTGCCACCACGAGAAGCCCTCGGGCTATGCCGGCACCCGTCAGGCCGTGGCCGGAATGGCCGAAAAGTGCGCGGAGCTGGGCGTGCAGATCCTCTCCGGCGTGGAGGTCACCGGCTATGACATGACCAACGGTCGGGTCAGCTCGGTCACGACCAACATGGGCACGATCAAGGCCGACATGGTGGTGCTGACGTTGGGTGCGTGGATCGGCAAGCATTGGGAAATGCTGGGCCGCTCCAACCGCCTGGTCTGTCGCTACCCCGACGGTGGTGCGCCTGAGATGGACATGTGGACCTATTGGCGCCTGCTGGAGGGCGAGGTCTATATCGAAGAGCCCTATCGCACCTCCGACGACCGCGATCCGCCGATCCTGCACGTCGAGCTGATGAACACGCCTGTCATCAACGAAGAGACCGGCGAAGAGATCTCCGACCACCTCTACGTCTACTGGAAGAACGGGGCCGAGCGGATGGAGCGCCCGGGCGTCCAAGGCGGCACCATCCCGATTAAGATCGGGCCGGACGCCAAGGTCGATCCCTATGGCTGGGCCAATCCCGAGTATCAGGCCGACCCCTGGTTTGCCGATTACATGACCTCGGCGATGGCCTATCTGATGCCGCGCTTCAAGGGGCACCGCAGGCTGTTCAAGGATCGTCCGAACGGCGGCATCGGTGCCTTCACGCCGGACAACGTGCCGATCTTCGACATGATCGCCGACAACGTCTACATGGTCGCCGACAGCAACCACGGCTTCAAGATGGCCGGCGTCGGCAAACTGGTGGCGCGTGAGATCGCCAGCGGCGACAAGGTGGCCGAATTACAGCCCTTCGCCTTCTCTCGCTTCGCCGAGGGCAAGACCTTCGGCGCCTCCAACAGCCACTGTCCGTGGGTTTGAGCCCGAGTTCTGGACAACGACTTATGGTTACAAAGGCCGGGGAGCGGGCATTGCCTCCCCCGGCCTTCTTTCCTTACACCTAACCTTTTGAACGATTGACCCCACGGGCATTTTCAGTCATCGCCTAGTAGCCGACAGCGAAAAAATAGTCTGAGGGAGCGGACTCGCCTGTCGAAATGCAATGCGCTTAGCTGGGCGCCAATGACCCGGCTGGCCCCACCCAAGGAGGTAGCTCTGCCATGGACGAGCAAATGGATCAGGTGAACAAGCTGGTGGACGAGGCCTACCAGTTCGCAACGACGGAAGGCGTCAGCCTGGCGCTGGACGTGCTCGGTGCGATCGTCATCCTCATCGTCGGCTTTTGGATCGCCCGCAAGATTTCCAACGGCATCAAGCGCGCGATGGGCCGCTCCAAGCAGATCGACCCGGCGATCGCCAACTTCTTCTCCGCGGCGGTGCGCTATCTGATCATCGCTTTCGTTATCATCGCCGTCCTCAACCAGTTCGGCATCGAGACCACCAGTTTCGTCGCCATTCTGGGTGCCGCCGGTCTGGCCGTCGGCCTGGCCTTGCAGGGTGCGCTCTCGAATGTGGCTGCCGGCGTGATGCTGCTGATCTTCCGTCCCTTCAAGATCGGCAACTATGTCGAGGCCGCCGGTATCGCCGGCACCATCGCCGATGTCGGTCTTTTCACGACAGAGATGGATACGCCCGACAACGTTCGAATTACCGTGCCGAACAGCAAGATCTGGGGGGAGGCGATCACCAACTTCTCGCATCACGCCACCCGGCGCATGGATATCGCCTGCGGCATCGGCTATGGCGAGCCAATCCAACCGGCGATGGATACCATGCTGAAGCTGGCCCAGCAGGACGCACGTGTGCTGTCCGAACCGGCCCCGGCGGTCTTCGTCAACACGCTTGGCGGCAGCTCCGTCGACTTGAGCCTGCGCTTTTGGTGTGTGGCCAGCGACTATTGGCAGCTGAAGTGGGACATGACCCGCATGGTGAAGGAGGCCTTCGACGAGGCCAGCATCGAGATTCCCTTCCCGCAGAGCGTGGTGACGGTGGTACGGCCGGGCGGTGAAGACAAGCTGGAGGGCGCAGCGCATCTGCAGCCGGCAAGTCCCAGCGAGACCTAGCCCAAGCCGGCCCCGTGAAACCCAGACTGGATCTCGACGGCAAGAGCCTGACCCTGGAGCAGATCGAGGCCGTAGCTTTCCGACAGGCGACGGTCCGCCTGTCACCGCAAGCGATGGCGGGGCTCGCCCGCGGTCGCGCCGTCGTCGAGGCGGCCCTGGCTGCAGAGGAACCGGTCTACGGACTGACCACCGGTCTGGGCGCGCGGGTGGGGCACCGCCTTTCCGAGGAGGATCTGGCCGCCTTCTCCCTGCGCACCGTGCAAGGGCGTGCGCAGTCCATCGGTCCGGAGCTGGATGCACCCACCACCCGCGCGGTCATGCTTGTACAGCTGAACGGGCGTCTATCGGGAGGAGCCGGCCTCTCGCCGGCCATCGCGCGGCTGCTGGTGCAGATGCTGAACCGGGATCTGCGACCGGCACTCCCCTCCATCGGCTCCCTGGGTGCCGGCGACCTCTGCATCCTGGGCCATCTCGGACGCTTTGTCGCCGGCGAAGGCGATGGCTGGCTAGGAGAGATGCGTGGGCCGGCGCCGACACTCTTCGAAGTGGCCAAGCTGACGCCGGCAAACCTCGGTCCGAAGGACGGACTGGCCCTGATCAATGCCTCCTCCGTTTCGGTCGCCATGGCCGCGCTGGCGCTGTTGCGCGTCAAGCGTCTCTATGCGGTGGCCCAGGTCGCCGGAGCGCTCGGCCTGGAGGCCTTTCGCGGCAATCTCTCGCCGCTGCATCCGGCGGCAACAGCGGCCCGTCCGCAACCCGGACAGGCGCGTGCAGCCGACGAACTGCTGACCCTCTTGAATGGCAGCCTGCTGCAGAAACCCGGACAGGCACGCCGACTTCAGGATCCCATATCGCTGCGCTGCCTGGCGCCTCTACACGGCAGCCTGGCCGCTGCTTTGGACTTCGCCGAGGCCGCCGTCGTAGCCGAGATCAATGCCAGCGGCGACAATCCCCTGATTCTGGTCGAAGAGGCGCGCATCATCTCCACCGGGAACTTCCTGACTCAACATCTCACCTTGACCTTGGACAGTTTGGCTCAAGCACTGGCACAGACTGCTTCAGCCTCCCTATCGCGCACGGCACGCCTCATGACCAAGCGCTTCTCGGATCTGCCGGACAACCTCAGCCGTCACGATTCCGGTCGCTCCGGCTTTGCGCCACTGATGAAGATCGGCGACAGCCTGCTTGGAGAGATCGCGCATCTTGCACAGCCGGTTCAGCCTGCCATGCGCTGGGGCGCGGATGGGGTGGAAGACGAGGTCAGCCACAGTCCGCTCGCCGCCAGAAAACTCAGGGATCTGGCCGAGCGTATGGCCTACATGCTGGCACTGGAACTCATCATCGCCACCGAGGCGCTGGAGAGGCGCGCACTGACAAAGGTTGCGCCGCGTCTTCGCAAAGCTTGCGCGCTGGTGAGACGCTGCGTGGCGCCATTGGACGACGATCGCTCCTTCTCCGCCGAGCTTTCGGCCCTTGCAGACGGCCCTATAGTAGACGGCAGCTTTGGACAGCTCCTGCAGCCGAAAGCGGCCAAGACAATGCAATCGCCCTGAATGAATCTCACACCGTCGGTACTGCCACACGACACCCCCGGCTACCGCAGCCCCGTTTTATTGCGGCTGGAGTTCCGCACCCGCAGTGCTATAGTCTCCCCGGCCAGCAAATCAAACAGATTAGAGACATTGATATCCAGGATGGAGACATTGATGTCCAGGTGCGGAAATTGAAGTTGATAAGCGCGGCGCTTTTGACATGCACACGAAGACGATAGGCCTCCTCTTTGTCCTCTTGACTGGCGTGACGAGTATCGGATCTGCGCACGCGGAGACCATCGTCATTGGCGGAACCGGGTCTGCATTGGGCGTTATGCGAATGCTTGGCGAATCCTACTTGCAGAAGCACCCGGACGACACGGTCCAGGTACTCCCCTCTCTAGGCAGCGGTGGCGGCATTAGGGCGGCGGTCGAGGGCAAAATTGACATCGCGGTAACTGCTCGACCGCCGAACGAAGAAGAGCAAGCCGGCAACCTCGAAGAGCACTATCTGGCGCGGACGCCACTGGGTTTCGTCGTCAATGGTCGCCCGAAAGGGGCGAACCTGACCTCCACTCAGATCATCGATATCTATGCAGGCCGGGTACTGATGTGGCCCGATGGAACCCCGATTCGGCTTGTCCTCCGGCCTGAATCAGAATCCGACTACCGATTGGTTACCGCCGCTATCGAAGGCTTGAGGCCGATCTACGACAAGGCTCGCAGTTTGGCCGGCATGCCGGTTGCCTATACGGACGGCGAGAACGCCGAGCTGCTGGCCAATATGCCAGGCGCTTTCGGCACCATGACCTTGTCGCAACTCTTGAGCGGACGCCCATACGACCTCACTCTAATGTCTTTGAACGGCATATCTCCCGACGTCGAGTCCTTGGCGGAGGGAGCCTATCCGCTGTGGAAAGACTATCGGCTGATCGTCGCCGATACCGGCAACGCTGCAGCAAAGCGCTTTCTTGCTTTCATCGATACCGATGAAGCGCAGGATATCCTGCATAAGACCGGCCACCTGACGGACCATGGCCAGTGATCGGCAAAGTGGCGCAGGACGGCCGCTGGTTTCGCCAACTGCTGACACTTCTGGCCGCTCTGGTCTCATTGAGCGTGTTCTGCGTTCTTCTAGGCCAGGCCTACTTTCAGACTGTCGAGGACGAACAGCGCTATACAGACGCATTTACCAGACAGTTGGCCGTCTCTTTGGCAGAGCTTGCCCAAGATAACCCAGAGCTCTGGGAGTTTGAGGAAGAGCGCATAGAGGCGATCGTTGAGGCACAGGTTGCCAGCTATGCGGTTTCGCAACAGGATTGGTCGATCATCATCGCCAACAACGAAGGTGCGCGTTCCTACCAGCGCTCGGCAAGGGCTGGTTACTTGTCTCTAGAGAGTCAGGCGGTGATCAACTTGGGGTACGAGACGATCGGTACCGTCCAGGTGGTTCATCAGCTCTATGGACTGGTGTCACGCTTGCGTCGCGCCCTGATGTTTGCGATTCTGCCGTCGCTCGCTGCCTTTGCTATTCTCTTCTGGATTCCGCTCCGTGCACTACGGCGCCGCGAACGCCAGCTCGCGGATGCGCTGGAGCTGGCGCGTAGTCGCGAAGAAGAAGCGCTGACCAGCAAAGAGCGCCTCACCACTGCGGCCGGTAGTATGCGTGACGGACTGGCCCTATTCGGCCCCGATTCCAAGCTGGTTCTCTGCAACGCCAACTTCCAGAAGATTCTGCGCGACTGGGACTTGCTGCCGAAGATCGGTACTGGGATTGACGATCTGATCAGCCGACTGGGGCCACCGCCCGAGCGATTTGCGTCAGCACAGGGCTTGTCGGCGAACAGTGCGGAACAGAAGACGCCAAGGGGGCGCTGGGTCGTGTGGACCCTCGACACCAGCCGTTTCGGCGATCATCTGTTGCTGATCCGTGACGTGACGGAAGCTAGAGAGGCTAGAGAGCGCCTGGCACAGGCGCATCACCTGCAGGCCTTGGGCCAACTCTCAGCCGGAATTGCACATGATTTCAACAACATGCTGGCTGTTATTCAAGGCAATATCGAGCTATTGGATGAGACGAAACCGGAACAGCAGGAGATTGCGCAGCCGATCCTGCGAGCTTGCAGCAGCGGAGCAGAGCTCACGCAGCGCCTTTTGGCCTTTGCCCGCCAGCAGCCCTTGACCGCGAAACCGACAGATCTCGCCGCGCTGGTCCACCGGTGGCGGGACCTTTTGCGAGCCAGTCTAGGCGTCGATGTCCAAGTCAAGCTGGAAACCGCGCGTGACCTTTGGCAGGCGCGCATAGACCCCTCGCTGCTGGAAAACGCCCTTCTCAACCTGGCCGTCAATGCGCGCGATGCCATGCCGGACGGCGGCACCCTGACGATTACCAGCTTCAACACACATCTAGGCGAAGAGCAAACGAAGCTCAGCACGCTAGCTGGCGCCGCGTTGCCAAGGGGCGACTACATTGTCCTCAGAGTTTCCGATAATGGCAGCGGTATGGAGGAGGAGATTCGCCAGCGTGCCTTTGAGCCCTTCTTCACCACAAAATCTTTCGGTCTCGGCAGTGGGATGGGTTTATCGATGGTGCTCGGCTTTGCCGAACAATCGGGCGGCGCACTAACCTTGGACAGCACACCGGGCGGTGGGACGAGCGTCACGCTCTACCTTCCGCGTGCTACGCCCGACAACGACGAGGCCCCTTCGCTCAGCAATCACCAGCAGCAGAAGCAGGAGACGGCCTTGGTCAGATAAGCCGCTGCCACCAGCCAACATCGTGCCAACGGCCGAACTTGAAGCCGACGTCGCGATAGATGCCGAGGGGGCGGAAGCCCACGGCCTCGTGCAGCGCGACGCTGGCCGGATTGGGCAAGGCGATCCCGGCGAAAGCAGCATGGAACTGCCGCTGGGCCAGCTCTTCCAGCAGCTCACGGTAGAGCTGCTTGCCGAGACCCTGACCACGTGCCGTCTCGGCGACATAGACCGAGACATCGACCGACCAGCGATAGGCCGGACGCGCCCTGTGCGGCCCGGCATAAGCATAGCCTAGGACGCGGCCCTCCTGCTCGGCCACCAGATAGGGATAGCCGGTCAGGATCTGTCCGATCCGCCCTGCCATCTCCGTCTCGCTGGGCGGTGTTTCCTCGAAGGAGATGACGGTGTTTTCGACCAGCGGGGCATAGATGGCGCGGATCGCCCCTGCATCCTCACGCTTTGCCGCACGGATCGACACCCCCGGCAGAGTCATCCTTAGCCTCAGTCGATTGGGTCGCGCTGCAGCGGCGAGGTCGAGCAGTGGATGCCGCCACCGCCCTCGAAGACCTTGGCATAGGGCACCGGCACGATCTCGATGCCGATCTTGTCAAGCTCATCGGCCGTGCGCTGACAGGCGCCAGCCTGCATGATCACCCGGCCCGGCCGCACCGCCAGGCAATTCAGCACGCCGGTCGGGTCGTCGGGATGGATAGAGACGGTACGGATGCCCAGCTCTTCCAGTTTCTCCAGAAACCAGAAGGGAATCTGGGTCGGGTTTACGATCGCGGTATCGACATCGATCATCACCAGCATGCCGTCGATGTGCAGGCGATAGCCGGTGAGGTCGACCCGGATCAGCTCGGCACCCTGCGCGCTCAAGACCTCCTCGACCTGCCGGGTTCCCTCCTCGTTCACGCGTGCAGAGCGACCGATGACAGCCAGATTGGGCTTCAGCCAGACGAAGCTGCCGCCCTCCATAAGACCGGTGCCGTGGATCGTGCGCAAGATCGGCATGCCGATGCCGGCCAGGGTCTCGGTCACCGGTGCTTCCTCGCCGCGGCGCACCTTGGGGCCCAGGCGGGTGACGATGGCCCCACCCTTCACACCGATCGCCGAGTCGCGCGTGTAGATCGCCTTGTGCCGGCCCGGCGCACAGCGGTTCAGCAGCACCACCTCGACCCCTTCGGCACGCAAGGCTGCGGTCAATGCGTCGTGCTGCTCCTGCAGCTCTTCCAGCGCGGGAATGTGGTCGCCACGCCAATACCAGCTCTCGCCCTCGCGATCACCGAAGGAGCCCAGCTCTTCGATCCGCTTGTTGCGGTCGATGATCGCCATCTCTTCGCCGGGGCGGTGCATCAGAACCTTCCGCAGGCGCCCGACGTCGTTGTCGCAACCCCAGTCCTGGCCCCAGATCTCGGCTTGCTGCTCGGCCGTCTCGAAGGCCGGCTCGGCATGCGAGGGAAAGGCCTTGATCGTCATGTTGTAGCGAAATTCGAACTCACTCAGTGCAGCCATTGGCTTTCCTTCTCGTTCTAACTCTCGTCTGCAATGCGCAGGAAATCCTCGACCTTGGCGACCGAGCCGAAGACGCCGCCTTCGACCTGGACAGAGCGCACCGACCAGTCGTGCAGGCCTTGATCGATGGCCCCGCAGGCCTCCGGCAGCAGCAGGCATTGATAGCCGCGGTCGTTGCCCTCGCGCAGGCTGGTGTGGACGCAGACGTCGATGGTGTTGCCGGCGAAAGCCAGCGCGCGCACCCCGATGCCGGTCAGGATCCGCTCCAGATCGGTCCCGGTAAAGGCACCGTTCGCGGTCTTGTCCAGGACGATCTCGCCCGGCAGCGGCTGCAGCTCCTCGACGATCTGAAAGCCGGGCTCGCCACGGATCAGAATGCGGCCCAGCGGCCCCTGCGCCCCGACGATGGCGCCGCGCCGCTTACTCAAAATGGCCTGCCAATGCGGTTGATCGGCCAGGTCTGGACGATAGCCCTGACGGGTGTGAATGACGGTCAACCCAGCCGTTCGCGCGGCTTCCAGACAGCGGCGAATGGCCGGGATGGGCCGGCGCAGCGGCTCTAGCTCGTGACCGAGTTGCCCGACATAGCCGGCCGGATCGCAGAAGTCGCGCTGCATATCGATCACCACCAGGGCTGCCTGCTGCGGCTCCAGTCTCTCCAACGGCCACGGGAAGGGATCCGCCGCAATCTCCGGCAGCTTCATCGCTTGCCCCTCTTGCTCGATTGGTCTGGTCATCCTAGGAGTTGCTCCAGACTATGCCGCCGCTGGGCAGCGCTTGCCAAGCAGTGAGACGCCGATCGAGGGAGGAAACGATTTTATGGCCAGGCTCTATGCCGATCTCATCATCTCCGGCGGCAAGATCGCCACCATGGATCCCAAGCACCGCTTCGTCTCCGCTCTCGCCGCCAGGGAGGGGCGCATCGTAGCCTTGGGCAGCGAAGCGGATCTTGAGGACTTGAAAGGCCCCCACACCAGGGCGATCAACCTGGAGGGGCGCACGGCCATCCCCGGCATCGTCGACAGCCACTGCCATCCCGATGCGCAGGCCGCACGCTTGGCCAGCTGGCTGGATTTCAGCCCCGAAGCCGTTCCCGATCGCGCCGCCTTGCTGGCTGCCATTGCCAAGGCGGCCGAGCAAGGCGAGGGCTGGATCGCAGGCGCGCGGCTGAACGAGAACAAGTCCGGCGGCTATCCGACGCTTGAAGAGATGGACGCCGCCAGCAAGGGCCGGCCGCTCTTCATTCTGCGCACCGACGGCCATATCGGCCTGGCGAACACGGCAGCGCTCGCCCGGCTGGGCATCGACGAGACGACACCCGATCCCCCCTTCGGCCAGTTCGATCATCACCCGGAGACCGGTCGCCTGACCGGCCTGCTGCGCGAGACGGCAGCCCACATCTTCCTGGACGAGATCCACGAGCAGGATACGCCAGAGGCCATGGCCGAAGGCCTGATCCAGGTGTTTCGCGCGTGGAACGCGCTGGGCATCACCACGGTCTACAACTCGCTGGCCTCCAGCCGCTCGATCCAGGCCTATCAGCTGCTGCGCGACCGCAGCGCCACGCCGATGCGCGTCGGCATCATCGTCTCCGGCCGCGAGGAGGGTCTGGTCGAGGCCTTCGTGGCTGCCGGCATCCGCAGCGGTTTCGGCGACGAGCGGCTGAAGGTGATCGGCGTCGAGTGGTGCCCGGACTGCTCCACCTCCGGCCGCACGGCCGCCTACTACGAGCCCTACGTCGGCAAGACCATAGAGGGCGAGCCGGTACCCAACACCGGCGTGCTGCTCTATGAGTTGGAGGACCTGAAGGACCGCGCATTGGCCGCACATCGCGCCGGACTGCAAGTCATGATCGAGGGCGTCGGCGACCGCGGCATCGACTTCGCCCTGAACGCGATCGAGCATTGCCTGAGCGCGGTTCCGCGCGATGACCATCGGATGCGAGTCGAACACTGCTGCTACGTCACCCCGCCGCTGATGGAGCGCCTGAAACGCCTGAAGGTGATCGACAGCTCGGCGACCGGCTTCATGTACGACCTGGGTGACGCCTACATCGCCAACCGCGGGGCTGAGGCCATGCAACACATGTGGCCGCACCGCAGCCTGATCGATGCCGGCATCCCCGCACCCGGCCATTCCGACGCCATGGTCTGCGACCCCAATCCCTTCGTCGCGCTTTGGTCCATGGTGACCCGCAAGAGCGACAGTGGCGGCGACCTCGACCTCAGCCAGGCCATAACCCCGGCCGAGGCGCTGAACGCCTACACCCTGCTTGGCGCCTATTCCGGTCGCGAGGAGCGCGAGAAGGGCTCTTTGGAGATCGGCAAGCTGGCCGATCTGGCGGTCCTGGACCGCGACTACTTCACCATCCCGGTCGAGGAAATCCGCGAGGTGCAGGTGGAGCAGACCATCATCGGCGGCGAGACTGTCTTTCGACGCTGACCTGCTGGTCGCACATCTAAACGCTGACCTGCTGGTCGCATCCTTAAACGCTGACCTGCTGGTCAGGTCTGTCATCGCGCGCTAGGCTGACTAAGCTAGCGGTTGGTTGCCCGCGCGCGAAACTGTGATCGCGGCCGACTGACCGCTAGGCCCATGATGCCCTACACTCGGCACCGGGGGATGAGTAAGGGACCGCAAGCAAGGAGTACCAACGATGGCGCGCAAGACCCGCATCGGACCGCTTTCAGCCAGCCTTTTCGTCGCCGTGAGCCTCGCTGCAGGTGCAGCCTTGCTGCCGGCACAAGCTGATGACAATCCAGACGTCAAGGCCCGCATAGAGCTGATGAAAGCCCTGGGCAATTCGATGAAGACCATGGGCCCCATGTTCAAGGGCACGGTCGACTACGACCCAGCCGCCGTGCGCGAAGCGGCTGCAGCCATCGAGATCCGCTCGGGTATCGAGTTGACCAAGCTCTTCCCCGAAGGCAGCACGACGGACAAGAGCGCCGCGCTGCCGGCAATCTGGACCGACTGGGAGCGCTTCACCAAGCTAGCCGACGATCTGGGGTTCTATGCCCAGGGCCTGGTGAACTCGGCCGGCAATGACCGAACTGCGCCAGCAGCCTCCAGCGGCGGCACGCTGGGCGATGCAGCACCGAAAGCGCTCACCACCGATCCGGCCGAGCTGGCCGCGATGTCGCCCGATGTCGTGTTCCAGGCCCTTGGCAAGACCTGCGGCACCTGCCACACGGATTTCCGTAAAGAGAAGAAGTAGGCGGCCAAGGCACCAGCCTTGAGCCAAAGCGCAGGTCACCACGCGGGGCATCGTCAGGCTGTGCCTGACGCAAGCAGCCTGGGAAGGGAGGTTCTCGGCGGTACCGCGGCTAAGTCGGCCCTGCTGCCGGACGCGGCGGTCGCCGCGTTGGCTGCCGGGCCGCCCGGCCCCGCGTTCGAGGCACTGGCCAAGACCTGCGGCTCTTGCCACACTGCCTTCAGACAATCCAACTAAGGGGCTGCAGGTGCGTCGCCTATTCGGCTTATTCATCCTCCTTCTGTTCGTCGCCGGTCTCGCTCTTGCCGGCTACCTCTTCTTCGGCGGGCCGGAGCCACGGCAGATCACCGTCAGCGCCAGCAGCGGCGATGCAGTGCGCGGCACCTATCTGGCGCGCATGGGCGGCTGTATTGCCTGCCATACCGACAGCAAGGGCGGCGGCGCCCTGCTGGCCGGCGGTGCTGCGATCAAGACGCCCTTCGGTACCTTCTATGGCCCCAACATCACCCCGGACGAGCGCAGCGGCATCGGCAGGTGGAGCCTAGAGGACTTCGCCGACGCGATGACGGCGGGGATCAAGCCCGACGGCCGCCCCTACTATCCCGTCTTCCCCTACACCTCCTACACCTTGATGAGCGACCAGGATTTGGCCGACCTCTGGGCGGCGCTGCAAACCGTTCCGGCAGTCGAAGGACGCGCACCACCCAACAAGGTCAACTCCCTCTTCGATCACCGCTTTCTCCTGATCCCCTGGCAGACGCTCTTTCTGCAGCCTGGACCCTACGAACCCGACCCCAAGCGGTCTGACGCCTGGAACCGCGGCGCCTTCATCGTCCAGGGTCCGGGGCACTGCGTGGCCTGCCATACGCCGCGCAATATCCTGGGCGGTCCGGAGGAGGACCGTGCGCTGGAAGGTGGCGAAGGTCCGGATGGCGAGAAGGTACCCGCCATCACCGGTGATGCCTTACGCAAAGCCGGCTGGACGGCCGGCGACATCGCCTATGCGCTGAAGACCGGCCTGACGCCCGAGGGCGATTCGATGGGCGGCAGCATGGGTGAAGTCGTCACCGGCGCCACCTCGCAGCTCAGCGACGAAGATCGCCAGGCGATCGCGACCTACCTGCTCGAACAGTAGAGTCGTTCTCAAGCGCACCACCGGCTCAAGCGCACCACCGGCTCGACGCCTTTTCGGAAAAACTGGCCCGCGAGCCTCCCTAGAGCGCGATGACGATAGATCGAATCGATCTATCGTCTGAATCGCACTCTACTTGTTTGAAAGTAGACCAAGATTCAGACCGCGGGTCGTTTCGATCTGCGATCATCTTGGTCTAGC
>JAVJSY010000063.1:0-18022 GCA_040219175.1 Kiloniellales bacterium
GCACCTGTGGGCAACCCTCAAGCGGTCCTGGTCGATGGGGTCGGCGTTGAAGGATGCCACGTCGAACGCTTCGGCGGCGTCGTCTACCATCGCAGCAGCCTTTGCTGCGTCCTCAATCATGAGATTTGCGTAGCAACTCATCATCGCGAACTTGAGCGGCGCCCGCTCCGTCGCGATAGTGCTCTTAGCCTTGGTCATCGGAAGATCCTTTCCGTGGTCTGGGTTAGGCCTGGCGGGGTGGGCCAACACTCCGTCAGGCCGTACGATAATCTTTCCCTGAGTCGTACATGTCAAGGATCTTGCGCGACTCGGCGATGGTTCCTATATTGTTCTCATGCCAAAAGAGAAGACGCTTACCGTCAACATCAACTTGCTGCTGAGCGAAGCACAGGTTGAAGCCATCGACGACTGGAGCTTCGGAAACCGCATTCGGTCCCGGAGCGAAGCTATCCGCCGTTTGATTGAGAAGGGCCTAGAGGCAGAAAAGGAGAAGCAGTAATGAGCGCAGTTTCACTCAAGAGCGTGACTACGCCTCATCGGAGCGGCAAGCAGCCGATCACGCAAGTTGCTGTGACGTTTGAGGTTCGGCTTGGCCGCGGCGCCGTCGACGTCACCTATAACATCCCCGAGGACGAGGAAGTGCCGCGAATAACCCTCGACGAAGCCGTGAATGTCGCTATCGGCTGCCTTTTCAGAGACCTTGACGAGCTCAAGGCAGGGGCAGCGGAACTCGAGATCCTGATCCCCAACCGGCCGCAGATGTATTAGGAGAGAGGCCTCCTCTTCTGGAGCCCTACCGAGCCGTTCCGCCCCAGGCATCCATGAGCCTGATGTACTCGCCGACCGCCCCGCCGTGGGTCGCGCCGCTGCAAGATGTCAGGCCCCCGCCTGAGACGCAGGATGCGCCATTCGAGAACATGGTGAGGCCGTCCGTCGTGACCGCGCTGGTTCCATCGGAGAACATGGTAAAGCCGTCTTGCGTCACGGCAGACAGCGGCTCGCTGTAGTAGGGCTGATAGCTGGGCGACGAGCCCTGATAGAGGTTTGTGCCCGACCAGGGTTCATAGAAGCTGTAGGGGTCTTGCGCCATCGCCGCTGCAGGCAGCGCCAGGAGACCTATCACAGCAGCTAGAACGCGCATGGGAACCTCCGTCGTTGAGACTCAGAGGTGGCGAGAGAGGGCGTGCAGTTCAACCGAGTCCGCATGCTATAAGATCAGACAGGAGACGCTGCCATGGTCGATGAAGACCCATTTGCAAGATTCGAGAATGATCCAGAGGGCGAAGAGGGCGTTCGAAAAAAGCTCGCTGGTGGGCTGTACGGAGAACAGGCGAAGCCGGCGGCCGAGCGGTGGCTGCGATTGCAAGAGCAAGAGCGCATTCTCGTCGAAATGAAGCGGTCAGCAGATGCTGACGAGCGCGCTGCTGAGGCAGCCGAACGGGCATCTGCCCACGCTAAGGCGTCAGCTGATGCAGCACGGCGATCATCAAGTTGGGCTAGGTGGGTTGGAATAGGAACCCTCGTCGCCGCTGCTGTTGCAGTGGTGTCGCTCATCAGGGGGTAACCACAATCTGCACACCCTTGACCGCGCCGGCGGAGCCCCCATAAAAGGATCATCGCTGCTTCGTCCTTGCCCAGGATCGAAGACGGCATGCAGAGACCCAGTGAGGTTCGCCTAACACCTCCGGGCTCATCGCGGCAAGGCTAGGCAGGGCAAGGCCTTTGGGCGCGGCGTTCGGAATCCTCCGGGCGCTTCACTCAGAGGAGTATGGCAACATGCCAGACTATTACGTGTGTTTGCTCAACAGCGGCTTAGTTGGCGAGGTTGAGGCAAAGAACCACCGGGAAGCCGCCCGGATCGCTGCTGGCGAAGACGGGTGGTTCAGCGAGGGCGACGAGTTCCTAATCAACTCGGCAGCCCGTGATGCTGGATGGGTCTACGAAGTCACCGAGCGCGGGCCGCGCGAGTGGCAGCGCGACTTCTAGGGACACGTTGATGGGGGTGGGTGCCAAGCATCTGCCCCCATTGCCATCATGGCAACACCTTCCCGGCGACGCGACAACTTCCTGCCGGCGGGAAGTTTGCTCCACCGCGAAGCAAAACGGTAGCCCGCTACAGTGCGCGTTTCACGCACCCTTGACCGAACGCCCTCGCTACAGCACTCTCCTGCCGCGCTAGCGCACCTGCGGCTCTCGGGTGTCCGAAGGGAAAGGCCCCGAGCAGTATCCGGCTCCCTGCCTGACCGGCGGGAGCCGGGACCCGCAGTCCTACTTCTGCCGCCACATGAGATAGTCAATCGGCGCCACGTCCTCGCCCTCGAGGTCGCGGATCAGCGCCTCGACGGTGCGGTTGATCTGCTTCGAGGGGTAGCGAAAGACGATCCCGCCGACGTTGTTGATGGCCTTGAAGTCCTGCAGGCCGGCGTCGTCGTCCGCGGTTTCCGTCACCAGCCGCCCGGCCGCCTGGATGAAAGCTGCCAGCGAGCCGCCGCCGCGGAAGCCCTGCACTTCCGTCGTGACCTCTCGGATGCCAGGGAGCCCGGCCAGGACTGTGGCCAAGGTCTCGCCCATGACAAAGCCGGGGATGTCCTCTTCGTCGTCCGGGAAGGTGCCGCGCATGCCCGCGACCAGCAGGGTCTCGATCACGAACAGTAGGGCCATGTCGCCGGCCCAGGCCGCCACCTGCTTCGGATCGCGAAAGCTGGTATCGCGGGTCCGCTGCGTGGCGACGTTGGCCTTGGCGTACATGTAAGAGGCCATCGTCGTCCAGAGCATGCGCACCATCTCGCTCTGGCGCTTCCTCTCGCTTGTGGTGCCGCGTTCCAGGGCCGAGCGGTCGGTCAGCAGCGGCGAGGCTTGGGCGGTCTTGACCACTCCGTCTGCGAAGTCTCGCGCCTTCTCGAGGTTGCCGCCGAACGTCTCCTGCCCCTTGGAATAGGCGCCGATCCATGTCGCGGCATCGACCACCTGCTGCGTGCGGCTGATCATGTAGAAGGCAGCTTCCACCAGCCAGTCGGGCATGACGGCCTTAAGGTCGGCCGTCGCGTTCGCAACGTCCTTGTTGAAGCCCTCCGTCCGGTTTCGCATGACCGGGCTCATCTCATAGATGTCCTTGAAGATCGACCGCGGCCCCGACCAGGGCGAGGTCGCCACCTTCATCACGCCCTTGACCGTGTGACGCTTACCAAGCTGCACCGAAGTTTGCAGGATGCCCAGCGGCTGCAGCAAGGCAGTGCCGAGGTTGAAGCCCATCACCGAGACCGAGAAACCGGTGCGGATGCGCCTGGCAACGACCTCTTCGATATCGCCGGCAGGTGTCTCGCCGGCGGCTACGTCCTTCACCCACAAGTCCATGGTGCGCCAGGTCTGTTGCCGGCCCGTCTCTTCAAAGGCCTTGCGGGTCCGTGGGTGTCCGAGGACCCGATTTGCGTAGTGCACCGCCTCGCCGACCGACAGGTCATAGGTCACCCGCTGCAGGTGCTGCGGCAGGACCGCGATTTCCAGCAGCACCGGCCGACCGCCGGAGCCGACGCGTTCGATGGTATGGCCGCGGCGGGTCTGTGCCTTGGAGAACCTGCCCGCCATCATCTCGCGCGACAGGTTTTGCACGTCCTCGTCGCCTACTTTGGTGCTGTTGCCGCCGTCGTAGCGCAGTGGGTAGTAGCCGCCGGCAAAGGTGCCGTGCTTGGTGGCCACCGATAGCGCCGGCACCTTCTCAGGGGCAACGCCAGTGCGCTTTAGCTGCAGCTCGGCAATCTGCGGCCAGTAGGTTTCCAGGTAGTCCCAGACCGCTTGCACGAACTGCCAGTCCTGATTGGTGAGCTGGTCGAGGATCAGGTCAACCTGGCTCTCATGGAAGTTGCCATCCAAGAGCGCTTCACGGCTGCCTTGGTTCCCCCAATTCAGAGCGACGCTGATCATCTGCCACTTGGTCATGGGCTGTTCGATGCCAGGCAGTTCGCGGCGGGTCTTCATGGCTCTCTGTTCGCGCTTGCTGTAGCGGTTGAAGATCGCCGCCAGGTCGTTGTCGGCCTTCTCTTTCATGGGGATGTAGCGGTCGGAGATGGCGCGATCGATCGGGCGCTTGAGGTGTTCCATCGCCGGCCCCAGGTCGCGGCCACCGTCGAGGCCTTTCAAGATCGTGTCGGGCGTGAAGACCAGGTTGCCGTATTGCTCAAGCTTGTCACCGCGTCGCTGTGCCGGCGTGCCTTGCCCGACCCGCTGCGGGGTGAAGGTGCCGCTATCTCGGATGCTGGTTTCGACGGCATCGACGACGAGCTCTAGCTCGCGCCGCTCGTTCTCCAGCAGCAACTGCGTCTTGAGCCTACCCAGGTGCTCGAGGTTCTTGAGCGCGTCCAAGAGGCCTTCGAGCTCGGGGATCGGCACCTTGGTATAATTGGTCCGGTTCACTCGGGCGACGACTTGCGGGTCAATATCGACCTCGACGGCTCTGCCCTGCAGTTCCATGCGCTGTATGAACTCGACCAGGCTCTCGTCGCGCCGCAACTCCCTGGCGGTGCGCTTCACGAAGTCATAGCGCTGCAGCAGGCTGTCAATCTGAGCGATGTAGTCCGGCCCGATGTTCTGCCGAGTCGCCTTCCGCCGGTAGCGAGAGACCAGGGCCAGCAGCTTTTCGACCTTCTCGTTTGCCCGCTTGGCCTCGCGCCAGAGGTGATGATTGAGAAGCTGCCGTTGCTTGTGCTTCAAGGCCTCTTGCCGGTCGCCACGCTGCAGGGCGCGCCTGGAGGCATCTGCCGCGCCGCGTTCGGCCCGCAAGTAGAGCTCGGGCTTGGCCTGCCTTGGCGTCCATCCAGCGGCCATCGCTGCCGCCTGTGCGCGTGCCTGTTTCGATAGCGCCGCCTGGAACTCCGGCCGGTCGGATGACAGCGCCCGGACTTCCGCTTCGATGACCGAGGCGAAGCTCTCGCCATGCACCGCGGCCAGGGCCTGCTCTTCAAGGCGTCCATCGCGCAGCATGTCGCCGACCCGCTCGCGCATCATCGAGTCGGTCTCTTCGTCGATGGCGGTTTGCCGGTCGGGGCTGGAGAGGATGGCGCGCACCATGCCGTCGCCTGTGCGGAAGCCGAAGAGGCCCGCCAGGACATCGGGATGCACGCCGCCCTTGGCGCTGTAGATCAGCGGCAGGATCACGTTGCCCGCCGCCCGATTGGTCGGATTGCGAAGGTTGCCCTCATACCCCAGGTCGATGAGGTCCTGCTTGTTGAGCTTGGTCTCGGGCAGACCCTGCGGCTGGCCATCGCCAAGCCAGCGCCCGTTGGCCAGCCACTCGCGCGCTCGATAGACCGGTCGGGCATTCACGATCTGGGTTGCCGTCGCCTTGGTCTCGGCGCGGATCCGCTCATAGGCCTTGGACTGGGTCTGCTGCAGCTCGCCCATGAGGTCGGCAAGCACCGCCTCTCTGCTGCTTTCCAAGGCCTCTTGCGATTCCTTCCGATAGGCCGCCTTCTGCTTCTCCGTCATGTACTGCAGCTCTGGCGCCTCGATAGGCGTGATCTTGCCGGCCATCTCGCGGGCGTCTGCGATTTCCTCTTCGGTGGCGAGCATGCGGTCGAAGGTGTCTCGCGCCTGATCGTCGAGCCGGACACCGAGGCGCCGCACTTGCCGGTAGATCAGCAGCATCCAGCTTTTGAAGCGCCGGAAGACCTCTTGCAGGCCTGCAGAGGGTGCCTTGCCTTCAAAGAGATAGGCCTCAAAGCCGCGGGCAAACTGCTCATGCAGGCCGGTATGGATGGCCGTGGTGCGCTCGTCGGTGGCGGCCAGGTCGGTTTCAAGGAAGGCCTGCACCTCGTCGGCAGTCACCGTCCCGCGGCCGTCGAGGTAGGCCGTCGCCTCTCTGGCGACTGCTTCGGCGTTCCGGCCCCACCAGGCCTTGAGAGCCGTCACGTCGTCGCGCAAGCCCACCGCGTCCGGGTTCTCGCGTAGGGTGGCCAGTTGGACCTCTAGGAAGGCATGGCCCAGCTCGTGCAATGCGGTCGAGAGGTCGTAATCCTTCGTCAGGAAGATCGTCGCGGGCGCGTCGGGTCGAATGCCGGTCACCGGGACCGAGGTGAAGCCGCGCAGGATTCCCTTGGTTCGTTCTTCCAAGCGGTTATAACCCGCGGTCAGCCCCTCGTTGATCTGTGCCTTGATGGTTTCGTTGTCCTGGCTGAGGTCAACATCCAACTGAGCGGCCGTCTGTATCAGATCCTCGACCGCCGCGGCTTGGGCGTCGGCGCGGTCGGCAGCATCGTCGGGCACGCGCACCGGGGCGCCGCGCAGCTCCCTGTCCAGGGCATCCAGAAGGACGGCCCTAGGATTGAGGGTCGCCAGTCGGTCGCCTTCCAGCTCGGCGCGCAGCTCGGGCAAATAGCCAGCCTCTGCAGCAGCCACTGCCGCGTCATCCAGGGTCCGCCCGCCAGGCTTGACCAGCTTCTCGGCACCGATGGCCTTGAGCTCGCCCCGGTCCTCGACCAGCCCTTGCTTGCGCAGGAAGGGGATCAGGGTCTCTTCGCGCTTGGCGCTGCTCTTCGTCCTGCCCGTGCGCGCCAGGTCAATCAGCTTGTCGAGCTCGTCGCGCGAGAGATTGCCCAGGCGTTCGACCACCTCGCCCCTCACTCGGATTCCGCCGACCGCACGGAAGGCCTCTAGAGCGTCTGTGCCGGTCCTCTGGCCCAAGGTGCGGAAGAAGGCCGACACTGCCTCGCCAAGCTGTCTTGCCACGCCTGGAGCCACACCCGCGGCCGTGAACTCGGAGACCATCGCGTCTGCGACCTGCTGGTCTGCCGCCTGGAGCTCGAGCTCCTGGTCTATCTGCTGCTGCAGCTCTTCGGCCTGCTGGCGAAGGCCCGTTGCAAGCTCTTCGTTTGCCTGGTCTGCCAGGGTCTGCCCGGTGGGCGTAAAGCTGGCATTGTTGGCGAACCACTCGCCATGCTCGCCGGCAGCGATGCGCGCGGCGTAGGCCGATGTCGGGATGGCAATCCGGGTGCCAGCCTCTGCCGCGGTCACGACTTCGCTGTAGTCCAGGCCCAGGCTCGCGGCGATGGCCGCCGGGTCTTCGCCCTTGCTCTGCAGGTAGGTCGCCATCTCTTCGGCAGGGGCATAGAGCGTGTCGCGCTCGCTGCCGCTGGTGACCTCTTCGACGAAGACCTGGTAGTCATCGGGCGAGCGCTGGGCCAGCTTGGACTCTCGGGCGTTGTCGTTGATGGCGGCGATGGCGTCATGGTCTGTTGCTTTGCTGTCAGGCGATGCGTTTGCGTCGTCTGTGCCAGGGGATGGGCTTGAGCCGCGCCTCCGACCAGGCGTCAGCGCCTCTCGCAGGAAGCCGACCAGCCCACCGGCTGCACCGCCCACCGCGAAGGCCCGTTCGATGTCGTCGAAGAGACTCCTATCGTTCTCGGCAATCGCGTTGGTGATGACCTGCTGCACCACCTCTTCGGTGACCTCTTGGACGCCTTCGACGGTGGCGCCTTTGGCAGTGCCTGCCAGGTAGCGCAGGGCTCGATTCTTCAAGGTCGGGATGCGCGCCATCAGGGCTTCCAGGCCGAGGCGTTCGGTCGCTAGGGTGACAAGCCCGCCCAGGGCTTGCGCCTGTCTCGCTTCCTGGCTGTCGGGGTCTACGCCTTGTTCTTCCTGCATGCGCCGCTGTTGCTCGACGCCCTGCCCGTAGAAGAGCGTCAGATTGGCCGCGTTGCCGCCGCGCCCCAGGAAGAACAGGCCGACCTGCCCGGCAAGCTGTCCAAAGGCGGCAGCGATGTCATTGCCGAGGGTGCGATCAGCGGGCGCCACGTCGATGCTCTCGCCCAGGTCTTCCAGCTCTTCGCCGACCGGCTTGAGCACCGCGTCGGCAAACTGGTCTTGCGCCTGCTGCAGCCGCTGGAACTCGCGATCAAGGGCAGGGCTACCGCTTGGCTGGAACAGGCCTTGCCGGTCATTCTCGCGAGAGAGGCCTTGCAAGCCGATGCCCACTGTCTCGGGGATTGCCGCCGCGAAGGACTGCGCGAAGCCGGTGGCGCTCTCCCACCAGGACAGCCGCTCTGTGTCGTCATGGGCGACAAGCGCATTGCCGGGCTGCCTCACCCACTCTTGCAGCTTGGGGCTGGCATCGAGGGCTTGGCGGTACTGCTTGGCCTTGGCCTGCTTCTGGGTCTCTTCGGGGTCCAGGTCGGCCGCAGCCGCCGGTAGCTGCAGAAGCTGGCCCGCTTGCCGGCCTGCTGCGATGGTGTCGGGGTCTTGCTCTTCTGCTGCCAGCAGCGAGCCGGTAGCCGCCGCACGATCACGCGACTGGTTGCGGTCGTAGGCGTCGCGCAGTTGCTGTGCCAGGTCGGTCATTGAATTTCACCCCTCAGTTTCAGGATCATGAAGGCCTCTAGGCGCTGCTGTTCGGTCATCTCCGGGAAGGCGTCGGCCAGCGCTTGCCGGGTCTCGTCGGGCAGGTCTGAGAGCTCGTCGACCTCGCCGAGCAAGGTGTCGCCGGAGAACCATCCGCCCTCGCTGATCACCGTCAGCGACCGGTGCATGATGCGGTTTTCCTCTTCGGCCGTGAGAGGGCCGCCCTTGCGTCTGGCCTCGTCGCGCAGTGCCTGGTCGATCCAGGCCGACAGCCGGCCGCGCTGCTCAGAGTCCTTGGCGCCGTTGATGCCAAGCTGCTGATAGAGGGCCGTCCGACGCTGCGTCAGGGTGAAGGGGCTATAGGCGGGGGGCGCATCGCCGCCGACGATCTTGCGGGCGTCTGCCTTGCGCTGTTTCAGCTCCTTGTAGTGCTCGGGCGCAAGACGGTGCTGCACCGAGAAAAGGTCATAGTCTGCCATCTGTGCCGCCGGCATGCGTGAGAGCTCGTCGTAGAGCTCAAAGTCGGTCTGGCGGTCGGCGCGCTTGTCGTAGGCCGTGCGAAGCTGGTTCATCTTCACCGCACCCAGCGAGCGCCTGGTTTCCGCCGGCAGGTCATCCGGGTTGCCGCCATCTTCGATGAAGGCTTCGGCCGCTGCCTCGACCTGGTCGCGCTTCCTCTTGGCGACCGTCTCTTCGCCTTCCCTGGCTGCTTCGACCTGTCGGACTGCGATTGCCCGCATTTCCGGGTCTTCGATCTGCGAGGCCTGTTCCAGCGCCACCGCGTACCAGTCGCCGCCGCCGGTGGGCTGGCTGGCACGGCTGGCCCTGGCAAGCACCGCGCCGACGTAGTTGCGAGTCTCGGCAAAGGGGATCAGGTCCGCCCATGCCAGCGCGTCTATCTGGCCGAGGCGCGGGTCGCCATTCTTCTCGATCCACTTCTCGACATTCTCCGGCCCGCCGTTGTAGGCCGCCAGCGCCAGGACGGTGTCACCATCGAAGCGCTCTAGCATGGCGTCGAGGTACCAGCGGCCATATCGAGCGCTGTTCTCTGGCGTCTGCAGCCACGTAGTAATCTCTTGGTCATCCATGCCCGCGACATCGGTTTCGCCGAGCTGGCTGGCCACCCATCGGGCAGTGTCCGGCATGACTTGCGCCAGGCCGACCGCTCCCTTGGGTGAGATGGCAGACGCATCCCCACCGCTCTCCTGCGAGACCACCGCAGAGAAGAGGCCATCGCTTGCCTTCTGCTGCACCAGGAGGTCGCCGCCGGCACCCGTCTTCTGCTTGCCGAAGGCGATGGCCTGTTCGCCCAGGACCTGCCCACCGGCAACCGTTGCCGCTTCCTGCACCGCAGTGGCTGCTGCGATCCGGTCTTTGGCGGTCAGCTCTTCGGCATGATTGGCGAGGTAGTTGGCAGCCCGCACGACCTGGTTGCTTGCCAGCATCTGCGACACGGCCGCGAAGTGGGCGACCGAGACCTTGCCGCGGACATAGGCTTCTGACTGCTCAGGCCCGTAGCCCTGTTCTTGCGCGAAGAGCGTGGCGGACTGCCGAATGCCGCCGATGTTGGTCGCCAGACGCTGCGGGTCCGCCCACTGTTGCGCGGCATAGTCGGTCTCGTTGACGATCCTGCCTTCACGCTCGGATGCTGACCAGGCCTTGGTTGCCGCCAGGGCGTGCCGGTCGATGTCGAGCAGGGTGTTGGCCTTCCGGCTCCCGTAGCGCTGGTCCCACTCGTTCTGCACCCGCTGGCTGGACAATCCGTTGCGGATTTCTGCCAAGCCCCGCTCGTAAGCCTTGATCGTCTCTTCGCGCCCTTGCGCTGCCGCCTGTCCCGAGGTGCCGAAGTAGCCGCTTTGCGGGTCGTAGAGCAGATTGCGGCCGAGCTCTGCGGCCTGGTTGTTGGCCGCGAAGATTTCGGCCTGCCCCTGGACCCGCTTTTGCTCCTTGGCGATCTCGGCAACGGCGCCGCCGAGGTTGACCGCGCCTTGCCCGAAGTTTGCCAGCCCCACCCCCACGGTACCGCCGAAGTCTCGCGGCGTTGCTCTCACCCTGTTGCCGGCCCCGGCGATGGGGCGCGGCGTTACAACGGGAACGTTCATCATCGGTCAGGCCTCCTCACGCGGGGGCAGGCCCAGGTCTTCGCGATGCTGTTTGGCAATCTCGCGGTTGATGTCGGCAACGCGCTCTGCCTCGTGTTCAGCGATTTCCGCCACCTGGCCCTTATCGGTGCGGACAATTCCGCAAGAATCGCGGAAGTAGCCGTCTGGCAGCGGGTTGCCGTCGTTGTCGTGCGCCCGGTAGTGCTCCTGTGCCGCGGCGTCGGCTTTGATGCGCGAGCGCAGATCGTCGATGTAGGCTTCGTGCGACCTGGCATCCGGCCCTTGCAGGATCTTGCCGAGAGCGTCGCGCCAGAGGCCGCTGGAGTCCTGCCAGGCACCCGCCGGCGCCCAATCCGGCAGGGCCTCTTCGGGCTCCGGGTCCGGTGCAATCCTATCCAGCTTGACTTTCAAGCGGTCGAATTCTGCTTTCATGTCGTCGAGTTCAGTCATCGTGCTGCTCCTTTTCTTCATGGATGCGGCGCTCTACCGCCGATTTGTTGGCCTTACCCTGTTCGGCCAGGGCGTGCCTGCGGCGGCTGCCAACAGCGATCCCCCAGGCTTCTTGCGGGATTCCGACCGGTCGCGTATCCGGCCAGCCGTCGCCGTGCTTGCCGTCGGGGTTGCTGTTTCGATACGCCTCAAGGGCGTCCCAGTCTCTGAAGGTCATCGGCATGTTTACTTGCTCCTATTCATAGGGGTTGTAGTCTCGGTCCCGTGGTTGCGGCGGCACGTAGTCCTCCGACTGCTCCGCCGCCCGGTACGTCACTTTCGGTTTCTGCCGCGGCTCTGGTGCCGGCTCTTCTTCCGGCTCCGGTTCTTCCGGCTGCTGGTGCCAGGCTTCCCGGTCTTCGTCGTAGGTCGAGGGCGTGTGATTGTCGCTTGGCTCGTCGCGGAAGCTGGACGGCTTGTCCTCGATAACCTGGTCATCGTCATCGTCATCGACCTTGAGACCACGCTCACGGCGCATCTCGGCAGCCTTCTGGCGCTTGTAGACCGCGCGGCGCTCGTCTTTCAGGGCCTCGTCTTCCAGGTCGGCGATTTCCCTTCCCCTATCCAGCGCCGTCTTGAGCCAGCCATCATCGCGCTCTTGTTCGGCCTTTTCGGCCCCGCGCTCTTCCTCTCGGACCTCTTCGTCAAGCGCCTTGATGCGTCGCTCCTTTGCCCCCTCGAGCATCGTCATCACGAAGTCCCGAGTGATGTTCTCGACGGGCAACTGCTTCCAATCCTCTGCCACCGCCTTGCGCAGTAGGGCCTTGGTGACCTCGAGCTGCTGGAGCGCTTCAACGTCCGCTTCGATGGGCCGAAGCTTCGGCATCAGGTACGGCAGCACCGTCGCGTGACAGTCCTTTGCAAGACCGAGATCGTCGTTGCCGCGCGCCTCATCAGCCATCAGCACCAACGACAGCAGCGGGTTGTAGTCCGGCCGGGCTAGCCGCAGCTCGTCAATCAGCTCTGACGTTAGGATCGTGCGGCGGTTCTTGCTGCCCTTGGGCCTGCCAGCACCAGGACGGAAGCCGCCCCGGCTCGATTGCTCATCCGCAGAAGTATCAATCTCGTCGTGGCTCACAGCCGCCTCCTGTCCAATCGCTGCTTGGCGGGCGGCTGGTGAGGGGCAGAGCGGTTGCGATGTCCTGGCTCAGGTGTCGCAAGTTGAGACACCTGCCCCTTGCCCAGGCTGGCGACGCGCTCCTTGCTCCAGTCAGTGGGCGCCTGTGCCGCCATCGCCGCGGCCAGGGCCTTCGGGGTCGGCCGCCTCATACCACGTCACCGGGGAACGTGGGCCGGATGGGGCCGAAGCCGACCGCCTTTTCCATCTCGGCAATCAGCCAGCCCGCGTCCTTGTTGCCAGCGGCGTGCTGCTGCCAGAACCAATCCCGCAGCGACGACACCGCAATGTGCGCCGCCATCTCGTAGATTGCTTGGATGGACCCATCCACCTGCAGCGGCGAGAGGTCGGTATCCATCTTGCAAAGCTCGCGCGCCTCCGGGTGCAGGAACTGCCGCGGTGCAGGTTCCGCCGCCGGCAGCAGCTTAGTCAGGTCCACCACCTTGGGCGGCTCATGGGTGCTCATTCTGGGTCCTCCTGGAAGAATGCGTCGATGACCGGCCCTTGCTCGCGCCTTCGCCGGTCTTGTTCTCGGGCTTCCGCAACTAGCTCTTGCCCGACCTTCACAAGGCTGCTGGAGCCATTGCCCGGGACGACGCGATCAAGGCCTGCAAGGAAGCCGTTGGGTGCCGGGCCAGCGCGCTTGCCAAGAGCTGCAAGGAAGCCATCAGTCGTGGTGCCGTTCCGCTGGTCACCCTTTGGCCTGCAGTAGTCACTACGACACCACTTGCGCCACGTTGCCTGCCAATCCCGCTTGATGCCCTTCTGCCCTGACTCTGCTAGCCAGTGATCTCGGAAGTTTGCGGCCTCGTCTTCGACGTCAGCCTCAGAGAACCCCTTGCCAAGCAAAATCTGGATGCCATCGCTCGACGGCTGCCAGTCCTCCGGGATGCGACAGCCACGCGATTGCTTTGCAGGCTTGGGCTTGCCTTTGTCGGCACTCTCGAGCGAAGCGAGAGAGTTGGGTTCATTGGAAGGGTTAGATGGAGGGGTTACTTGTAGGGGTTCGTCCGAAAATTCTTCGGGGGTCCCCCGAACATTCTTCGGACCTCCCCCGACATTTCTTCGGACCTCCCCCGAAATATCTTCGCCCCCCTGTTCTGCTTCCCCCCGAACATTCTTCGGGGGTGAGGTCCGAAGATTCTTCGCCCGCTCCCTGACTTCTGCGCGCCGCTCATCAAAGCTGGGAACGTCCTGAAAGCGGCGGTCAAAGAGAAGGGCATAGTCACTGGTCTTGCCGGGCTTCTCATCGACACTGAGCCACCCAACCTTGACAAGATGCTTAAGGGACTTTTGCACCGACCGGTCGCTCAGTCCTGTCAGCAGCATCAAGGTCGTGACCGAGGGCCAGGCCCTACGGTCGCCCTTCCTTGCGTGCGCCTGCAGCACGAAGGCGACGTTTCGCTCAGTCGGCGAAAGCTCAGGGTCGGTCATGACGCGACGCGACCATTCCCAATCATCGGCCGTGCGCTCTTTGCCGGACATCGAGTCGACGCTCTTCGATAGCGCCTCCTAAGCCGCAGCTCTGTTGCCAGGCAGGCTGTCGTACCAGACCCTGGCGCTGTCGACGGGGATCACGCGCTTGCGCCCCATCTTCCGATACTCCAGCGCATTGTTGCTCATCAGCTTGTAGGCGTAAGCCTCACTGACGCCGTAGGCGTGCTGGAACTCCTTGACGGTCATCACCTGCCGCTGAAAAGCGCCAGAGGCATGAGATTTTTCTTTCGAAGCGGTATCCGTCGTCGCTACACTCTGCTCGAACACTGCCTGGCTCCTCTTCCGTGGTTGACGGGTTCTGTTCCGGGGCCGGTGTGCGGGGGGTGTGTGGAAGCTAACCCCGTCACCGGCCTATCTCTTACCATCCTGGACCCTATCCAGCCTTTTCGGCGTCGCGCTAGACCTCTCGTACATGCAAGAATTCATCATTCCTGCGGCCGGGCGAGTTTCTTCAATCTTTTCTGTTGGTTAGGCTTGCGCGCCCCGACCTGTGTGCGCCTTGTGGATAGTGTGGATAGTGTCGGATCTGGCTCAAGCTGCTTCTTGATCTCGCTGTTCGACCAGCCTTGCACCAATTCCCATAAGCTCCGGCCTTTCCAGTCTGACCAAGCCCGTTCGATCATGGCCTCGGACACGCCCTCCAGCTCGGCGGCCAGGTCCCCAACAACAACCTCGTGCTTGTTGCCGGTCTCTTGCTTCCGGTTCCGGTAGTTCATGGCCAGCAGGTAGTCTCTAATCGCGTTCTCTGGCGACTTCGCTCGCCCTGCCTTGGCAGCCCCCTTCCGCGACTTCACTATGATATCTACCGGACGCTGGTCGTCCTCGGTTGAGCCTGACATGGCGACGCCGATTAACCGCAACACCGCTGGGCTAGGAGTCGCCCCATACAAGAACAGCGCCGCAAGTGGCCGAAGGTCTCGTTTCCGCAGATAGTCGAGTACCACCAGGTCTACTGCCCATGCCCTCGGCGCCCCTTGCGCAATGCACAATTGGGCGAGTGATCCCCAGTCGTTGCCGGGGGCCACCTCGTTAAGCGGCCCAATGCCGGCCCACTTCATCCAGACTTCGTCGCTGATCATGGCCGCCCCCTCATCATCACCACGTTGTCCCCGCGCTCACCCACGACGCCGAGCACATAGTCGGCCCAGCGCTGGAAGGCGTCTCGCTTTTCCTCGAGTCGGTCGTATCGGTCATAGACCTTGACGATGCCCTGCGGCGCGTGGCCGAGGCAGGCCTCGCAAACGTCCTCGTCGATCCCGAGTCGTCGCATCGTCGTGCGCATGGTGCGGCGCAGATCGTGCACCACCCAGTCGGTCATCACCCCGGCCTTGCGCAGTGCCTTCACGACCTCCGGGGTGCCGTTGTAGGCCCCTGCCCCTGCCCGGATTGCCGGGAAGACGAAGCGGCCATCGGTGGTCTCGCGGCGCCGTTCCAGCAGGGCCACGCTGTAGTCTGCCAGCGGCAGCACGATGGTCAGCCCGGTGCGAGATCCCATCTTGTGATGGGTCGGCGGCGCGGACCATAGCCGCTGCTCAAGATCGACGTGCTGCCACTCCAAGCGTTCGACCTGGCCTCGCCGCGCACCCGTCAGCAGGAACAGGCGGAAGAGATCCGCAACGTGCTGCGGGCGGTCATCCAGCGCCAGCCAGAGCGCCTTGATTTCTGAATCGGTAAGGGTCCGGTCGCGCGACATCTGCTTCACCCTCGCCGAGCGCGGCAGGATCGGCACGCTATCGATGAGACCGCGCTCGGCATACCAGCGCAGGCACGCGCGGACTTCGTTGATCACCAGGTTGACCTCAGGGCCGACGCCTTTGCGCTGCAGGTCGTCGGAGAGGTTGGCCAGGTCTGCGCGAGACAGGTCGCGAATCGGCCTTGCCTGCAGCAGCGGCGAGACATGGCGCTCGATCTTCTGGCGCTTCTCCTTGAGATACCTTGGCGAGAGCTTCGGCCCCACGGCCGCAAGGTACTCGTCGTGCGCTTCCCGGAAGGTCATCTGAGCGGCGCGCTTTCGCTCTTGCAGCTCGACCAGGTCTTGCCCCTCCCTGGCAGCGGCAAGCAATTCGCCGGCAACCTTGCGTGCTTCTGCCAGGCCGACAGCGGGATAGGCGCCGATAGTCTGTCGGGTCCGCTTGCCTTTGAGCATCACCCGGAGCGCCCAAATCTTCTCGCCTCTGGGCGACAGACGGATCAGCAGCCCACGACAGGCGTCGTCCGAGACCTCCCGCCATCCGGTTTGCCCACGCTGCGGCCGAAGCTGGTGCACCACGCGGTCGGTCAGCTTGGCCATGGGGCACCCTGTGGGGCAATTGTGGGGCAAAAAGTGGTGGTAGCCGGTGGAGGACAGTGGAGAACCATGGAAAAACCATGGGGCATTCGGGTGAGTTTTACAAGGAAATTAGGGGCTTGAGATTCTATGGACCACCACCGTCCTCTACAGCCAGCCCTTTCGTTTGAAGAAGAGATAGGGAAGAACGGCGCTGAACAGCATCAGGACCAGCGCCATGGGGTAGCCGAAGTGCCAATCCAGTTCCGGCATATCCTTGAAGTTCATGCCATAGACCGAGCCGATCAGGGTCGGCGGCAGGAAGACCATGGCCAAGACCGAGAAGATCTTCATGATGTTGTTCTGCTGTTGGGCCACCAGGCCCAGGGTCGCGTCCAGGATGAAGGTGATCTTGTCGTTGACGAAGTCGGCATAGAGGCTGACCGAAGCCAGGTCCTGGCTTTCCGTCTTCAAGCGGTTGCGCAGGTCCTTCTTGGCGCCGATCTCGGCAGCGGTCAGGCTTAGAAAGGTGAGCGCACGGCTGAGGCTCATCATGCTTTCGCGGGATTTGCTGATGATGTCGCCGATGCGCCCGATCCTTTGGATCAGCCCCTTGTAGTTCTGCCGGCCTGCCGAGTGGTCCGCCTGGCTGAAGATCTCAAGCGCCAGCGCTTCGACATCCTGTCCTGCCATCTCGACGATATCGGCCAGGCGGTCGATCACGGCGCCGAAGAGGCCGATCATGGCAAGCGTACCGCTGCTGCAAACGCTAGCGTCCTCTGTCGCCAAGTCGGAGAAGACTTGGAAGGAATAGGGTTCGCTGTAGCGAATGGTCACCAGACGCTGATGGCTGAGAATGAATGTCACGGCGCCGATCTGAGGTTTTGGAGTGGAGACGTTCGCCAGCAGCGAGACCGTCAGGCAGAGCGAGTGGGGGTCGCGTTTCAGCCGGCTTGAGGTCTCGATTTCCTGCATCTGCTCGCGCGCCGGGATCTTGAGTCCCAGGGCCGCCTCGACTGCCGCAATCTCCTCGGCACTGGGTGCCAAGAGATCGATCCAGGCAGCGCTCGCCAAGGGCACCTCCGCACCGGTGCCTTCGAAACGCTCAATCCTCTCACCGCACATGGCATAAACGGTGATCATCATGCCCCTCACGATCCAGTCGGTCAGCCTCAGTGGAAGCAAAAAGCCCAGGCGTCGGGCAAGCGCTTTGGCGCAGTCTGTTGGCTCGTATCGCCCATGGCGGCCCTATCCTGGTGTGCTATCCGGCCTAGTTCGGCCTGTTGCTTTCCAAGAAACGCAGCACCTCTTGCTGCAGCGCCTCGTCCTTGGTCAGCCAGTGCGAGACCGCCAGCTGCGGCGGCTCTTCGACAACCAGAGAACGGCTCTGTGGACGGTCTTGCATGAAGGCCCCGCAGTCGCCCTGCAGGATCGGCAGTTGGAACCAGGGGTCCTGGGCGGCGACCAAAGTCAAAAGGGGCTCGTCTGCCGGCGACATCAGCCCGCGGTATTCGGGCCAGCCGGCGTGACAGGTCCAGCCTTCCACAATGCGGCCGGCCACTGGCGTCGCGGAGAAGGTGGCCGTGGCGATCCCGCCCTCGCTGAAGCCCATCAGGAAGATCGCATCCGCCCGAACCTGCTCAAAGGCGCGCAGCCGGTCGATGGCGTAGCCAAGCTCTGCATGGCGCCAGGACAGGACAGCGCGATGCAAGCCGCCCAGCTTCTTCTCAGGGATACAGCTTGTCGGCTTCTCCTCTCGGGCAAAGCTGTCCGGCATGACGACCAGATAGCCCGCGCGGGCGAGAAAGGCGCCAGTGACGTCTGAGGCGCGATAGTGCCCGGCACAGCCATGCCCATAGACCAGTGCCGGCAAAGGTGCCTCCAGGCCTGCCAGAGCGTCCGGCAGCTCGGCGGCCGTGATGCGGCGATAGCCCTCTTCGTCAGCAGTCGGCAGGAACACCCAGGCGGCCTGCCAGGTGCGCTCCAATTCCTCGGGATCGTGGGCTTGCGCCAAGGCACCGACCGGCCAAGCGAGTGCCAGCAGAAGTGCCAGGATGAGCGGACGCAACATTAGGCCTCCTTAGCTCGACTTTGTACGATTTCTGGTTCAGGTCCAGGTCCAGAAGATAGCCTCATTGGCGATGAACTCGAGGGCGTCGTCGAGGGGCATGACGACGCCGCCCATGTCGTCAACGTCCTGCCATTTGCGGTGGTGTGACCAGT
>JAVJSY010000064.1:0-1707 GCA_040219175.1 Kiloniellales bacterium
GCACCATCCTGCTGGCCGCCCATCGCGGCATCGAGCAGCTGACCCTGGATCGCGGCGCCGGCCACCTGAAGGACGAGCTGATGCCGCGCTATGCGGAGCTGATCTACAACGGCTTCTGGTTCTCGCCCGAGCGCGAGATGCTGCAGGCGCTGATCGACCGCAGCCAGGAGCCGGTGGAGGGCGAGGTGCGGCTGAAGCTGTACAAGGGCCGCGCCGACGTGGTCGGCCGCCGCTCGCCCAAGTCGCTCTATTCCATGGCGCATGTCACCTTCGAGGAGGACATGGTCTACGACCAGCGCGACGCCGAGGGCTTCATCAAGCTCAACGCCCTGCGCCTCCGTCTCGGCCAGCGCCGCGGGCATAACGGGTAGGCCCCTTTCCGGCCCGTTTCGGGATGGCCGGCCTCGAGCCACGGCTGTCCGGCACGATGCTTGCTCATGTCAGTGGGAGTTCGAACTGGGGCTGCCTTTCTGGCCTGTGTTTTCGATCTCTTCGCTCGATGCGGCAGACCAGGTCGTCCAGTTCGAAGCGGTGGAACAGGGCGTGCTGAACGCTTCGTATGAAGTGGCAGTATGCCTTCTTTGTTCGGACAGCGCGGTGCATGAGCCTGAGCAGGATGTAGGTGATGATTGCGACTGCGACCTGCAGCCGTACGGCGTTCTCGGACCGTCCGAAGAAGTGCCGGATCTTCAGGTTCTGTTTGATCCAGCGGAAGAACAGCTCGATGCGCCAGCGGGTCCTGTAGAGATCGGAGATCTCGGCTGCCGGGCTCGTCAGGTCGTTGGTGAACAGGCGCAGCGTCTTGCCTGTGTCCAGGGTGACGGTGACCATCCGGCCGGGCTTGTCGAACGGGTTGCGCCGGCTGCGCGCCATGCGCTTTGGCAGGCGGACGACCTGGTCGGAGATGACATTGCTGCCGCGCGGCACGAACCTGTCCTGTGTGATGCTGACGGAGGTGTTCTTCTTCAGGCGGGTGACGAAGATGCAGCCCTGTGCATCGAGGTCGGCCCAGAAGCCGAAGTCGTAGTAGCCCAGGTCGAAGACGTAGGTGGCGCCGCTCTCCACTGGCATCCTGGTCTTTGCGACGGTGATATCGTTGGTGTTTGCCGCGGTGACTTCGTAGTAGGTGGGCATCGCCGCCTTCGGGTCGTAGACGACATGCACTTTCGCGGCGATCTTGCCGTCCTGGAAGTGCGCCCAGCGTTCGGCACCACGGCCGGGCAGGACGAGCGTGGAATCCACCAGCCGAAGATCCTCGCGCACCCGCCGCGCCTGGGTCGGCGACAGCTGCTCCAGAAGGGCCGGGACCAAGGCCTCGAAGGCTGCCGCGGGACGGGACCTGTTGGCGTCCGCGAGCGTGGAGCGGCAGGCCGGCTTGATACGCCGTCGCCTGAGCGAGGGGGCATGGCTCGCCAGCACAGCCTCCAAGTCGCGCAGTCCGTGCAGCTCCAGGAGCTGCGCCGCAATCAGCGCGATCAAGTGGGAGCGTGCGTCCAATTCCCGATGCCTGCGATCCATCCGATGGGCCTTCACCGCCCGATCGAATGCCCCCCAAGGCAGATGCTGCAGAAGTCGCGAAAACACCGTAGCTTGCACCGGCATGGCATTGCTCTCCTTCGGAACCGAAACGTCGGCCAAAACGCTCGTTTCCAAGTAGAATCAATGCCATGCACCCCGTCATCAAAAATCGTGCCGGACAGCCGTGGC
>JAVJSY010000065.1:0-3401 GCA_040219175.1 Kiloniellales bacterium
CGGCGACGATCTCTTCTATGGCGGCACGGGTCAGGATCAGTTCGTCGGCGGAACCGGCAGCGACACGCTGTTCGGCGGCAACAACCAGGATCGGCTGAACGGAGCCTCCGGCGTCGACACGGCCTTCGGAGGGGCGAGCAACGACACCTTCATCGTCGATAGCAAGCCGGACCGGATCTTCGACGGCACCGGCGGCGGGGAGGACGTGCTGCGCTCCAATGCGTCGAACTACACGCTTGGCACGGCAGCCGAGGTGATGGTGGAGCGTGCGCTGATCGTGCGCTCTGCCGGCGAGGCGCGGATGGTGGGCAACATCAACGACGACCTGCTGCTGGGCAACTCCTTCAACAACATCCTGACCGGGCTTAGCGGCAACGACCGCCTGAACGCCAACGGCGGTACCAACACCATGACCGGAGGCAGCGGCGACGACACCTTCGTGGTGGTGTCCTCAGCCGACGTGGTCCGCGAGTTCTCCGGTCAGGGTGTGGATCTGGTGCGCGCGGAAGTGGACTACACCCTGCCCGGCGGCTCGGTGACGGCCTTTGTCGAGAACCTGCGCATGGATCCTGGTTTCGGCAACATCGACGGCGTCGGGAACGAGCTGGACAACACCATCGAGGGCAACACCGGCGACAACACCTTGCGCGGAGCGAACGGTGACGATCGCATCGAAGGCGGTGCTGGCGACGACGAGCTCTTCGGCGGTGCCGAGGAGGACCTCTTCTTCGGTGGCTCCGGTGCGGACACCTTGCGCATGGGCACGGGCGACCAGGCGACCGGCGGCTCGGGGATGGACAGCTTCCGCTTCGATGGGCCCCCCCTGGGCACGGGCGGCAGCGGCGGCCCGACGCTCCGCGACTTCGACGGCGAGTTGGTGAACGCAGCCAACGGCGAAGACAAGTTGGTCTACGCGACCGGACTGGAGACCGGCAGCTTCGCCTACATCGGATCTGCCGCCTTCTCCGGCGGCGGCAACTCGGAGGCACGCTACGACGGGACGCGGCAGGTGCAGGTCGACCAGGACGGCGACGGCACGACCGATCAGGCATTCGCGATCAACGGCCTCACCGCCGCCAAACTGCTGACCACCACTGACTTCGTCTGGCTTGTCTAAGATCCCAGCTCGAAATTGCTTGTGCCCAGCACTGGCTTATCAATGTCTTGGGTAAGGAGAGCGTCGCGCGGCGATGCCGAGCGCATCGTCAAGCGACGCACGACCCAGTTCCAAGGGGCCGTCCCAAGGCCTTGATAAGCCAGCCCTTCGGGTCGTTGTCGGAGCCGCGAGTGCCGCCCATGTCAAGAGCGAGGGCGGCGGCTTGACGATGCGCCCCTTTTTCGATGTACAGGCATGGCCGGCGCCACCGCTCCTAATCCTCGCGGCTCCGGCAGCGATGCAAGGCACAAGCAATTTCCAGTTGGGCTCTCGGATCCGTGTTGATCCGAAGTCGGACTCGCTACACTGGGGCCGGACAGAAGCAAAGCGGGATGGCAATCATAATGACAGAGTCTTGGCTATCGTCGGATACCTGCGCGCATTGCCTCTGGCCGACCCTGACCAACGGGGTCCGCGCGTTCCATGCTGATTGATCGCCTGACACCCAATCGGGTGCGTCGGACGGGCGATGACAGCCCGGTCCCGACCGTCTTCCACTATGCTATGCGTATCGGCGGCAGGCATCAGATCTTCATTTCCCTGCTTGCCTTGCTGGTGGCCGGCCTGACCTTGCTGCCCCTGGAGCTGCAGCGCCGCATCGTCAACAATGCAATCGATAGCCAGGACGTCGATCTGCTGCTATGGCTGGGTGTCATCTATCTGGCCGTGGTTCTGACGCAGTCCGCCTGCAAATTCCTCTTGCGGATGTACCAAAGCTGGTTGAGCGAGAGCGCGACGCTCTACACCAGGAAACATCTGGCAGAGATACGCGCGAAGTCGCATTCCGATGAGCAAGGAAGCGAAGGCCGGACCGTTGCCGTTCTCGGCGCCGAGGTCGATCGGCTGGGAGGCTTCGTCGGGGAGGGCATCTCGCAACCCATCGCCGATCTGGCCGTACTGCTGTCGGTCATCACCTACATGCTGATCGTCGAGCCCCTGGTTGCGCTGCTCGCGCTTGCTTTCCTGGTGCCCCAAGCCCTTCTGGTTCCTTTCTTGCAGCGCGCCATCAACAGGCTGGTCGAACATCGCCTGTCCCTGCTTCGCTCCGTCAGCGACGTGGTGGCGCAACAGGAAGAGCGCGGGTGGGAGCCGGAATCGCAGATCCTGACGTCGCGCTTAACGGCAATCTACAAGAACCGAATGAAGACCTTCTTGGTGAAGTTCGCCCTAAAGGCCGCCAACAACATCCTCACGGCGCTGGCACCCTTGGGCGTGCTCTTGGTCGGCGGCTATTTCGTCATTCTAGGCGAAACCAGTCTTGGCGTGGTCGTGGCCTTCATGTCGGGTTTCGACCGTATGGCAAGCCCGCTGCGCGAGCTGATGGCCTATTACCGCATGGCGGCTCAAGCCAATGTCCAGCACGCCATGATTGCCCGCTGGATGTAGTGCGGCAAGAGTAGCGCACCAGGGATACCCAGACCGGAACCTTCGGTGCCTATTGGGAGTTATGGCGGGGGGGGACAGAGATCTGCTTGTGCGCCACAATCGCGGTCTACGGCCTCTACGAAACACCAGCTCGGAGACTGAACGACATGTCGAAAGGGAGCATCAAAGAGATCGTCGACAAGCTCGACGAGGCGGCCGAAGAAGACGAGGTTACGGTCGGCAAGATCATACAACAGTTCGGCAATCGCACCTATGGACCCTTGCTCTTCGTCATTGGCTTGGTTTCGCTATCGCCGCTCGGCTCTATCCCGGGGGCGTCGATCTTCTTCGCCAGCCTGACGATCCTCTTGATGGCGCAGTACCTCTTCCGATCAGGGCCGCCGTGGATACCCGGCTGGATCGAGCGGGCCAGCGTCGATTCAGAGCGGTTTTCGAACGGGCTGGACAAAGTCAAACCGGCGCTCGGCAAGGTTCGCAACCTCGTCAGAGAACGGATCACCCAGCTTTCGCAGCCACCCTGGAGCTATGGTCTGGCTATAATCGCCATTCTTCTTGCCTTGATCATGTATCCGCTTGCCCTCATCCCCTGGGGGGTGGCACCGCCTTCCTTGGCGCTCTGCATGATCGAATTGGGAATTGTCACCAGAGACGGGGTGCTGCTGATCATCGGCTGGCTCGGCGCCATTGCGGCGATGGCGGCAGCGGTGTGGCTGCTAATCTAGAGCATCGGGCGTTTAGTTTGCAACGTAGCCGGTATCTTTGAGGTAGTTCCAGCATTCCTGAGGGTCGAAGAGAGCGCAGACATCGCCGAGTGCGCGCCAGAGGGCGTCGTAGGTTCGGGCCTTGGCTTTTCTGAGCA
>JAVJSY010000066.1:0-25192 GCA_040219175.1 Kiloniellales bacterium
GCACGCATCGAGCAGGCAGTGGGAAAACTAAAGCGTTTCAAACGAGTAGCCCTGCGCTGCGAGAAGACCAAAGCCAACTTCCAGGCCATTGTCTCTCTCGCCGCAGCCTTCATTCTCGTCAAATCCGTCCACACCGCCTAAGCTTCGCTCGTTACTGAACGGGAGTAGAGAGCGATCGGAACGACCAGAAGCAATCCTTGGGAGGGCGTGCCACGCGAACTGCTGCCGTTCGTGGCAGTGATCGGCAGCCTTGCGGTCTTTCAGTTCCACGGCGATGCCTGGCTGAAGGACCTGAGCGACCCGCTGCTGGCAGGCGGCCTCTTCGTCTGGCTGTTCGGCGTCATGCTGTGGGCCGCCTTCTCGGTCGTTCGCCATGCCGACGCCTTGGCGGAACTGGTCGGCGAGCCTTACGGTACCTTGATCCTAACCTTGGCGGTGACCGGCATCGAAGCCTCGCTCATCGCGTCGATCATGCTGACCGGTGCTTCGGCCCCCACCATGGCGCGCGATACCATGTTCGCAGTCCTGATGATCGTGCTGGCCGGTCTGGTCGGCCTGGCACTCATTCTAGGCGGACTGCGCCACCGCGAGCAGGACTACAATCTGCAGGGTGCCAGAGCCTTCCTGACCGTGCTGCTGCCATTGGGGGTCTGTGCGCTGATCCTTCCGCGCTTTACCGTCTCCACCGAAGGCGCAAGCTTTTCGCCGGGCCAGGCGCTGTTCTTCGCAACCCTGACCGTGTTGCTCTATGGCGTCTTCCTGGCCATCCAGACGGTTCGACACCGCGGCTTCTTCCAACAACCGCCCCCGCCCGAAGACAGCGGCCTGGTGGTCGAGGATGTGGCGCATGGGCATGGCCCCGTCCGGCCGCTGCCCTATCACGCCGTCATGCTGCTTGCGACCCTGGTGCCGATCGTCCTGCTGTCGAAGCGCCTGGCCGGCGTCCTCGACTATGGGATCGTTCAAGTCGGCGCACCGATCAGCCTTGGCGGCGTCATCATTGCACTTCTGGTGCTGGCACCGGAAAGCATGGCAGCGATCAAGGCTGCGCTCGCCAATCGCCTGCAGAGATCTGTCAATCTGCTGCTGGGCTGTGCCGTGGCCACGATCGGCTTGACGATCCCGGCCGTCCTTGTGATCGGCCTGATCTTTGACCAGGAGGTAATCCTCGGTCTAGACGATTCCCGCATCGTCTTGCTGTCGCTCACCCTTGTCGTTTGCACGCTGACTTTCGGCGGCGTGCGCACCAGCCTGCTGCAGGGCGCCGTTCACTTCGTGCTCTTCCTGGTCTTTCTCATGCTGGTCTTCAGTCCTTAGAGCCCGCAGGCGCAAGGCCCGGATAGTCGGAATGCAGGGACGGCTGCATACCCGCATTCATGACAAGCAACACCACCACGGCGGCCGTTCAGGCCTACACCATGGGCAATGGCGACTGGCTGCGATTGCTCCTCCTCTCGCTCCTCTGGGGCGGGTCCTTTTTCTTTGCCGAAGTCGCGGTCGAAACGATTCCGCCGCTGACGCTTGCCTGGGCACGCGTCGGTCTGGCAGCGCTCGCCCTTGTCCTCATCATGGCAGCCCTCGGCCATCTGAAAGGCGCCGGGGCCTGGCCCTGGGGCAGCCTTCTGGCAATGGGGCTGCTGAACAATGTCATCCCCTTTTCGCTCATCTTCTGGGGTCAAAGCGGAATCGAGAGCGGCCTGGCCTCGATCCTGAATGCCACCGCTCCCTTCTGGTCGGTCGCGCTGGGCGCCTGGGTCATTCGCAGCGAGCCGATTACCGCAAAGCGTGCCTGCGGCCTGCTGTTGGGTTTGGCCGGTGTCATCCTGCTGATCGGTCCGGACGCGCTCTCCGGCCTGGGCGAGGGCGTCTGGTTCCAGCTGGCAGTCCTTGCCGCTGCCCTCTCCTATGCTTTCGCCGGGATCTGGGGTCGGCGCCTGCGCGCACTCAGCCCCTGGCAGGCCGCCGGCGGTCAGCTGATCTGCTCCACACTCCTGCTGGCGCCGATTGCCTTGTTCATCGATCGTCCCTGGACACTGCCGCCACCCGACTCGGCAGCACTGGCGTCGGTGCTGGGTCTGGCCCTGCTCAGCACCGCCCTTGCCTACCTGCTGTTCTTCCGCATTCTGCGCGATGCGGGGCCGACCAATCTGCTGCTGGTAACCCTTCTCATCCCGCCTTCGGCAATCCTGCTCGGCAGTCTCTTTCTGGGCGAGCGTTTCGGCCTTTTTGAAGTTGGCGGTCTCGTCTTGATTCTGTCGGGTCTGGCTGCGATCGACGGCAGAGCCATCCGCTATTTGTCTAGATGTTTCAACAACTAGGAACGATCCACAGGCACTACTTCACGACTTGGCGCCTGTCATCAAAGCATAACATTTCTGTAACCTCTTTGTTGAGCGGGCGGGACTAGCGTCCGCCGCGGATCGGGGGACGAATGGCGAGCCATCCGGGCTGTGCCGAGTGCCCCCTCCATCGTTGGGCGGCTGGCATCAATGTGCTTGCCCAGTTCCACCATCGATCGGCCTTCAAGGAGTTGCCACACACTATGAATAAGACCCTGCTTTTGGCGGCCGCGGCCGCTGTCAGCCTCGGCCTCGCCACCCAGGCGTCGGCGCGCGAGCAGATCCGCATCGTCGGGTCCTCGACCGTCTATCCTTTCGCTATTGCCGTTGCCGAAGACTTCGGCCGCTCCACCAAGTTCCCGACCCCGGTGATCGAGTCGACCGGTTCGGGTGGCGGTCTGAAGCTCTTCTGTGAGGGCGTCGGCGTCGGCACCCCGGACATCACCAATGCCTCTCGCGCGATCAAGACCTCCGAGATCGAGCTCTGCGAGACCAACGGTGTCACCGACATCGTCGAGGTCCGCATCGGCTTCGACGGCATCGTGTTGGCCAACGCCAAGTCCAGCCCGACCTACAGCCTGACCAAAGAGCAGATCTTCCTGGCGCTGGCCAAGTCGGTTCCGACCGACGGCGAGTTGGGCCCCAACAAGTACACCACCTGGTCCCAGATCGACTCCAGCCTGCCGGATCACAAGATCGAGGTCTACGGCCCCCCGCCGACCTCGGGCACCCGCGATGCCTTCGTCGAGCTGGTGATGGAAGAGGCTTGCGAGAGCTTCACCGTCTATGAGGAGATGAGCAAGGACGACCGCAAGGCCTTCTGCGCAGAGATGCGCGAGGACGGCGTCTTCATCGAGGCCGGCGAGAACGACAACCTGATCGTTCAGAAGCTGGAAGCCAACCCGCGCGCGCTGGGCATCTTCGGCTTCTCCTTCCTCGACCAGAACGCCGACAAGGTGCACGGTTCGCTGGTTGACGGCGTCGAGCCGACCTTCGACAACATCGCCGACGGCGCCTATCCGGTATCCCGCTCGCTCTACTTCTATGTGAAGCAGGCGCATGTGGGCGTGATCCCCGGGCTCGTCGAGTACGTCGACACCTTCACCAGCGATGCAGCCGCCGGTCCTGACGGCTTCCTCGCCGACCGTGGCCTGATCCCGCTGCCGGACGGTGAGCGCAAGGAGATGCGTGCCAACGCGACGGCGATGAAGACCATCAATGAGCTTCAGAACCACGAGAATTAGGGTTCTCTAGCGCGTGGGGCGGCAGCAGCAGTTGCCGCCCTACGAACGTCTGCTTCCTCTTTTTCGGTAGAGACTTCATGACGATCATCATCGTAATCGCTGCTGTGGCAATGCTCGCGCTGATCGGCTACCTCATGGGTCGCCAGCGCGCAGAGTTGATCGCCAGTACGCAGAGCCTGCATTCCAGGCCCGGATATCACGGCGCCTTCATCGCCCTCTGGACCTTGATTGCCGGCTTCGCGCTGATCCTCTTCTGGGTGATCTTCGAACCGGCGATCGCCCGCTGGCTGCTGATATCCTGGCTGCCGGCCGAGCAGCAGGGGCTGCCCGAGGCGCAGCTGAACCTGGTCGTCACCAACATCATGAACCAGTTGTCCAGCGGCATCTCGATGTCGGAGCTCTCGCCCGGCGAGATCGAGGCTGGAGAGCGCTATGCCAGCTTCCGCGGCGCTGCAGCCTGGGTCTTGGTCGCGTCGGGCGTGGCCGTCTCGCTGGCTGCGGCCTGGCTCAGCCTGCGGCGACTCTCGCCCGCCTTTCGCGCCCGCAACAAGGTTGAGCTGATCGTTCGGATCGCCATGATCGTGGCCTCGACGATCGCCATTCTGACCACCTTCGGCATCGTCTTCTCGCTGCTGTTCGAGGCCTTGCGCTTCTTCGCACGCGTTCCCTTCTTCGATTTCCTCTTCGGCATGAGCTGGAGCCCGCAGACCGCCATCCGCGCCGACCAGGTCGGCTCGTCGGGCGAGTTCGGCGCCGTCCCGCTGATCGCCGGCACCCTGCTGATCACGGTCATCGCCATGATGGTGGCGGTCCCCATCGGTCTCTTCTCGGCGATCTACATGTCCGAGTACGCCGGACCGAAGATGCGCGCCTTTGCCAAACCGGTGCTGGAGGTTCTGGCCGGCATCCCGACCGTCGTCTACGGCTTCTTCGCCGCCCTGGTGATAGCGCCCTTCTTCAGAAACTTCGGCGAGGGCTTGGGCCTAACCGTGTCATCGGAGTCGGCCCTGGCAGCCGGCATCGTCATGGGCATCATGATCATTCCCTTCGTCTCTTCGCTGTCGGACGACGTGATGAATTCGGTGCCGCAGACGCTGCGTGACGGATCCTTCGCCCTGGGTTCCACCAAGTCCGAGACCATCAAGCAGGTGGTGCTACCAGCCGCACTGCCGGGCATCGTCGGTGCGGTCCTGCTAGCGGTCAGCCGTGCCATTGGCGAGACCATGATCGTGGTCATGGCAGCCGGCCTTACCGCAAACCTTACGGCAAACCCTCTGGAAGCGGTCACCACCATCACCGTGCAGATCGCAACCCTGCTGGTCGGCGACCAAGAGTTCGACAGTGCCAAGACCCTCGCGGCCTTCGCGCTTGGTCTGCTGCTCTTCACCGTCACCCTGGCGCTGAACTTCTTCGCCCTGCGCATCGTCGCGAAGTATCGAGAGAAATATGACTGATACGCCTCTCACCCACGGCGGATCCCTGAAGCCGGACCTCTCGGCAGAACGGATCCGCAAGCGCCACAGAGCGGAATGGCGATTCAAGGCCTATGGTCTCGCCGCGATTCTGCTTGCGATCGCCTTTCTGGTGGTCTTCCTCGGCACCATAGTGGTCCGCGGCGTCCCCGGATTCTTCCAGTCCTACGTCCTCTTGGACGTGACGGTGAGCGCGGAGAACGTGGCACCGGACGGCGACCTGGATCCGGAGAGCCTGCGACGCGCCAACTACGCCCCCTTGCTGCGCAATGCGCTCATGGAGGAGTTTCCCGACGCCAGCGGACGCAGCGCGCGGCGTGCCTTGTCCAGCCTCTTGTCGCCGATCGCACGCTACAACCTGCAGGACGAGGTCGTCGCCGACCCCAAGCTGGTCGGCACCAGGGTGCAACAGTGGTTCCTGCTGTCTGATGACGCCGATCGTCTCATCAAGGGCGAGACCAACAAGGAGATGCCGGTCGATCAGCGTCGCTTGACCGATCAACAGGTTGCCTGGATCGAAGCCTTGGAGGCGGACGGCAAGATCGAGACGCGCTTCGACTGGAACTTCTTCACCGACGGCAACTCGGCGGAACCGGAAGCGGCAGGCCTGGGGGCGGCCATCGTCGGCTCGCTCTACACCATGCTGGTGATGTTGCTGCTCTGCGTGCCGGTCGGCGTGATGGCCGCGACTTATCTCGAAGAGTTCGCACCGAAGAACAAGCTGACGGACTTCATCGAGATCAACATCAACAACCTGGCGGCCGTACCCTCGATCGTCTTCGGACTGCTCGGTCTTGCCGTCTTCCTCAGCTTTTTCGGCCTGCCGCGATCGGCACCTCTGGTCGGCGGCATGGTGCTGGCACTGATGACCCTGCCGACGGTGATCATCACCACGCGGGCAGCCCTAAAGGCGGTTCCGCCCTCGATCCGGCAGGGCGCGGTCGCGCTGGGTGCCTCGAAGCTGCAGGCCGTCATGCACCATGTGCTGCCGCTGGCGCTGCCTGGCATCCTGACCGGGACGATCATCGGCGTTGCCCAGGCTCTCGGCGAGACGGCACCGCTGTTGATGATCGGCATGTTCGCCTTCGTCCAGCAAGCACCCGGCGGCATCCTCGATACGGCAACCGTCATCCCGGTGCAGATCTATTCCTGGGCCGATCAGGCCGAACGCGCCTACGAAGCCAAGACCTCCGCGGCCATCCTGGTCCTGCTGGTCTTCCTCATCTTCATGAACGCCATGGCAGTCCTGCTGCGGCGACGTTTCGAGCGACGGTGGTAATGACCAGAGACATGAGCAAAGTCGACTTCTTGGAGCCCGCATCCGAAGCCTTGGCCGGAGCGGGCCCCGTGCCGAAAGTGGCCGTCGAACACAAGATGACGGCCAAGGACTGCAACGTCTACTATGGCGAGGCGCACGCGCTGAAGCATGTCGACCTCGACATCCCGTCCCGTCAGGTGATGGCGTTGATCGGTCCCTCAGGCTGCGGCAAGTCCACCTTTCTGCGCTGCCTGAACCGGATGAACGACGTGATCGACGGCTGCCGCGTGACGGGTGACTTGAGGCTCGACAGCGAGGACATCTACGATTCAAAACTGGATGTCGTCCAGCTTCGCGCCAGGGTCGGGATGGTGTTCCAGAAGCCCAACCCCTTCCCCAAGTCGATTTTCGACAACATCGCCTATGGGCCGCGCATTCACGGTATCGGCAACAAGTCCTCTATGCTGGAAGAAGTCGTTTCCACCAGTTTGCAGCGTGCCGGCCTTTGGGAGGAGGTGAAGGATCGCCTGCATGAGCCGGGCACCGGGCTTTCCGGCGGCCAGCAGCAGCGTCTGTGTATCGCGCGCGCGATTGCCGTCAGTCCCGAGGTGATTTTGATGGACGAGCCCTGCTCGGCGCTGGATCCCATTGCCACGGCCAAGATCGAAGAGCTGATCGACGATCTGCGGCAGAACTTCACGATCGTGATCGTCACCCACTCCATGCAGCAGGCCGCCCGGGTCTCGCAGCGCACCGCCTTCTTCCATCTGGGCAACCTGGTCGAGACGTCGGGTACGGAGGAAATCTTCACCAATCCGAAGGATGAGCGCACGCAGGGCTACATTACCGGCCGATACGGTTAAGATGTCCCCGCAACGGACATCAATGAAGGAATCAGCGGCCATGACCGCAACAAGTGGCGACCATATCGTAAAGTCGTTCGACGACAGCCTTGAGGCCTTGCGCCAGACAGTCGTGCGCATGGGCGGAATGACGGAATCGCAGCTGGCCCGCGCCATGCAGGCACTGTCCCGTCGCGATGCGGGCCTTGCCGCCGAAGTGGTGCGCGACGATAGCGAGGTCGATACCCTGGAGCAGGAGGTCAGCAATCAGGTCATTCGCCTGCTGGCCCTGCGCCAACCCATGGCCAACGATCTGCGCGAGATCATCGCCGCGCTGAAGATCGCCAGCGATCTGGAGCGTATCGGCGACTACTCCGCCAACATCGCCAAGCGCTGTATCACCTTGACGCAGCTGCCCAACATGCGCCCGGCCAGCGGCATTCCCAGACTGGCGCGCCTGGTGCAAGAGATCATCAAGGATACCATCGACACCTACATCAGCCGCGACCCGGAGCGCGCCTTGGATGTCTGGCGTCGCGACGAAGAGGTCGACGAGGTCTACACCGGTCTGTTCCGCGAGTTCTTGACCTACATGATGGAAGATCCGCGCAACATTACGCCCTGCACGCACCTGCTGTTCATCGCCAAGAACGTGGAACGCATCGGCGACCACGCGACGAACATCGTCGAGGTGCTGCATTTCCAGGTGACCGGCAAGATGATCGTCGGCGGACGGCCGAAGGGCGACGACTCGCCTTTCGAGGTGGCGCAGCCGGAGAAGGACAAGGACTAACCCATGGTAGCCAGCAAACCCTTGGTCATGGTGGTGGAGGACGAATCGGCCCTCGTCACCCTGCTTCGCTACAACCTGGAACGCGAAGGCTTTCGCGTGACCGAGGCCAACGATGGCGAAGAGGCCCTGCTGCTGTGTAAGGAAGAACGTCCCGACATCATCCTGTTGGACTGGATGCTGCCGCACATCTCTGGCCTGGAGGTTTGCCGGCGCCTGCGCCGCAACTCGGACACCCGCGACGTGCCGATCATCCTGCTGACCGCGCGCGGCGAGGAAACCGACAAGGTACGCGGCCTCGATTCCGGCGCCGACGACTATGTCACCAAACCCTTCTCGCCTGCGGAGTTGATCAGCCGACTGCGTGCGGTCTTGCGCCGAGCGCGTCCGGCTATGGATTCCGAGTTGCTGGAGTTCGAAGATCTGACGATGAACCTGGCCGCCCACCGGGTAAAGCGCGGCGAGCGCGAGGTGCGCTTGGGGCCGACCGAGTTCCGTCTGCTACGCTATCTGCTGGAGCATCCCGGACGCGTCTTCAGTCGCGAACAGCTGCTGGATGCCGTCTGGGGTCGCGATGTCTATGTCGAGCCGCGGACCGTCGACGTGCATGTCCGCCGGCTGCGCAAGGCGCTCAACGGCAAGGACGAGCGCAACCTTATCCGCACCGTACGCTCCGCCGGCTATGCCCTGGACCTGGACGCCGTGGCCGTCGCCTGAAGCGATCTCAACCCGGATATCCCAGATCGACGGCGATTTGCCACCTCCAAAAACATGATATTGCTGCAATCGCAATAACTTAGAAGCGGTGAAGCGCGGGCAGGGACGCACACCAAATCAGCCTTCTCTGCCCCACTTTTTGCCGGACCGTGCGGACAGAGCTGTCGTTGATCATACGACAGACAGACCGACCTCTCTATTGCGGGAAACGGTTCAGTTGTTTAGGGTTGGTCGACGTTCCAACACGGTGAACCCCCATGCGGTACCTCCACAACACGCAGGTCAGCGGTTATGATTATTGCATTGGTCCAGATTCCATTGGACGAGCCGAAACGCGATCATAGTTTCGTCATCGCGCAGTCCCTCGCGTCGACCACGATATTTCACGAAGTCAAAGGGCTTCGCCGCAAATACTATCTGAATAGTGATGCGGGTGGTGGCGGTATCTATGAGTTTGCAACGCGCGATGACGCCGAGGCATGGTTTAACGATGGCTGGGCGGACTGGATGGAAGGCCGCTTTGGCGTGAGGCCTACGTTGACACTGTTCGACAATCCCGTCGTGCTCGACAACGAGGCTGGTGAGGTGCGGGTGGATGGTGTCCGAGTCACGCCCCCTTGGACTCAAGACCCGTGACGGAGGTATTGGTTCTGGACGGCGCGGTCGTTCGTCAGAAGGGTCCCAATTCCGCTCCACCGCTATTCTTCATTCATGCGTTCGCAGACACTGGTAACTGCTACAGTCAAATCTTCTCAAGCGCATTGGCAGCCAAAGCTCTACGACTGGTCCAGAACAACCATACCGGCAGCGACGCCAGAATGGGACGCCAGAATGGGACGCACGAATGGATTGCGACATCGCAGATTCCGAACACGGGTCTACGAAGGTGCGGTCGCGCTTGCCAAGCTGCGCCGCGTTCTAATCAACGCAGCTTGGTGTAAAGGGTGCTTGTCTGATGCCACAAATGAGGCCGGGTGATACCACCCCCTGTTGAGTGGAACTCAACGGGGGGTGGCGAGCGCGACCGCGCGCCCGCAGCGCAGCGCCGCGAGGATAAGCCCGCGTGGCGTCTGAACGCTAAAAACAGATGCAATGAGTCTTCATCTCTGCCGTGTGGTCTGAGTCGACCGCTTACACCAAGGATGCGGGACCGTTCGGCTCAAAATCGAGCTGCAAGAGCCCAGGCTCTCCCACCGCAGGCACTATCCGGTATCCCAAGGTCTGCGCCAGACGCCGCATGGGGGCATTGTCCTCGGCAATCAGTGCACGAATTCGACGGTAGTGGTGTCGCTGTGCCCAGAGCGTCAGGCGCTGCAGCAACACCCGTGCGACCCCGCGTCGCCGCCACTCGGGCAGCACGACGATCGCCATCTCCGCCGTCTCCCGATCTTCCAGTGCGGCAAGGCGAGCGACACCGACACCGGTGGGCGGCACGCGCGATAGATCGAAGAGGGTAAGCGCCATCTCTCGCTCGTAGTCCAGGCGGCAGAGGCGCTGCGCCATCTCGTCGGAGAGCTTGGAAAGGCCGCCGAGAAAGCGGTAGCGGCGATCTTCGAGAGACAGCTTCGAGAAGCCCAGCTGGATCGCCTGCCAGTCGTCCGGCTGAAGCGGCCGCATCAAGAAAGCCCCACCGTCCTCCAGTGTCACACGCTCGACCAGCTCGATCGGGTAGGGCGCCATGCGCTCACCTCTCCTCAGAGGCCTGGGCATCCGCCCCGGACTCGCGGTCCACCTCGAGAGAGATGCCGAGCGCCCTGGCGACGGAGATGAAGAGCCGGTCGGTCTCGGCCTCGCTGTCACGTCGAAGCCGCTCGGCTTCGGCCTCGTCCAAGGTTCGCCAGCCACGTCGCCGGACCGTCTCCACGGTCATCTGCCGCAAGCGCGAGAAGACCGCCTCGCGGCTGGCATTGCCGTGCAGATAGGCCACCATCAGGGCAGCGACCGTGCTCTCCAGAGCCGCGAACTGGGCACGGCTCGGCCAATGCGGGGCGACTTCGCCGGATTCGGGCAGCGGTCGCCCGGCTGCTTCGGTCATCTCGACGACCAGGGCGGCGGCCTCCTCCATTGCCTTGCGCTGTGCAGAGTCCTCGTCTTCCCCCGCCACCCGCTCCATCAGGTCTTCCGAGAGGATGGTCGCGATCTGGTTCAGGCCGCCGCGCGTGGCCAGTCCGTTGCTGGCCAGAACGAAGAGCGCAATCGAGAGCGTCTTGCGCAAGGCCAAGACCTCCGCTTCCAGACCGATCACCCTATCTTCCAAACCCGAGTCCGACATCGATACTCCAGCGACTTCCAAAGCCCGGCGCCGCACGCCCCCAAGCAGGGCCGCAGCGATCAGGTCCTAGAACAAGGGGTTAAGCGAAGCTCTGTCAAGGCCGGCACTGGCGGTCGGCCTCGTTGCAGAGATAGCCAAAGAGCCTTTCGGCGTTGGCGCGCAAAGGCTTGCGCGTGCTGTGCAGCAGCCAAAAGGCTTCAGCCTGCTCCAGGCGATGCGTCCCCAGGGGGATCACCTGGCCTGCCTGCAAGGCTGTTTGGATGAGCGTAAGGCTGCCCAGCGCGATCCCCTTGCCGCGTATCGCCTCGCCGATCGACTGGGCATAGCTGCGACAGATCACCTGCGGCCAGGCCAGAAGCGCGCTACACCCCACCTGCCGCGCCCAACCCTCCCACGTCTGCCAGTCCGGCGCCGCGCGGGTATAGCCTAGAAGGGTCGGACGGTCCGGGCCCGTCAGCTCCGTCAGCGGTCGCTCCGCGGACAGCCCGTAGCGCGCGGCCAGAGTCGGCGAGGCGACCGGCATGAGCGTCTCCGGCAGAAGAGAACGCCCCTGCCATCCGGCCGGCGGTCCATCGCCGCGGAACAGCACGAGATCGTTTTCGGCCCGCAGGAGATCGCCCTGGCGGTCGGTGGTGACCAGATTGATCGGACAAGACTCCGCCTCCAGATAGAAACTCTGCAGGCGCGGCATCAACCAGAACATGGCGATCGAGGTTCGGGCCGCCAGGCGCACCGCCTCCTGCTCGAAGCCGGAGAGCACGGACAAGGCCCCTTCCATGTAGTCAAGCGCCATGCCCGTCGCCTGCTGCAGCTGCCGTCCCTCCTCGGTCAAGGTCAAGCGTCTGCCGGATCGCAGAAACAGTTGGCGATCCATCCAGTCCTCCAACTGCTGGATCCGCTTGGAAACCGCAGCTTGAGAGACATAGAGTTCGCCTGCAGCCTTGGTGAAGCTGCCGCAACGCGCGGCCGCCTCGAAGAACAGGAGGCTATCCAAAGGCGGTAAGCGTCGACGCAGATTTTTCATAACTCAGGGTTATCATAGTTCAGGAGAATTATCACACTTACCCAGCGCTGGAAGAGCCTCGATAATGGATGGCTACGATAACCTGACGAAGGGCTAGGGTGAATGACCGTCTTGGATTGGCACGCAGAGCGCAGCGACCTGCATGCACTAACCCTCTTGGAGAGAGCGCCCGAGAGCGAGGGCATCGATCTTCGGGCCTTGCGCCTCGGTAGACGCGAACGCCTGCGCGGCGAGATGGCAAAGCGCGGGGTCGATGCCTTGCTTCTCTCCGACCCGATCAACATCCGCTATGCCAGCGGTGCCAGGAACATGCAGGTCTTCACGATGCGCAACGCGCCCACGCGCTATCAGCTGCTGACCGCCGATCGGGCAATCCTCTTTGAGTTCGCCGGCTGCCAGCACCTGGCCGATGGGCTGGAAACCCTGGACGAGGTTCGCCCCGCCTCCGCCGCCAGCTTCGTCGCCGCCGGGCACGAAATCGCTGCACGAGAGAAGGCCTGGGCTGCAGAGATGGCCGCTCTGGTGATCGAGCTGACCGGCAAGGGCGCAACCCTGGGCTTGGAGCGCCTCAATGCCGGCACGGTTCTGGCGCTGCAGGCAGAGGGCCTGAGGATCGTCGACGCCCAGGAGTCGGTCGAGCGGGCGCGCGCCATCAAGTCCACCGAGGAGATCAAGTGCATCAATGCCTCCTTGCGCGCGACGGAACTTGCGGTCGGCGAGGTCAAAGCGGCACTCCGCCCCGGCATCACCGAGAACGAGCTCTGGTCGCATCTGCACCGCTCTCTCATCGCCCAGAACGGCGACTACGTCGAGACACGGCTGCTGAACAGCGGGCCGCGCTCCAATCCCTGGTTCCAGGAATCGTCGTCGCGCCGGATCGAGGCGAACGAACTGGTCGCGCTGGACACCGACATCGTCGGCTGCCACGGCTACTACTCCGACTTCTCCCGCAGCTTCCATTCCGGCCCCAAGCGGCCGAGCGTACAGCAGCGCACTCTCTACAACGTGGCCTATGAGCAGGTTCACCACAACATGGCGATCCTGAAGCCGGGCCTGAGCTTCCGCGACTATGCCGAGCAGGCCTGGACCATCCCGGAGCGCTATCACGCCAACCGCTACTACGTCTCCGCCCATGGCGTCGGCATGACCGGCGAGTACCCCTACCTCTATCACAGGGCCGATTTTCCCGATGCCGGCTACGACGGCGCGATAGAGCCCGGCATGACGCTCTGTGTGGAGAGCTACATCGGCGAGGTGGGCGGCGAGGAAGGCGTCAAGCTGGAACAACAGCTGCTGATCACGGAGACCGGGACCGAACTGCTGTCGCACTTCCCCTTCGAAGAGGACCTTCTGGGCTAGGCATCCAAGACCTCGACGGAAAGGATGGTGGGTAGATGCCGGGCAATCTCGGTCCAGGCGTCTCCCTCGTCGAAACTGGCGAAGATGGAGCCGCTGTTGGTGCCGAAGTAGAGCCCGGCCGGATTGCGCTCGTCGCCGGCCATGGCCTGACGCAGCACGGTGAAGTAGCAGCCCTCCTGCGGCAGGCCCTGACGCAAATCCTCCCAGGTCTCCCCGCCGTCGCGCGAACGCCAGACAGCGGCGGCCGCGTCGGGCGGGAAGCGGCCAGCGCTGTCACCGTTCAGGGGCAGGGTCCAAATGGTCTTCGGGTCGCGCGGATGGACGCGAATGGGGAAGCCGAAGACCGAGGGCAGCCCTTGGGTGATGTCGTCCCAGCTGCGCCCGCCGTCGGCAGAACGCCAGACCCCATGATGGTTCTGCTGGTAGAGCAGATCGGGGGCACCTTTGGCCCGAACCATGTTGTGCACACAATGCCCGGTTTCGCCGTCGCGAGGTGCGGCCGGATGGCCGTGCTCGCCACAAGCCTCTGCATTGGACAGGCGATTGCGCCGCTCCCAGGTGTCTCCGCCATCGTCGGTGGCGAAGACGCCAGCAGCGGAAATGCCGACCCACAGGGTTTTCGGTTCGGCTGGATGCGGCACGATGGTGTGCAGGACCAGCCCTGCCGCACCCGGGTTCCAGCCCTCGGCGGAGGGGTGCTCGTTCAGGCTTTGGATCTTCTCCCAGGTCGCGCCCTTGTCACGGCTGACCAGCAAGCCCGCCGGTTTCGTCCCGGCATAAACCAGGCCGTGGGCAGAACAAAGGCTCCAGATCTGCGTGAAGCCCTCGAACGGGAGCGGCGTGTCGCTCCAGCCGATCATCCGGGCAAAGTCGGGATCCTCCGCGCCCAGTCGTCGAGTGTCCCCTTTGTCAGCCTGACAAGGTTCCAGGTCTTGCCGGCATCGCTTGAGTGCCAGACCCCCGCGCCGTTCCAGTCACCGCCGCCGCCCGCCCAGAGGGCACCGCTATCCGGATCGCCAACGACATGATTGATCGGCCAACCCTCGCAATAGGGCCCGGCGACACTCCAGCCGCTGCGATCCTTCCCGCCGGAGAGCAGAAAAGCCCCTTTGGTGGTACCGATAAGGAGGGTGAGTTGAACTGCGGACATGACGGCTACTCCTCTCGTTGATTGTTTGACTGCCTTGCGTTGCCATCGTGGAGGGCCCCGGGCCGACCGAAGAGAAGCGCGATGTAGCGCTTCAGGTGGTCGACGCTTTCCAGCGCGACCGCTGGATCGCCTTTGGCTTTGGCCAGGACGAAGGCGCCCTGCAAAACGGCTTGGGTGTGATTGGCGAGGCTTGCAGCCGACCAAGGTCCCTCGATGCCACGTGCCGACATTGCCGCGGCAATGTCGGGCTCCAGGGTGGCGGCATGGCCGAAGATGCTCTCGGCACAGGCATCGCGGATGGAGGGATAGGTGGCATAGACCTCCTGCGCCATCGTTCCGACCAGGCAGGTCCACTCGGCGAGATCGCCTGCGATGATCGCGCGGCGAAAATCGACATAGGCGAAGATGCGCTCCAGAGGATCCTCGTAGGCATGATAGGGCGCCGCTTCGAAGAAGGCGGCCGTGGTTTCCGCCCAGAAGTCGGCTGCGGCGGCACCCAAGGCTTCCTTGCTCGGGAAGTGGTGGAAATAGGCCCCCTTGGTGACGCCCGCCGCCTTGCAGATGTCATCGACGGTCGTGGCCGAGAAGCCCTTGCGGCGAATGACGTCCCGCGCGGCCTCCAATAGCCGCGTGCGCGCGTCGCCACGTTCGGGATGATGTTTCGTTGGCCTCGACATGGAAAAAGCATACCGTACAGTTGGTATGTTTGTCGAGTCTGCTGCACCGCGATGTTGGCACCAGCTGCGAGAAGACTTTCGCGGCCTGGTATGATACCAACCCGCGTTGAGCGGAACTCATCGGGGGTTGGCAAGCGCGACCGCGCGCCCGCAGCGCAGCGAGGATAAGCCCCGCGTGGCGTCTGAACGCTAAAAACAGATGCAATGAGTCTTCATCTTTGCCACTCGGTATGAGAAGGCGACTAAAGCAGGTTCTTCACGTCCGAAGAGAAGGTCGGGAAGGCAAAGAGCTGCTCCTTCAACTGGCTGGCGGTGATGCCGTAGCGCATGGCCATGGCGAAGATGTGGATCAACTCCTCGCCCTGGTGGCCGACGAGGTGCGCGCCCAGGATGCGCCCGCTTCCTTCCTCCACCAGGGTCTTGGCCCAGGCCACGCTCTCGGCATAGCTCTTGCCCGAGAACCAGCCCCGCATGTCGCTCTGGCTGACCTTGACTGCCAGACCTTGTTCCTCGGCCTCGGCCTCGGTCAGACCGACCGACGCCATCGCCGGCACGGTATAGACGCAGTTCGGCAGGGCCTTGTAGTCGGGCTCGATCCCGCCGCCCTCGACGATGTTGCGCCCGACGATCTGGCCTTCGTAGGTCGCGACCGGCGAGAGCTGCGCGGTGCCGCTCAAGGCGTCACCGCAAACATAGACGGCGGGATTGGTGGTGGAGCGCAGGGTGGCATCGACGGCGATACGCAAGCCATCGTGCGCGATCCCGCCGGCATCGAGATCCAGATCCGCCACATTGGGGACACGTCCAGCGCCGTTCACCACGCGATCGGCCTGCAGGGACTGCGTCGTGCCGTCGTGTTCGAATTCCACCGTCAGCCTGTCACCCGCCGACGCGATGGCTTTGACCTTCACCGCGGTCTTGATCGTGATCCCGATCCGCTCGCTCTCGGCCCGGATCGCCGCGACGGCATCCTGGTCGGCGCGCGGCAGCAGGCTCGGCAGGGCCTCGAGGATGGTGACCTTGGTGCCGGCGCGTGCATAGACGTGGCCGAACTCCATGGCGATCACGCCACCGCCGATGAAGATCACGCTTCCCGGCTGCTCGCGCTCGGACAGCACCTCGTCTGAGGTGATCAGATGTTCAGCGCCTGGGATCGGCAAGGGACGCGGTGTCGAGCCGGTCGCGATGACCAGGGTCTCGGCCTCCAGGACCTCGTCGCCCACCTGGACCTGCTTCGGCCCGATGAAACGCGCCTGGCCGCGGAAGACGGCGCCGCGCTTGGCAGCGAGATCGGCCATCGCATCCGGAATGAAGTCGATCATCGCCTTCTCGCGATCGATCAGCTTGCCCCAGTCCAGGCTTGCAGGCCCCAGCGAGATCCCATGCGTCGGCGCGCGCTCGATTTCGTCCAGCGCGTGCGCCGCGGCGACCAGGACTTTTTTCGGCGTACAGCCACGGTTCGGGCAGGTCCCACCGAAGTCCCAGGACTCGACGAAGGCCAGGCTCTTGCCGGCTTGCGCTGCGATCGCCGAAACGCCGAAGCCAGCGTTGCCGCCACCGATGATGACGATGTCGAAATTCTGCACCATAGCTGCTCTGCTCCTTATATCGGATGCCTTCTAAAGGCCAAGCATAGCAGGGCATGCGAGCGCAGCGGGACGGCGAATCGTGGAGGCGGCGAAACCCCGCGCCGCAACTCGACTTAGAGATCCTTGTCGCCGCCGCTCCATCTCGCACGCCCTGCGGCTGCAGCGGCCCTGTGGCGCGATGGCGACGAACAAGGAGAGCGTGGCACTGCCGGCTCACACGCGGGACAGAAAGAAAACGGGGGCTGCCTCAAGCGAGACGGCCCCCGGAGTAAGGGAAGTACTGAACTGGGTTGGCTGACTAAGCCGAGGACATAGAGACTACCTCCCCGTGGGAGCTTCATGTCAGGCAACCCATGGCAACAGGCTGATCATGGCAGGCGCCTTTGGCCACCACATTGCGATAGATCAATTGCGAGGAGAATTTTCTTCTTAGTCGGAAAGTCCTCTCAGGCTGCCCGAGAGAGCCGCTTCGTAGAGGCGTGCGGCGCCGTCGCGGTCCAGGGTGCGCGGGTTGCTGGGTGCGGTCGGATCGGTGACGGAGAGTTCGATCACGCGCTCCACCTGGCGATCGCGCTCGCCGATCAGGTCGGCCAGGGTGTGCTCGATACCAAGCGCACTGCGGGTCGCCATCATCCAGTCGAAGAAGCCCTCGTAGCTTGGCGGCAGATCCAGATAGGCGGCCAGGCGGGCCAGCTTGCCCTCGACCTGGCTGCGGTTGAAGGCCAGGACGTAGGGCATCATGACGGCGTTGGTACGGCCGTGATGGGTGTCGAAGAGTGCGCCCACGGCATGCGAAAGCGAATGAATGGCGCCAAGGCCCTTCTGGAACGCGACGGCGCCCATGCTGGCTGCGATCAGCATCTGGCCGCGCGCCTCGAGATCGCCACCGTCCGTCACCGCGCGCGGCAGGTTCTCCTTGACCAGGCGGATGCCCTCGACCGCGATGCCGTCACTCATGGGATGAAACGCCGTCGTGCTGTAGGCTTCCAGGCAATGCGCCAAAGCGTCGAAGCCGGTGGCTGCCGTCAGGCCCGCCGGTAGGCCGACGCTGAGTTCCGGATCCTCGATCACCACGGCCGGCAGCATCTGCGGATGAAAGATGATCTTCTTGAAGCCCCGGGCCGCATCGCCGATGACGCCCGCGCGCCCGACTTCGGACCCGGTGCCTGCCGTGGTCGGGATGGCGATGATCGGCGCGATCCCCTCTGGATTGGCGTCCTTCCAGTTATCGCCCACGTCTTCGAAATGCCAAACCGGAAGGCTCTGCGGTGCCATGAAGGCGATGGTCTTGCCGCAGTCCATGGCGCTGCCGCCGCCGACGCAGATGACACCGTCGTATCCGCCCTCTCGGAAGACCGCGAGACCGGCCTCCAGGTTCTCGATCAAGGGGTTGGGCTTGATGTCGGTAAAGAGGCCGTTGGCCAGCCCGGCCTCGTCCAGCAAGCCGCGCAGCTCGGCGATAAAGGGCAGATCCTTCAGTCCCGGATCGGTCACCACCAGCGGTCGCTTCATGCCCAGTTCGGCGGCCTCGGCCGGCAGTGCGCTGCGACAACCAGCACCGAACAGAACCCGTGTCGGATAACTCCATGTGATCATCTTCGTCTTGTCTCCTTATCAATCCGACTTCATGGCACGCAGCAGCCACAGCAGGCCGGCCGAACCAAGTCCGGCGAGCAAGAGCCCCAGGACGGCGCCCCAGATCATGCCCGCCTCGCCAGCCACATAATGGCCGATGCCAAGCCCGATCAAGGGCAGAAACAGCAGAACGAGACATCCGGGAGCCAGCATGCAGCGAGACTAAGCCGATGGCCTCGCCACCGCAATCATACCAATTTCGGACCTATTCTGGAATTGGTTGAACCATTAGCCTCGCCGGAACGCGGCTCAAAGCCGAGCTATGCTTCGCATTTTCGATGGAACGCGCTGCGGGTTTTCGCTAGTCTGCCCCACGAGAAGAGATGAAGTGCTGGTGGCCAAAGAACGAGAAGCCGAACGGCAGGAAACCAATTTCGTACCAAATTGCACCAAGGAGAGGGAAATGGGCAAGCGAGTTGCCATCATCGGAGCGGGCCCGTCGGGCACCGCCGCCTTGCGCGCCTTTCAGTCGGCCGCAGCCAAGGGCGCAGAGATCCCGGAAATCGTCTGCTACGAGAAGCAGGACGATTGGGGTGGCCTTTGGAACTATACCTGGCGCACAGGCCTGGACGAGTATGGCGAGCCGGTGCACTGCTCCATGTATCGCTACCTCTGGTCCAACGGACCCAAGGAAGGGCTGGAGTTCGCCGACTACACCTTCGAAGAGCACTTCGGCAAGCCGATCGCCTCCTACCCGCCGCGCGAGGTCTTGCGCGACTACATCGTCGGCCGCCTGGAGAAGGCCGGCGTGCGACGGTGGTGCCGCTTCCGCCATCCGGTGCGCTGGGTCTCCTACAACGAGGACAGCGGCCTCTTCACCGTGACCGCCCACGACCTCAAGGCCGACCGCATGTACGACGAGGACTACGACCACGTCATCTGTGCCTCGGGTCACTTCTCCACGCCCAACGTGCCCAGCTTCGAGGGCCTGGCCAACTTCAACGGCCGGGTCCTGCACGCCCACGACTTCCGCGATGCGCTTGAGTTCAAGAACAAGGACATCCTGATCGTCGGCACCAGCTATTCGGCCGAGGACATCGGCTCGCAGTGCTGGAAGTACGGCTGCAAGTCGGTCACCGTCAGCCACCGCACCGCGCCGATGGGCTACAACTGGCCGGATAACTGGGAAGAGGTGCCGCTGCTGACCAAGGTCGACAAGAACACCGTCACCTTCAAGGACGGCACAAGCAAGGAGGTGGACGCCATCATCCTGTGCACCGGCTATATCCACCACTTCCCCTTCATGCCGGAAGACCTCAGACTCAAGACCGCCAACCGCCTGGCCACCGCCGACCTCTACAAGGGCGTCGTCTGGGTGAACAATCCCAAGCTCTTCTATCTCGGCATGCAGGACCAGTGGTTCACCTTCAACATGTTCGATGCCCAGGCCTGGTGGGTGCGCGATGCCATTCTTGGCCGCATCGCCGTGCCGAGCGACAAGAAGACCCTGATCGCCGACGTCGAAAAGCGCGTCGCCGCCGAGGATGCGGGCGAAAGCGACTATGACGCCATCCGCTACCAGGGCGACTATACCCAAGAGCTGATCGACGAGACCGACTATCCCAGCTTCGACGTCGACGGCGCCTGCGAAGCCTTCTTCCAGTGGAAGAAGCATAAGAAGGAAGACATCATGCGCTTCCGCGACAACGGCTATAAGTCGGTCATGACCGGTACCCAGGCGCCCAAGCACCACACCTCTTGGATCAAGTGCCTGGACGACAGCATGAAGGACTATCTGCGCACCTAAGTGGGGAATCGAGAGGGGCAGCACACTCTGTCCCCTCTCGCTCTCTACCGCCTCTTCCGCGCCTGAACCAATTCAAACCAATGTAACCGATTGCCGAAGTTTTTCATACCAATAGTAGACCATTTCTGCGGAAGATCGTTGAAACCGTCAGGCTCTTGGCGTTAAGCTTCCCCAGCCTAAACAAGAAACCCGCCGGGGTCGGTGTGATCGCTGATCGGCCCGAGACAAGAGACCTGACACGAGAGAGGGCGGGAGACCCGGGGGAGCAATCGACTGGCGCCGCGATTTCGGTCCCAGGGAAGAGTGATCGACAAGGCGCCGCCAGAGGGAGACTTAACGAAAACCATGTCCATCGATCTCATCAAAAAGCGGCTCAGCCGCAGACGCTTCATGCAGACCAGCGCGGCCGGCGCCGCGCTCGCCGGCACCGGCCTCACCTTCGCAACGCCCGCTGCGGCCGAAGGCGAGACCATCAAGATCGGCTTCCTGGCCCCGCTGACCGGCGACGTCGCCGCCTGGGGTGCGCCCGGCCTCTATGGCTGTCAGATCTGGGGCGAGCGTGTGAACAAGGCCGGCGGTGTGACCATCGACGGCAAGCAGCACATGATCGAGTTCGTGCCCTTCGACAACGAGTACTCGGCCGCCAAGGCCCGCACCGGCGCGCAGAAGTTGATCGAAGACGACGGCGTCAAGTTCATCATGATGCTGGGCGGCGACACCATGCCCCCGGTCGTCGACATCTCCAACCGCACCGGCATGCTGGTCTCGACCCTGCTGCCCTCCGACCTGACGCCGGAGACGCCATTCTTGATCGCGCCGGCCGAGGTGCACCCGATCTACAACGTGACCGGCGTCGAGTGGCTGGGCGAGAATCGCCCCGACCTGAAGCGTGCGGTCATCTGCGCGCAGGACGACGCGCTCGGTCGCCCCTCGGTCGCGACCTATCTGGCCGCGTTCGAGGCCGCCGGCATCGAGATGGCCGACGATCCGCTCTTCTTCGACATCTCCACCACCGACTTCGCCCCGGTCATGACCCGGCTGATGGCCTCCAACCCGGACATCATCTGCCTGGACACGGCCTACACCGACTATGTCCACCCGCTCTGCGAACAGGCCTTCCAGCAAGGCTTCAAGGGGCAGATCATCTCCTGCACCATGGATTTCTACGACCAGGTCATCGAGAAGACCTCCAAGGAGTTCATGGAGGGCGTCATCTTCCAGTTCCCGGATTTCGACGACCCCAAGCTGAACGAGCCGCAGATCAACTTCCAGGACCCGGGCGGCTTCTACGCCGAGTACAACGAGCGCTTCCCCGGCGAGTGGGGCGCGGTCTCCTGGGAGTATGCTTCCATCATGGATCTTTGGAAAGCTGCGGCCGAGAGCGCCAACTCGGCCGAGCCGGAAGCGGTGCTTGCCGCCATGAAGGGCACCGGCACCGGCGCCCAGTGCTTCGGCGAAGCGCGCTGGTGGGGCAAGGAGCTCTTCGGCATCGACAATGCGCTGGTCGGCAACTGGCCGGTCGTGGTGATCGAGGACGGCAAGGCCAAGATCGCCGAGTATCGCTCCATCCCCGCCTGGTGGGACCAGCACAAGGACCTCCTGATCAAGCACATGGAGGCCATGGGCGAGATGTACTACCAGCGGATTTAGGGCACTCGCCCCACCAAGAACGCCGTTGTCCTTCGGCTTGACCGAAGGATCTCTCGCCGTTTGCTTTGCTCTTAGTCCGTAAGGCGGCGCGTGGGAAACCAAGGACAAAGGGGGAGGTCCGACCTCCCCCTTCTACCCCCTCGATTCTGTGAGTGGCCGAGCCCTATGGAGCTGGTTCTTCAAACCCTGGCCAATGCCGCCTATGCGGCCAGCTATCTGTCGCTGGTGGCCGTCGGATTGGTGCTGATTTTCGGCGTGATGGGCATCATCAACTTTGCCCACGGCGAGCTTTATATGCTGGGCGCCTACGCCACCTTCTATTTCTACTCCGAGCAGGAGATGAGCTTCCTGGTCGCCGTCGCGCTGGGACTGGTGCTGGTCGGCGCCTTCGGGCTGCTGATCGAGCGTGGGCTCTTCAGGCCATTGCGCGACAATCCGCTGGGTGGGCTGATTGTTTCCATCGGGCTGCTGCTCTGCTTGCAGGCCGCCGCCACGCTTGAGTTCGGAACGAAGAAAAAACCTGTGCCGCCGCCGACACAGGAGATCCTGACCCTGCTGCCGGGGGTCACCCTGCCGATGACCCGTCTCTACGTGATCCTGGTCGCCGTCGGCCTGCTGACCGCCCTCTGGCTCTTCCTGAAGCGCAGCAAGTTCGGCTGGGCACTGCGAGCCTGCGCGCAAGACCCCGAGGCCGCAGCGCTGCAGGGCATCTCGATGAACCAGACCGCCAGGCTCGCCATGTTCATCGGCGCCGGCATGGCCGGTGTCGCCGGCGCGCTGACAGCCCCCCTGGTCGAGCCCGAACCGCACATGGGCCACGGCATCATCGTTGCCGCCTTCATCATCATCATCGTCGGCGGCATCGGCAGCCTGGGCGGTGCGGTCATCGCCGCCGTCCTCTACGCCCTGGTCAAGACCTTCGTCACCACCTATTGGGACGGCGTCATGGCCGATATCGTCGGACTCTCGCTGATGCTGCTGGTGCTGGTGGTGAAGCCCACCGGCCTCTTCGGCGTGAAGGACCGCGCCTGATGGCCGGCCAAAACACCCGCCAGATGACCCGCCTGATGACCCCGGGGCGCATCCTCTTCGCCATCTTTGCCGTCGTCCTGCTGCTGGCTTTGCCGCATCTGGCGACCTCGGCCGAGCAGCGCGAACTGGCCGTCTTCTTCCTGATCAACGCGCTGCTGGTCTGCAGTTACCGCCTGCTGACGCTGACCGGCGAGTGGTCCCTGGCCCATGTCGTGATGATGGGGGTCGGCGCCTATGCCAGCGCACTCTTGGCCAAGCGCCTGGGCCTGCCGGTGCCGGTCGCCATCCCCTTGGGCGCGCTGGTCGCCGGCCTGGTCGCCTACATCCTCAGCTTCCCGCTCTTCCGCATGAAGGGCTTCTACTTCCTGATCGGCTCCTTCGCCGCCGGCGAGGTCATCCGACTGGCCTGGCGCCTCTCCGACCTGCGCCCCCTCTTCGGCGGCCCGAAGGGCATCCGCTCGATCCCCGGCTGGGAGGACTGGGAGATCTTCGGCCACAAGATCGCCTGGTGGTCGGCCGTCAACTACTACTACCTCGCGCTCGCCATCGTCTCGGTCTCCCTGCTCGTCCTCTGGCGCATCGAGAAGTCCCGCTTCGGCCTGACCTTCCATGCGCTGCACTGGCAGGACAAGCTGGCCGAGAGCGTCGGCGTCAGCGCGCGCGCCTATCGCACCACGGCCCTGGTCGCAGCCTCTGCCTTCGCCGGTCTGGCCGGCGGCCTCTACGTCCACTACCTCGGCACCGTCAGCCCCAACGCCTTCGAGGTCAGCCGCATGGTCGATGTCCTGGTCTGGGTCATCGTCGGCGGCACCGCCACCTTCTACGGCCCCCTCCTGGGCCTTCTGGTGCTCACCATCATCAACGAACTGGTGCTGCGCTCTTTGGGCGTAGACCAGGCCCGGCCGCTGTTCCTGGGCGGAATCCTGATCCTCGCCGTGCTGTTCCTGCCGAAGGGGCTGGAGAGTTTGGTGGAGCGGGCAAGAGCGCGCCTGAGCCAAGATCGCAGCGCAACGCACCGTTCCTAATCCGTACATGCGACATGAATGTTTCGTCCACGGCTCCTTTGGAAAGTAAGCGTCCGGTTTAGGCGCGGATGGCGTGGTGTAGGTTGTTCGGGCTACGCTGTGGTGCAGCGTATCGCCATGGGAGCAGCTCTTCGAGCTTGGTGATCTTGTGGTCGGCGATGCGACCAAGCACGTCGGTCAGCCAAGCCTGCGGGTCGACGCCGTTGAGTTTGGCGGTCTCAATCAAGGTGTAGGCAATGGCTGCCGATTCCCCGCCTCGCATCGACCCGACAAAGAGGAAGTTCTTCCTGCCCAAAGCCACCGGCCTCATGGCGCGCTCGGCCGTGTTGTTGTCGACCTCCAGGAAGCCATGGTCGAGATAGGGACGCAGGCGCTTCATGCGGGTCAGGCTGTAGCGGATGGCCTTGGCCAGCTCGGACTTGCCGGAGATCTTCGCCAGCTGTGCCTGCAGCCAGGCCTCGAGATCGTCGAGGATCGGTTTGGCATAAGCCTGGCGTCGGCGCACGCGCTCGCCAGCCGACCTGCCGCGCGCCTCCTTCTCGATCGCATAGAGGCCGGCTATTCGCTTGATTGCCTCCTCGGCGATGGCTGAACCCTGGGCCTGGAAGATATCGACGAACTTGCGCCGCATGTGGGCCAGGCAGGCGACCTCTCGGATATCCTCGGAGCGAAAGAGCGGATTGAAACCGGGGTAGCCGTCGGCATGCATCCAGCCCTCATAGCCGACTAGGTGCCCTTCCGGATGCTCGCCCTTTCGATCGAGCGTAAAGCGGTACCAGGCCGCCGGCGGTGCCTGGCCAAGCCAGGGCCGCTCGTCTCGCACATAGGTCCAGATCCGCGCTGTCTTGGTCTTGCCGTTGCCGGGCGCCTGCATCTTGAGCGGTGTGTCGTCGGCAAAGATCGCCGGACCGCCAAGCACATGACGGCCGATCTCATCGACCAGGGGTTCCAGTAGGGCCGCCGACTTGCCGACCCATTCGGCCAGGGTGGAGCGGTCGAGATCGATGCCGTGGCGCTCGAAGATCTGGCTCTGCCGGAAAAGCGGGAGATGGTCGCCGTACTTCGAGACCAGCACGTGGGCCAGCAGGCCGGCGCCGGGCCGGCCGCGCTCGATCGGGCGCGACGGCAAGGGCGCTTGTACGATCGCCTCGCACTGCCGGCAGGCCCGGCGCGGACGCACCATGCGGTTCACCACGAAGTGGCCCGGGACGTACTCCAGCTCCTCGGTGAGTAACTGCTCAGGGTGTTGGTCAGGCGGGGAAGAGTGTCTTGCCGGCGAGTGCCGCTGAGATGGCCTGATGAGGCGTAAAGCCATGCAGTCTTCCGGTGCCGATGACGGATCGGATGAGGGCGTGAGTATCGGCGCCCCA
>JAVJSY010000067.1:0-12514 GCA_040219175.1 Kiloniellales bacterium
GGGCGACAGACTGCTGAGGCGGGGTACGCGAGCCATTCATAGCTTGACTCATATTCCACACCCGCGCCGCAACCCCTTTCTCCAACGACAACACCCGACGCTGGGCGCACTCCCGTAAACCAACACCCTGAGCAGTTACAAGCTGCTTATAAAATACAACACGATAATTTTTCTCCTTCAAATTTTTGTCATTTTTTTAATTCAAAAACTAAATATATACCTAATTGTTATTTGCAAAATTCTGAGTTGCTCAAAATTACTGACAAGATTAACAAGGGTTCTCAAAATAACCAAACCCTCCCCTCCCCAACAGAAAGGACACAGACACATGCCTGAACAACGTAATGCACCGAAATGGCGAATTTTTTCTGCTCAGCGATCAGTACCTTTCACAGAGAATGCTGGAAAACACAACTATCTTGTTTTGCGAGGTCCAGATGGCAAAGTTTACGCAGAAATTCACGGAACGACCAAGAGCCCTATCGGTGGAAAACTAGAAATAAAGGAAGAGAAAGTAGAATATTTTAGAAACGGCCCCAGAACCAAGCCAAATCCTTTCAATCTTGGTGACGAGGATCGTAGAAATTGGGTCGAAGTGCCTCCCCTGAAGGGAACCAATGCGCTGAAAATTTGGAACAAGCTCAAAGAAACCGCTAAGAAGTACCACATGAAGTTCGACTATTTCTTATTGCCTAGCGGAAAGATCCCGAAGAGGATTCCCAGGCTGGGCGATACGGAAGGGCAATTCTACGAGACTATGCCGACCTACAACAGCAACTCCGCCTGGCGGGCCATCCTGGAAGAGAACGGTTACGATTGGGAGCTCTACCACCCGAGGGAGGGTACCTTCGAGTGGTCGCCCGGCGACGAGCATCGGCTGCCGCAGATCGAGGACGCCGCACCATCGAGCCAAGGCCAGCTACTGAAGAAGAGGAAACCAAGCAGTCCAGATAGCGGGTCCTCCGGGCGTAGCCGACAAAGAAGCCTCGGCCCGGGTGACAAACTGCGCTAAAACTGCCCGTCCGGGATCTCTGCCTTGGAGCCCGGCCCGAAACCGCCACCCCCGAAACCGCCATCCGTGACCGCCCCCCAGCCGCAACGCCCCATCCCTCACAAGACCCTGTCACGAATGTGACCAATTTGGCGCATGGTCCTGGCCGCCCACAGCGTTTACCTTCTTGTGCACGCGGGCCTGAGAAGAATGCCTCGACACGGGAAACCCTCTCGAGGAGCCAGGGGCACGCGGCTGGGATCGCCAATACGCCCCGAGGGAACGGTACATGGATTACGATGCCTTCTTCAGCGACACGCTGGATGCCCTGCGCGACGAGGGCAACTATCGCGTCTTCGCCGATCTGGAACGCCACCGCGGCCAGTTCCCCAAGGCAACCAACCATCATGACCAAGGCCAGCGGGCGGTCACCGTATGGTGTTCCAACGACTACCTGGGTATGGGACAGCATCCCAAGGTCCTGGCGGCGATGCACGAGGCCCTGGACAGCTGCGGCGCCGGTGCCGGCGGCACCCGCAACATCTCCGGCACCAACCACTACCATGTGCTGCTGGAGCAAGAGCTGGCCGACCTGCACCGGAAGGAGTCGGCTCTGCTCTTCACCTCGGGCTATGTCTCGAACTGGGCGGCTCTGGGCACCTTGGCCAGCCGCATCCCGAACTGCATGGTGCTCTCCGACGCGCTGAACCATGCCTCCATGATCGAGGGCATTCGCCACAGCAAGGCCGAACGCCAGATCTGGAAGCACAACGACGTCGAGGATCTGGAGCGCCGCCTGGCCGACCTGGACCCTGCGCGGCCGAAGCTGGTCGCCTTCGAGTCCGTCTACTCCATGGACGGCGACATCGCCCCCATCGCCGAGATCTGCGAGGTGGCCGAGCGCCACAACGCCATGACCTATCTGGACGAGGTCCATGCCGTCGGCCTCTACGGCCCGCGCGGCGGCGGGATTGCCGAGCGCGAAGGTCTGATGGATCGCCTGACCGTCATCGAGGGCACCTTGGGCAAGGCCTTCGGCGTGGTCGGCGGCTACATCGCCGCGTCTACCGCGCTTTGCGACTTCGTGCGCTCCTTCGCCTCCGGCTTCATCTTCACCACCGCCCTGCCGCCGGCCGTCGCCGCCGGCGCGCGCGCCTCTGTCCAGCATCTGAAAAGCAGCCAGGTCGAGCGCGAGCGACACCAGGCAGCGGTCGACAAGGTACGGGCCAAGCTGGCGGCACTGGGCATCCCCACCCTGCCGAATCCCAGCCACATCGTGCCGGTCATGGTCGGCGACCCGGTCAAGTGCAAGATGATCAGCGACTGGCTGATGGACAATCACGGGATCTATGTCCAGCCGATCAACTATCCGACCGTACCCAAGGGGAGCGAGCGCCTGCGAATAACCCCCTCGCCGGTGCACGGCGATGCGGAGATCGACGCCCTGGTGACCGCCCTCTCCGAAATCTGGTCGCAATGCGCCCTTAGCCGCAACGCCGAGGTCGCCTAGCGGCGGCCTTCCCCAGCCGCCTTCGCCGGCGGCCTTCGCCGCTTTTTCGTTTTCACCACCCGGTTGCCCGCGACGCTGGCGCCTCTTGGGCCGGGGAGATCGGACAAGCGGGCAAGTCGAACTGCGGCGGTGCGCTCATGCGCAACCGACGACGCTCCGCCGGTTTGCAAGTCGCCGGCGGCCTGCTAGGAAACAGCCATGACGACATCACAGCCGCGCGTGGGCAGCGTCACGCGCAACACCAAAGAGACGCGCATCAGCGCCACCATCTGCATCGACGGCAGCGGCCGGTCCGAGATCGAGACCGGTATCGGCTTCCTCGATCACATGCTGGATCAGCTGGCGCGCCACGGCCTGATGGACCTGGATGTCAAGGCCGAGGGCGACCTGCACATCGATGGCCATCACACCACGGAAGACACCGGCATCGTCATGGGCCAGGCCCTGGCCCAAGCCCTGGGCGACCGCAAAGGCATCCGCCGCTATGGCCATGCCTACATCCCCATGGACGAGGCCCTGGTGCGGGTCTCGCTGGACATCTCCAACCGTCCCTATCTGATCTGGAAGGTCGACTTCACCCGCGACAAGCTGGGCACCATGGACACCGAACTCTTCAAGGAGTGGTTCCAGGCCTTCGCGCAACAGGCGGGACTGACCCTGCACGTCGAGGTGCTCTATGGCCTGAACAATCACCATATGATCGAGGCCTGCTTCAAAGGCCTTGCGCGAGCGCTGCGCCACGCGATGGAGATAGACCCGCGTGCGGCCGACAGCCTGCCGACGACCAAAGGGATGCTCTAACCCTAGCGACACCCAGTCAGGACCCCCTTATGGCGCAGTCACTGGTGACCTTGATCGACTACGGCTCGGGCAATCTGCGCTCGGCCGCCAAAGCCCTGGAACGGGCCGCGCGCGAAGGCGGACACGACACCCAGGTGCTGGTCAGCGACCGCCCCGAGGACGTGGCCGGGGCCGAACGCCTGGTGCTGCCCGGCGTGGGCGCCTTCGCCGACTGCTATCAGGGGCTGGCGGCGCACGACGGGCTGATCGAGGCCCTGAAGGACAGCGCCATCGCCAAAGGGCGGCCGCTGCTGGGCATCTGCGTGGGCATGCAGCTGATGGCCACCCGCGGGCTGGAACATGGCGAGACCGCAGGCTTCGACTGGATCCCCGGCGATGTGGTAGCGCTCGCGCCCAAGGATCCCAGCCTCAAGATTCCGCACATGGGCTGGAACCAGCTGAGCGACCTTGCAGACCACCCCCTCTTCGCTGGCATCGAGGCGGGCGATCAGGTCTACTTCGTGCACTCCTATCACCTGCAGGCCAAGCAGCCCGAGCAAGTCTTGGCACTGACGGGGCACGGCGGACCGGTGACAGCGGCGGTCGGGCGGGACAACCTGGTCGGCACGCAGTTCCATCCGGAGAAATCGCAGGCCGTGGGCTTGCGTCTGCTCTCCAACTTCCTGGGCTGGCGACCATGATCCTCTTCCCCGCAATCGACCTGAAGCAGGGCCAGGTGGTGCGCCTGCTCTATGGCCGCGCCGATGCCGTGACCGTCTATGGCGACGATCCGGCGGGTCAGGCCAAGGCCTTTCAGGCGGCCGGCTTCCAGTGGCTGCATGTCGTCGATCTGGACGGCGCCTTCTCCGGTAGCGGCGGCAACGGCGAGGCGGTTGCGGCCATCCTCAAGGCCGTCGACCTGCCGGTACAACTGGGCGGCGGCATCCGCGATCTGGCCCGCATCGAGGCCTGGCTGGCGCTCGGCGTCCGTCGGGTGATCCTGGGCACCGTCGCGGTGAAGGATCCGGATCTGGTGCGCGAGGCCTGTCGGGAATTCCCCGGCCGGATCGTGGTCGGCGTGGATGCGAAGGAGGGCTATGTCGCAGTCGAGGGCTGGGCCGAGCGTTCGGACATCTCCACCTTGGATCTGGCCTTGCGCTTCCGCGATGCCGGCGTTGCCGCCCTGCTCTACACCGACGTCGGCCGCGACGGGGCCTTGAGCGGCGTCGATGTCGAGGGCACGGCGGCGCTCGCGAAAGCATCCGGCATGGCGGTGATTGCATCGGGCGGCGTTGCCGGAATGGCCGACCTGGAAGGACTGCTGGCGGCAGAAGAACCGGGCATCGAGGGCGTGGTGGTGGGCCGCGCGCTCTATGACGGCAGGCTGGACCCGACAGCGGCTCTCACCCTCTTGAAAGAAAAGACATGCTGAGCGTTCGCGTCATTCCCTGCCTGGACGTCAAGGACGGCCGGGTGGTCAAGGGCATCAACTTCGTCGGGCTGCGCGATGCCGGCGATCCGGTCGAGCAGGCCCAGCGCTATGACGCCGAGGGCGCCGACGAACTCTGCTTCCTCGACATCACCGCCAGTCACGAGCGCCGCGACATCCTGCTGGACGCCGTGCGTCACACGGCAGAGGTCTGTTTCATGCCGCTGACCGTCGGCGGCGGCGTGCGCACCCTGGACGACATCCGCCAGCTTCTGCTTGCCGGAGCCGACAAGGTCTCGATCAACACTGCGGCTGTAAAGAACCCCGACTTTGTCGCCGAAGCTGCGGTGAAGTTCGGCAGCCAGTGCATCACCGTTGCCGTCGACGCCAAGCAGGTGGATGCGGGGCGCTTCGAGATCTTCACCCACGGCGGCCGCCAGGCCACCGGCCTGGAGGCGGTCTCCTGGGCGCAGCGCCTTGTCGCCTTGGGTGCCGGAGAGATCCTGCTGACCTCCATGGACCGCGACGGCACGCGCGACGGCTATGATCTGCCCCTGACTCGCGCCATTGCCGATGCCGTTCCCGTACCGGTCATCGCCTCCGGCGGCGTCGGCGGGCTGCAGGATCTGGTGACAGGGGTACGCGAGGGCCACGCCTCCGCCGTGCTGGCTGCCTCTATCTTCCACTTCGGCGAGGCCAGCATTGCCGAGGCAAAGGAAACCTTGGCCGCGGCCGGCGTGCCGGTCAGGAGGCTGTGATGACTGACCAACATACCCTGGACCGTCTCTACGCGACCCTTCAGGAGCGACGCGACGCCGATCCGAGTGAGAGCTACACGGCAAAGCTTCTGGCCAAGGGGCCGCAGAAGATCGCCAAGAAGGTCGGTGAGGAGGGGGTCGAGGCTGCTTTGGCAGGCGCCTGCGGCAGCCCCGGAGAATTGGTTGCCGAGTCGGCCGACCTGCTCTACCACCTGAGCCTGCTGTGGATCGCGCGTGGCGTCGAGCCCGCAGCGGTCTGGGACGCCTTGGAGGGAAGAACCGGTCAGTCCGGCCTGGCGGAAAAAGCCGGCCGAGCGAAGGAGTGACATCGATGAGCTACGATCCGCAAAATGTCTTCGCCAAGATCCTGCGCGGCGAGATTCCCTGCAACAAGGTCTATGAAGACGCCTATGCGCTTGCCTTTCACGATATTCAACCTCAGACACCAACGCATATTCTGGTGATTCCCAAGGGGCCATACGTCTCCTTCGACGATTTCTCCGAGAAGGCAAGCGAGGCCGAAGTTGCCGGCTGGATTCGCGCCATCGGCAAGGTCGCCCGCGACCTCGGCCTCCCGGACCCCGGCTACCGCGTGCTGTCGAACATCGGACGCGACGGGCATCAAGAGGTGCCGCATCTGCACATGCACATCTTCGCCGGCACCGATCTCGGACGCATGATCAAGCCACGAGAGAAGCAGGGCGGCTGATACCAATCGGCGTTGAGTGGAACTCATCGAGGTTTGGCAAGCGCGACCGCGCGCCGACAGCAAAGCGAGGATAAGCCTCGCGTGGCGTTTGAACGCTTGCAAGGCTGACATGAGTGCACATCACTGCCGCTGGGTATCTCAGCCCGTTTGGCAACGAGCAGGTCTGCTCAGTTCCGAAGCGGCAGCTCGCGTGCACCAGGAAGGCCTGGTCAAGCTTACCATCCCCATCCTGATCGACTTGAACCTGGCGAACGTCTGCGAAGCGGGCCTCAGAACTGCCACCGCCAGAGAAGGCGGCTCCGTCGATGTTGCCAAAACCCTGCTGCATGCGGAGATTCTCGACGAAGACCGTCGCCGAGCCGATCGGCAGGGTGTCGTCCACCACTGCCGCCGGTCATGGTGTTGGTGCCGCCATTGGCAGTGAGTCGCTCAGCGCCGGAGACCGATGACCCCGTTATCGCCGCTCAACCCGAAGATTGTGTCGGTGAGGCTTGTAGCGGTGATAAGCTTATCGGTGCCGGTCGTGCCGAAGAGCATTGCCCTGTTCCCTGCCCGGACTATTGCTGTGCGATATCCAGGCTTGCGTTTGCTTCGCGTCAGGGTCGCTGGTCCTGACCGGTCGCTCGCTTACTTACCGTGCTGCTCCACAAGGGCAAGAGCGGTACCGAGAGGAGGGGGGCGAGCGCTACGCCGCCCCCGCCTAGGCACATTAACTAAAGATAAAGTCTGTGGCGGTCAGTTGACTGGCAGAGATGCCATTGATCTCGACAGAGAAGTTTGAGTTGCCGTTGCCGTTGGTATCGACTTGGATGTTGTTGCCGTTCACCCGCACCTCGCCGGCAACCCCGCTGAATCCCGCGGTACCGATAAAGCTACCGCTATCGCCGGGCATGTCGATTGCAACGATGTCGCCCTCACCCTGGCTGAAGTCCTCGATCTTACCTTGACTTCCATTCAGTGTGTTGCCGTCAAAACTGAACGTGTCGCTTCCACTGCCGCCTTCTAGGCTGTCCTGACCATTGTCGCCGATCAGAGTATCGCTTCCGCTCCCACCGAAAAGCTTGTCATTGTTGTTGCCGCCGAACAGATGGTCGTCTCCATTGCCACCGAAGACCTCATCATCACCATTGTCACCGATCATGGAGTCGTCGCCGTTGTCGCCGTAAATCTTATCGTTGTTATTGTCGCCGGAGATCAAATCGTCGTCGGCACCGCCAAAGACCGAGTCGTCGCCGCCGCCGGCATAGATCGTATCGGCATCGCTTAAGCCATAGACCTTGTCCTGGCCGTTGCCGGCAAAGATCAAGTCGCGTCCATCGGTTCCGGTGATGTCATTATCACCGTTGCTGCCGCTTAAGGTGTTGAGCGGGCCGAGGCCGCCGATGATCTCTTCGACCGTGATCACCGTCAGGGCATCGACGTCCACGTCGTTGCCGAGGATCAAGGTGTCACTACCGGACCCACCGTCAAAGGTTTCGTCACCCATGACGTCCCCGGCGGAGGCCACGAAGAAGGTGTCGCTGCCAGATCCACCGGAGACTCTGTCCTCACCCGATCCGCCGACCAGATAGTCGTCACCCTCTCCGCCGTAGAGGAGGTCCGAGCCACTTGCACCATAGAGCATGTTGACAGCAGAGTTGCCGCTCATGGCGTTGTCCGCGCTGTTCCCGGTGCCGTCTATGTTGGCATCGGCGCCGAGGGTCGCTGCATCGTCCGCACCCAAGGCCTGGAAGTTTTCGACGTTCGTCTCCAGAGTCCAATCGACGCCGGCAAAGACCAAATCGACACCGCCGGCGGCCGACTCAATGATAACTTCGCCGCCATCGACCCCGAAGGTGTCGTCGCCCGCAGCGCCGACCAGCGTATCCAAAGAGGTTATGCCGGTTCCCCCGAACAGCGTGTCTACTCCCTCACCGCCGTAAAGGGTGTCGGCACCACTTTGTCCGGCAAGAAGATCGTTTCCTTCTCCGCCATATATCTTATCGTCTCCGGAAGCATCAATGAGCGTATCATTTCCACTACCGCCATACCCGCGATCCGTTCCGGCACGACCCAGGACAAAATCGTCGCCCGTCCCGCCGAAGGCTGTGTCGTCGCCGCCACCGCCGTTTACCCTGTCATTTCCGGTGTCAGCATTGAGCAGATCATTCCCTCCACGTCCTTGAAGGTTGTCATCACCGTCCAGACCAGCCAGCAGGTTTCCCAGAGTGTTTCCGACAACACGATTATCGAGCGCGTTGCCAAGGCCGATGGTTGCCGAACCAATCAAGACGAGGTCTTCTACATTGGTCGCAGAGTTGTAAAGACTGAAATCGATATTGGAGAGCACGCGGTCCTGGCCTTCGCCGACACCTTCCACAATAACATCTCCGGCGAAATCGACACGAAAGGTGTCGTTCCCGAGACCTCCGTAGAGTGTGTCCGTACCGGTCCGACCGCGCAGGAAGTCATCGCCCTCTCCGCCGAACAGCGTATCGTCACCGGCGCCGCCGTTGATCCGGTCGTTACCGCTTGCGCCGAACAGTCGATCATTACCGTTCTGACCGGTTATGCTGTCGTCACCGTCTCCGCCGAAAATCAGGTCGTTGCCGTTGAACCCTCGGGCGATGTCGTCCCCTGTCTCGCCGTATAGGCTGTCTTCGCCCGTGAAACCCAGCATCAGATCGGCAAGCTCGCTGCCAGTCAGTACGTCGTTCCCGCTCTGTCCAGTATAATTTGCCATTACAGTCCCCTAGTGCTCTCGCATAGCCGCAAGTTGATGAAATTGTCAGCCGCGATATGTAGCCCGAAATACGTCGCGGGCAACCTAGTGAGACGAAAAAAGTTTGTCGAGCGTTCATTTAAAAAAATTTGGCGAACATCGCTGGGAATCGAGAAACCCGAGACATCTCCCTCAATAATTGAGAGTCTCACATTCTGCAAAAAAAGGGCGCGACCGTCTCCAAGATCGACAGTCGCGCCGGATCGGAGTCCTGGAAGAGAAGGGCCGGCGCCTCTCGGTGCCGGCCCCGCAAACCCTTAGGAGAAGATGAAGTCCCCGGCGGTCAACTGACTGGCCGAAACGCCATCGATCTCTACACGGAAGTTGGCACTGCCGTTGCCGTCGGTGTCGACTTCGATGTTGTTGCCATTGACACGAACCTGGCCAGCCTCGTTAGAGAAGCCGGCATTGCCGATGAAGGACCCGCTGTCGCCTGGCATGTCGATCGCGATCTGGTCTGCCTGGCTCTGGCTGAAGTCCATTATCTTACCTTGCCCACCACTCAGGGTGTTGCCGTCGAACGCGAAGATATCGGCACCTCTGCCGCCATCCAGGCTATCCCAACCATTGCCGCCATCTAGCGTATCGTTCCCGCTTCCACCAAACAGCTTGTCGCTATGGTCCCCACCGGAGATCACGTCGTCTCCCAAACCACCAGTGACGCTATCGTCGCCACCTTCGCCATGCAGCGTATCGTCGCCAGCGATGCCCCAGATCTTGTCGTTGTTGTTACCACCAAAGATCAGGTCGTCGCCGGTGTCGTCATCGTCGTCATTGTGGCTTCTGCCACCGCCAAAGAGAGAATCGTCACCATCACCACCGTAGAGACTGTCGTCGCCATCGAAGCCAAACGCCTTGTCTTGCCCCTGGCCGCCATAGATCAGGTCGTCGCCACTATCGTCGTCATCGTCGTCTCCATCCCCGCCGCCGAAGAGCGAATCATCGCCGCCACCGCCGTCGATGGTATCGTCGCTTTCAAGGCCATAGACCTTGTCCTGACCATTCTTGGCGTCGATGAAGTCCCGACCGCTGGCGCCGAAGAGGGTGTTGTCGTTATTGTTGCCGTAGATGGTGTTCACCGGCGAGAGGCCGCCAATGATCTCGTCGATGTTGATGAGGTCGAGATCGGCCGGGTCGACATCGTCGCCCAGGATCAGGGTGTCGCTGCCGGATCCACCGTCGAAGGTCTCGCTGCCGACAACGTCGCCGGCCGAGGCAATATAGAAAGTGTCGTCGCCGGATCCACCGAAGGCGCGATCCTCACCGGATCCTCCGACCAGATAGTCATTCCCCTCGCCACCGTAGAGCTCATCCGAGCCACTCTGGCCAAACAAGGAGTTGTCGCCGGAGTTGCCCGCCATCACGTTGTTCAGGCTGTTCCCGGTACCGTCGATATCGGGATCCAGGGACAAGGCGGCGAATAAATCCTCATCAAGGACTTGGAAGTTCTCGATGTTTGTACCCAAGGTCCAGTCCGTGGCCGCAAAGACTTGGTCGATGCCACCGTCCGCGGTCTCGATAATGACCTCGCCACCGTCCACCACGAAGGTGTCCTCGCCATCGCCGCCAATCAGCGTATCCCAGAGGGTGGCTCCCAGACCACCCAAAAGCAAATCCGCCCCAGCGCCACCGTCGAGCGTGTCGGCACCACTGAACCCAGACATCTGGTCGTCGCCGTCTCCGCCAAACAAGACAGCGTCGCCGCTGTCATCGATTACGATATCGTTGCCTTCACCACCATAGGCGGTATCGTCTCCGCCCTTGGTGTGCAGGTCATCGTTGCCGCTGTCACCGTAGACGATGTCTGCACCGGTCGCGGCATTCACGAAGTCGTCGCCACTACCGCCGAAGACCACGTCGTCACCGACGCGGGCCAGGATTCGGTCGTCGCCGTCGGCGCCGTAGAGGCTGTTCTCTACGTTGTTGCCGCGAATGAGGTTGTTGAGCGCGTTGCCGGCGCCCCTGACGGCGCTGAGCATGATGTCAAGGTTCTCGACGTTCGTGCCGGACGTGGCAAGGTCGAAGTCGACGTTCGACATCACCCGATCGATACCCTCGCCGGCCAGCTCTTTGATGGTGTCGTTGCTGTCGTCGATGCGGAAGATATCGTTGCCCTTGCCGCCGTAGAGCACATCCGCACCGCTAGCGCCACGCAGAAAGTCAATCCCATCGCCACCGAAGAGGATGTCCGTGCCCTCGCCACCGTTCATCCGGTCGTTTCCGCTATCGCCATAGAGGCGATCCAGACCGCTGCCTCCGGTCAGGCTGTCGTCGCCAACGCCACCGAAGACGCTATCGTCGCCGTCCTGCCCTCTGGCAATATCATTACCGCTCAAAGCGAAGAGCGTGTCCTTGCCGCCCAACCCTCGCATCATGTCCGTGACATCACTTCCAGTCAGCACATCTTCCGCGCCGCCACCCAGATAGGTTGCCATAACTTCCTCCAAACCAGCTGTTATGTTTGACCAAGGGAAGCAAATCGAGAAGGGTTTCACCGGGTCTGTTGTGTCCGACCGTTAGGCGCGGGCCATGCCGTGGTGCCGCGCACACCGCAAGCGGGTCGCATCGCACTGCACACCGTGCCTAGTCGCCAGAACCAATAGTTTCGATGAAAACGGCCTCTACTTGCTTCCCTCGATACCAGGACCGTGAGGCGCGAACGCGCCGAATGATAACGACAAAAATCATTTATCGTACACGCGATATAGGATTTCGGAGAAGCGTTGTCGAGATTAAACTGCTCAACATTCAGTTTTTTGGGCCAAACAAGGGAAACACCTGTGGTAAAGTCTCCCGTCCACACGCTTAGAGAGGTTTGCTGAACGGGAGGGTTCCGTTGGAAACCACCCCCACGCCCGCTACAGACACCCGGCGCAAACATACTGTAATACAGTTATCTTTTGCAGTTTCCGACACATCCAATGCCGGGCCATGAACCTGCGATATCTCTGGCGTCTTGGGAGGCGCCTTATGGTGAGCGGCAGGAATGGGGTTTCCTGGCAGGCTGTCGATCGCTCGGTGCCACGCGGGCTCGTGATCGCGGCGCACATCCAGGCCAGGAAAAAGGGGCGCTGCACCGGGCCCCCCGGCACAGCGCCCTTGAGAGGCAAAGCCGGGCTGGCGCACCTGGGTGCGCCAGCCCGCATTGCTTAGCTGAAGATGAAGTCCCCGGAGGTCAACTGACTGGCCGAAACGCCATCGATTTCCACGCGGAAGTTGGCACTGCCGTTGCCGTCGGTGTCGACTTCGATGCTATCGCCACTGACACGAACCTGGCCAGCCTCGTTAGAGAAGCCGGCATTGCCGATGAAGGACCCGCTGTCGCCTGGCATGTCGATCGCGATCTTGTCTGCCTGGCTCTGGCTGAAGTCCTCAATCTTTCCTTGCCCACCACTCAGGGTGTTGCCGTTGAACGCGAAGATATCGGCACCTCTGCCGCCATCCAGGCTGTCCCAACCATTGCCGCCATCTAGCGTATCGTTCCCGCTTCCACCAAACAGCTTGTCGCTATGGTCCCCACCGGAGATCACGTCGTCTCCCAAACCACCAGTGACGCTATCGTCGCCACCTTCGCCA
>JAVJSY010000068.1:0-16278 GCA_040219175.1 Kiloniellales bacterium
GCACGCATCGAGCAGGCAGTGGGAAAACTAAAGCGTTTCAAACGAGTAGCCCTGCGCTGCGAGAAGACCAAAGCCAATTTCCAGGCCATTGTCTCTCTCGCCGCAGCCTTCATCCTCGTTAAATCCGTCCACACCGCCTAGGCAGCCATGCTGAGCAGACCCATCTCCACCACCGAAGAGATCGCAGAGCGGTTTTGGGCTGGGCTCTTAAGGTCAGCGAAGCCACCGTCAGGGACTGGATCCATGACGAAGCGCTTCGTGCCGTTCGGATCGGGCGGCACTGTCGCCCTTACGCGAATGACGTCATTTACGACTTGGCCACACCATCTTCGTTCTGCGGCTCGACCGCGGAATGACTCTCGCTTTGCAAAGGTAGGCGAAGCGGCCGCTAAACGGGATCGTGGAGCAGTGCTGCCAGTTCCGAAAAGCGGCTGTCTTGTCGGGTCAGGCCAAGCGTTGCGTCTGCGATCTCTGCAGCACGCCGGCGAGAGACGACGCTGGTGGCAAAGCCGAAGAACTTGTCGATGATCTCTTCGCGGCTGAGCGGGTCTTCGAGGCCGCCACGCGCCGGGGTGTCGCCGGACTCCAGCCTTTGCCCGTCGTTCAGCACGATCGCGACGTCCGCCCAGCGGCCGGCCGGAAAGCGATCCTGGTGGCGCTTGGCTTCGGCAACCTGCGTGCACCGGACCAAGCCGGCGACGGTCGGATCGCTGAGGCCGGCATCCGAGATCTGCCTGAGGCCGATTTCGCCGAAGGCCACCATGTTCGCGACCGCGAAGGGCAGGCTGTACTGCGCTTGCGAGGTGCTGTCGGGCATGGCGGGATAGAGGCAGGCAGCTTCGTGAAAGCTGGTGATCTCGATTGCCTGCACGTCGGCTGCAGCGAAGCCGTGTGCCAAGCGCAGCTTGCGGGCGGCGTCGATGGCGGCATGGGCCCAGCGGCAGATCGGGTAGGGCTTGATGTACTGCTTTTCGATCTGCCAAAAGCGGCCCAGGTCCTGCCAGTGCGGGGCGGCAGCCTCGGCCTCTATGGTGATCGCCGGTGCGCCGGTGAAGCCCTGCTCGGCCAGGACGGCGGCCGAGAGACCGACCAGGGCGCCCCAGCCGGAGCCGTCGTGCAGCATGGTGGGATTGTCGATCTCGCGCATCATCTGGCTGCGCGGTCCATGGTACTCGGCGATGCCGAAGCCCTGGCGCAACTGCTCGTCGCTGTGACCGCGCAAGCGCGCCGCCATGGCCAGAACGCCGAGCGCATTCCAGGCGCCCGAGGTGTGATAGTCGGAGACGCTGGCGTGCAGCGAGAGGCCCGCCCGCCCGGCGACTTCATAGCCGACCACGGCAGCGGCGAGCGCGTCCGGACCGGCGAGTTCGGGCATCGTTTCCGCCAAGGCGGCCAGGACAGGGGCGACGACCACGCCGATGTGGCCCTTGACGGGGTTATAGCCATCGTGGCCGTCCAGGTTGTCGATCTGGCTGGCGAGCGCATAGGCGGCACCGGCCAGGCTGGCCCGTCTGCCGTCGAAGAGCAGCGGGGCGGCGTAGGCCGGATCGCCGGCGGCATAGAGCAGGCAGGCCGTGTCTCGGGCGATGCGGCCGGCCTGCATCGGTGCTGCGGCTATGGCGACCCCGAGCGTGTCCAACAGCAGGAGTGCCGCCCAATCGCGCGCACTCTCCGGAAAGGCCTCCGTCTTCTGTCGCAGAACGAAGTCCGCTACGCGTTCGAAGGCCTCTGTCATGTCTGTCGACCCTAAGCTCTGAGGCGCTGGCCCTTCGGATCGAAAGGCGGCTCCGCCAGCAAGACTGCTTTGTGCGGCTGGCCCAGGATGAAGATCTCGACCTCATCGCCCGGCTTTGCCGTTCCTTCCTTGGCATAGCCAAGCGCCAGGGACTTGTCGACGGAATAACCATAGGCGCCCGAGGTGACGCGCCCGACGCCGGTGCCATCGGGCAGGAAGATGGGCTCGCCGCCGGTCGCATCGGCATCGCGGTCGGCCTGGATCTCGAAGATCGACAGGCGCTCGCGCGGGGTCTTGTCGGCGATGCGGGCGTAGGCCTCTTTATTGAGGAATTCTTTATCCATCTTTACCAGGCGCTCGAGGCCGACTTCCTGCGGCCAGTACTCGGGAGAGTATTCGCGGCCCCAGCTGCCGTAGCCCTTCTCGATGCGCAGCGAGGCAAGCGCGCGCCCACCGATCGGCCCGGCACCGATGTCGCGACCGGCGGTCAGCAGGGCCTCGTAGAGGCGGGCTTGATCGGCCACATCGCAGTGCAGCTCCCAACCCAGGTCGCCGGTGAAGGAGACGCGGATGGCGATCACGGTGATGCCGGCCACCTCGATCCGCTTTGAGCGCATGAAGGGGAAGGCCTCGGTGGAGAGATCGGCGTTGGTCATCCGCAGCAGCAGGTCGCGCGACTTGGGCCCGGCGATGTTGAAGCCGCAGATCGCCTCCGTCTTGCTCTGGAAGGTCGTGCCTTCGGGCAAAGGCACGGCATTGAAGAAGCGCTGATGATAACGCTCGGCCATACCGGAGCCGACCATCATGAACTCTTCCTCGCCCAGGCGGGTCACGGTGAAGTCCCCGGCGATCCCGCCATGCACGCCGATCAAGGGCGCCAGGCAGGAGCGGCCGACGAGCTTCGGCGCCTTGTTGGCCAGCAATGCGTTCAGCCAGTCCTCCGCACCCGGTCCCTTGATCTCGTAATTGGCAAAGTTGGAGATGTCGAGGATGCCGGCGCGCTCGCGCAGCATGCGCACCTCGCGGCCCACAGGCTCCCACCAGTTCTGCCGGGTAAAGCCGATGGTCTCGACCGCGTTCTCCGGACCGTCGGCATACCACAGCGGATGCTCCCAGCCGTAGTTCAGGCCGAAGACCGCGCCCATCTGCTTTTGCGTCTCGTAGATCGGGCGGGTGCGCACCGGGCGGCCGGCCTCGCGCTCCTCGTTGGGGAAGTGGATGGCGAAGCGCTTCATGTACTGGTCCTGTACGCGCGCCTTGGTGAAGGCCTTGTCGGCCCAATGGCCGAAACGCGCCAGGTCCCAGTGGAACATGTCCAGCTTGGACTCGCCGTGGATGATCCATTCGGCCGACATCAGGCCCAGGCCGCCGGACTGCGAGAAGCCGGGGATGATGCCGTTGCAGCAGAAATAGTTCTTCAGCTCCGGCACCGTGCCGAACAGCGCCGCGGAATCCGGCGACCAGATCATCGGTCCGTTGATGACCCGCTTGATGCCGGCCTCGGCGACGGCAGGCACGCGGTCGATGGCGCGCATCATGTTCTCTTCGATGCGCTCCAGGTCGTCGGGGAAGAGCTCGTGCCCGAAGTCCAGGGGCGTGCCCTCCTCGGCCCAGAACTTCATCGCGCGCTCATAGGCGCCGATCAGCAGGCCCTTGCCTTCCTGGCGCAGATAGTATTCGCCGTCGCGGTCGGCAACGGAGGGGAGCCGCCGGTCCATGCCGTCGATCTCGGCCATGGTCTCGGTGACGAAGTACTGATGCTCGGTCGGCAGCAACGGCAGTTCGATGCCGGCAAGGGCGGCCACTTCGCGACCCCAGAGGCCGGCGGCGTTCACCACCCACTCGGTCTTGATGTTGCCCTTGGGCGTCTCGACGATCCAAGTGCCGTCGGGCTGGGCGATGGTGGCGGTTACCGGCGTGAAGCGGTGAATCTCCGCACCGCGCTGGCGGGCACCGGCGGCGTAGGCCATGGTCACGCCCGAGGGGTCGACGTTGCCGCCGTCGGGTTCGTACATGATGCAGCGGATGCCGTCGTAGTTGACCAGCGGATGCAGGCGCTCGGCCTCTGCCCGGTCCACCTCGTAGAAATTCATGCCGTAGAGGCGGCCCTTGGATTCTTGCAGGCGCAACTGGTGCTCGCGCTGCTCGGTCTGGGCGAGGTAGAGGCTGCCGGGCTGGAACACGCCGCAGCCCTGGCCGGTCTCCTCCTCCAGATCCTTGTAGAGGTTCATGGTGTAGTGCTGGATGCGGCTGATGTTGGTGCTGTCGTGCAGACCGTGGATGTTGGCGGCGGCATGCCAGGTCGAGCCCGACGTCAGCTCGTCGCGCTCCAGCAGCATGACGTCGGTCCAGCCGAGTTTTGCCAGATGATAGAGGATCGAGCAGCCGACCAGGCCACCCCCGATGACAACAACCTGAGCGTGGCTTTTCATCTTCGGTCTTTCTCGATTTTTCGCCGCTGGAAGGGACCGCCCACAGTCTGACGGTATCTTCCAGAGATAATCCATCGCGATCTGCGATGCACACAAGACTTTCGGGGTCTAAGACCCTATTACATCCACCTCATGAAACAGCTTCCGCCGCTCAACTTCCTACGCTCCTTCGAGGCCGCAGCCCGCCACCTGAGCTTCACCACCGCAGCGCAGGAACTGAATTACACGCAAGCGGCAATCTCTGCCCATGTCCGCGCGCTGGAGGACTTCATCGGCCGGCCGCTGTTCCACCGCTATGCCCGCAGCTTGGCCCTGACCGAGGTGGGAGAGGCCTATCTGCCGGCACTCCGGCAGGCGCTGGAGCAGATCGAGATCGCGACGGCCTCAGTTGCCGTCGACGGCAGTGCCAAACAGGTGGTGATCTCTTGCCCGGTCAGCTTGGCGGAAAACTGGCTCTCTCGAGAAATTGCCGGCTTTCATCGACAAAACCCCGGCATCGAGATCGTCATCCACGGCACGGTATGGCAGAGCGTTGGCGAGGAACTGGTCGACTTGCAGATCATGATGCATCCCACCGGCCAGGCGGAACCGGGCGGACAGCTCTTGTTCGAGGAGAGCCTGGCGCTGATCTGCGCACCAAGCCTGCTGAGCGGGGCAGGGCGGCTAGCGACGCCTGAGGGTCTGCAGCGGCAAACCCTGATCAAGGTGCTGGGCCGGCAGGAGTATTGGAGCGTCTTTGCCGCCGCGCACGGCATCGAAGAGTTGGACCTGGAGGGTGGGATTAAAACCGACAGCTCCAACATTGCTTTGGAGTTGGCCGTGCAGGGTCTGGGCTGCGCCTTGGTGCAGCGTTCGCTTGCCGAGACCTACATCTCCCGCGGCCTCTTGGTGGAGCCTTTTCCAGGTGCTCTGCGCAGCCCCTTCTCCTTCAGCCTCTATAGCCACCGGGTCCAGAAGAACAAGGCAGCAGCACTGCTGGCCGCCTGGCTCTTGCGCGAAGAGGCGGGCTAGCTTGCCCCCACCGAATTGCCCTTGGTCCTACGCAATCAGGAAATCGCCGGCGCTCAGCTGATTGGGCGCGCCGGGTGCCGGCGGCAAGCCATCGACGATCGTCTCCACGGAGAACAAGAAGACCGAGTCCGCTGCAGCCGTCCCGCCGACGATGAAGAGGGTGTCGACACCGGCGCCACCGTCGATGATGTCGGATGCACCCAGTTCTCCTGCCGCAATAACGAAACTATCGTTTCCCCCACCGCCATAGACCGTGTCTGAACCGCTGCCGCCTGAGATGACATCGGCGCCATCCCCGCCGAAGAGGCCGACGTCTTCGCCGCTCCCGCCGAAGAGCGAGTCGTTTCCAGACCCGCCATTCAATGAGCTATCCACTCCCAGGCCGCCGAAAACCAGATCGTTTCCCGATCCACTCAGCAGCTTTCGGTCATTTCCCTCTCCACCATAGATGCGATCCCTGCCGTCGCCACCGGACAGAGACAGGTCGTCCCCGCTTCCGCCATAGAGCCAATCGTTGCCGGCATTGCCTCTGAGAGAAACATCGTCGCCCTCGCCGCCGAACACTCGATCGCTATAGCGGCCGCCGTGCAGGGAGGTGTCGTCGCCGAGCCCGCCGTCGAGCCAGTCGGTGCCTTCATCTCCGAACAACCGTGTGTCGGCCCCCTCGTCGCCAAAGATGCTGTCGTTGTCGGAGCCGCCCCCAATATCCCCATCGCTGCCCGAGCCACCGTAGATCGAGTCGTCTCCTTCACCTCCGAAAAGGTTCGTGTCATCGCCACTGCCCCCGAAGAGCTGGTCGGAGCCGTTGCCGGCATTGAGCTGGTCGTCGCCGAGTTCTCCGAACAGGCTGTCGTCCCCTGCGCCCCCGTTCAAGCTGTCGCGTCCATATCCACCGAAGAGGGCGTCTGCCCCCGTCTCGCCACGGGCCCTGAGTTGCTTGTCTCCGTAAATGCGGTCATCGCCATCATCGCCTTGGATGACACCGCCAACGCCAGATAGGACTATTCTATCATTGCCACTACCGCCATAAAATCTCGCATTCCGAGTGCCGCCGCCAACAAGATAGTCAACGCCGCTCCCTCCAAAAAACAGCGAGTTCGCACCGGAGCCGCTGTAGAGGCTGTCGTCCCCAAGACCGCCGGCAAAGAAACTGTCGTTGCCACTGCCGCCGAAGAGCCTGTCATCGCCGCCATCGCCCTGGAAGGCCCAGTCATTGCCGGAGCCTCCGGTGATCTCATCGCTCTGGTCGCCGCCGTAGAAGCTGGCGTCGTTGCCGGCCCCCGCCGTCAGGAAATCCACGCCGCTGCTACCGAAGATGCTCGTATCGTTGCCCGCTCCTGCCGCGATCGTGTCTCTGCCACTGCCGCCGAAGAAGGCTCGATCGTTGCCATCTCCTCCGGCCAGGTAGTCTTGTTGATTGCCACCATAGAAGGCTCGATCCGACCCCTTGCCGCCGACCAGGCTATCGTCGCCGATGCCGCCGAAGAAGGAGTTATCGTTGCCCGCCCCACCATCCAGCGTGTCGTCGCCCTGGTCACCGAGAAGGATGCGGTCTTGTCCGGAGCCACCAAAAACCCTGTCGAGGCCCCTGGCACCGAAGAGCCGCTCATCATCGCCGGCACCGCCGTAGATCCGGTCGGCCCCGCTATGTCCGAAGAAGAGACTATCGTCGCCATCCAAACCATAGAGCCTGTCGTTTCCCGACAGACCGCGGAGAGCCAGGTCATCGCCGGAGCCTCCGAAGAGGTTGTCGTTGCCCTGGAGACCATAGAGGCGGTCGTCGCCGCTGAGACCATAGATCAGGTCAACTGCATTGGTGCCTGTCAGCGTGTTGTTCTCACCGGCCGTGCCGAAAATGTTGGCCATTGTGCGTATCCTCCAAGCGATGCCACTGGACTCTCGTCCCTTGGGCAGTCGTCCCAATTGCCGTATTTGGCGGGTTGCCGGCAAGGCTACGGCAACCTTTGGTCATGCGCCTAGTGAATTTGGTCGCTTTCGCTGACTTCTGGTTCATGCCAGCGTCGTGATCCGCGCAGGTCTGCGTCACCTGTGTGCCAGAATGTTCACCAGTGTGCCGAAGGGGTCTTTGACGTAGAGCCGTCGCACGCCCCAAGGCTCGTCCACCGGGCCATAAGCGATGGCAATGCCCGCCGACAGCAGGCGTCGGTGCACCTCTTCGAAGTTATCGACCTCGATCGAGAGGTCGGGGACCTCGGTGTCCGAACCGCCTTGGCTGGCGATGCTGAGTTGCGGCCTGGTCTGGTCGGTGCTGGTCTGGTCGGTGCGGGTCTGGCTGCTGCCGGCATAGGTGACGATCCAGCCCAGATCCATGACCGGATCCATTTCGAGAATGTCCTGGTAGAAAGACCTAGCCGCTTCGACGTTCTTCGCGGCGATGTTGTGTTGGATCCGCCTGACTGCCACGCGTGATCTCCTCGTAGAGTATTATGGACTCAGCACCGTGGCGCCCAGCGCTTGGCCGATTGGCGGAGGATCGGACCTATGGCGCCGGCGGCTGCATGCACCAGAACGCTATCGCCGGGCTGAACCTTGTCGGTGCGATGCAAGAGGTAGTGGGCGGTCATGCCTTTCATCGGCAGGGCGGCTACCGTCCCCTCGTCTAGACCGTCGGGCAGGGGCCAGTCCTGCCAGCGCATCGCCTCCGGCGGGCCGAGCGTGTGCACTACCTGTGTCTTGGTCATCCCTTTGGCACCCACTCTACACTCCTCTTTTGGCTAGTTGGCGTAGCCGCGGGCGGAAAGCGCGGTTTCGATCTCGGTCAAGATCTCCGGGTCGTCGATGGCCGCCGGCATCTTCCAGGCCTCGCTGTCGGCGATCTTCTGGATGGTGCCGCGCAGCACCTTGCCGGAGCGAGTCTTGGGCAGGCGGGGGACCTCGATTGCGGTCTTGAAGGCGGCAACCGGGCCGATCTTCCGGCGCACCAGCTGCACGAGCTCGCGCTCCAGATCTTCGGCTGCGCGCCCGGCTCCGTCGTTCACCACGAAGAGGCCCAGCGGCATCTGTCCCTTCACCTGGTCGGCAACGCCGACCACGGCGCACTCTGCAATATCGGGGTGACTGGCGATCACCTCTTCCATGGCGCCGGTAGACAGGCGGTGGCCGGCAACATTGATGATGTCGTCGGTCCTGGCATGATGAAGACATAGCCCTCCTCGTCGATGATCCCGGCGTCCGAGGTCGCGTAGTAGCCCGGAAACTCCTCCATGTAGGCAGAGTGGAAACGGGCTTCGGCTTGCCAAAGCGTGGCAAAGCAGGAGGGCGGCAGCGGCAACTTGATCACGATGTTGCCCAAGGTGCCCGGCGGCACCGCCTTGCCCGCGTCATCGAGGACCTGGACGTTGTAGCCCGGCATCGGCACACCCGGAGAACCGTGCTTGACCGGCATGGCGCCCAGCCCGACGGGATTGCCGGCAATCGGCCAGCCGGTTTCGGTCTGCCACCAGTGGTCGATGACCGGACGCTGCAGCTTTTCCTCCGCCCATTGGATGGTGTTGGGATCGGCCCTCTCGCCGGCCAGGAAGAGCGTGCGGAAGTGGCTGAGGTCGTATTTGCCGATCAGCGCGCCTTGCGGATCTTCCTTCTTCAGCGCGCGAAAGGCCGTCGGCGCGGTGAAGAGGGCGGCGACCTTGTTCTCGGCGATAACGCGCCAGAAGGCGCCGGCATCCGGTGTGCCGACCGGCTTGCCCTCGTAGAGCACCGTGCCGCAGCCGTGCAGCAGCGGTGCGTAACAGATGTAGGAATGGCCGACGACCCAGCCGACGTCGGAGGCGGCCCAGAAGACCTCTCCGGGCTTGAGGCCATAGTGGTGCTCCATGGTCCACTTCAGCGCCACCATGTGACCGCCGTTCTGGCGCACCACGCCCTTGGGCTGACCGGTCGTGCCGGAGGTGTAGAGGATGTAGAGCGGGTCGGTGGCGGCGACGGCGACGCACTCTGTCGTCTGGCCAGCTGCAAGAGCAGGATCGACGACGGCACGATAGTCCAGGTCGCGCCCTTCCGTCAGATCGCAGGGGTGCTGCGGACGCTGCAGGACGATACAGTGCCCCGGCTTGGCCTCCGCGATCTCTATGGCCTCGTCCAGCAGCGGCTTGTAGGGGACGATGCGCTTGGTTTCGATGCCGCAGGAGGCGGAGACGATCAGCTTCGGCTTGGCATCCTCGATGCGGGTCGCCAGCTCCTTGGCCGCGAAGCCGCCAAAGACGACGGAATGGATCGCACCCAGCCGAGCGCTGGCCAGCATGGCGAAGATGGCTTCGGGGACCATCGGCATATAGATGATGACGCGGTCGCCCTTGCCGACGCCCTGGGCCCGCATGACGGCGGCCAAGGCACCGACCTCTGCCTGCAGCTCGGCATAGCTATAGATACGGTGGACGTCGGTGACAGGGCTGTCGTAGAGCAAGGCTGCGCGCGCAGCCTTGCCGGCTGCGACATGGCGATCGACGCAGTTCCAGCAGGTGTTGCAGGTCGCTCCCTCGAACCAGAGACCATAGGCGCCCGCATCCGGATTGAAGACCTCTGCCGCCGGCGTGAACCAGTCGATCTGCTTGGCCGCTTCGCCCCAGAATGTCTCCGGATCCTGCTTCCAGGCGGCGTATGTCTCGGGATAGCTCGACATGACGTTGTGCTTTCTAACAGGTGTAGTTCATGCCGAGACGACCGCCGTCGACATAGATGGTCTCGCCGGTGATGTAGCTGGCCTTGGGCCCCGCCAGGAAGGCGACGACGTTCGCTATCTCGCGCGCCGTGCCGATACGCTGCAGCGGCGTGCGCGACAGCAGCCGCGCCATGGCTTCGGGGTTCTCATTGATGCCGGCTAGCATCTCGGTGTCGATGGAGCCGGGGCCCACGGCATTGACCCGGATCTTGTGCGGGGCGAGCGCCAGAGACGCCGCCTTGGTCAGCTGCATCACGCCGCCCTTGGTGGCACAGTAGGTCGGGATCGTCGGGATCGACACCACGGCATTGATCGAGGACATGTTGACGATCGAGCCCTCGATCTTCTCCGCGACCATGGTCTTAGCGGCACGCTGGGTCGCCATGAAGACGCCGATCAGGTTGACGTCGATCACGCGGCGCACGTCCTCCAGGCTGGTCTCCAGAAAGTCGCCGGGCAGTGCGATGCCGGCATTGTTCACCAGGACAGAGACCGGACCGACCTCAGCCTCGATCCGGTCGAACATGGCAGAGATGGCAGCCGGATCTCCCATGTCACAGGTGTGCGCCAGGGCATCGCTGCCCAGCTTTGCCGCTGCCGCCTTGACGCCCTGATCGTTGATATCGCACAGCACCACGCGCAGGCCCTCTTCGGCCAGGGCCTCGGCGCAAGCATAGCCGATGCCTCGGGCTGCCCCGGTTACCAGCGCGATGGATCTATCGGTCATTCGCTCTCTCCACTGTCATTCTTGAGCTTGTAGTCGCGGACTGCTTGTTCCGCGGTGATGTAACCGGCCTCCAGATCGGCTTCGACGGCCGCGCGCGGCCGCGCGCTGGGTACGCCGTAACCACCGCCGCCGGGCAATTGCAGCACCAGCCGCGCGCCGGCCGGGACATGCTGACGACCTTTGCCTTTCAGCCGGGTTCCGTCCGAAAGCGCGACGCCGCCGGCTTTGCCCGGTCCGCCGCCCTCGCGTCCTCTGGCCGGGTGGTCGATCCGGTCGAACATCGCATTGAAGAAGAGGTCATAGCCGGCACGCGGTTCGATCTCGATCGTCTGGCCGAGACCGCCGCGAAAGGTCCCCGATCCACCGGATCCCTCGCGCAAATCCTTGCGCCAGATGACGATGGGGCCGACATGCTCGCTGGCCTCCACGCTCATGGTCGAGACGCCGGAAGGGAAGGCGGTGGCGCTAAGCCCGTCCGAGGTCGGGCGGGCGCCGGTGCCGCCGGAGTTGAACATCAAGATCTCGCGGTTCGGCAGGTTGGAGCCCGGATCGCTGGGGCGCGCGCCGATCTGGATGTTCCACAGCGCGCTGGAGCCCTCGGCCGGGACCTTGCCACGCATGAACTTGTGTAAGGCACCCAGCACCACGTCGGGTACCAGATGGCCCAGCACGTGGCGCACCGAGACCGGGGCCGGCCGGCGGGCGGCCAGAATGCAGCCGTCGGGTGCGGTGATCTCGAAGGGCTCCAGAGAGCCGGTGTTGTTGGGCACTTCCGGCGCGATGGCGCACTTGAGGCCGTAGCAGGCATAGGCGCGGGTATAGACCATCGGCACATTGACGCCGAACTTGCTGGGCCCCGAGGTACCCTCGAAGTCGGCCTTCATGGTCTCGCCGTGGATGGAGAGGCGGACCTGCATGTGGACCGGCTTGTCGTAGCCGTCGACCAGCATATCGTTCTCATAGGTGCCGTCGGGCAGTGCCGCGATGGCCTTCAAGGTGGCGCGCCGGCTGGTGTCGTAGATGAAGTCGGAGAGGCCTTCGATGTCGGCGAGCGCAAACTCGGCCAGCATGGCCTGCAGGCGCTTGTCGCCGATCTCGTTGCAGGCGGCCAGCGAATAGACGTCGCCGACCACCTGGTCCGGCTCGCGGGTGTTGGCGCGCAGGAAGGCGATCAGGGTCTTGTCGACCGCGCCGCGCTCGGCGAACTTCATGATCGGGATCAGGAGGCCTTCTTCATAGACCTCGTTGGCGTCGGGACCGAAGCCGCGCCCGCCGATATCCACCACATGCGCGGTGCAGGCCAGGAAGCCGATATGCCGGCCGTTGCGGAAGCTGGGTGTGACCACGGTAATGTCGTGCAGGTGGCCGGTGCCGAGCCAAGGGTCGTTGGTGAGGAAGACGTCGCCCTCAAAGATCCGCTCGCGACCTATGGCCTCGATGAAGTGGCCGACGCTCTCGGCCATGGCGTTGACATGGCCAGGCGTGCCGGTCACGGCCTGGGCCATCATGCGGCCGCGACGGTCGAAGAGGCCGGCGGAGAGGTCGCCCGCCTCGCGCACCGAGGTCGAGAAGGCGGTGCGCACCAGGGTCATGGCCTGCTCTTCCACCACCGCAATCAAGCGGTTCCACATGATCTGGTAGTCGATGTTGCGGTCGCTCATGGACGCGCCTCCTTGCGCTGGAGGAGGAGGGAGCCGTCGCCTTGGCCGATGACGGAGAAGGCGGAAGTGACGATGGTCGTGGTGTTGCGCTCGACGACGACGGCCGGCCCCTCGACCGCCAGGCCGGGCGCGAGTGCCGCGCGTTCGATCTCTTGCGCCGCGACCGTCTCGCGCTTGCCTGCATCGAAGAAGCGGCGGGTCCGCTGGCCCTCCAGCGGCCGGCCCTCGAGGTGGCGTTCGGCCTTCGGCACCTCGGGCAACAGCGAGGCGACGACCAGCGACCAGTTGGTGATCTCGATCGCCAGGCCATCGATGATGCGACCGAAGAGCACCCGATAGGCCGCTTCGAATGCGGATTGCAAGTGGGCCACATCCTCGGCCGTGAAGGGGCGATAGGGCAGCACCACCGGTATCTCCGAGCCCTGGCCGGAGTAGCGCATGAAGGCGGTGAGCTTGGTGCCGGTCTCGGCCACGCCGGCGCCTGCGGCAACGAAGCTGCGCGCCTCTTCCTCCAGGGCGGTCAAGACCGCGTTCACCTTCTCCGGCTCGAAATCCTGCAGGCGTTGGAAGAGGCCGCGGGTGGCCTCATAGCTGAAGGGGGCCTTCAGGAAGCCGATGGCCGAACCGACGCCGGCGTCCGGCGGCACGATGGCCTGGTCGATGCCCAGCTTCTCGCAGAGCCGGCAGGCGTGCAGCGGCGCTCCGCCACCGAAGGCGACCATGGTGAAGCCTTCGATGTCGCGGCCGTTCTCGACCGTGTGCACCCGCGCGGCATTGGCCATGTTCTCGTCGACCATCTCGGTGACGCCGAAGGCGGCCGAATCGGGATTGAGGCCGGTGCCGTTACACAGCCGTGAGGCCAGGGCCTGCCGGGCCAGGTCGGCTGCGAGCGGGATGGCGCCACCGGCGAAGTTGTCGGGGTCCAGGCGTCCCAAGGTCAGGTTGGCGTCGGTCACCGTCGGTTCCTCGCCACCGCGCCGATAGCAGGCAGGGCCGGGTTCAGAGCCGGCACTCTGCGGGCCGACACGGATCTGCTCCATGCTGTCGATGTGGGCGATGGAGCCGCCGCCGGCGCCGATCTCCACCATCTCGACCACCGGGGTCGAGACCGGCATGCCCGACCCCTTCTTGAAGCGGTAGGTGCGGGCGACCTCGAAGCTGTTGGCCGTCTTCGGCGTGCCCTCTTCGATCAGGCAGATCTTGGCCGTCGTCCCGCCCATGTCGAAGGAAAGGACCTTGTCCAGCCCGTGCGCCATGGCGAAGTCGGCGGCGAAGATGGCACCACCGGCCGGGCCGGATTCCAGCAGGCGCACCGGTTCGCGGCTGGCGGTTTCGACGCTGATGAGCCCGCCGCCGGAATGCATCATGAAGACCGGTGCGGTGACGCCGCTGTCGCGCAGCTTGGCCACCAAACGGTCCAGATAGCTGGCGACCTGCGGCTGGACGTAGGCGTTGGCGATCACCGTGTTGAAGCGGGCGAACTCGCGCATCTGCGGGGAGACCACAGAGGAGATCGAAATCGAGAGATCCGGTGCGGCGGCCCTGAGCGCGGCCTCGACCTCGCGCTCATGGGCTGGGTTGGCGTAGGCGTGCATGAAGCCGACGGCCACGGCCTCATAGCCGGCTGCAACCACGTGCGCGACCAGGGCCTCGACCTCGGCCCGGTCGAGCGGTAGCAGAACCGAGCCGTCGGCCGCCACGCGCTCCGCCAGGGTGAAGCGGTCCTTGCGCGGCACCAGGGGCTTTGGCAACTGCAGGTCCAGATCGTACTGCTCGAAACGGTTCTCGGTCCGCATCTCGACCACGTCGCGGAAGCCTTCCGTGGTGATGAAGGCGAGCCGCGCACCGCGGCGCTGAATCAGGGCGTTGGTGACCAGGGTGGTGCCGTGAATCACCTGCGAGATCTCGGAGAGGGAGACGCCGGCCTCTTCGCCGGCCTGTCGGACCGCATCCACGATCGCGCGCTCCGGTTCCGTGTAGTCGGTCAGCAGCTTGCAGGAGGAGAGGCCGCCTTGATGCTGAAGCGCCACATCGGTGAAGGTTCCGCCGATGTCGACACCCACACGGATCTGAGGCTCACTCATGTAAAGTCCTTCTTCCTAAAGGCTTTTCCAGATCTGATTGGCCGTGAAGGCCATCTGGTAGAGGTGGGAACGCAGGGCGCCCGCACTATCCGGCTTCGGTACGCTGATTGGCAAGGGAAGCTGATCCTCCGGCTTGCCTGCCAACAGCTCTGCCATTGCACGGCCGAAGAGCGTACCAGGTGCGATGCCGCGCCCATTATAGCCGATTGGGGTATAGAGGTTTTCCGCCAGACGATGAATGCGCGGCAGGTGGTCCGGGGTCATGGCGATCTGACCATGCCAGGCGGTCTCGAACGCCACCGGCCCGAGCCAGGGGAAGAGATGCGAGAGCCGCTTGGCTGCCCAGCGCCGCGAGAGCCCCTTGAGGCCGCCGACGACCGTCCCCATCGAGCCGACGATCAGTCGCCCGAAGGCATCGCGGCGCAGCGAGAACATGATCGGGCCAGTATCCCAGAGACCCTGACCCTCCTTGAGGATGCCATCGACCCGCGCGCCCAGCGGTGCCGTGGCGAGCTGGAAGTAGTGAATGATGTTGAAGGTCTTGCTAAGGCCGGGCCAGAGGTCGTCCGTGTAGGCGTTGGTGGCCAGGATGACGTTCTTGGCGGTGACCCTGCCGCAGTCGGTCTCGATAATCCACTTGCCTTGCTCGTGTTTGAGCGCGCTCGCCTTGACGCCGGTGGAGATGCCGGCGCCGGCGGCCTTGGCCGCGCGGGCCAATCCGCGGACATAGCCCATGGGATTGATGGTCCCGGCGCGATGATCCAACAGGCCGCCGTGGAAGACGGAGGTTCCGACCTTCTCCGCGACCGCGGCCGCCGAAAGCAGCTCGACGGGTGCGCCAAGGCGCTGCCATTCCGCGGCTCTGCTTGCCAGATCCCGATAGCCCTTGGGGGCATGGGCAGCATGGATGGTCCCATCCTGTCGTGCCTCGCAGCGGATCTGGTGCTGCTCGATCAGAGACAGGACATAGGCAGGTCCGCCGCCCAGCAGCTCGACCAAAGCACCGCCGCGCTCTTCGCCCAGCGTGGCGCGGACATCCTGCGGCGGCAGCCAAAGGCCGGCGTTCAGAAGTCCGGCATTGCGGCCAGAGCCGCCATAGCCGATGTGCTGTGACTCCAGGACGTGGCAGTCGATGCCCTGCTGGGCCGCGTGCAAGGCCGTCGAGAGTCCGGTGAAGCCACCGCCGATGATGGCCACGTCGGTCGTAAGGTCCGCCTGCAACGGGGAGACCAGATCTGCCTCTTCTGCGCTTTGATCCCAAAGCGAGACCTTTTGCCTGCCGCTGGCCTGCATGGTCATCCCCGACTATGTTGAAATCCTGAAACCACGTTGACAGGATCAAGGTGCCTTGCAAGGCTATGGGTGTCAATATACGCAAGTAATGTGTTGAATAATGGCGCAGGAGCCTTCGCATGCCGAGACTTACGACATCCGTTGCCGAGATGGTGGCCAAGGCACGCGCGCGCATCGAAGAGGTCGAGACGGAGGACGCCATGGGGCTGGTCGGCGACCCATCGGTGGTCATGGTCGACCTGCGCGATGTGCGCGAGCGGCAGCGGCTGGGCTACATTCCGGGCAGCTTCCACTGCCCGCGCGGCATGACGGAATTCTGGGTCGACCCGGAAAGCCCCTACTTCAAGGATATCTTCGGTCAGGACAAGCGCTTCGTGTTTCACTGTGCGTCGGGCTGGCGCTCCGCCCTGACCGTCGCGACCTTGAACGACATGGGCTTTGAGGCGTCACACCTGAAAGACGGCTTCTCGTCCTGGCTGAAGGCCGGCGGTCCGGTCGAGTTCCCCGAAGAGAAGTCCTAGACCACATGATCGCCTGAGGCTGGGGTGACCCGTCTCACAATATGCAGGTAACGAGGGTTGCGCTGGATGGTCGAGCGCCGAGCCTCATGCATAGGAGACGGGTCATGGAAGAGCGTATCATGTACGTAGGTCTTGA
>JAVJSY010000069.1:0-82644 GCA_040219175.1 Kiloniellales bacterium
GACGACGAAGGTATCATTGCCCGAACCGCCGACACCGGTGTCGCTGCCCTCGTTGCCGTTCAGGATGTCGTCGCCCGAAAGCCCGCTCAGGACATTGGAGAAAGTGTTGCCGAGGATGGTGTTGCCGATCTGGCTGCCGCCAAGATCAGCATCGCCGATGTTGACATTGGCGCCCATGCGCTCGACGAAGCCGAAGGCGCCGCTGGTGAGCGTGAAGTCACCTGCGTTGGAGCGCAGGACGTCCTCCGGCCCGCCGGCCGCGGTTTCACGCACCAGGTCGGCGCTGGTATCGATGATGAAGGTATCGTTGTTGCGACCACCGAAGGCGACGTCGGCGCCGCTGGCACCGTTCAGTCGGTCGCTCTGATCGCCGCCGAAGAGCACGTCGATGCCAGTGCCGCCGACCATGCGGTCACGGCCCGTGCCGCCCCTCAAGTCATCGTCGCCCGATCCACCGAACAGGCGGTCGTCTCCGTCGAGGCCATAGACGCGATCCGAACCGCTGAACCCGCGCTGTTCGTCTTTGCCACTATCGCCGGTCAGGATGTCGTCGCCGTCGTTGCCGCGAAGATCGTCCGCCCCCGATCCACCGTTCAGGAAGTCGATACCCGACCCGCCGGAGAGGTCGTCGTCGCCATCGCCGCCGTCCAAGACGTCGACACTGGAGCCGCCGAAGATGTCATCGTCGCCTGCGTCGCCGAAGATCCGGTCGACGGTGGAAAGCCCGGTGATGGTGTCGTCGCCGTCCAGTCCGACCACCGAGTCGAAGCCGGTGCGGCTGTCGAAGGTGTCGCTGGCCGTGGTGCCGCGCAACAGACGCACCTCCACGTTTGAAACGGACACCAGAGGGGCGTCGAAGGTCGCCATGAACTGTACCGAAAGAGTGTCGATACCGCTGCCGCCGTTGAAGGACTCGACCGAACCGCCAACAATATCGCCCGGGTCGACCAGCAGGAGATCGTTGCCGTCTCCACCGTTCACATTGTCGACGCCGGAACCGCCCGTCAGGGTGTCCTCGTCGAGGCCGCCACCCATGAAGTCCTTACCCGACCCACCGAAAAGCTGATCCTTGCCATCGCTGCCGAAGCCGTCGTCGTCGCCCAGGCCGCCGAAGATGAGATCATTGCCGCTGCCCCCGATCAGCTGGAAGTCGTCGCCGGCGGCGCCGAAGAGGCGGTCGTCACCATAGCTGCCATAGAGGTAGGCGTCGTTGCCGGCGCCCCCGAAGATGCGATCGTCGCCGGATCCACCACTGAAGAACTCGTCTACGCCCGATCCCAAGCGGGCCGTGTCGGCGCCGGAAAAGCCTCCGCCATAGTCGAATCCCGAGCTGCCGTAGAGCAAGTCATCGCCCAGCCCACCGACCATCTCATCATCGCCGAGATCGCCGAACTGCGTATCGTTACCGCTGTTGCCATAGAGCTGATCGCTGCCGTCATTGCCGATCAATTCGTCGTCGCCCGATGCACCGCTTAGGCTGTCATTACCGTCACCGCCCGTCAGGGAATCGTCGCCAGCGGCGCCGTAAAGCGAGTCGTTACCACTACGGCCAAGCAGGATATCGGCGCCGGAGAGACCATAGAGGGTGTCGTTGCCTGACAGTCCGTCGATCAGATCGGCGACATCCGTTCCTGTGAGCACATCCGGTCCGGTGGTTCCGAAGATTACAGCCATCGTTCGATCCTCCCTTGTGTCGCTTGGCGCCCGGTCATGGAAGCCATCATACTGCTCAAACACCACTTAAGCATCTGAAGGATAGAGTGAATCTGTGCATGAAGTCGAGCTTTCACCAAGACGACTAGCTCCATCCGTTCGGAATAGGTAGTCTAGATAGAACATTTGTTCAAGGCGAAGCTGCTGGATAAAACGAGAAAGGCGGCGCAAACCTCCCGGTCCGCGCCGCCCTCTCTTGTGGGTGCCGAAGCATACCCTATTGGCCTAGTCCGCCTGGCCTCTCTCGCTTGCGGCGTAGACGCGTCTTGCCGTTTCCGGATCCTCCAGCAAGCGGAGGTCCTCCTCGTAGGTCTTGCCTTCCTTCGAGAGTTGGATGACGTGCCAGCCGATCCAGAAGACGAAGGCGGCAATCACCAGGATGCCCTCGATACCAACGAAGGGGTAAACCGGCCCCAGGGTGTTGAGATCGACGGCCCAGCTTTCGACAGGTGTCGTGCTCATGGTCTCGCTCCTTTCTCTAGCTGATCAAGCCATGGCGGCGGGCTTCTTCGCGTTCCGCCTCGGCCACTTCCTCTTCCGAAAGATAGCGGTCGTGGTAGTCGGCGAAGTCGAGGCCGGCCAGTTCCAGTTTCTCCGGGATGCGCAGGACGCCCATGGCCTTTAGGATGCCTGCCAGGATAAAGGTTGGCAGGAAGCCCAGCACACCGAACATGATAACCGCGCCGGCAAGCTGACCCCAGGGCGTGATCGGGGCATAGCCCTCGAATCCCGAGGAGGGATGACCCCAGAGCATGAAGCCGGCGATCACCAGGCCGGCGAAACCGGCATAGCCATGCACCGCGACCGCGCCCACGGCATCGTCGATCTTAAAGGTCCGCTCGACCCAGAAGTGCAGACGATAGGCAATCCACACACCGACTGCGCCGACGAACATGGCCTCGATCGGATGATAGAGGTCGTTGCCGGCAGAGGCGGTGATGATCCCGGCCAGACCAGCCGAGTAGGTCCAGAAGGCATCGCCCTTGGAGATGATGTATCCGGCCATCAGACCACCGGCCAGCGACATCAGGAAGTTGAAGGTTATGGCAGAGAGCGTGGTCGGCGTCAGGTAGATGTTGGTTGCCGTGAAGGCTTCGCCCGACGATCCGATAGAGGCCGCGTCGATGATCGGCACGTTGCACGCCACATAGAAGCCCCAGAAGCCGGTGTAGATCAGGAAGAGCCCGACGGTCACCAGCCAAGGATTGTGCGGAACGATGTTGCGCGCTGTCCCGTCTGCACGGAACTTGCCGATGCGCGGACCCAGGTGGACCAGAACGCCCAAGGCTGCACCGCCGGCGATCGCATGGATCACCCCGGAGGCATAGGCGTCGTGATAGCCCAGGATCTTCACCATCCAACCGTCATAGTGCCAGCCCCAGGCGGCATCTATGATCCAGGTGAAGGAACCGACCAGAACGGCAACCAGCCAGAAGGCACCGGAGCGGATGCGTTCGATGACGGCACCGGAGACGATCGAGGCTGCGGTCCAGGAGAACAGCAGGAATGCCGCCCAGAAGACGCCGTTGATGCGTGCCCAGAAAGCGTTCGTGTCCGGATCCGTTGCTCCACTCACCGATGGTCCGCCCAGATGGGTGCCCATAAGCTCTGACCAGGGCACCGCATGCGGTGAATCGATCAGGCCCATGCCTTGGTAGATGAAGGGGCCGTTGGGAAAGGCGAAGTAGATCCACCAGCCGAAGAGGAAGAAGGTGACGGTGACCAAGGGGATCACCATGGTGTTCTTCATCAAGGTGTGCATCATGTTCTTACGGCGCGAGGCGCCGACCTCATACATGCAGAAGCCCACATGGATGAGGAACATCAAGGCCACGGTTAACCAGTAGTAGAACTCTGTGAAAATCACGATGAGCGCGTCGAGTTGCGCTTGCGAAGCGGCTTCCGGCATCAGGCAAACCCTCCATTAAGCCAGCGTGCTATAATTTTAGGCAGGTTAAGCACGGCGCAAGCCGACCGCCGCATCGACGCCTGACGAAATGGATGCCATCCCCTAGAGCAGTTCCGCCGACTCCACTGCGGTCTCGCGTGCACATGCCAACCTATCCCCCCGGCCGCTCGACGATCTCGTGGTGTGCCGTCGTTTCGGGCCGAGTGATCGAAGTTTAGGCAGACTTCGCGGTGACAATCAACTCATATGACAAAATGTTTCCGCTGGCTGTTGCGTCCGGATGGGCGACGACTGGTGAAGCTATGTTTGGGATCAGTGAGCACTACCCCATTTCCTATTATTCTAGTGTATCGTTGCAAGTGGTCCGCGCGGACTCGTGCCGCGGATGCCGTCACTTTGAACCGAATCGGGGTCTCTGATCGAAACGGGCGCTTGGTAGGGCGTCCTTGTGGCCTTCGGTCATGTCAGATAGACACAGCCCTGGGGGCAAACTTGGGACAGGCCGTGGAATGGACGGGAGACCTCATGGATGGCCGTGGTTCAAGGATCATCTTGAGCTTCAGAGCTATGATCTGCTGGTCCGCCCCGTGTGGATATTCGATGTCGATCGCCACGCGATGTGGTGGGGCAATGTCAGTGCCCTGACGTTTTGGAACGCCGATGGGCTTGCTGCGTTCCAAGCCAAGGACTTTTCCGGCGACTCGCAGATCGTGCGGGATCGCCTGCAGCAAATCGTGACATCCGGCGCGAAGGGGGCACGCTTTCAGGAATCCTGGACCCTGTATCCCGCTGGCCAGCCGACGACGATCCTAGCCGATATAGCCCCGATCTACATCGCCGAAGGGCGTCGCGCAATTCTGGTCGAGGCCTCTTATCCTCTGGATTTCGCGCAAGACCCGGAAGCCTTGCGTCTCTTGGAGGCAGCCAAGAACTCGCCGCTCATGATCTCCACCTACAGCTTGTCGGGTGCGCTCTTGGCGCAGAACACCGCTGCTGCGATCTGTTATGGGGCGACCCGGCTCGATTTTGCAGACGACGCCTCGGTCCTCAAGCGGCGTATTGCCGAGCCGGCTCTGTCGCACGCACTCCTCCAAGCGGCGCGGGAAGACCAGGAGGTCCAGCGGGAGTTTTCGGTAGAGACGCAAGCAGGCCGGCGTTGGCATCGGGTGACCGCAAGGCGCGGCCGCGATCCGATAACCGGACAAGCGGTTCTCATCCTCTCCGAAGAGGACATCGACGATCTCATCACCTCGAGGTCCCGCCTGGCCGAGGCCAAAGAGCGCCTTGAGGAGCGCGTGGTCGAGCGCACCCAGGCGCTTACAGCGGCCAATCGCTCGCTGAAAGAGGAGATTGCCGAGCGGGAGCGTGCCCAGGGTGAACTCACGCTGCGCAATGCCTGGCTGACCACAATTCTAGACAACACGCCGGTCGAGATCGTGCTGCGCGACCGTGACGGGGTCGAACTTGCGGCCAGCAAGCGCCGTTGGCTGCTGCACGAGGCGGGCGTCGACAGCGACGCAGATGTCGAAACCGACGATCAGCGCGTGCTGGAGACCGGGGCGCCGCTGCAGCGTGAGATCGTCGGCCGCACGCAGGAGGGGCAGAAAAACCTAGTCGTCGCCCGCTTCCCCTTGCGGGACTACGGCGGCCAGACCCTGGGAACCTGCAGCATCACGACCGACATAACCGAGCAGAAGGCCTTTCAATCGCGTCTTGCCAGCGGTCAGAAGATGGAGGCGGTCGGTCGTCTTACCGGGGGTATCGCGCACGATTTCAACAACCTGCTGGCAGTTATCCAAGGCAATGCCGAGCTGCTGGCCGAGGAGATCGGAGGCGGGCGCGCGCTGATCCAGCCGATCCTGCATGCCAGCGCGCGCGGCGCCGAGCTTATCCATTCGCTGCTGGCCTTTGCCCGGAAGCAAACGCTGCGCCCCGAAGCCGTCGATTTGGGCAGCCTGGTGGATCGGACGATCGACCTGCTGTCGCGGACCTTGGGGCCGGGCATCACCATCCAGCGTGAGATCTCGGCCACGACGGTATGCGCGCTGGCTGATCCCGGGCAGGTGGAACTGGCACTGCTGAACCTCGCGCTGAATGCTCGCGATGCCATGGCCGGCGAGGGCACACTGACGATCACCTGCAAGAAGGCGCCCCTTGGCTCTGGCGGTCAGGGTAAGGCTTTCGTCCTGCTTTCGGTTGCCGACGATGGCTGCGGTATGTCGCCGGAGGCCCGGCAGCATGCTTTCGAACCCTTCTATACGACCAAAGAGACGGGGAAGGGCAGCGGGCTGGGCCTCGCCATGGTCTATGGCTTTTCCAAACAGTCCGGCGGCTGGGTCACCTGCCGCAGCACCGAAGGCGAAGGGACCACGATCACGCTGTTTCTACCGGCGGCGGCCGAGGAAGGCTGCTCGCGGGCGAAGCCGGCGACGGCACCTCTGCCGCACGCCAAGGGTGAGACGATCCTGCTGCTCGAGGATGACGAGGATTTGCTTCACTTGACCGGCCGAACGCTCCGGAAGCTCGGCTACAAAGTGTTGACTGCAAGCCGGGTCGCGGAAGCCCGCGCGCTCCTGAGCGATGAGAAGGGTGTCGACCTGCTGCTGTCTGATCTCCTGCTTCCTGGCGGCGAGGGCGGTATCGACTTTGCGAAAGAGGCTCGGCAGTTGCGTCCGGGAATAAGCGTGATCTTGATGTCGGGGAACCTCTTCGATCACGGCGATCTGGGCTCCGGCACGCCCTTCTTGCGCAAACCCTTCCAACGCAGAGACTTGGCGGAGACCTTGCGGCGCACCCTGGATCAGCGAGACGCAGCTATGCCAGGCCTGCCTCTTTGAAGGTGGCCATGCCGTTGTTGCAGGCGCAGGCGGCCTTCAAAATCGGCAGCACCAAGGCGGCACCGGAGGCCTCGCCCAGACGCATGCCCAAGTCGACCACTGCCTGCTTGCCGATTGCCGAAAGCAGGCGGCTGTGCCCCGGCTCTGCGGACACGTGGGCGACCAGGCAGTGGTCCAGCAGGTCGGGTCGGATGGCGTGCAGCACGCTGGCCGCGGCAGTGCAGGCAAAGCCGTCCAGGATCACCGGCGTTCGCGCCAGGCGGCAGGCGATGACGGCACCCAAAATCGCACAGAACTCGAAGCCACCGAGTGCGGCCAGGGTCGCCAAAGGGTCGTCCAGCGTGTCTGCATTGGCTGCCAGTGCGCGGTCGATTACAGCGGCCTTGTTTGCCAGAGCCTCGCCGGTCACACCGGTGCCGGGGCCTGCCCAATCCGCACCGCTCCCGCCGAAGAGGCCGGCGCAGAGCGCCGCGGCAGCCGTGGTGTTGGCGATGCCCATCTCGCCCAAGGCCATGCAGTCAAAGCCTTCTTCGACCGCCATCATGCCATAGGCGATGGCGCGGACTGCATCCTCTTCGTTCATCGCCGGACCCTGGCTGATGTCGGCGGTCGGTTGGTCGAGCGCCAGCTCGTAGATCCGAAGATCGGCATCGGCCAGGGCCGAGAGCTGATTGATGGCCGCCTGGCCTGCGATAAAGGCCTGCACCATCTGCGCGGTGACGCTGGCGGGGAAGGCAGAGACAGCCTGCTCGGCGACGCCGTGGTTGCCGGCGAAGACGGCGATCCGCGGCCGCGCCATGTGCGGGGCTTCTCGGCCTTGCCAGGCTGCCAGCCAGGCCGCCAGCTCTTCCAGCCGGCCAAGCGCCCCCTGCGGCTTCAATAAATCCAGCTGGCGCTCCTCGACCGCTCGCTGGGCACCCAGGTCGGCAGCGGGAAGTTCGCGCAGCAGCAGGCGAACTTCGTCCAGGCTGGATGGTGTCTCTACTTCACTCATCGGCGTATTGGCTCCTAGGGGTCCGAAGGGCGGCTTACCGGCCCGCGTTGTCGTTGCGATGGTCGAGGCAGGAAACCCGCCGGACAGACTGTGGTCGCTAGCAGCTACTGAAAAAGGCCGGTCGGCGCAATCCCTCCTTGCTTGCAGGCGCACGAGCCGGCAGAGCTTGCCGGGCTTGCAGTCGTCATTCGAGGGATCCCGTGCGCGCCACTGCCGTCTCCGATCTGCGTTTGTGCTTGGTCTTCTTGACCCGGCTGCCACTGCGCCTGCGGGCGGAGGAGACAGGCGCTCCCCTTGCCGGTGCGGTCTGGTGTTTTCCTCTGGTCGGGCTGCTGATCGGTCTGATGACGGCTGGCCTTGCGCTCGCGGTGCTCTGGCTGGGGCTAACGGCCTGGATCACGGCGGCGCTGACAGTGGCATTCGCCATGCTGCTAACCGGTGCGCTTCATGAGGACGGACTGGCCGACATGGCCGATGGCTTCGCTGGCGGTTGGACCCGCGAGCGCCGATTGGAGATCATGCGCGACAGCCGTCTGGGTAGCTATGGTGCCTCGGCTCTGGTCATCAGCGTCTTGCTCCGGGTGGCTGCACTGGCGGCCCTGGCCGACGCCGGACCGCTGATCTTGGCGGTGAGTCTGGTCGCGGCCCATAGCACTGCAAGGGCGCTGCTGCCGGCAATGATGGCATCGACCCCTATCGCCCGGCGCGAGGGGCAGTCGGCATCGGCGGGGCGTCCCAAGCCTGCTGGTGCCGTCGCAGCCTTGGCGATCGGCCTGACGATCCTGCTGGCCGCCTCGCTGCTGTTCGACGGCAGTTTGGACCTCATTCTGCTCGCCGCACTGCTGATGGGGGGTAGCTTCCTTGCGGTCAGGGCATTGGCGCAGCGGCAGATAGGTGGCTATACCGGTGATGTCCTGGGCGGCTTGGAGCAGGCCGGGGAAATCGCCATTCTGCTGTCCGCCGTTCTTCTCCTCGCGTAGGAGATTTCGTTTTTTCCGACGCGGAACGCTGTTGCCGTGGCCCCGAAACGCCGGCGATCCGCTCTAGCCTTGAGAGAGCAGCACGAGATGACCGAGACTCGTTGGTGGTGGATTCGCCACGCGCCCGTAACCGCCAATCAGGGCCGCCTTTACGGTCAATGCGATCATCCTTGCGATGTCGAGGACCCGCCGACCTTCGAGGCCCTGGCCGGCCTCATGCCCAAGGATGCCGTCTGGGTGACCTCGACCCTTCTGCGCACCATCCAGACGGCAGAGGCCATCCGCGCGCGGATGAGCGTGCCCGCGCCGCAGCCGCTGGCCTATCCGGAGTTGATGGAGCAGCATTTCGGGGACTGGCAAGGCCGCACCTACGAGGATGTCCGCAACGGCGACCTCGGGCACTGGCATCGCTTCTGGTTGGCGCCGGCAGAGGCCGCACCGCCGGGCGGTGAATCCTTCGTCCACCTGATGGACCGGGTGCGCGAGAAAATCTATGCGCTCTGCAACGAGCACAAGGGGCGTGACATCGTCGCCGTGACCCATGGCGGCACGATCCGCGCCGCGCTCGCGGTCGCGCTTGGGCTACAGCCCGAACATGCCTTGCGTATGGTGGTCGACAACTGCTCGCTTAGCCGCATCGACCATGTGCCGGGGCCGATCGGCAGCCATGACCCGAACGAGAGCCACGCCTGGCGGGTCGAGTATCACAACCTCTCGCCACGCCGGCTACGAGATCACAACCACCGTCTGACCCAGCTGTAGTCTCCAGGCGAGCTCTGATACCAAGGGCAGTAAAGGCAGGTCCCGAGCCGTTTCTCCAAGCGGCCAGGACCTGCGCGTTCTACTGGCCGGGCAAGATTTGGATCGAGTCTCCCTCGCGAAGGATCAAATAGGATCCGACGTGGAGTTGAGCCCCTGGAGGGATCAGCGCCTTCAGTTGCTCTTCGGCCCAACGCTTTGTTTGCTCTGCTTCCGCCCACTCACCAGCGTACTCATGCAGATCGTCTGTCGAGATGGCGGTGCCCATCTCTTTACTCTGGTTTGATTCCCCAAACATGTCTTCCTCCTTATTGCCCCCAAAAGGGCACCACTGCTTCTCGCGTTTGAGGATGCAGGTGCCTATTCGCGCCGCAGGTCCGGCAGACTTGGCAAGACATGCAGACTGGCACGAATAGGGCGCAACGAGCATGGATAGGGTGTTTGGTCAGACCCGGCGCCGCAGTCATTGCCCCCAGTCATCGGCAAACAAGAATCAAGAGCACTACTCTAGGACCCGAGCAGCATACTCTTTTACCCCACTCCTTTATCGCTCGGAGCGTTCGTTTCTACCTGTCCTCTAAGCCCTGTGGTAAGGTTTGAGTCCGTCTATTGCAAGAGGAATCGGCCAACTTTCTGCCATGTTTCCGGCAGATTTAGAACACTTATCGCATAAGTATTTGTAATTTATACATATTGTTATGATCATTGAGTGAAGAAACCTGATTGCACGGGCGCGCGTGTGCGGTGTTGCGCCTAGACGATCAAGTAAAGGATATCGCGTGATAAGTGGTTTGAAAATACAAAACCGCGGAAACAAAAAATAATTCTTGTAGTTTACCGATCGGCTTGTGGGCTGAGGAGGAAGATTGCGTAGAGCCAACTGTGCGGCGGTGCGCTCGACGCTCTGCGTGCCAGTGTTTCGATGACCGGACATCAAGCGTCACAAGACCGCGACTGCTCGGGTAGGACCTACCTCCGGTTCAGCAGTCAGGCCCAAGCCGAGCCCGGCCACCTAGCGCGGAATTGACCGCCTTTCAAACCCACCCAAGCCGGCGGGTCCCACTAGCGCTCGTCGAATGCACCCAGCGCAGTGCGGCGCAGCTTGTCGGTCAGGAAGGAGAGGATGGTGCGCTTGCCGGTAACCAGGTCGACGGTCGCGGTCATGCCGGGCGAGACGGGATACTGATCCGGCACCACACCCATGTAGTTGTTGGTGGTGCGTACCCAGACGTTGAACAGCATCTTGCCGGTCTTCTCGTCCTCCACCGCGTCGGGGGAGATGCGGGCGACCTTGCCGTCCAGGGTGCCGTAGCGGATGTAGTTGTAGGTGGCGACCTTGATCCGGGCCTGCTGTCCGACCGAGACGAAGCTGATGTCGTCGTTGCTGAGCTTTGCCTCGATGATCAGGCTGTCGCTGGTCGGCACCAGACGCATCAGCTCCTGATTGGGGGCGACCGACTGGCCGATATTGTTGACCGCCAGCTCTTGTACGATGCCGTCGGAGGGGGCGGTGATCACCAGATTGCCAAGAGCGAGATTGCTCTGGTCCAGCTCGGATTGAAGCTGGTCATAGCGGATCAGCGCCTGCGACAGCTCCTGCTTCACCTGAGAGTCATTGTCGCTTTGGATCGACTGCAGGGTCTGTTTGGCTTCCGCCAGAGCAGAGCGCGACTCTTCCAGCTGGCTTTGGGTTTCCAGCCACTCGCCTTCGGCATCGTTCAACTGGCGTTGCGCGCCGATGAACTGCAGTTCCGGGAAATGCCCCTTGTCGCGCAGGGTCGAGAGCTTGGAGACCTGCTCGTCCATCAGCTCGTAGCTGCGCCGGGCCTTCTTCAGGCGGCTTTCCAATGTCTTGACCATGAAGCTGCGCTGGCTGACGACCTGCTCGGCCGAGGCCTTGCGGCTGGCGATCGCCGCGGTCCGGGCTTGATAGAGGTTCATCTGGGCTGCCGCCAGATCCGGCCGCTCTGCCATCAATTCGGGATTGAAGGAGGGGGTGCGATTCTCGGCCTCGGCCCGCAGGCGTTCCACGTCCATCGATACGGCGATGAACTGGTCGCGCCGCTTTTCGACCTCTTCGTTCATAATGTTCGGGTCCAGTGCCAGAAGCACGTCACCCTGCTTCACCTGATCGCCGTCGCGGACCATGATCGCGGTCACGCGCCCGCCTTCGGGATGGTTCACCACCTTCACGCGGCCGTCCGGTCGGACGACGCCGGAGGCGGTCGCCACCTGGTCGACCTCGGCCAGCGAAATATAGGTGATCAGGCTGGCCACCAGTCCGATCAGCACGAACATGATGGTGCGCACGAAGGGCGAATGCGGTCGCTCGACGATCGATTGCGTCTCCGGCAGGAAATCCAGGAAGCGCTTGCGCGACTTCTTGGACATCTCGTCCGGCAGGCGCTTTTGCGGCACCGCCGGCGTCTTCGCCTGGAAGGGCACGGGTACTTTCATCGTCTCTACGTCTCCGCTCTGCGCAGGCCTCGGCCTAGCTCTAAAGAGATAGGCGCTTAGCTCGGGCGTGCAACTTCCGCCATGCGGGTCTTGGCGTAGCTGATGACCTCTTTGGGCGGGCCCACCTTTTCGATCTGCCCGTCAATCACCAGGGCGACCTTGTCAACGATCGACAGCGGGGCCAGCCTGTGAGTCACCATCACAACGGTACGGCCGCGCGCGGCGCGGCGTAGATTGCGCAGGAAGAAGTCCTCCGCGACCGGGTCGAGATCGCTGGTGGCTTCGTCCAATATTAGGATACGCGGATTTCGGATCAGCGCGCGCGCGATGCAAATCAACTGGCGTTGACCGTTGGAAAGGCCGACGCCGCGCTCGCTCAGCACGGTCTCATAGCCCTTCGGCAGGCGCTGGATGAACTCATGTGCGCCGACGAACTTGGCCACTGCAGAGACTCGCTCGGGGAAGCGCTGGAATCCACCCATGGAGATGTTCTCGCGCACCGTTCCGGCGAAGAGCTGGCTGTCTTGCGGTACCACACCGATCTGCTGGCGTAGAGCTGCAATCGACATATGCTGCACGTCGGTGCCGTCGATCACCACGCGTCCGCTGCTTGGCGGATAGAGCCCCTGTATGCACTTGGCCAGGGTCGACTTGCCCGAACCCGACGGGCCGATCACGGCCAACATGGTGCCGGGCGCCACCGTCAGAGAGACGTTCTTCAAGATCGGCGGGCGATCGGGTTCGTGCGAATAGCTGACGTTGTCGACCTTGATCTTGCCGCGCAGGTCGGGCAGCAGGCTGTTGGTACCGGGTTCCGGTTCGGCCGGCTCGTCCATGATCTCGTTGATGCGCTTGAAGGCATCGCGCACCTGCGTCACCTGATGCCAGGCCGAGGCCACCTGGCGCAAAGGCATCAGCACGCGGCTGGCCAACATGTTGCCGGCAATCAGCGCACCCAGCGACATCTGCCCGTCGATCACCAGCAGGGCGCCGACTGCCAGCAGTGTCATGGTCGTCAAGAGCTGCAGGATGTGTCCGGCGGCCTGCGAGATACTGGCCAGATTGCCGGAGCGGTAGGAGGTCCAGGCCGCACTGGCGACCCTGGCTTCCCAGCGCCGCTCGATCTCGGACTCCAGCGACAGCGACTTCACGGTCAGCGAGTTGTTCACCGTCTCGTTCAGCAGCGAGGCCTTGGCGGCTTGCGCCTGGAAGGTCTCGCTGACCAGCGCCATCTGCTTCTTGTGCATCAGGGCGGCCACGCCGACCAGCAGGGGGGCGGCACCCAGCACGATGTAGGCGATGACCGGCTGGATGAAGAAGAGAACGCCCAGGAAGAGCACGATGAAGGCCAGATCCACGATGTGGATCGGCATCTGCCCGGTAAAGAAGGCGCGCACCGTATCCAGCTGTCGAATGCGTTCGACCATGGTGCCGGCGGACTGCTTCTCGAATTGGGCATAGGGGATGCGCAGGAAGTGATGCATCACCTCGCCGCCCAGCAGCGCATCCATACGCGCGCCGGTGTGCGAGGAGACATAGCCGCGCAGTGCGCGCAACACGCCTTCGAAGGTGAAGACCATGACCATGCCGACGACCAGGATGGCCAGCGTATCCACGGCCTCTTGCCCGACCACCTTGTTGAAGACGGTCATGGCGAAGAAGGGCATGGCCAGTGCCAGGATGTTGATGGCCGAAGAGCAGAGGATGATTTCCCAGATGACGCTGCGGACGCGCTTGTTCGCCAGTTTCCACCAACTCGGCCGCTCGGCATGGCTGGGCGGCTTGGACTTAAGCATGACCGCTTCCAGTGAGGAGGCGGCAAGCGCACCGGCCGGCAAGACCACGGTCTCGTCCAGTGCGCCGTCATAGACCAGCAGACCTTCTTCTTCGTGGCCGAGGACCAAGCGGGCGGAGTTGGGACGGCGGCCGAACAGCAGCACCGGTGCCGGCATCTCCGACAGCACGGCGGCATCGACCTTGCCTTCGCGGCGCGCGAAATAGCCCATGCGCTCGGCCACGCGGCAGGTCTGGTCGATGGTCATCCCGCCCGGTGTGAGCGGTGCCAGACCACGCACTTCGGTCTCGTCGATCGGACGTCCGAACTCGATGCTGACGCGCGCCAGGCAGCGCACGACCGAGTCCGGCATCTGCGGTGCCAAGGCCTTGCTTTGGGCCGGCGCCGGGGTCGGTGGCGCTGCGGCCTCTTCGGCGTCGCTCGGTTGCAAGTTCGTCAGGGCGCTTCTTCCTCTAAACAGACGGTACTCGGTGACTGGCTCTATGCAACATCATGACTTAATGGCAGATTCGTGACAGGTCAGAAAAATCTATACCTGTAAGACCGATCTCACGAGCCTTCTCAGTCTTAGTACCGCTTTCCTCTCCGTGGGATTGGTCCAACACGACCGGGTGCAAGCACAGCTGCCATGCATTGAGAGTATGCCAAATGCCATCGCACCGGTCGAGCTTAAGCCAATCAACACCCATGTCGTTCATAGCACGCACCCCGGCGGCTGACCAAGGAAAGTCGCTAGGGTCATATGCACGCTTCTTGTGCGCGCAATCGGTCGAGGGGAGAGACTTTGCGGGCCGCTCTTGAAAGAGGTCGTCGAATCTATGCGATCGGGGATGTGCACGGTTGCGTGGACCTGCTGGAGGCGCTCTTGCAAGAGATCAGGGGCGATCTCAAAGGTTGGCATGGCGATACTTTGCTGCTGTTCCTGGGCGACTATGTCGACCGCGGCGACAATCCGGCCGCTATCGTAGAGCGATTGCGTCTGGGCATCGGCCCGGACGATTTGGGCTGCGACTGCCGCCTGGTCTGTCTCAAAGGCAATCACGAAGATCTGTTTATGCGGGCCTTCGAGTCCAGCCGATCGCTCGCCGTTTGGCTGGCCAACGGCGGCGGCGAGACCTGTCGATCCTACGGCATCGACGTCGATCTCATGATGAAGCGCGGCAAGCTCTATGCTTGTTTGCCGCGTGCGCTGAGGGAACTTGTGCCCAAGGCCCACCGCAGCTTCCTCGCCAGACTGCCGCTCTATTACACCGCTGGAGACTATTATTTTTGCCATGCCGGGGTGCGTCCCGGCATCGGCCTTGGAGAGCAGGCAGAGGAGGACTTGCTGTGGATCCGCGACGCCTTTCTGCACTCCGAACGCGACCATGGCAAAGTCGTGGTGCACGGCCACACCCCGGCCTGGGAGCCGGAGCTGCAGGCCAACCGTATCGGCATCGATACCGGTGCGGTCTACGGCGGCCAGCTGACCGCTCTGGTCCTGGAAGAAGACCGGCGGAGGTTCCTGCAGGTTTGACCGGCACCGCTTGCTGCCCCCTTGCGGGGCTCCGCAGTCGGTGCGATCTATCGAGTCGATCTGCAACGCCCGTGAGATGAGAGACAGCGCCATGACGGCATTCGAAAGCGACCGGCTCTTCGCCGCCGGATTCAGCGAACACCTAGAGGTCGCAGCGCGGACTCGGGCCAGCTTGGGGCCGGATTTCGCCAGGTTGAGCGAGGCTGCCCTGGCCTGCGTCAGGGGCGGCGGCAAGCTGCTCTTCTTCGGCAACGGCGGCTCGGCCAGCGATGCACAGCACCTGGCGACCGAGCTCACGGTACGTTTCATCTCCGACCGGCCCTCTATACCCGCGATCGCGCTGACCACCGATACCTCGGCACTGACTGCGATCGGCAACGACATGGGCTTCGATCAGCTCTTCGCGCGCCAGGTAGAAGCCTTGGGGCAGAAGGGCGACATGGCGATCGGGATCTCGACCTCCGGCAACTCGGGCAATGTTCTCCACGCGCTTCGGACAGCGCGGGCCAGTGGCCTGGTCACGGTCGGTTTTGCCGGTCGGGACGGCGGCCGGATGGCGGACCTCTGCGATATCCTGCTGGTAGTGCCCAGCGACATCACCGCCCACATTCAAGAAATGCACATAACCCTTGGGCATCTGCTGTGCGGCGCCCTGGAGCAGGGCCTGGGCCTGGTCGAGGTGGATTAGCTAGAAAACAAGAAGAGTTAGGGGACCTTGATCATGGCGATGGATGACGCGAAAGACCTGAGCGAAGCCCTGGAGAAGGTGCGGGGGACCCGCGTGCTGGTCATCGGCGACATCATGCTGGACCGCTTTGTCCACGGCAGGGTGGAGCGCATCTCGCCCGAGGCCCCGATACCGATCATGCATGTCGAGCGCGAGGACGTGATGCTGGGCGGCGCCGGCAATGTGGTGCGCAATCTGGCTGGATTGGGCGCGCGGCCTGCCTTCGTCTCGGTCATCGGCGATGACTTCGCCGGCCAGCAGCTGCAGCAGCTGGTCAGCGAGGCGACCGGCGATCTGGGTCACCTGCTGCTCGACCGCAGTCGCTCCAACACCATCAAGGAACGTCACGTCGCCTTGCATCAGCAGTTGCTGCGGGTCGATCGCGGGACCTCGCAGCCGCTGTCCACGGCTTTGGCCTATGCGCTGGTAAGCTCTGCCGAGCAGCATCTGGAAGAGGCCAAGGTGATGGTGCTCTCCGACTACGGCAAGGGGGTCTTGGGGCCGGCGACGATCCAGGCTCTGATCGCGGCGGCCAAGGAACGCGGCTGCATTGTCGTGGTGGACCCCAAGGGGCGCGACTTCGGCCGCTACCGCGGCGCGGACTTGGTCACGCCGAACCGCCGCGAACTCGCGGAAGCCAGCGGCCTGCCGGTCAGCGACGAAGCGGAGGTCGTGGCGGCAGCGCGTCTGGTCTCGAAGGCCTGCGGCATCGCCTCGGTCCTGGCCACCCGCAGCGAACAGGGCATGACCCTCTATGAGGAGGGCGGCCCGCGGCACCTGGAGGCGCGCGCGCAAGAGGTCTTCGATGTCTCCGGCGCCGGAGACACGGTGGTGGCGACCCTGGCCGCCGGCATGGCGGGCGGCCTCTCGAGCTTCGATGCGGCACGGCTGGCCAACGTTGCCGCTGGAATCGTCGTCGGCAAGGTCGGCACCGCGGTCACCACGCCGGACGAAATCATGCAGACCCTGCATGCCCAAGAGTTCATGACCGCCGGCAGCAAGTTGATGGGCCTGAACGAAGCCCGCGCCAAGGTTCATCGCTGGCGCCAGGCCGGGCTGAAGATTGGCTTCACCAACGGCTGCTTCGACCTGCTGCATCCGGGCCATATCTCCTTGTTGGCGCAAGCGAGCGCTCGCTGCCACCGTCTGATCGTCGGCCTGAACAGCGACGATTCGGTAAAGCGCCTGAAGGGCCCCAAGCGACCGGTGCAGACTGAGGTCGCGCGCGCCACCGTCATCTCGTCGCTTGCCAGCGTCGACGGCGTGGTGATTTTCGATGAGGACACGCCCGAGCGCCTGATCCGCGCCTTGAAGCCCGAACTACTGGTCAAGGGTGCGGACTACACCGTGGACGAGGTCGTGGGCGCCGACATCGTGCAGAGCTACGGCGGCGAGGTGCTGCTGGCCGAACTCTCGCCGGGCCATTCCACCAGCAACACCATCGCCAAGCTTGCCGAAGAGTAATAGAGGAAGGCTTAACCCGCGCCGTCCCGCGGCTCCGCGACCGGTCTACGGTCGGCACCCGACGGCAAGCGCTGGTCCGGGGCCTTGACCCAGGTGGCGACGTCTTGGATCACCGTTTCGGCCTGCAGGTCCTTGAACAAGAGGTGCCATCCCTCGGGGTAGTTGGCGCGCCGCTGTCCTTTCGCGTCCTCCGGCAGGCGTGCCCAGAAAAGCTCCATCGCCTCGGCGGGTATCAGCTCGTCCTTTTCGCCGACCAACAGCAGCAGAGGCTCGTTCAGGAGAACCACACGCTCTTGGGCAAGGTCCATCAGGTCGACCAGGCCGTGCACGCTGTCCATGCGCGTGCGCTTGACGACCAGGGGGTCCGCGCCCAGGGCGCGCAGTGCCTCGATGTTGTCCGAGGCCTGAACCGGTGCGCCGCTGGGCTTCAGCGCCAGCCAAGGCAAGCTGTGGCTGATCAGATAGAGGCTGGCGCGAAAGCCCCAGTTCAGGGTTGCTCTGCTGCGCACCGCGGGTGCAGCCAGGATCAGACCATCGACCTTCGGAGCGCTGCGGTCGGTGACCGCCGCAATCGCGACGGCACCGCCCATCGACTCGCCCAGCAAGAAGAGCGGCGTTTCGGGATAGCGCTCTCGCAGCAGGCGCAGCAGGGCACGGCTGTCTTCGGCCATCACCTCGGCACCGGCCCAAAGTCCACGGTTTGGGCCTTCGCCGAAGCCGCGCTGATCATAGGCGAAGGTCGCGATACCGCGTTCCCGCCAGACCTCTGCCCCCGGTGCGATGAAGCTCGAGTGATCGTTGAAACCATGCAGTGCCAGGATCACCGCCTCCGGCGGGCCTTGCGGCAGCCATTGCCGCAAGGTTGTCTCATAGCCGTCGAGGGTCTTGTAGCGCGCGACCTCGGCAGACTCACCTGCCTGGATAGCCGGCGGGCCAAGCTCCGGGCCGGGCGGCGCGATCCTGGGTGCACAGGCGGCCAGCGCACTGCCGGCGAGGATCGCAATAGTTCTAAACACGGGGTGCATCGGCTCAGTTGCGGGTGAGCTGCAAGAAGAGGTCTTCCAGATCGGGCTCGCTGGTCGAGACATCGACGATGCCGAGTCCGAGGGCAGACAGGGTCGCCAGGATTCCGGCCAGCGGGCTGCGGCTGGTCTGATAGTGAAAGCGCAGACGCCGCTTGCCGTGCAGCTCGACGCGATAGTCGCCAAGCGCCTTGGGAACCTCGTTCAGATCGCGGTCGATCAGGACCGAGACCTCCTTGGTGTCCAGCCGGTCCATCAGCGCGTCGGTCCTGTCGCAGGCGATGACCGCACCATGATTGATGATGGCGATGCGATCGCAAAGCTCTTCGGCTTCTTCCAGATAGTGCGTCGTCAGCAGCACCGTCACGCCAGCCTCGTTGAGCTTTCTGACCTCGCCCCAGAGCTGTTGGCGCAGTTCCACGTCGACTCCGGCGGTGGGTTCGTCCAGCACCAGGACCGGCGGGCTGTGCACCATCGCCTTGGCCACCATCAAACGCCGGCGCATACCGCCGGAGAGCGTGCGGGCATAGGCTTCCGCCTTGTCGTCGAGCCCAAGCGAGGTCAGCAGCGGCATGGTGCGCCGCTCCGAGGGTGGCACGCCGTAGAGGCCGGCCTGCAGCTCCAGCAGCGCGCGCGGCGTGAAGAAGGGGTCGATGTTCAGCTCTTGCGGCACCACGCCGATGGCAGCGCGGGCTTGGCGGGCGTCGCGGTCGATGTCGTAGCCCCAGATCGTCGCTTTGCCGCCGCTCTTGATCACCAGGCCGGCCAGAATGTTGATCAATGTGGACTTGCCGGCGCCGTTCGGGCCCAGCAGGCCGAAAAGGCTGCCGCGCGGGATTTCCAGATCGACGCTCTTCAGCGCCTGCTTCCCCCCGCCGCGCCCGCGGCCATAGGTCTTGGTCAGGCCCTGCACAGAAACCGCGTTCTGGGGCAGGCTTTCCGCCTGCTCCTGACGTCTCACCTTGCTCTCTCTCATTGACTTGCTTGCTGTCCTTCGGCCGATGCTGCGGGGCGCGCATAAAGTGGCGAGGGAGGCCGCCAAGAGCAAGCGGTCAAGGAAACTGTCAGGAATTCCTTCTCTGCGTAGAAAGCCTTCGTTGAATGCTGGACGCCGCACGCTATGATCCCGCCCTCAAGTTCCCTAAGAGCGAGGCAGGTGCCATGGCACAGAACGATGCACCCCTAGACGCAGAAGCGCCCGAGGTGATCGAGGTCGACAAGGAGATCGTCGCCTGCGACGGCGGCGGTGGTGCGCTGGGCCACCCCAAGGTGTGGCTCAACATGGAGGGCCGCGGCTGGGTCGAGTGCGGCTATTGCGACCGGCGCTTTGTCCTGCGTAGCAAGAGCTAGGCGGCCGCTGGCATGAGTGACGCGCCGGCAGACGAGGCGAAGCACCTCTTTCTGGTGGATGGCTCCGGGTACATCTTCCGGGCTTACTTCGCGATTCCGCCGCGCTCCACCTCCGGCGGCGTCCCGACCAACGCGGCCTTCGGCTTCACCAACATGCTGATCAAGCTGTTGCGCGACAGCGAGTGCGACGGCCTGGCGGTGATCTTCGATGCCTCTTCGAAGTCCTTCCGCAACGAGATCTATAGCGACTACAAGGCCCACCGGCCGGACCCGCCGGAGGATCTGGTGCCGCAGTTCCAAATGATCCGCGAGGCGACCAGGGCCTTCGCGCTGCCCTGCCTGGAGATGGAGGGCTATGAGGCCGACGACATCATCGCCACCCTGGCCCGGCAGGCGCGCGAGGCCGGTTGGGAGGTGACCATCGTCAGCTCCGACAAGGACATGATGCAGCTGGTCGGTCCGGGCGTGGGCATGATGGACCCCTTGAAGCAGCGCCAGATCGGCCCGAACGAGGTGGCGGAGAAGTTCGGCGTGGCGCCCAACAAGGTGGTGGACGTGCAGGCGCTGGCCGGTGACTCGGTCGACAATGTGCCCGGCGTGCCCGGCATCGGCGTGAAGACGGCAGCCCAGCTGATCGATACCTACGGCGATCTGGAAACGCTTCTGCAGCGGGCCGAAGAGATCAAGCAGCCCAAGCGCCGGCAGAACCTGATCGAGTTCGCCGAGCAGGCCAGGATCTCCAAGCAGCTGGTCACCCTGAAGAAGGACGTGCCGCTGGATCACGACCTGGACAGCTTCGCGCTGAAAGACCCCGACAGTGACGAGCTGCGTGGCTTCCTGGAGCGCTATGAGTTCCGCTCCGTCCTCGCCCGCCTGGCCGAGCAGCTGAACGGCGGCGGGTCGGTGGAAGAAGCAGAAGAGGCACCGGTCGACCAGGCCAGCTACAGCCTGGTTCAAGACCTGGATGCCCTGAAGCCCTGGCTCGAGGGCGCGCAGGAAGCCGGCATTATCGCCGTCGATACCGAGACCACCGGCCTGGACGCCCTGCGTGTCGATCTGGTGGGCGTCTCACTGGCTCTACCGGGTGGCCGGGCCTGCTACATTCCCTTGCAGCACGGCAAGGTCGCGCCCGATGGCGAGACACTGGACCTCACCGTCGAGGTGCCCAAGCAGATCCCCCTGGACGATGCCGTAGCGGCCTTGAAGCCGATACTGGAAGATCCCTCGATCCTGAAGGTCGGGCAGAACATCAAGTACGATATGCTGGTTCTGGCCCGGCAGGGCATCGCCGTGGCGCCGATCGACGACACCATGCTGCTGTCCTACGTGCTGGACGGCGGTGCGCACGGCCACGGCATGGACGAGCTCTCGGACCTGCACCTGGGCCATCGTCCAATTCCTTTCAGCGAGGTCGCCGGATCGGGCCGCAAGCAGCTGACCTTCGACCAGGTGCCGCTGGACAAGGCGCTGACCTACGCCGCCGAGGACGCCGACATCACCCTGCGCCTGCACGAGGTCTTGAAGCCCCGGCTGTCCCCGGCCCGCGTCACCCGCGTCTACGAGACCCTGGAGCGGCCGCTGGTGCCGATCCTGGCGGCCATGGAGACCCGCGGCATCAAGGTGGATCGGGCGAAGCTGAAAGAGCTCTCGGACACCTTCGAGGCCCGCCTGGCCGAGCTGGAGACCGAGATCCACGAGATGGCGGGGCGCCCCTTCTCCATCGGTAGTCCCAAGCAGCTGGGCGAAATCCTCTTCGACGAGATGGGCATCGATTCCAGCGGCGTGAAGAAGACCAAGACCGGCGCCTATGCCACCGGCGCCGACGTCATGGAGAGCCTGGCGGCGCAAGGCCATGACATGCCCGCGCGGGTGCTGGACTGGCGCCAGCTGGCCAAGCTGAAATCGACCTATACCGACGCGCTGCAGCAGCAGATCAATCCGGCGACCGGCCGGGTCCACACCTCCTACAGCCAGGCCGTTGCCTCGACCGGGCGCCTGTCCTCCTCCGACCCCAACCTGCAGAACATCCCGATCCGCACCGAGACCGGCCGGCGCATCCGCGAGGCCTTCGTCGCCGAGAAGGGTCATCGCCTGCTCAGCGTCGACTACAGCCAGATCGAGCTGCGCCTGACCGCGGTCATGGCCGACGTCCCGGCGCTGAAAGAAGCCTTCGCCGAGGGCCAGGACATCCACGCCAAGACCGCCTCTCAGGTCTTCGGCGTGCCGCTGGAGGAGATGGATTCCGAGACCCGTCGCAAGGCCAAGGCGATCAACTTCGGCATCATCTACGGCATCTCTCCCTACGGCCTGGCCAACAACCTGCGCATCCCCCAGGGCGAGGCCAAGGCCTACATCCAGGCCTATTTCGAGCGCTATCCCGAGATTCGCGACTATATGGAGCGCACCAAGGCTGAAGCGCGCGAGCAGGGCTATGTCGAGACCCTCTTCGGCCGCAAGGTGCACACGCCCTCGATCAAGGAGAAGAACCCCGCGCGTCGCTCTTTCGCCGAACGCGCCGCCATCAACGCGCCAATTCAGGGCACGGCTGCCGACATCATCAAGCGCGCCATGATCCGCCTACCCGGCGCCTTGGAGACAGCGGGCCTGGGCGCCCAACTGCTCCTCCAGGTGCACGACGAGCTGATCTTCGAAGTGGCCGAGGCCGAACTGGAGGAGACCTCCGCCCTGGTCCGCAAGATCATGGAGGAGGCCCCGGCCCCGGTTCTGGATCTCTCCGTCGCCCTCGTTGCCGATGCCGGTGTCGGCGATTCCTGGGCTGAGGCGCATTAGAGCAGATCGCGATCAGTTGGAATCACCTGTTCGCGTGAATCTGCTCTATGTTTCAAACCTGTATAGCAGGATTCAGATGGCAAATCGCTTCGATTTGACATCATCCTGCTATAGTATCGGACGTACCTGGCTGCCATGACCCTCACGCACAGCCTCCACAGCCGCGCTTATGTCGATCCGACCTTCTACGAGGCGGAGCGGCAAGCCGTGTTTCGGCGGACCTGGCAGCTGCTGGGGCCGGTCGCGCCGCTGGCGGAGCCGGGCGCCTATCAGGCCCTCGATGTTGCCGGCTGGAAGCTCTTTGTGCTGCGCGGGCGCGACGGGGTCTTGCGCGGTTTCCACAATGTCTGCCGGCATCGCGGCGCGCGCTTGCTGCAAGACGGGCAGGGGCGCTGCGATTTGCTGCGCTGCCCTTACCATCTGTGGATCTATGATCATGAGGGGCGGCTGAAGAAGGCGCCCTGGTTCGGCGAGGATCCCGGTTTTCGGCTTGAAGACTATCCTTTGAACCCGATCTCGGTTGCGGAGTGGCGCGGCTTGCTGTTCGCCGCGATCGCGCCTGAAGGCAGCTTGGAAAGCCAGCTTGGCGGACTGCCGGCCGCGGTCGGCGAGCAGCCGCTCGAGACCTTTCATCTTGCTGCTGAAGAGCGCTTCGAGATGCGCTGCAACTGGAAGACCTATACCGACAATTTCGTCGAGGGCTACCACATCCCGGGCATCCATCCGGGTTTCCGCAAGATGATCGACTTCGAGGCCTTCGAGACGACGGCATCCGATGGTTTGGTCCAGATGTCCGCACCCTTGAAAGGCAACTATTTCTACGGCGGCACCTGGCTTTGGGCCTGGCCGAACTGGACGCTTTCGGTCTATCCCGAGGGGATGAACACCAGTCGGATCAATCCCTTGGGGCCGGATCGCACCGAGCTGATCTATCGCTTCTACTTCGCCGACCTCTCCGATGCGGCAGCCGCGGCCAGAGCCGAGACGATCGCCGGCAACTGCCAGGTCGTGCGCGAGGACTTCTCGATCTGCGAGGAGACGCAGGCCAACTACGCCTCCGGCGCCTTCGAACAAGGCCCGCTCTCGCCGCGTCACGAAGCCGGCGTCGCCTATTTCCAGGACCGCCTGAGACAGAGTCTCGCAAGCCAGGGGCTCGCTGCCGACTAAGCTAGTCGAGCTGCTGTCTCAAGGCAGCCGATAGGTCGCCCGGTCCGGTAACGGCAATGCTGCCCAGACCGAGCCAGCTGGCTAGCCGTCGCAAGGCCACCAACAGCGCTTCGGCAATAGCGTCCTCCGAGTGACCGGCTTCGGCCCAGGCACCCAGCACCAGCAGCCGGTGGCCCTCGCGGTCGGCCTTTACGTCGACCCGGCCGGCGAGCGCCTCGCCCAGAAGGAAGGGCATGACATAGTAGCCGTAGCGGCGCTTTTCGGCCGGCGTGTAGAATTCCAGGCGATAGCGAAAGCCGAAGAGACGCTCGCAGCGATCGCGATCCCAGACCAGAGAGTCGAAGGGCGAGAGCAGGGTCGCGACAGGGAAACGCCGCGGCCGTTTACAGACGGGGTTCAGGTAGCCGGGCTGCTTCCAATTGGCGACGGAGACCGTCTCCAAGGCACCGTCCTCGACCAGGGCGGCCAGGTTCTCGCGCGTGTCGAGCACGGGCAGGCGGAAATAGGCCCTGATGTCGGTCTCGCTGGCGACCCCCATGGCCTCGGCTGCCATCATGATGAGCCGCCGCTGGGCGGCTTCTCGCGTCGGCGTATCCAGGGCCAGGATCTCTGCCGGCAGCACGCGCTCGGGCAGGTCGTACAGCCGCTCGAAGCTCTTGCGGCGGGAGGCAGCGGTGATGCGGCCCTGCCAGAACAACAGCTCCAGGGCCTCCTTGGTCGCGCTCCAGCCCCACCAGCCGCCGCTGCCGCGCCCGCCCTCCATCTCGCTGGCGGCCAATGGACCTTCCTGCTGAATCCGGCGATAGACCTCCTCGACCAGAGGCGCACGCTCGACGGCGAAGCGGTTCAGGCTGGAATAGAGACCCCGCCCGCTCAGCGCATCGTCCATGCGCCAGCGGAAATAAGGGTGATGGGCCAGCGGGATGAAGGAAGCCTCATGGCCCCAATACTCGAAGAACTCCCGCTTGCGGCCTTGCGCCATGGCATCCAAGGTGCCGCGCGCATAGGGTCCAAGCCGCGAAAAGAGCGGCAGGTAGTGCGCGCGCTGCAGCACGTTCACCGAATCGATCTGCAAGAGCTTCACCCGCTCCAGCACGCGGCGCAGATGGCGGCGGTCGACGGCGCCGCCGGCTGGCGTATCGGTAAAACCCTGGGCACCAAGCGCGATGCGTCGGGCCTGCTTGACGGAAAGGCTCTGTGTGGTCGGCATGCTTGCTCGGGATGTTGCGATGTCGGACAGGCAATGAGACCCTAGCATAAACGGTCTTGTCTCGGTCGTCGAACAAAATAGGAACGAATTTCTCAGGCTATCGGTGGTCTCAGCTGTCAGCGCAGTTGTGATCCCTCGTACTCTTGGCTTTTGGCCGCTTTTGCCCGAGGTATGGGGGGCCGCTTCGGCGCCAGACCAACAACATCGAAGGAAAGAGGGCATGGAGTATCTCCACACCATGGTGCGCGTCACCGATCTCGAGGCCAGCATCGACTTCTTTTGCAACAAGCTGGGCATGGTCCAGATCAGCCGCAACGACTATGAGAAGGGCCGCTTCAGCCTGGTCTTTCTGGCCGCACCCGGCGATGCCGAGCGTGCGCGCTCGGATGCCCGCGCGCCGATGGTGGAGCTGACCTACAACTGGGATCCGGAGGATCTGGGCGGTGGTCGCAACTTCGGTCACATCGCCTACCGCGTCGACAACATCTACGAGATCTGCCAGCAGCTGCAGGACAAGGGCGTCACCATCAACCGCCCGCCGCGCGACGGCCGCATGGCCTTCGTGCGGACGCCGGACGGCATCTCGATCGAGATGCTGCAGCGCGGCGACTCTCTGCCGCCGCAAGAGCCCTGGGCCTCCATGGAGAACACCGGCAGCTGGTAGGCGCGGGTAGATCGGTTCCGAGTGAGATCATTCGGAACCGTCACTTTTCGCAACGTTTCAGAGTCCGATTGCGGACCTAACCGTAGATCGTGAACTCGATGCTGGTGAGCGTCACGCCGGCCGGCAGGCTGACACCGGCCGCCAGATGCAGGGTGTCCACCCCGGCCCCGCCGTCGAAGAGGTCGCCGGCCTCGAGTTCGCCCTGGGTTCCTACATTCATGGTGTCGTTGCCGTTCATGCCGAAGAGGCTATCGATGCCGCGGCCGCCGAAGAGGAAGGCATCGTCCTGATTGCCGGCATAGACGACATCGGCGCCAGCGCCACCAAAGAAATAGGAATCTTCGCCAAGGCCGCCCGAGAGCCGGTCGTTGCCCCCGCCACCATAGAAGAAGGCATCGGCGCCGCTGCGTCCGGTCAGGCCGTCCTCGCCGGCATCGCCGTAGAAACGGCTGTCGTCGCCCAGGTCGCCAGCCAAGAAGTCCGCACCGCTGCCTCCGAAGAGATCGGCGTCTGCATCCTCGCCACCATAGATCCGGTCTTGCTTGGTTCCCCCATAGAGGCTGCTGTCCGCACCTTCGCCACCCGAGATCGTGTCACCCCCTTCCGATCCGAAGAGGCCTTTGTCGCCGCCGCTATCTCCGGAGAGCCTGTCGGCCGCATAGCCGCCATAGAGGCTGTCGCTGCCATCCCCGCCGTAGAGAATATCGGCACCATTGCCGCCGTCGACCAGATCGCTGCCACTGCCTCCCTCGAGGAAGGCATCGTCGCCGCCGCGACCATAGAGACTGTCATCGCCTGAGCCGCCAGCAAGGGCGATATCGTTGCCGGCACCGCCGAAGAGACGATCGTCGCCCAGATCACCCCATAGCTGAAGGTCATCTCCATTGCGGCCGGACAGCACGTCATTGCCGCTGTTGCCTCTAAGGAGTTGGTCATTGCCACTGTCGCCCGCGACGAAATCTTCGCCGCTGCCGCCGAACAGGCTTTCGTCGATCCCGCTGCCACCGAAGACGTGATCGTTGCCGTGGTCTCCGAAAAGGTTTTCGTCGATCTGGTCGCCGCCGTAGATTCTGTCGTCTCCCTCGTTGCCGGCGAGGCTGTCATCGCCAGACGCGCCGCCAAAGATGAAGTCGTCTCCGCTGTCACCCAGAAGGCTCAAGTCATCGCCTTGGCCACCGTAGAGGCGGTCAGCACTCGAGCCACCGAACAAACGCAAGTCGTTACCGCTGTCGCCGAACAGGCTGTCCGGTCCGGCCCCACCGAAAAGGGAAGAATCATCGCCGTCACCGCCGGCGAGACGGTCGCTCTGCAGACCGCCGAAGAGGACGCGGTCGGCACCGCTGCCGCCCGTCAACGCGTCCAGACCGGAGCCGCCAAAGAGGCTTGTGTCGGCACCGCTGCCACCATCTACGCTGTCGTCGCCAAGATCGCCCCGCAGATTGACGTCGCCTCCATTGCCGCCAAATACAAGATCGGCATCCGCGCCGCCGAAAAGGCCGCTGTCGGCGCCATTGCCGCCATAGAGGCTGTCGAGCCCGAGATCGCCTCTCAGGTCTCGATCGATGCTGCCGCCACCATAGAGGCGGTCATTGCCGCCACCCCCGGAAAGACTCTGGTCGTCACCTTGGCCGCCGGCCAGGAAATCATCGCCGAGCGAGCCATCGAGGCTGAGATCGTTGCCGCTGTTGCCCAGGATGCTGTCATTGTCGAACTCGCCGAAAAGACCCACGTCGTCGCCGTCGCCGCCCTGGAGCAGATCATTGCCTCTGCCGCCAAAGAGGGAGCTGTCGTTTTCGGCACCGCCGTAGATGAGGTCGACGCCGCTTTGACCGAAAAGCGCAACGTCATCACCACTCCCGCCGAAGAGACGATCGACGTCGTTGCCGCCGATGAGACTGGTGTCATCGCCGGCATCGCCATAAAGCAGATCGTTACCGTCGGCGCCGAAGAGGCTGAGATCGGCGCCGACACCGCCGAAGACGCGGTCCGCCCCGTTGTCGCCTCTCAGATTGCTATCAATACCATTGTCACCGAGAACGATGTCGTCGCCCTCGCCGCCGAAGAGTCGGCTGTCGGCGCCGCCACCGCCGTAGATCACATCTGTGCTGCTGTCGCCGTGGAGGGAGTTATCGTCATTACCTCCACCATAGATCCTGTCCACGCCGGATCCTCCGTAGAGGAGATCGTCGTTTCCCTGATCGCCGAAAATCTCGTCGTTGCCGAGGTTTCCATTGAGGCTGGAGTCCTGGCCCGAACCACCGAAAATCTCGTCCGACCCTCTGCCTCCGAACAGCTCGACATCGTCGCCGCTCCGGCCAAAGAGGTCGTCGTTGCCGGTGTTGCCGAGGAAGAAGGAATCGTCGCCGCCATCGCCAAAGATCAGATCCGTCCCGCCACCGCCCTCGAGAAGACGGTCAACGCCCGGCCCGCCGTAGATGCGGTCGTCACCGTTATCGCCTGTGAACACGGAGTCATCGCCGTTGCCGCCGAAGAGCCGGTCGTCGCCGGCCGAGCCGAGAAAACCGACATCGTCACCGGAGTTACCGTTCAGCGTGTCACCGCCGTCGTTGCCCCGAAGCTTGTCATTCCCCGAACCTCCGAACAGCGTGTCTATTGCGCCAAAGCCGTACTGCGTATCGTCGCCGTCCAGCCCGAAAATCCGGTCGGAGTTGTTGGTGCCATAGAGGGTATCATTGCCGTTCGTACCCGTTACATTTGCCACGTCTGTGCCCTCACCGCCTGTTTCACCAAGTTCTTCTCCCGTCGCGTCCCGAAGGGCAGCCGCCCTCGAGTGGGTTCAGTCCCTTGTCGCTATGCTCCGGCTCTATGCACTTGAGGCCATGGACTTGGCCGACACTCCCCGGATGATCCCGCTGTCTGGCCTCGATATTAGCCGACGGGCCTCCAATCTGAAACGCTATAGTCCCTGCTGCACCCGCCGGATGAGAACTATGTCCTGGAAGGACGTGACGCGCGCGGCGCCGTCTAGCCCATCGCGTCCGCCTTGCCGAGTTTCATCTTGACCAATTGTCGATATGTCGGCAAATACCGACGGATGAACAAGCGCGATGCCATTCGGGGACTCTCGGCCTTGGCCCAGGACAGTCGGCTCGATGTCTTTCGCCTGCTGGTGCGCGCGGGCGAGCGCGGCCTGCCGGCCGGCGAGATCGCCCGGGAATTGGGTGTTCCACACAACACCCTCTCGACCCATCTCTCCCTGCTGACCGGCGCCGGTTTGTTGGAAGCCGAGCGACAGGGACGTCAGATCGTCTATCGCGTCGAGGTTGCCGGCACGCGCAGGCTGATGGGCTTCTTACTCGAAGACTGCTGCCAGGGCCGGCCGGAACTCTGTGCACCCCACACCGACGACGCGGCGCAGGAGGCCTAGGCGATGGACTACCCCCTCTCTAAGCGTCTGGCCACGGAAGCCCTGGGCACCGCCATCCGGCCGTCACCGTCGCGCGCTCCTTCACCGACACCTCCAGCAGCATCGCGCCGGCGCACATGCCGCTCTTCATCTTGGCGCAGCTTGCCGGCGCGGTCCTGGCCGCCTTAGTCTTCGGCTGGCTGCTGGTTCCCGAATACGCAAGCAAGGCAAGAACGACATGAGCTGGACGATCTATCACAACCCCAAATGCGGTACCTCGCGCAAGGTCCTGGCGCGCCTGCAGGAGGTCGGCCTGGAGCCCAAGGTGGTCGAATACCTGAAGACGCCGCCCAGTCGCGAAGAACTGGTCGGCCTGCTGGATCGCATGGGCATCTCCATCCGCCAGCTGTTGCGCCGTCGTGGCACGCCTTACGACGACTTGGGCTTGGACGACCCCAAGTGGAGCGACGACCAGCTGATCGACTTCGTCTGCCAGCATCCCATCCTGATGGAGCGTCCGGTCGTCGATGCCGGCAGCAAGGCCAGGCTCTGCCGGCCTGTCGACGAGGTCGAAAGCCTGATTTCCGAGGCCAAAAAGACCGCCTGAGGCGTGGCGGAGGGTGACGCCCTTCGCGCTTCGGGCTATGCTGCCCGCTATGGAAAAAGAGCATATCAAGACCAGCTGTCCGCGCGATTGCTACGACGGCTGTGGAATCGTCGTCGTCAAGCGCGAGGGCCAGGTAACCCGCGTGCTGGGCGATCCCGACCACCCGGTGTCGCGCGGCGCGCTTTGCGGCAAGTGCGCCCTGGCCTATAACGGCGTCTGGCGCGACCCCACGGCCCGACTGCGCCATCCGATGAAGCGGATCGGCCCCAAAGGCAGCGGCAAGTGGCAGGTGGTGACTTGGGAGGAGGCCCTGGGCGAGATCGCCGAGAGGCTGAACGCCATCCGCGCCAAGGCCGGCGGCGAGCGTATCTTGAACCTGCACTACACCGGCACCTGTTCGCTTATCGCCAACGCCTTCCCGCAGCGCTTCTTCAATGCCGTCGGCGCGACGGAAGTGGAGCCGGACACCATCTGCAACAACGCCGGCCATGTGGCTCTGGGCTATGTCATGGGGACCTCCGTCTGGGGCTTCGATCCCCGCACGGCAGCCGACAGCGCGTGCATCCTGGTCTGGGGCGCCAACCCCTCGGCCTCGGCGCCGCATGCGCACAAGCATTGGCTAGCAGAGGCGCCAGGAAAGATCGTCGTGGTCGATCCGGTGCGCACGCCGACGGCAGAGGCCGCCGATCTGCATCTGCAGCTCCGCCCCGGCAGTGACGCGGCACTGGCCTTCACCCTGCTGCACATCCTGCATCGCGACGGCAAGATCGATCGCGATTTCCTGGCCGAGCGGACCGTCGGTTGGGACGAGATCGAGCCTCAACTGGCCGATTGCACGCCGCAATGGGGGGCCGGAGAAACCGGTCTGACGGTCGAGGCCATCGAACTGGCAGCCCAGCTCTACTCCGCCGGGCCCGCGCTTACCTGGTTGGGCCAGGGCCTGCAGCGCCAGCCGCTGGGCGGCAACATCTTTCGCGCCATCGCTTTGCTGCCGGCGGCCACCGGCAACTTCGGCAAGCCCGGCGCCGGCCTCTACTATTTGAACGGCGGCGGTGCGCGTCACATCGACATGGACTATGTCGAGAGCGCGCACCTGGCCTCGGCGGCCCGGCCATCCGTCAGCCACATGGATCTGGTCGAGACCCTGAACGACCGCGAGCGCGTGCAGGCCTACATCTCCTGGAACATGAACGTCGCGGCTTCCGGGCCGCGCCAGGCGGCCCTGCGCGAGGCCTTGGCCGACGAGGAGCTCTTCGGCGTGGTCATCGACCTGTTCGAGACCGACAGTGCGCGCTATGCCGACTTCGTCCTGCCGGCAGCGAGCTTTCTGGAGTTCGACGATCTCAACAAGTCCTACTTCCACCTGAACATTCAAGCCCAGACCAAGGTCGAGGACCCGCCCGGCGAGGCCCTGCCGAACCAGGAGATCTTCCGCCGCCTGGCGCATGCCATGGGCCTCAGTAACGCTGCGCTCTTCGAGGAAGATCGGGCGATCATCGACCACCTGCTGGCCGCATCGGCTTTCGACATCGACTTCGAGGGCTTGCAAGAGCGCTCGGGCCTTTGGCTGGGCGAGGCGGCTCACATCACCTATACCGGCCCCTTCAAGACGCCCTCCGGCAAGCTGGAGCTGGCCAGCGATCAGGCGGAAGCCGACGGCCATCCGCGTGTGCCGCTGCCGATCGGCGACCCGGCGCTTGCGGAGGGTTGGCTCAGGCTGCTGTCGCCCGCCAGCCCCTGGATGATGAACGACAGCTATGCCAACGAACCGCGCGTGAAGGCGAAGGTTGAGCCTCTACTGGTGACTTTGCACCCCAAGGACGCAGCGCGTCTGGGCATTGAGGCCGGCAGCCGCATCCGCCTGGAAAACGAGATCGACAGCCTGGAGGCGAAAGCTGCCGTCGACTCCCTGATCCCGGAAGGTGCGATCTACAGCGTCAAAGGCCACTGGGGCAGCAACGTCAACCGCCTGAACCCCGGCGCCAAGACCGACATGGGCGAAAGCACGGCAGTGCACGCGGTCCCTGTCAGGGTGTCGCCGCTTTAGCTTTATGCCCTGATCCGCGCGTTCTCCGGATCGTAGAGGCAAGGTGCGACCACCCGCGCCGGCAGGCGCTCGCCCAGGACCAGGGCATCCAGGCTGCTGTTCAGCGCGGCGAAGGGCGGGTCGACGAAGGCCATGGCCAGGTTCTTGCCGACCCGGTAGCCCCAGGCGGCCGAGGTGACCGTGCCGACCACCCGATCGCCGCTCAGGAGCGAATCCCCGGCATGCGCGGGCGCGCGCGTGCTGTCGATCTCAAGCGTCACGAAGCAGCGCCTGGGGCCGGTTTGCATCTGCGCTTCCAGACCGGCCTTGCCGGGGAAGGCGGGCTTGCTTCGATCGAGGAAGCGGTCGAGGGCTGATTCCAGCGGATTGAACTCGGTGATCAGGTCGCCTTTCCAGTGGCGATAGCCCTTCTCGATCCGCATGGATTCGGTGGCGTAGAGGCCGAAGGGCCGCATGCCATGGGCTGCGCCGGCGGCCCGCAGGCTCTTGTAGGCGCTGACAAGCAGGCTGTTCTCGATGTGCAGCTCGAAAGCCGCCTCGCCGGAGAAGCTGACGCTCATGGCCACCGCCGGAACCTGGCCGATCCGCACGCGCCGGACACTGAGCCAGGGGAAGCCGGCAGCAGACCAGTCCATCCGGGGGGCGACCTCGGCCATGACCGCGCGAGCCTTGGGGCCGGCCACCACCAGGATGGTGTGGCTGTCGGTCAGGCTCTCGATCCGGATTGGACTGCCGCTGGGCAGATGGTCGGTCAGCCAGTCCATGTCGTGGTACTCGGCGGCTGCGGCGGAGCCCCACCAGATCCGGTCTTCTTCCAGCAAGGCAAGCGTTGCCTCGCCCAGCACATTGCCCTTGTCGGTCAGGGTGTAGCCCAGGCCGACCTTGCCGATCCGTTTGGGCGTGCGCCCGCAGAAGAGGCCGTCCAGCCAGTCACGGCAGCCGGGGCCGCTGATCTCATAGCGGTTGAAGCCGGAGACCTCCATGATGCCCACGGCGTTCTGCACCGCACCGACCTCTTCGCCGACCAGATCGTGCCAGTTGGGAAAGCGAAAGGTCAGCTGCTCCTCGAAGGCCGGGTCGGTCTTGAAGTAGAGCGCGCGCTCCCAGCCGTTGACCGCCCCGAAGGCGGCGCCCTCGGTTTCCAGAAGCGGCGTCAGTGGCGTGGTCTTGGCCGGCCGGCCGGCCGGCCGCTGCTCGTGCGGCATGTGAAAGCGGAACTCGTTCTGATAGTCCTCGATTGCTTTCAAGGCCGTGTGCTCGACCGTGGCATGGCGGGTGAAGCGTCTGGGATCGAGGCACCAGGTGTCGTAGCAGGCCTCGCCGTGCACCATCATCTGCGCCAACAGCCAGCCATGACCACCGCCCTCTCCGACGCCGGCCCGAAGTCCGATGATGCACCAGGCATTGCGCTTGGCCGGGATCCGACCGACCAGGGGCAGGCCGTCCACGGTGTAGGTGATCGGTCCGTTGATCACCGTGTGGATGCCGGTACGCGTCAGACAGGGCAGACGCTCGAAGACCCGCTCCATATTGTCCAGCAGGCGGTCCAGGTCGTTCGGGCAGAGCGCGTTGGCGAAGGCCGGGTCGATCCCCTCCATGCCCCAGGTCTTGCAGCCCTGCTCGTAGATGCCGACCAGCAGGCCGTTCTTCTCTTGCCTGGAATAGAAGTCGTCGATCGGGCAGCGCAGCAGCGGTACGCGGGCCTCGCGCGCCTCCAGCTCGGGCAGCGGCTCGGTCAGGAAGTACTGGTGTTCCATCGAGACTACGGGGTGCTCGACCCCCATCATGGCGCCGACCTCGTTCACCCGATAGCCGCAGGCGTTGACCACCATCTCGCAATGGATCGTGCCCTTGTCGGTCTCGACCAGCCAGCTGTCGTCGGGCTGCTGCGTCAGGCCGGTGACGGGGGTGTGGCGGTAGACCTCGGCGCCGGCCTTGCGGGCGCGGCGCGCCAGGGCCTGGCAAAGCTGGGCCGGGTCGATGTCGCCGTCGAGCGGATCCCAGAGGCCGCCCAGCAGTCCCTCGGTCTGCAACAGCGGATGGCGACGCGCGCACTCCGCGGCGTCGATCACCTCGAAGTCCACGCCCATGCCCTTGGCCAGCGAGACGAAGTGGTGATAGCCGTCCAGGTGATCCTGCGTTCCGGCCAGGCGGATGCCGCCGGTGGCGTGGTGATAGTTGATCGGATAGTCGGGATCCTCGGCCAGCTCCTTATAGAGGCGGATAGAGTGGCTCTTCAGCCCGATCATGGTCTGCATCGCGCCGAAGTTGGTGACCTGGGCTGCCGAGTGCCAGGTGGTGCCGCTGGTCAGCTCGTCACGCTCGAGCAGGACGACATCGCTCCAGCCCTCCTGGGTCAGATGGTAGAGCAGGCTGCAGCCGGCGATACCGCCGCCGATCACCACGACGCGGGCGTTTGTCTTCATGCCAAGGGCTCTCCAGGGACATTGATCAAGTGAGAGGTGTTCAGATCTCAAGGCAAACGCTCCCGCGTGGCAAAGGTCAAGCCTTGTTGCGGGCTGATACAGACTAAGTGAAGGCGGCTTTCACGAATTCGGAAGCCGCTCGACCAGGCGGGGCGGGTTGGTGGCCCGGAGGTGTGGCCACACAAATCCTTGGCCTTTTCGTCAAACCTCCACATTTCCTCCTTAGCATGCTGTCACTCTCGCGAAACAGGAGGCGGCAAGAGCGATCAATGGAACGCAGCTTCGAAGCGATCGCGTTGGAACGATTTGGCTATGGTTTGGGTCAGGGCTTGGGTCAGGGCTTGGGTCAGGGCGAAGAACCGCCGCGTGACCGTCAGGCCCTATTGAATCAGGTCGAGCCGGGCGCTGCAAAGACCTCCGGTTTCGTTCAATCGACTGCGCGCAACCGCATCCGCCACCTGCGGCGGCTGACGCTGCAGCAACGCAAAGCCCGACGGTCAGGGCTGGACGAAGAGCAAAGACAGGTCAAGCGGGAGCGCACGACTTGGCTGCGCACCGCCTATGCCACGGAAGCCCATGCGCGCGTGCTGTGGAGCGTGACCGAGCCGGATGGCTTCTATGAGCGGCTGGCCTTCTTCTGGTCGGATCATTTCACTGTTTCGGTGGCCAAGACCGCGCTGCGGGGCCTGGTCGGCTCTTACGAGGCAGAGGCGATCAGGCCCTTCATCGCCGGCGATTTCCGGACGCTGCTGCGCCAGGCGGCGTTGCATCCGGCAATGCAGATCTATCTGGATCAGAATCGCTCCGTCGGCCCCAACTCCAAGCGCGGGCGCAACGGCAAGCGCGGACTCAACGAGAACCTGGGACGCGAGATCATCGAGCTGCACACCCTGGGGGTCGGTGGGTCTTACAGCCAGGCTGACGTACGCCAGTTCGCAACCCTCCTGACCGGCGTGACCGTGGACGAGTCGCTCGGCGAGGCAGTCTATGATCCCGACCTGGCGGAGCCGGGCGGCAAGACGCTTCTGGGGCGGCGCTATGGTTCCGGTGGCATGGATACCGTGTTGCAGGCGCTGGACGATCTGGCGCGCCACCCGGCCACCGCGCGCCACCTTGCCCGCAAGCTGGCGGTGCACTTCCTTTCCGACGATCCGCCGGAAGACGTGGTGCAGCATCTCGAGGCCACCTATCGCGCCAATGACACCCAACTGATGCCGGTCTATCGTGCCTTGCTGGAACATCCGGCCAGCTGGCAGACCTTCGGGCAGAAGGTGCGCCAGCCCTTCGACTACCTGGTTGCCGCCCTCAGGGTGGCACTGCCGCCGGGCCGGGAAGCCCAGATCACCAAACCAAAGGTGCGTGAGTTCAAAGCGCAGGACGGCGCCATGATCTCTGACCCGCTGCCGGGAAACTTCAGCTTCACCCTGGGACCGCTCAGAGACATGGGGCAGATGCCCTGGTCGGCGCCCGGTCCGAACGGCTGGCCGGAAGCGGCACCGGCCTGGATCTCGCCGCAAGGCCTGACGGAGCGCATCGATTACGCCACCTTCCTGGCGCGCGGTCCCTTGCGGCAGACCGATCCGAGGGTGTTGCTGACGCGTGCCTTCGGCAGCAGCAAGCCGGACCGTCTGGCGCTGCTGATGGAAGAAGCCAACGGCGCGTTGGAGGCACGCAGCCTGGTTCTCGCCAGCCCCGAATTCCAGAGGAGATAGGCCGCATGTCGATTTCGAACGCCCTCTCTCGCCGCGGTTTTCTGCGCGGCAGCCAAGCCCTCCTGGCCACTGCCGTTATGGCTCAGCCCGCACTGGTCTGGGCCTCTGCTCCCGGCGAGCGCCGCCTTGTCGTGCTGGTCCTGCGCGGCGGCCTGGACGGCATCGATCTGCTCAGACCCTTTGAGGATCCGAACTGGCGCAGGCTGCGACCGACTCTCTCCGCCGACGCCGGCAAGCGGCCCTTGGAACTGGCACCGGGCTTTGCCCTCCACCCCGCCTTGCGGCCACTGCGTCCACTCTGGAAGAGCGGTGATCTGGCCTTTGCGCAGGCCGTGGCCACGCCCTATCGCGACAAGCGCAGCCACTTCGAGGGCCAGGACATCCTGGAGATGGGGACGGCCACCTCAAGCGAGGTTGAGGATGGCTGGCTCAATCGGGCCTTGATGCTGCTGCCAAGAGGGCAGGACAAGGGCTATGCCGTTGCGGTCGCAAGCGAACGCATGCTGCTGTTGCGCGGCGAGGCCCCGGCCCTCTTCTGGTCGGCACGCAACAACCTCAAGGCCGATGCCGAGGGCGAATCCCTGCTGGACGCGCTCTACGGCGACGATCCCCTCTTCGCCAAGGCCTTCGAGGCAGCGCAGACAGCCGACGTGGTGACCGACGAGCTGCGGGCCAAGCTGGCGTCCCGCAGGGTCACGCCCAAGGCCAGCGCCCAACTGGCAGCCGAGATGCTAAGGGGGGAGGCGCGGATCGTCGGCATGTCGCTTGGCGGTTGGGACACCCACGCGGCCCAGGCGGCCAATCTGAAACGACGTCTGAAGCAGCTCTCCGACGCTTTGCTTGCCTTGCGCGAGCAGCTGGGCGCGGAGATTTGGGCCAACACGACGGTCATGACCGTGAGCGAGTTCGGCCGCACGGTGGCCGAGAACGGCACCCGCGGTACCGATCATGGCACGGCCGGGGTCACCCTGCTTGCCGGCGGCGGCATTCGCGGCGGGCGCATCTACGGCGACTGGCCGGGCCTGGGCGAGGGCGACCTCTATCAGGGCCGCGACCTCATGCCGACGCAAGACCTGCGGCTCTATCCCGCCCACGCCTTGCGCGCCGGCTTCGGGCTGTCCACAGGGGCGATTGAGCGCTCCATCTTTCCAGGCTTGAACATGAGCGACGATCCGGGCTTTCTCTAGCCTCCTGCCCGCGTCAAGGCGTCCAAGACTTGAGGGGCCGAGCGCAGGCCTTCAGCGCAACTGGCGTTAGACCTGTCCCGACAGAGGCTTGCAATTCCGCGTCATGGCGGCAAGGCTGAGGACGATGGCTGGGGGTGAGGCCGTCCAACGACGCCGTGGGGACCGATGAAAGCAACGCTGTTCGGATTTGTGTGGGCCTACAGCAGCCGGCAGCAGCTGACCATTCTGGCGATCACCTGCCTGGCCTTCCCGCTGGTCTACATGATCCTGGAAGTGCCCAAGTGGATCATCAACAGCGCGATCGAGGGCCACAAGTTCCCGGTCGATGTCTTAGGCATGGAGCTGCAGCAGCTGCCCTACCTGCTGTTGCTATCGGGCTTCTTCCTGCTGCTGATCGTGCTGAACAACGCCGTCAAGTTCGTCCTCAATCTCTATAAGGGCATCGTCGGCGAGCGCATGCTGCGCCGCCTGCGCTATCAGCTCTACGAGGCGACCCTCAGGTTCCGGCCGCGCGCCTTCCGCAAGACCAGCGGCGATCAGCTGATTCCGATGATCACCTCCGAGGTCGAGGATCTGGGCCACTTCGTCTCCGAGGCGGTGGCCACCCCGGCCTTTCAGGGCGGTTCTCTCATCGTCTATATCTGCTTCATCTTCGTGCAGAACGTCTGGCTGGGATTGGTTGCCGTCTCGCTCTATCCCCTGCAGGCCTGGCTTATTCCCCACCTGCAGCGCCAGGTCTCGCTGCTGGCGCGCGACCGCGTGCGCAACCTCCGCGTCGTCGCCGACAAGGTCGGCAGCAGCGTCGCCGGGGCGGAGAGCCTGCATGTCGACGCCACCCGCAGTCATCATCTGGCGGACTTTTCCGATCGCCTGCACGAGAACTACATCATCCGCCTGCAGATCTATAAGAAAAAGTTTCTGATCAAGTTTCTCAATAACTTTATGAATCAAGTGCCGCCTTTTATATTCTACGCAGTCGGCGGATATTTTGTCATCAAGGGGGAATTGTCCATCGGTGCCTTGGTTGCCTCGATTGCTGCTTATCAAGATATCTCGGGACCCTGGAAGGATCTGCTGGGTTACTACCAACGCTACGCCATGTCGGCGATCAAATACACGACCATTATGGAGAACTTCGAACCCGAAGATCGTTTTCCCGAAACGCGCTTCCACGACGCCGACAGCAGCGACGATGCGGCGCCCCAAGCGATCGGCCTGACCCTGGAGGCGGTCTCGATGGAAATCGGCTCCGGCAGCGGTCTGCGCGACATCGGCTTTGCTGCGGAGCCAGGCAAGAGCCTTGCCCTGGTCGGCAACGATGAGAGCGGGCGCACGCAGCTGCTACAGGCGATCGCCGGCCTGCTGCCGCTTTCGGCCGGCCGGATCTTGTTGGATGGCAAGAGCTTGTCGCATATCCCGGAGGCAGAGCTGGGTCGGCTGATCGGCTATGCGGCACCGGGGATCTATGTTTTCGCCGGCAGCCTGCGCGACAACCTGGTCTATGGCTTGCGCGGCCGTCAGCTCGGCCCCTCCGACCTGCCGGAGACGGAGCAGGAGTTCAGAGCCAAGGAAGCGCGGCTTTCGGGCAATGCCGCGGTCGAATTGAACGCCCCTTGGATCGACTACGCGCAGGCCGGTGTCGCCGACGCCAAGGCGATGGACAAGCGCCTGGTGGCGCTGCTTGTCGCCCTGGGGCTGGGCGACGAGCTGATGCAGTTCGGTCTGGAGCGGCGCTTGAACCCAGAGCGTGCTCCGGACTTCGCGGCCCGCATCTTGAAGGTGCGTGCCGCCCTTCGCCTGGAGATCGAGGCCGATCCGGAGCTGAAGGCCGCGGTCGCCTTCTGGGAGCCCGAGGCTATCAACGAGGCGGCCTCTCTTGCCAGCAACCTCTTGTTCGGCTTTCCGCGACGGCTGGGCGGTGGCCTCTTCGAGATCGCCAGCGACCCGGACCTGCGCGCGGTCATCGAAGCCGAAGACCTGATGGATCCCCTGATTGCCTTGGGTGCAGAGGCCGGCGACTTTTTGATCGCTGAGCTCTTGGACCATGACCCGGACGGCTTGCCGCCCGATCTGCAGTCGCCGCTCGGACGAGACGAGTTGGAGCGTCTGCGCCCTACCTTGGCAGCCTACAGCCGCGATGGGCTCGCCAGCCTCTCACAAGGCCAGCGCCTGGATCTGCTGGCCCTGGCACTCGGGCTGGAGCCGGCCCGTCACAAGCTGTCGAGCTTGAATGCGGATCTGCGCGTCCGACTGCTGCGAGCCCGCGCCCGTATACGTGCCGAGTGGGGCCGCTTCGAAGAGCGCTACGCCAGTTTCGAGGCCGACAGCTATGTCGCCTCGCGCGATGTCGGGCACAATCTGCTGCAAGGCAAGGTGCTGTACGGCCAGCAGTCGGCCAGGGATCGCCTGACCGCGATCATCGGCCCTGCGCTCGAACGCGAAGGCCTGCTTGAGCGGATCCAACGCTTCGGCCTCGCCCACGAGGTCGGAGTCGGCGGCAGCGCGCTCTCCGCCCATCAGCGCTACTGCGTAGCGCTCGCCCGCGCCTTGGTCAAACGACCGGCCCTGCTGATCGTCGACCTGGGTTCGGGCAACTTGGGTCTGGCGGAAAGGCTGCGTACGCTACATCAGGGAACGCTTGTCGTGGGTGCCGAGACGCTGGCTGCGGTGAAGGCCTTTGATTGGGCATGCCGGATCGCGCAGGGCCGGCTGGTCGAGCAGGGGACGCCGTCGGATCTGCTGAAGCATTGATGATACCAGAGCGCGATTGTAACTTGTCTGACACCCCAGAGAGTGAGAAGGTTTCTATCTATTCCCTTCAATCAGTGAGAGTATGCAAAGAATGGCTGTGATCTTTGGAAGTCCGGACCTGGACGATCTGCTCACCGGAACGAATCAAGCCGATACGCTCTTCGGTCTGGGAAGGAACGATAGGCTCTACGGATTGTTGGGCGATGATGCCCTCTTCGGAGGCCGCGGCCGGGACCTCAGTTTCTTTGGCGGTGACGGTGAGGACACGCTCTATGGCGGCGCAGGTGTTGACTCCGTGCTGCGTGGCGGTAGCGGCGACGACCTTGTGTTCGGCGGTATGGATGCGGACACCAGTCTTGTCGGCAACAACGGTGATGATCGCCTCTATGGAGACGTGGGGGACGATCTGGGACTCTACGGCGGAAGCGGTGAAGACATACTGCAAGGCGGAACTGGAGATGACAGCCGCCTTATTGGCGGGGTTGATGACGACACGATCTTCGGCGGTACCGGCAACGATCTGTCTCTTCGCGGCGAACGGGGTTCCGACCTGCTCTATGGGGACAGCGGTGATGACGTCCTGCTAGTCGGCGGTGCTCTATCCGATCGGATTTTCGGGGGGAGTGGCGACGACCGACTGCTGTTTGGCGAGGAAAGCAGTGATCGCTTCTATGGCGGTTTCGGCAATGATTCCTATGGGTATGGTGGTACTGGCGTTGACCGCATTTTCGGAGAAGGAGGCGACGATGCCTTTTTCTTCGGCGGGAATCTGGACGACACGATCACCGGCGGCGGGGGCAATGACAGCTACTTTTTCGGCGGGAGTGGTGACGATATCATCAGAGGGCATGGTAACGACGATGCCTTCCTCTTTGGTGGAAGCGGCATGGACAAGGTCTACGGCGGTCGTAACGACGATACGCTTGCCGTCTACGCGCAGGATCACCTGGTCGCCGGCGAGACCTACGACGGTGGGGCCGGTAGCGACACGCTTATCCTGGGCCAGGGCATCAGCCTGCCGGCCGGGGTCACGGTGACCAACATCGAGTCGATCATTTACGGCTAAGAGCCCGTCCGGAAACTGCTTGTGTCCTGCATCGCTGCCGGAGCCGCGAGTGTTAGGAGCGGTGGCGCCGGCGATGCCGGGCGCATCGTCAAGTCAACGCAACGCGGCAATCGTGGCTCCGGCAGCGACCCGAAGGGCTGACTTATCAAGGCCTTGGGACGGCGTCGTGCGTCGCTTGCGATGCGCCCGGCATCGCCGCGCGACGCTCTCCTTGCCCAAGACCTTGATAAGTCAGTGCAGGGCACAAGCAGTTTCCGGACGGGCTCTAAGAGCCCGTCCGGAAACTGCCGGCGCCTAAAGGAGGTTGGTCGGCGGTAAAGGGTCCAACAGAGAAGCCTCTTCGTTCGTGGCCTTGTTCAACCGCGTCGAGACCGGATAGAAGCTGAGATCGCCATAGCCGCCGTCTTTGTCCGGGTAGGGGCGCAGCAGCTCTTGCAAGGCGGGCTGTTCGGCTTCCGGGTCCAGCCAAGGTTCGAAGTCGCCAGGCGCCAGGATCACCGGCATGCGGTGGTGCAGGGGCTTGAGGGTTTCGTTGGCTGCAGTGGTTATGATGGTCACGCTGTCGATCCGCGTGCCTTCCTCGCGGTCGCCCCAGCGCTCCCACAGGCCGGCGAAGGCGAAGGGCGCGCGCCCGGGAAACTCGATGCGGTAGGGCTGCTTAGGTGCCTTGGGCCCCTGTTCGGCCCGCCACTCGTAGAAACCGTCGGCGGCCAGCAGGCAGCGGCGGCGGGCGAAGGCCTGGCGGAAGGAGGGTTTCTCGGCCAGGGTCTCGCTGCGCGCGTTGATCATCTTGGCGCCGATCGAGAGGTCTTTGGCCCAATGCGGCACCAGCCCCCAGCGCAGCTGGGAGAGGCGGCGGCGACCCTCCTGATCGCGCCTGACCACCGGCACCGACTGGGTCGGCGCTACATTGAAGCGCGGGGCAAGATTGGGCTGCTCTTCGAAGGCGAAGAGGGCGCGCAGTGCCTCCGGTGCCGTGGTGATGGAGTAGCGGCCGCACATATCAATACCAAGGGAAGCAAACAATGATCGGTTTCATGGCGCCCATTGGTATAACTAGACGGCCACAGCCAGGCGCCGCGCCTCGATGCCCTCGATCGTCGGCAGGCCCTCGATCAGGCGGGTGGCACAGGTCTCCACGGCATAAGCGATCCCCTTCTCGGTGGCGTAGCTGCCCAGGATCTGCGTCATCTCCGCCATCAGGCTGCGGAAGCGCAGATAGAGCTCGTCGTCGGGCGCCTCTTCGGTGGCCCAAAAGTCGGCCAGATCGCCTTGGTAGGTGAGGCCGGGGATGTCATAGACGGCCTTGCCCAAGGTGATGCATTTGGCACCGAAGTTAAGCGCAGCCAGTCCGGCGGTGGAGTTGACCGTGATCACGCCGGCGGACTGCTTGACCAGGTCGGCCAGCGCGCCGCCGTCGATGAAATGCACGCGCTCGGCCACGCCCGCCTTCACGGCAGCCTTGCGAATGCCGCGCGGGTGGCCGCTCAGGCCCTGATCCAGGGGATGGCACTTGAAGACCAGATGGTGCGTCGGATCGGCATGCTTGGCGAAGTTCGCGATGGTGTGGCGATAGAAGTCGCGCACCTCGGTAAAGGGCGAGTGGCGCACGATCTGGCTGTCGCCCGGACGCTGCATCAGCGCCAGATAGTAGGGCTGCTCCAACGCGAAAATCCGCGCCTCCTGACGTTCGAGCTTCGCCGTCTGGGTCTTGCCGTAGTAGTAGCGCCAGAGGTGGGCGAGGCCGGTGACATAGCCCGGCATATAGACCGGCGAGCGATAGAAGGGGAAGAGCGGCGCCAGAAAATAGAACAGCAGGCTGTAGCGCAGGATGTTCAAGGTGTTGTTGCGCGTGATCGCGCCCATCATCTCGTGCGCGCCGGGCAGCTCGTCCAGGGCTTCGCCCAGGCGCCGATAGACCGCCGGGTCGCGCGGCAGGCTGGAGCTGCCGTTGACGCCCGCAGGTTCCAGGGTGATCCAGTTGGGCCTGAGATAGCCCTGTTCCAGGCAGGCCGTGGCGATGCCACGTTGCTGTGCCTGGGCGATGGCGACTTCGGTGTAGTAGTGCCCGTCGCCATAGGTCACGATGTCGGTGACCGCCTCGCGCTCCAGCAAACGGGCGATCCAGCCTTCGTAGCGTCCGACCGGGGCCAGGAAGAAGTGCGCATGGGCAAAGCCCCAACTCGTCAGATCGCCGCCATTGAAGATCACACGGGTAACCCGATGACCCTCTGCACGCAGACGTCCGGCCAGATGGCGCGGGAAGCTGCCAAAGGGGGTCTGTACGAAAAGAAAGTGGCGCTCTGCCATATCCAACCTTGTGTTGCCCGCCTTCAGCCATGGGAAGAGCGGCACTGTCATGACTATTTTCTAGGCATGTAGCATCCACAGGCCGGGACGTGCCACCGCTATTGCAGCGGCGCTGCCGCGTCACGCCAGCCGGTTTTCAAAGCTGGGCCGCCTGGTCTAGGTTTGCGAACGAGCGAAACGGGAGCCATTTATGCCGCTCATGGTAGGCGGCACATGCGGGAGGGCAGAGCCATGACGTCCGAGCCGAGCGAAGAAAGCCTTGGCAGCTTCGACTATGTGATCGTGGGCGCAGGCTCGGCCGGCTGCGTGCTGGCAAACCGCTTGAGTGCCGACCCCAGCCGCAAGGTGGCGGTGTTGGAGGCCGGCGGCGACGACAACTGGATCTGGTTCCACATCCCGGTCGGCTACCTCTATGCCATGGGCAATCCGCGCGCCGACTGGTGCTTCAAGACGGAGGCGGAGCCGGGCCTGAACGGTCGGGCGCTCAACTATCCGCGCGGCAAGGTGATCGGCGGCTGCTCGGCCATCAACGGCATGATCTATATGCGCGGACAGGCGAGCGACTATGACCAGTGGCGCCAGCTGGGCAATCCCGGCTGGGGCTGGGACGAGGTGCTGCCCTACTTCCTGCGCTCGGAGGACCAGTCGCGCGGCAGCGACGAGCTGCACGCTGCCGGCGGCGACTGGCGGGTCGAGGACATGCGCCTCACCTGGGATGTCCTGGATCGCTTCCGCGACGCGGCCGACGAGACCGGCATCCCCAAGATCGACGACTTCAACCGCGGCAGCAACGAGGGCTGCACCTATTTTCAGGTCAATCAGCGCCGCGGCCGACGCGTGACCACCGCCGGCGCCTTTCTGAAGCCAGCCCTGAAGCGCCCAAACCTGACCCTTTTCACCAAGGCCCAGGCGCTGGAGCTGACCTTCGAGGGCACGCGCGCGACCGGCCTGCGCCTCAATCACGGCGGTAAGGTCAAGCGCATCAAGGCAAAGGGCGCAGTGCTGCTCTCGGCCGGGGCGATCAATTCTCCGCATTTGATGATGCTGTCGGGTATCGGGCCGGCTGAAGAGCTGAGCCGCGAGGGCATTGCGGTGCGCCACGACCTCTCCGGCGTGGGCAAGAATCTGCAGGATCATCTGCAGCTGCGCCTGATCTACAAAATCCAAGGCCTTAAGACCTTGAATACCCAGATGCAGAGCCTTTTCGGCAAGGCCGGCATCGCCCTGCAATATGCTCTGATGCGCCGCGGGCCGATGACCATGGCGCCCTCGCAGCTGGGTGCCTTCGCGCGCTCCTCGGCGGAATACGAGATGCCGAACCTGGAGTATCACGTGCAGCCCTTGAGCCTGGAGAAGTTCGGCGAGCCGCTGCACAGCTTCAATGCCTTTACCGCCTCGGTCTGCAATCTGCGCCCGCAGAGCCGCGGCTGGCTGCGTCTGAAGAGCAAGGACCCGCTGACGCCGATCGCGATCCAACCGAACTACTTGAGCGACCCCGTCGATCAGCAAGTGGCCAGCGATGCGATTCGCCTGACCCGGCGCATCGTACTGGAGAGCGAGGCCTTTCGGCCGCATCGGCCCGAGGAGTATCTGCCGGGCCCGGAAGTCGCTAGCCAGGCCGACCTGGTGCGCGCGGCGGGCGACATCGGCACCACCATCTTCCACCCGGTCGGCACCTGTCGCATGGGTGAAGATCCGGACGCGGTGGTGGATTCCCGCCTGCGGGTGCGTGGGCTGGAGGGCCTGCGGGTCGTCGATGCCTCGATCATGCCGACCATCACCTCCGGCAATACCAACGCGCCCACCGTCATGATCGCCGAGAAGGCGGTCGACATGATCCTGGAAGACGAGGCCGCGCGCCAAGCCGCTTGATGCGAGGCTCTTGATGCGACTCTGGTGTTTCGTCATTACTCCCTCGAGAGTCGCACTGACCGGGGTGTCGGAGCTGTGTCGAGAGTTCTTGTCTTTGTCCTAATGGTTTTTCTGGTCGCGGCCTGCAGCAGCAAGCAGCCGCCGCCCAAGGGCGACCTGGTGCTCAGCGAGCGCGAGATCATCGAGGTGCAGAGCGCGCTGCTGGCCCGCGGCTTTCCACCGGGTCCGGTCGACGGCGTGATCGGCCCCAGGACGCGGGATGCGCTGGCTGCCTATCAGCGGACCTACGACCTGCCGGTCAGTGGCTACATCGACAGCGCCACCAAGGCGGCCTTGCAAAAACAGGGCGGCGCACTCAGCTCCGTTGCCGGCAGCGGTGTCGCTTCCGTCCGGCCTCTGGAGCCGCCCTATCCGGGCGATCTGGGTGCCTTTCTGAAGCGTCGCTACGGCGCTGCGGCGTCAAACTATCCATTCCAGGGAAGTGCTTGGCTGGATGTGGCGCAGGTCTCGCTCGGACAGCAGTCCGGAAGTGGAGAGGCGGTGCTGGTGACCGCCTGGACCGCCGAAGATACGCAAACCGGCGAACTCAGCATCTACCGCCGTAGCGGCGGCAGCTACAGCCCTATCCTAGGACCGCTTCCCAATCGCGGCTTCGAGTTTCCCGGTAGCTATTCCAATGCGTTTCGCGATGTCGCCGTGACCCAAGGCTCCGGGCATCGCCTCTGGCGCTTCGACGGCGAGCGCTATCGATAGCACGCGACCATTTCGGGCCGGGGCTAACCATCCTGCGGCGGGCGCCCACCCTGAGGATGCTCGCCATAGCGCCAGCGGCGCATCTGCGACCAGACGACCTGCATCTCCGGGCGCTGCTTCAGCGCGATGGCGCGGGCGATTTGGCGGCCTGCGACGCCTCCCAGCATGAGGCCGGCCAGGACGGTGAGGATCGCGGCAAAGATAGATCCGATCAGGCCGAACAGCAGTCCCAGGCTCGTCGAGACCAGGACGATCACGACATAGAGGATGCCGTTCTTGATTTTCTCGAAGAAGCCCGGCTCCGGATTGGCTGCGGTGGGCTGGTCAATAATCGGGGGTTCCCTATAGGGTTCCGGCATGGGTTGGGTCCTTCAATTTGATGGCAGCCTTGTCCCTGGGCTAGCTAAGCGATGAGAGAGCCGGTGATCGAGACCGGATCCCAAAAACAAAAGAGGTTAACCTATGGCAAAGGGTGAAGAGCCGGCCGAGGTAGGACAGCGAGACAGCCTCATCTACGAGATGGTGCTGGCCAATATGCGCGACGGGGTGGTGACCTTCGATCTAGAGGGCACCATCGTTACCTTCAACCTTGCGGCCGGGCGCATCTTGGGTCTCGATCCGGACCAGGTACTGGGCCTCAGCTTTGCCGAGGTCTTTCTAGGTGAGGCGCGTTTCGATGATTTCAATGAGGTCATGCTGCGTGCCATCTATGAAAATGAGGTAACCCATAGCCGCGACATCGTCATCCGCGACGCCGACAAGCGCCTGGACCTGCACGTCTCCTCCAGCTTTCTGCATATGGCAGACGGCGCGGGCCAGCGGCGTTTCGGCGTAATCGTGGTCTTCAGCGACGTCACCGAGGAGCGCAAGCGCCGCAAGCTGAAACGTCTCTTCGGCGAATATGTCGACCCGCGGATCGTCGACCGCATTCTGGCCCGCGACGCGGAGCTGGAGCAGGGCCAAGAGGTGCGCATGACCGTCCTCTTCTCCGACATGCGCGACTTCACCGGCTGGTCGGAACGCCTGTCGCCGCCGCGTCTGATCGAGCTCTTGAACCGTTTCCTGGCCGCCATGACCGATCCGATCTCTGCCCAGGCCGGGATTACCGACAAGTTCATCGGCGATGCCATCATGGCCTTCTGGGGGCCGCCCTTCACCGATCCTGCCGATCAGGCCGCGGCCAGTTGCCGGGCGGTGCTGGAGCAGCGCCGCAAGCTGCCCGACCTGCGGGCCGCGCTGGCAGCCGAGGGCTTCGAGGAGAGCGAACGTCTGGACGTCGCCACCGGGGTGGCCACGGGCACGGTCTTGGCCGGTGAGGTCGGGACCGAGCAGTCGCGCGGTTTCACCGTGATCGGCGACCGGGTCAACGTTGCCGCAAGGCTGCAGTCGGTTGCCAAGATCTACGGTACCGGCATCGTCGTGTGCGAAGAGACTAGACGGGCGGCCGGCGAGGCCTTCTGCTTCATGGAGTTGGATTTCGCCGCCCTCAAGGGCCGTGAGAAGCCGGAGCGGGTGTTTGCATTGCTTTGTGCACGTGAAGACGCCGGGCCGGTCGAGATCGCCCGCACGACGGCCTATGCGGCGGCCCTGGAGGCCTATCGCGCGCAGGACTTCGATGGCGCGGCGGAGCTTTTGGACAACTGGCTAAACGCGAACCCCGATGACCCGCCCTTCGTGCTGCTGCTCGAGCGCGCCCGGCACCTGTCTGCAGAGCCGCCGGGTGAGGCCTGGAATGGCGTCTACCGCTTCGACGGTGGCGAGAGCGGCTAAGTGCGCGGCTCTGTCTGCTCCGCCGTTGGCGGCGTCCACTTGAGCGCCAGCATGGTCAGATCGTCGGACGGTGGGGCCTCGGCGATGAAGAGGCTGACGGACTGCTTTACCGTCTTGATCACGTCCTCCGCATCGGCATCGGCAGCCAAGCCACCCAGCGCTTGCTCCAGGCGCGCCTCGCCGTAGGCCTCGTCGGCGGTATTGAACGCTTCGGTCACGCCGTCGGTGTAGAGCAGTAGGAGGTCGCCGGAAGACAGTTGGATGTGATCTTCGGCGAACTCGAATCCCTCCATCACCGCAAGCGGGATGTCGCCGATCTGGCCTAAGGGCTCGACCCCGCCGTCGCTGTGCCGCAGATAGGGCTGGTTGTGCCCGGCATTCACGAAATCCAGACGGCCGCTGCGCAGGTCCAGAACGCCGTAGAACAGCGTTACGAACATCATCTCGTCGTTCTCGTCGGCCATCACGTCATTGACCCGGTTGATGGCGAGCCCCGGTTCTTTCAAGGACTGCGCGCCGGCTTTGACCAGAGAGCGCGAGATCGCCATGAACAGCGCGGCCGGTATGCCTTTGCCGGATACATCGGCAATCACGAGGCCCAAGCGATCCTCGTCGACCAGGAAGAAGTCGTAAAAATCGCCGCCCACCTCCAAGGCCGGCTCCATGAAACCTGCAATCTCGACGCCGTCGCGCAGCGGCAGACTCTTCGGCAGGATAGAGCCTTGCAGGCGCCGCGCAATCTCCAGTTCCTGTTGCAGACCGGCCAGTTTGGTCTTGGTGACGATGGCCTCCTGCAATTCAGCCACCATCTGGGTCAGACGGCGATGCTGATCGGTGATGCGGCTGGACATACCCCGCATGACCTGGGTCAAGAGGCCCAGTTGCTCATCCTCGCTGGCCTCAAGGCTGGCGCTGCTTCGCCGTGTGCCGGACGACGGCTCCTCCAGCAGGCTGCGCATGTCGTCCAGAGCGTCGTCCTTGCCGCCGCCCTCCAAGGTGGCGGCCAGGCGAGAGAGCTGCTGGCGAATCAGGCGTTCCTGTCGGCGGCGGTTGCGCTCGGCGTGGCGGCGCTGCTGCTCAAGCGTCATGGCATTGGCGCGAAACACCGCGACAGTATCGGCGATGCGTCCAATTTCACCCGATCCGGTCGCCTCCAAGGTGACATCGGTGTTGCCGCTGGAGAGCGCCTTCAGGACCGAGATTGCGCCCTCGAGTGGCCGAAAGGCGTGACGCAGATAGACATAAAGTGCGGTCAGGATGAGAATGAGGAAGAGCCCCACCGCACCGAGGATGAGCGCTCCAAGCTGGTCGATCTCGTCGAGCTCTTCGGTCGAATCGCGCAGCGACACCAGAGTGCCGACCACCTGACCTTCGGCATTCCTGACCGGGATGCCGGTCACGGTGTAGCTGCGCCCCTTGCCGTACGCCGTACTGAAGCTGCTGTCGCGTGGAGGGACAGTTGGCTCGACCGCCTCCCACTGCGAGATGGAGGTGGCTTCGACCAAGCGCCCGCGCAGGCTTAGCAGGAAGGCGCTTGCCTGTATCTCATATCCGAAACGATGCAGGCTCTCTATCACATCGCGCCCCAGTGTCAGCACACCGATCGGTTTGCCGAATGACTGCAGCGGCAGGGCGGTGAGAACCATGAAGCCGGCTGGTGATGTTTGCTGCAGGCCACTGACCGGCCGCAGCGTTTCCACCACACTGTCCAGAGAGCCGGCGTCCAGGAAAGGTTCCTGTTCGATGGTGCCAAGGGAGCTATAGATCAGACGGCCGTTAGTATCGGTTACCTGGATAATCGTGGTCATACCCGAGGAAGAGCGCTGCACGGTATCGAACCAGTTCCGCAGTTGCTCGGCGTTGCTCGGCGGGGTCCGGCGCTCCATCTCGCCGATCAGCCGATGGCCCTCGTCGGTGATCTCGGCCACGGTTTCCGCGATCAAACCGTCCCAAACCGCTTCCTGCCCGACGATCGCCAGTGCGGCCAGCCGCGACTCAAGCAGCGATTCGCGCCGCAAGCCGACCAGGACGAGGCTTGCCACGACCAGTAGGAAGGCAAAGGAGAGGTAGAGGGTCAGGCGTGTTCGCAGCAGCATCAGCCGAGCCCAGCTTTTCGATGGGATCCCAGAGTACTGGTCAGGCTGACCACAAGCGGAAGCAGCAGGAGGGCCGAAATCCAAAGTGAATCCTCGACCTCTAGGCTGATAGCGCCCAGTGCGATCAAGGGACCGATCAGCAGGCCCAGAAGGGCCGCAGCCAGTCCGTTTGAACCTGTTGCGTGTCGCCATCCGACAGAGATCTGCAAGCCCATGGCCAAACCGAGGAAGAAGAGCGCGGCAAACAGCAGGGCGTTGATCGGAAAGGGAAGCCAGATCAGGCCAACGGCGACGATCAACGACAGCGGGGCTGCTGCGGGGCGCCGGGCAAGCAGGCCGATAGCGAAGCCCGCGCCCAGGAAACCGAGGAAACTTGCCAACAATGCATAGGCGTGGCGGTCGATGACGGCGCCGCCGTAGAAGGCAACGATGCCGGCCGTTGCCGCCGACGCAGCAGCGATGGCCGCCCCTTGCCGCCAGAGGCCGCGCACGCGAATCCTCAGCCTTTGTGCGGGGGCGACCAGGAAGCAGAGCGGCGAACCGATGAGTGCGATCAGTATGCCGCTGGTCAGGAAGGCACCACGGCGTCCGATGCCATCGGCCAGAAGGCTGCCGAGAAGCGGCCCGAACACCATCCCGGCCATGACCAGGAAGGCGCAGTACCAGGGCGCGCGCAGGCTGCGGCCGGGGGCTTGGATCACCGAGAAGACGGTGAACCAGACGGCAAAGGCGGCAACAGGCCGTGCGATCAGAAAGGGCGTGAGGTCATGCAGATCATAGGTTAGCGCGGTGGCGCCGGCTGCCGCCAGAATGGCAAGCAGATGCCAGACCTTGCGCATTGAACCGCCTTGCCGCCACAGCTGTGCGGCGGCGAGACCCAGCAGGCCGCCGACAGCCTCCGACGCAAGCGCGCCGGCGCCGACAGAGCTTGCCAGGAAATTGAAACCCACGCGGTCTGCGGCAAAGCTGCCGACCAGCGGCAAGGTCATCGTGCCGGCCAGAATCAGTCCGAGCGCGAGCCAGCCTGGCCACCATAGATCCTGTTCCAGGCGGGTCGGCCGCTCGAATCGGTAACGGCTCTTTATCTCCGCCAAGGCCTGGTCGACCTTCCGGGTGATGGTCCCGTCGATGTCGATGGAGCGTAATTCTTCGGCCAGGTAGGACACCTCTCTGGCCCGGCTACGCACCGGTGCGCGCGCCCGCTCGGCAAAGAGCGAGATCCGGGTGACCGGGCTTTCATGGCGCGGGCGGGAGAAATCGGCAAAGATGCCGCGTGCATTCGCCGCCAGGCTCGCCATGATATGCGCACGCGGGATTTCCCAACTCTCGATGAGGAGCATGCGGATATAGCTCATCGTACCAAGACCGCCTAAGAGGGCGGCAGCCAAGAGCAGGATGTACTGGTGCAGCGAGACGCTCCACTTGTTTTCGCCTGTCAGTTCGATCTCGACCTGGCCGACCCGCGTGCCGTCTTGCATGATCCAGACGGAAACCTGCACGGGCTCGTAGAAGGCATCCTCAACCGGGTCCGCTTCATCCTCCAGGGTATAGATGTGCGTCCTTGAGGCATCCGCGATCACAACCGAGGCCAGTTCCGGATTGGTGCGCATGACCTCGGCCAGATAGTCCGGCACGGCGTAGAGCTGATCGAAGGGAATGCCGTAGCCGAGTGCCAGTTTGACGCTCTGCGCAACAGAACGACCGATTGAGTTGCCAAGCCGCTCTGTCGCCCCCTTCAGCTCGCGCGCTTGCTGCGCCTGCATATCGGAGACGATCCAAAAGCCTGCCAGGCCGATGTAGAGGGCCACCAAGAACCCGATCACTGCGGCATAGAGGTCGGACCGTCGACTGGCCAGATGGCCTTGCTTAAACGGCATCGTCTATGTCCATGAGCCGGCGCTTGGCACGGTCGAGGTCGGCCGCGGCCTGTTCGGTGGTGTTGCGCGCGTTGCGGCTGGCCGTCTCCATAGAAGGCCCCAGCGGTTCGGGTTTCGCAGTCTTCAGCGGACCGCGCTCGTCGCTCCAGGCACCCTTCCAGATCGCCGCGGCCCGGCCGATCGCTCGCCTTCTGTTCAACAAGACAAGCGTGACGGAGAGGACGGTCAGAAGCGAGGCGACCAGGATCGCCGCCCATCCCTTGGAAGCGAGCCCGAACGTCAGAGCGCTTGGCGGTATGACCTGGTCTTCGGCGATGACGAGGACGACGTTGCCGATCTCCTGTCCGAAATCATTCTCGATTGCCTCGCCGATCGCCACTTCGCCGCGGTCGTAGGCAACCCAGGTCGAGCGATGGTGATCGTCGATCGCCTGCCTCCAGGCTGCGGGAATGCGGTCGCCGATTGCACCGCGGTCGGTGCTGTAGAGGGCCGTATCGTTCGGCCCGACGATCTCGATGGCCCTGACATTGGCCTCATCGGAGCGGTCGCGTTCGATCTTGCTTTGCAGAACCGGCAGATCCTGTATCGGCAGGCCGAGGCTCAGGTTGGCCTCAACAGTGGCCTTCAGCGAGGCCACGAGATAGCGATAGCGGGCGATCTCCAGCTCTTGCAGGCCCTGTTTGACAGCGTTCCCGGATAGGATCGACAAGCCCGACAGCACCAAGAATGCGACCGCACCTGCGATTAGACCTATTCGAATTGCAAAGACCATAGCTGCTTGCTGTTCCCGGTCCCATGCCCTCGTTGGGGCGTCCCGGCGGCGTGGCTTACGCCGCTGGTCCGTGGCGTTCTCTTCTCTGACAATGCTACAAGGCTCTGTCACGGCTCGCTAGTGACGTGACAGAGTGTAACGCCAATCACCCACGGAATAGGGAAGCGAAGCGACGATGCTGCAGCGCTTAAGCCTGGTTCTTCTTTTTGCGATCGCCGCCGTGGTGGCCGCTGCCCTGGCTTTGGGCGCCTACCTGAACTACGGCTCGGTAAAGGCCGCATATCTGACCCAGGTGGATTCGCGGCTGAAGGCAATCGGCAGCGGTATCGTCGACGACATCGAGATTTCGATCTCTTTCGGGATACCCGTGGCTGGCCAAGAGACTCTGGGGCCGCTGCTGGAACGTGAACGCGGGATCGATCCAACCATCTATGCCATCGACGTGCTGGGACCCGACGGCACCATCTTGCACAGCAGCGACGAAGCGCGCGTCGGCGAGAATCTGCCGATGCTGGACGATCAGTCCCAGCGTTTGGCATTGCCGGTGTTGAACGATTTCGGCGGCGAGGAAGGCAGCGTCAGGATCATCGCCAACCAGGAAGCCTTGGACGCCAATCTGGACGGGACGGCGATTGAGGTGCGCAACGCGGCGATCTATTCCCTTTTGGCGTCGCTTGCCTTGGCGGTCGCCTCGCTGGCGTTGCTGCTGTCTGGTGCCCAACGCCGCGCCCAGGAAGCCAACCATTTGGCCGGCGCCGATCAGGAGACCGGCGCCAGTTGGGCTTTCCTGGATGTCGACCGCGAACAGGCGGCGATAGAGGAGCGGCTAAAGGCACTTGAAGCAGGGCCAGAGAAAGAAAAGGCTTAGAGTGAAAAACCGAAGTTGGGGGACGGGATGCGCGGTCTAAGTGGCAATGAAGGGGGATTGGGGACGTGCGGCGGCTAGACCGACCTTTGCTGGTAATCCTGGGTGTCATGCTGGTGGCGGCTCTGCTGTTCATCTCGTGGCGTGCTCTGGACAGTGCCGAACGCCTGCTTCTGCCCGAACTCGACCGAAAGGCCAGCGTGATCGGCAAGTCGGTTGCCGGCCTTCTTGAAGAGGCGGTGGATCTAGGCATTCCCCTGGCCGATGTCGTCGGCGCCGACACGGTGCTGCGCGAACAGCTCACGGCCAGCCCGGAGTTCTCCTCCATCGAGATCAGTCTGGCGTCCGGTAGGATCCTGGCCGAGGCGCGCTCGCCGACGACCAAGGCCGGTGTCGACCCTTTTCGGGTGGTGACGCCGATTCTGGTCCAAGGAGAGGAGCTGGCGCAAGTCAGTGTGGTGATCCCGCGTTCGCTGATCGAGCGGACGGTGCGCAACATCTGGCTGGACGTCTCCATCGTGCTGCTGGCCTCTCTGTTGGTCACCTTCGAGATGCTGGCCATGGTCTTCAATACCGAGACCGGGCGTGCGCTGCGTGGCCTTGGACAGCGCTTGGTTTCCATCGGTCGCGGCGATTTGCGCCAGCATGCCAAGATCGAAGCGCCCGGCGCCTTTGGCGAGGCCGCAAGGATGCTGGATCAGCGCATAGAAGTGCTTGGCGCGCGCCAGCGGGACTTGGCCGCCCGCGCGGAAAAGCAGGACGATCCCGGTCTCATCGAAGAGGTGAAGAATCTCGATCGGCGCTTCCAGATCTCGCTAGTGCGCGAAGAACCGCCCCCCACCTTGGCCGCTATTCGCGCACCGCTGTTTCTCTTCTTCCTCGCCGAAGAGCTGACGCGCCCCTTCCTGCCCAGCTTCATCTCGACCCTTGCCTCGCCCTTTGCGGGGCTTTCTCGCGAAGTCGTGATCTCGCTGCCGATCGTGCTCTTCATGGCGATCGTCGCCATCCTTCAGCCCTTCCTGAACAGCTTCACCGAGCGTACGGGGCGCCGTCGCGCGCTGCGCATCGGGATCGTGGTTGCCGTCATCGGCTTTGCCGGCTCTGCCTATGTCGGCGACCTCTTGCAGTTTCTGATCTTCCGCTCCTTCACGGCGGTCGGCTATGCGCTGGTGTTTGTCTCGGCCCAAGGGGCGATCATCGACGGGACCGATCGGCAGAATAGGGCACGCGGGCTTTCGATCTTGGTGGCGGCGATCTTCGTGGCCGCACTCTGCGGGCCGCCGGTCGGGGGTATTCTTGCCGACCGGCTGGGCGAGCGGGAGACCTTTCTGGTCTCTGCGACCTTGGCCTTGATGGCGCTGGTGGTGACCCGCTTTGCCATGCCGCAGGAGATTCGCCGCGATCGCCTTTCCGGTCCGTCGCGACCCAGTCTTGGCCTCATCTTGAAGGTCTTGAGCAAGCCCGCCCTCGCCGCGCTGCTGTTCGGCTGTGCCTTTCCCGCGAAGCTGATCCTGGCGGCGCTGGTCTTCTACCTGGTGCCGCTGTCGATGGCCGATTCGGGCTTCGATCAGGCTGCGATCGGCCGGGTGCTCACGCTCTATGCGCTGGCCATGATCATCCTGGTGCCCACCGTTTCGCGCTTCAGCGATCGCATGGGCTATCGACCCGCCTTCGTCCTCTTGGGCGCTTTGATCTCGGCGAGCGCGGTTATCCAGCCGCTGATTTGGCCCGCACCTTGGGGTGAGGCGGCGATGGTGCTGCAGTTGGGCCTGGCTCAGGCCCTGTCGATTACGCCGCAATCGGCCCTTGTCGGTGAGCTTGGGCGACGTCATCTACCGGATGTCCCCGAGGGCATGGTTTATGGTGTCTTCCGCCTGGTGGAGCGCAGCGGCAATGCCGTGGGGCCGGCCCTGACGGCCGTGGTCTTGGGCGCCTATGGTCTGAACTCGGCCTTGGTGGTGGTCGGTGCGGTCTCTGCCTTGGGCGCGCTTTTGTATCTGGCCGCAGCCGGCATGGGTGGCGATAAAACGTCCATGCCGGCGCAGCGAGAAACGGGATAGAGCCGATGATGACATCAAGATCGATTGGACGCAGAGATTTTCTTGCCGGCATGGCCGGTGCTTCGCTCTTGGTGCCGGCCGGCTCTGCGCTTGGTCAGGCCGGCGGCAACAAGGGGCCCTTCAAGATCTACCAGATGACCTATCGCGGCGAGACCGATGTCGAGCGCGGCTTCAAGGACTATCTGGAACAGCGCGGCATCAATGCCGAGATCATTCACCGCAACACCGAACGCGACCCCTCGAAGGTGAAGGAATTCTTGAAGGAGATCGAAGAGATCAAGCCGGATCTGGTCTACACCTGGGGCACGCCGGTGACACTTGCCACGGTCGGCCAGTACGACGACGACGAGGCCTTCGACCTGAGCGAGAAGATTCCGGTCGTCTTCACCATCGTGGCAGCCCCGGTGCGGGCCAAGGTGGTGCCGGACTTCGCCTCCTCCGGGCGAAACCTCACCGGTGCCTATCATGTGGTGCCGCCGGACGCACAGCTGCGCGCAATCCAATCCTATCGACCGATCGAGGCTTTGGGCGTGCTCTATACGCCGACCGAAGCCAACTCGATGGCCATCGTCGACCGCCTGGACCAGCTTGCCAAGGAGTCCGACTTTCCTCTGATCAAGCGCAGTTTTGCTCTCGATGACGAAGGCAAGCCCACGACCGAGGGCTATGAAGCCCTGCTCAAGGAGATCAAGGACGAGGGGGCCAACTGGCTGATCTATCCGCCCGACACCTTCCTTGGATCGCAGCTGGATCTGATCCGGCCCGAAGCCCTGCGCTTGGGTCTGCCCACCTTCGGCACGACCGAGCAGCTGGTGCGCAACGGCGAATGCCTCCTTGGCCTGATCTGCCGCTACTACTCGGTCGGACAGCTGACCGCGCGCAAGGTCGAGCAGATTCTGGTCGAGGGCATCGCTCCGGCGGACATTCCGGTGGAGACCCTGAAGCGCTTCTCGCTGATCATCAACGTGCCGGTGGCCAAGCAACTGGATCTCTATCCGCCGCTGTCGATGCTGAATTATGCGGAAGTGATCGGTAGCTAGAGATCGTGGACATCGCGCAGGCGGAACGCCGTGGTCACTGGGTCTCGATGCGCTTGGAGGAGGTGGCAGAGCTAGAGGCCTTGCAGCGTCTGGTCTATGGCAGCCTGGTCGATCGCGACCTCTTCAAGCCGGCACCGCCCGGCTTCTTCGAATCGGTGATCGAGGGGCGCGGGACCATACTGGGACGGCGCGTCGAGGGGCGCTTGATCGCCTTTGGGACCCTGCTGACCGGCCTGGACAGCAAGGACCATGCCCGCGAGCGCATGGGGCTCGGCCCGGAGATACCCTTGGCAATGATGCAGGGGGTGGTCGTCGACCCGGCCTTCAATGGCTTTCAGCTGCATCGCCGCCTGTTGCAGCGGCGCCTCTCGCTATTGCGCCCTGCCGCGACCTGGCATGTCTATGCCACTGCGGCACCCGGCAACATCGCGTCTTGGAAGAACATGCTGGACGAGGGCTATCAGGTCGCCGATATCAGCGTCATGTATCAGCGCCTGCTGCGCTTTACGCTCTATCGTCCGCCCCGCCCGAGCGTTGTCTCGGCCGAGGAGCCCGGCCTGACTTGGGTAGAACCGGAAGATCAGGACGGGCAGAGGCGACTGCTGCAGACCGGCGGCCGCGGGGTCGCCTTTCGGGTGAGGGGCGACCGCGCAGAGATCGGCTATCGTCGCTGTCAGAGCAGCGCCTGAGCTCTGGCCGACAGCAGGCGATACGGCAGGCAACGGCAGTGTCTGCAAGGACCTCAGAGCAGAAAGCCTTCCTGAAAGGGATCGTCCTCCTCGATCCAGAAGGTCGCGCGGCCGCTGTAGTGGGCCTTGCCCTCCACCTCGACGGTGACCGCCGCCTTTCCGGCGAGCTGGGTCTCGCCGTCGATCCTGGCGGTGAAGCGGCTGCCGACGATACTCTCGAAGCAGGCATCCTCGCCCAAGCGGACCTGGCCGCGGGCCTGCAGCAAGGCCATGCGCGCGGTGACCCCCGACCCCGTCGGGCTGCGGTCGGCCTGATCGCCGGCGAAGATGCAGAGGTTGCGGCTGACCGTGCCGGAGAGACCATCACCGCCATCGGTCAGGATCGTGCCGTAGAGGAACCCCAGATCGGGCTCGTCGGGATGATGGATCTCCAGCTGTGCGGCCGTCAGCGTCGTCACCTCGGCGGCGGCCTGGATCAACTGCGGCAGGGGCGTGCTGGCAAGATCGAGCCCCAGGCGGGATGCCGGCAAGATGGCGTAGAAGGCCCCACCGTAGCCGATGTCGAGACCGACGCGGCCCCAGGCCGGGCTTGCGATCTCTTGATCCAACGCCGCGGCGAAGCTTGGAACGGAGGTAAAGCGCGCGGCCCCGCCCTTGCCATTCTCGACGTCAACCCTGACGGCGACCAGCCCGCACGGGCATTGGATCTGCACCAGGGCCTGCGATCCCACAGGCGTGACCAAGCCGTGGTCCACCGCATAGCGGCCGAGCGCCAGAACGGCGTGGCCACACATGGTGCTATAGCCCTCGTTGTGCAGAAAGAGGACGGCCAAGTCTGCCTCGGGATGATCGGGCGGCACCAGCAGGGCGCCGTACATCTCTTTGTGGCCGCGCGGTTCGCGCATCAAGAGGGCACGCAGGCGATCGTGGTGCGCGCGCGCATCCCGGCGCTTGTCCAGCAGGGTCTTGCCTGCAAGCTCCGGATAACCGGAGAGGATGATGCGGACCGGCTCGCCGCCGGTATGCATCTCCATCGTTTCGATCGATAGCTCGCGCATCGCCCTTTCGCTCTCTCTCGCCTTTAGAGCCCGTCCGGAAACTGCTTGTGCCCTGCATCGCTGCCGGAGCCGCGAGTGTTAGGAGCGGTGGCGCCGGCGATGCCGGGCGCATCGTCAAGCCAGCGCGACGCGGCAATCGTGGCTCCGGCAGCGACCCGAAGGGCTGTCTTATCAAGGCCTTGGGACTGCGTCGAGCGCCGCTTGCGATGCGCCCGGCATCGCTGCGCGACACTCTCCTTGCCCAAGACCTTGATAAGACAGTGCTGGGCACAAGCAGTTTCCGGCCGGACTCTTAGACCTTGCGCTCTATCCAAGTTGCGGTGGTCAGAGAAGGCAAAAAATTTTCTTCGCTTCTATAGCAGGATGATGTCAAATCGAAGCGATTTGCCATCTGAATCCTGCTATACAGGTTTGAAACATAGAGCAGATTCACGCGAACAGGTGATTCCAACTGATCGCGATCTGCTCTTATGCATCGCCGTCGCACTCGGCGAAAAGCCGGCTATAGTCGGGGGGCTGGCGGGCGCGGCAGGCATGGGTTGGCGCGCTTGGGTAGAGGGGACTTGAGGAAGGCATGTTCGAAGGCTTCGAGGAACGGCGGATCGCGACGCAGGACGCCGAGATTTTCTTGCGGATCGGCGGATCCGGACCGCCCTTGCTGTTGCTGCACGGCTATCCCCAGACCCATCTCATGTGGCACGCCGTGGCGCCGGGTCTCGCCGAAAACCATACCGTCGTCTGCCCCGATCTGCGCGGCTATGGCCAGTCCTCGAACCCGCCGGACGGAGAGAACCATGCCGGATACGCCAAGCGGGCGATGGCGGCCGATCAGGTCGCCGTCATGTCGGCGCTTGGTTTCGAGCGGTTTCAGTTGGTCGGCCACGATCGCGGTGGCCGGGTGGCCCATCGCCTCTGCCTCGATCACGCAAGCCGGGTCAGCAAGGTCGTCATCATCGACATCTGTCCGACCCTGACCATGTATGAAGCCACCGACCAGGCTTTTGCGACGGCCTACTACCACTGGTTCTTCCTGATCCAGCCTGCCGATCTGCCGGAGCGTATGATCGCCGGCGCCTTCGACGACTATATGGATCGCACCTTCCGCGGCTGGGGCGGCGGCAGCTTCGCGCCGGACGCAATTGCCGCCTACAAGCAGGCCTTGCGCGACCCGGAAAACCTGCATTCGGCTTGCGAGGACTACCGCGCGGCGGCTTCTATCGACCTGGAGCACGACCGGGCCGACCAGGGGCGCAGAATCGCTTGTCCGCTGCACATTCTTTGGGGATCGCGCTCGGTCATCGGCAAGCAGTTCGAGCCGATGAAAGACTGGGCGGAGAAAGCGGAAACGCTATCCGGGCAGGCCATTGACGGCGGGCACTTCCTGCCGGAAGAGGCACCGCAGGCTGTGCTGCAAGCCTTGAAGGACTTCCTCGATTAGCCCGCGACGCACCAAGCCAGACAAGCGGGCGGGCCAGCTGAAAGAGCGGGCGCGCCGCCGGGTCTATGCCGAGGTCGGCGGTCAACAGAAGCCCGAGCCCGAGGTGCGCAAACGCGGCCTGCTGGCCAGCCTGCGCACCTATCTTCTGGCCGGCGTGCTGGTGGCGGCACCGGCCGGCATCACCGTCTGGCTGGCGCTCTGGTTCCTGACCTTCGTCGATAACTCCATCATTCCGCTGATCCCGGTCGGCTGGAACCCCGAGACCTATCTGCCTTTCTCGGTGCCGGGCCTGGGCCTCTTGATCGTGCTGATCTTCCTGGTGCTGCTGGGCATGTTGACGGCGGGGATGGTCGGTCGCGGTATCCGCGCCCAAGGGGCTCGCGCGATGGCCCGCGTGCCCGTCCTGCGTTCGATCTACAGCGCCACCGAGCAGATCTTCGAGACCGTCCTGGTGCGCCAGGGTACGGCCTTCCGCGAGGTCGCGCTGGTCGAGTTCCCGCGGCGCGGCTCCTGGGTACTGGGCCTGGTGACCGGCACCACGGTCGGCGAGGTGCAGGAGCTGACGGCCGACGAGGTCATCAATGTCTTCGTGCCGATGACCCCGAACCCGACCGGCGGCTTTTTGATTTTCCTCGCGAACGAGGATGTGCACCGCCTCGACATCTCCGTCGATCAGGCCCTGAAGCTGATCATGTCCGGCGGCATCGTCGGCCCGGACAGTGGCGGCGGCGCGGAGAACGGTACCCGTCAGGCGGCCGAGGCGCGGGTCTCGGAACAGTTGGAGGAGTTGGGGCGCACCGCCAAGGAAGGCCCGCTGCACCGCGCGCCCAAGAAGCGCTCCCGCTTTCTGGCGCGCCTGCGCACCTATCTGGTGACCGGTGTCCTGGTGGCGGCCCCCATCTCCATCACCGTGTGGCTGGCCTGGCAGATCATCTCCTTTTTCGACGTGCGCGTGCGTCCGCTCATTCCTCAGGACTGGAATCCTGAAACCTATCTGCCCTTCGCAATCCCGGGCATAGGCATCATCATCGTCCTGGCGGTGCTGATCCTGCTGGGCATGTTCGTGGCCGGTTTCGTCGGGCGCTGGGCCTTGAAGACCGGAGAGAACATACTCAACCGCGTGCCGATCCTGCGCTCGATCTACAAGGCGATCAAACAGGTCTTCGAGACGCTCTTCTCGCAGCAATCCATGGCCTTTCGCGAGGTGGTGCTGATCGAATATCCGCGCCGCAATGTCTATGCCCTGGCCTTCGTCACCGGCGGCAACAGCGAGCTGCTGCAGGCCGGCGCGCAGCAGAAGGTGATCAATGTCTTCGTCCCCTCGACGCCCAACCCAACCTCCGGATTCCTGCTCTTCGTCTCTCCCGACGATGCGGTGGTGCTCAAGATGAAGGTCGAGGAGGCGATGAAGATGATCGTCTCCGGCGGCCTGCTGACGCCCGAGAGCAAAGAGGCCGACGAGGCCGTCGAAGGGGACAAACCCTCCCAGGGCGATCGCACTGCTGAACCGTCTTCCTAGCGCACGAGCAGCCGCCGCGCGCTCTCCTGCATGGCTGCCAGATAGCGCTCTTGCGACCAGCTGCGGGTCTTGGTCAAGAGCTCCCAGTTTCTGACCGAGAGCAGGGTCCAGAGCAGGTCCGTGGCCTCCGCCTCGCTGAAACCGTCTGCGAGATCGCCGTCGCGGGCCAGCGCGCGCACGGCGGCCTCGCAGCCCTCGCGCATGTCCTCCATGCGCTCGTCCCAGGCCTCGGCTGCTGCCGTGTCCTTCTCCGCGCGTGCCAGGAAGGCCTTTGCCATCCCGTAGATCTCGGGAATGTAGGTCGCCCAAGCCTCGACATAGGCCGCCAGGCGCTCGCGTCCGCTCTTGGCAGCCCGGCTGGGTGCCAGGCGTGCCTCCGATCCCTTGCGTCGATCCAGGTGATGCGTGGCGGCAATCAACAAGGCAGTCCGCGAGGGAAAGTGCAGGTAGACCGCCTGGCGGCTGATCCCGGCCGCCTTGGCGATGTCGGACATGCGCACCGCCTCGCCGTCACCGTTCTCCAGCAGGACCAGGGTTGCATCCAGGATTCTGGTCTCGGTTTCCGATAGTGTGCTTGACATAGTGTCAAGTAAGCCCTATCTGCGTCACGTGTCAATTGACACAGTGTCAAGCAGATGGAGAAGAGTCATGAATGTGATCGTTTTCGGCGCCACCGGTAGCGTGGGACGCCACCTGGTGGCACAGGCCTTGCAGCAGGATCATCGGGTGACGGCCTTTGCCCGGCATGCGGACAGCCTGGAGATCCAGCACGACAAGCTGATCAAGATCGCGGGCGATGTCCTGAACGCCGCCGCCGTCGAAGCCGCGCTGGCGGGACAGGATGCGGCGATGATCACCCTGGGCGCAGGGCGCAAGGGCGGCGTCCGGGCGGAGGGCACGCGGAACATCATCGCGGCTATGCAGCGTCACGGTCCCAGCCGCTTGATCTGTCAGTCGACCCTCGGCGCCGGCGACAGCCGCCAGCAGCTGAACTTCTTCTGGAAGCGCATCATGTTCGGCCTCTTACTGCGCCCGGCCTATCTGGACCACCAGTTGCAAGAGGCCTTGGTACGGGAGAGCGGCCTGGACTGGACCATCGTGCGCCCGGCCGCCTTCACCGACGGACCGCTCTCGGCCAGCTACCAGGCAGGCTTTCCGCCGAGCGTGCGCGGGCTCACCCTGAAAATCTCCCGCGCCGATGTTGCCGACTTCATGCTGCGTCAACTGCGCGATGGCCGCTATCTGCACCAGACCCCCGGCCTTTCGTACTGAGATTCGTGGCGGGCGCGGCATCGTGGAGTGCTTTAGCATTTGCTATCGCCCCGCCCGGTCTGCTGGTATCCAGGGAGGAGCGTCGCAAGCAGGGGAGCCTGCCTCCCCCGCTTGACGTGCGCTGCATCGCCTGTGGAACCTCTTCGCCGGGCGACGACAGCAAAAACGGGAGCATGCACAATGGGAATCTTTTCGCGGGTCGTGACTTTGGGTTGCGCAACGCTGTTAGCGGCCGGCATCGCCGGTGCCTCTTCGGCGCAGGAGCTGAAGTTTTTCACCATCGGGACCGGTGGCACTGCCTACACCTACTATCCGATCGGCGGGCTGATCGCGAATGCGATCTCCAAGCCGCCGGGCTCGCGTGAGTGCGGCCAGGGCGGCAGCTGCGGAGTCGAGGGCCTGATCGCATCGGCGGTCTCCTCGCGCGGCTCGGTCGACAATGTGAACGCCATCAATTCAGGCCTACGTAACTCCGGCTTTTCGCAGTCGGACGTGGCCTATTGGGCCTACACCGGCAGCGGCATCATGGAAGGCGAGACCGCCGCCGAGGACCTGCGCGCCATCGCCGCCCTCTATCCCGAGCACATCCACCTGGTGGCGCTTGCCGACAGCGGCATCAACTCGGTCGCCGATCTCAAGGGCAAGCGGGTGTCTCTCGACGAGCCGGGTTCCGGCACCTATGTCGATGCGCTCTTGATCCTGGAGACGGCAGGGCTCTCGGCCGACGATATCCAAGCCGAAGCCTTGAAGGGCAATGCCGCTTCCGAGGCGTTGCGCAACGGCAAGATCGACGCCTACTTCGTCGTTGCCGGCTATCCGACCGGATCGGTCGTCGAACTGGCCTCTGCCGTCGACATCAAGCTGGTGCCGATCAGCGGTGCGGGCGCCGATGGCCTGGTGAAAGAGTATGGCTTCTTCTCGACCAGCGATATCCCGGCCGGAACCTACGAGGGTGTCGAGACGACGCCGACCGTTGCCGTCGGTGCGCAGTGGCTGACCAGCGCCAAGGAAGATGAAGAACTGATCTATCAGATCACCAAGGCTCTGTGGAACGAGCAGACCCGCAAACTGCTCGACGACGGCCATGCCAAGGGCAAGTCGATAACGCTCGACACGGCCTTGGACGGCGTCGGCATCCCGCTGCACCCGGGTGCGGAGCGCTTCTACAAGGAAGCCGGCCTGATCAAGTAAGGACCGCAAGCAAGAGCAAGGCCCGGATGCCGCCAGCGTCCGGGCCTTGTGCTTTGACGGGCCTTGTGCTTTGAGTTGATCGGGAGCGCCGCGCGTGCAGGACGTTGATAAGGACGGCTTGGGAGCCGAAGAGCTGAAGGCGCTGGAGCGGCGCTTCGACCGCGAGATGGCGTTTCGCGCGACCGGTCCGCAAATCGCTTTCGTCATTGCGGCCGCCTTGGTGGCCATGTCGCTCTACCACTTCTATGCCTCCGGCTTCGGTTTGATCCGCGAGATTCTGCACCGCGGTATCCACATCGCCTTCGTCATGGGTTTGGCATTTCTGCTCTATCCCTTCCGGCGGAGCGCTCAGAGCGAGAGCGTGGAGAAGGCCTGGTACCGGATCCAGGGCGTCCACATCCTCGATGTCGTCTTCAGTCTGGTGGCCATCGCCGCGGCCCTCTATCTGCCCTTGTTGCCGCCGGAGATCTTGGCCCGGCGGGTCGGCAACCCGGCCGAGATCGACGTCATCATGGGAACGGCCCTCTTGCTGGTGACCCTAGAGGCCACGCGCCGATCCGTGGGGCCGACGCTGCCGATCATCGCGCTGATCTTCGTGGCTTTCGCGCTCTTCGGGCCTTTGGCGCCGGGTGCCTTGAAGCACGGCGGCGCCAGCTGGCCGGGCTTGATCAATCACCTCTACCTGACCAACCAGGGGATCTACGGCTTGGCCATCGGCGTGATGGCGCAGTACGTCTTTCTGTTCATTCTCTTCGGCGTGCTCGCGACCCGCATCGGTTTGGGGCAGCTCTTCATCGATCTGGCCATGGTGCTGGCCGGACGCTATGCCGGCGGTCCGGCCAAGGTGGCGGTCTGCGCGTCGGGTTTCATGGGCACCATCTCCGGCTCTTCGATCGCCAACACGGTGACGACGGGCGCGCTCACCATCCCGGCGATGAAGCGCATCGGCTATCCACCGCACTTCGCCGGTGCGGTCGAGGCGACGGCCTCTACCGGCGGGCAGATCACGCCGCCGGTTCTGGGTGCCGCGGCCTTCATCATGGTCGAGTATCTGGAGATTCCGCTGCGCGACGTCCTGGCCGCGGCCCTCTTCCCGGCCCTGCTGCACTATTTCGGCATTCTGGTGATGGTACACCTGGAGGCCAAGAAGCTGGGCCTTCGTGGGCTCAACGCCGCCGAGCTGCCAAACGCCTGGAGAGTGCTCAAGCAGCACTGGCTGACCCTGGTGCCCCTGATCCTGCTGGTCTATCTGGTGTTGGCCGGCTATACGCCGGACTTCGCCGCGGTTTGGGGCATCGTCGCCTGCGTCGTCGTGGGCTTTATCAATCCCTTGAAGCGCCTGACCGTCCGCGACCTCCTGGCCGCCCTGGCCGAGGGTGCGCGCAATACGCTTGCCGTCGGCGCGGCTGCTGCCAGCGTCGGCATCGTGGTGGGCGTGGTCACGCTCACCGGGGTGGGCTTTCGCCTGGGCTTTATCGTGCTGCAGACGGCCAATGACATCGGGACGTTCCTCTCGATGGTGTGGCCGCTCTCCTACATCGGCGTGACCGCTTGGGCTCTGTTCTTCTCGCTGGTGCTGGTGGCGGTCGCCTGCATCGTCATGGGGGCCGGGATCCCGACGACGGCGACCTACATCATTCTGGTGGCCGTCGCCGGACCGGCGTTGGCCCAGCTGCAGGTGCAGCCGCTGGTCTCGCACTTCTTCGTCTTCTATTACGGCGTCCTGGCGGACATCACGCCACCGGTGGCTCTGGCCGCCTATGCCGCGGCCGGCATTGCCGGCTCCAACCCTTTCCGAACCGGGAACACGGCCTTCCGTCTGGGCATCGCCAAGGCCTTGGTGCCCTTCGTCTTCGTCTATTCGCCCTCGCTGCTGCTGGTCGCGGACGGTTTCACCTGGGGCGCCTTCGTCATGACCTTGAGTGGCGCGATGCTGGGGATCGGCGCTTTGGGGGCAGCTTTCTCCGGCTACCTCTTCGCACCGCTCAGCCGGCTGGAGCGCTGGTGGCTCGGCCTTGGATCCCTGCTCTTCGTCGCGCCAGAGCTCTACACCATGCTGGTCGGTTTCGCGCTGCTAGGGCCGCTGGTTCTGCTACAGTGGCGCAAGCGGGTTCGCGACTGACTGCATTTCAAGTGCAGGGGAGCACGGCAATGATCTCTCTCGAAGCAAAGCGTGTCTTGGTCGTCGGCGGCAGTTCGGGGATCGGTTTTGCCGTTGCCCGCCAGGCGCTTGGGGAGGGCGCTTTGGTCACCATTGCATCGCGTTCGGCCGAGAAGCTCCAGGCAGCGACCTTGGACCTGGGCGGGCACGCCACCCAACAGATCCTCGATTGCACCGCTGCAGACGAGGTCGCGGCTTTCCTGGGGGAGGGCAGCTGGGACCATGTCGTGGTGTCGGCTGCCGAGACCGCGACCGGGTCGGTGCGCGCGCTGCCTCTGGACTGTGCCCGCCAGGCAATGGACAGCAAGTTCTGGGGCGCCTATCACATCGCCCGATCCGCTGAGATCACCGCCGGTGGTTCCCTCACCCTCGTCTCGGGTGCTTGGAGCGTGCGCCCCTCCGCCGATGCGGTGCTGCAGGCGGCGATCAATGCCGCGCTCGAGGGGCTGGCAAGAGGCTTGGCGCTGGAGCTCTCTCCGGTCCGGGTGAATGCCGTGTCGCCGGGCCTGATCGATACCCCGCTTTGGTCGAAGATGGACGCGGCGGCGCGGAGCGCGATGTTCGAGGCGGCGGCGGCAAGCCTTCCGGCCAAGACGATTGGAACGGCCGACGATGTCGCCGGCGCCATCCTCTATTTGATGCGGACCGCCTTTGCGACCGGCACAACGCTCCGCATCGACGGCGGCGGTGCGATCGCTTGATTAACCAACCAGTCCGACTGCCTTCAGCGACACCGCCTGACGCTTCGCCAAGTCATCCACGTCGAAGTCTTCGATCAGTTCGTGGAACAGGCGGTACCAGTTGATCTTGGCCTGCAGGTGCAGGAAGACCGAGCCCAGCCCGATGGCGGCGCGGTCCATCAGCACGAATTCTGCCGGCGGGCGGACGCCGCCGATCTTCTTCAGCTCCTTGTGCACCTTGGCCGCCACGTCGGCACCATAGGCGCCGGTCTCGCCGACGATGGACTGCTCCTTGTCGGTCAGGATGGGATCGTAGAGAAAGCGCGCCCAGAGGTTCAGTATCTCCAGGGTCTCGCGGCTCAAGTCCTTGAAGCCCCAGGCCTCGTAGGCTGCCACCATGCGGGCTTCGTCATCGCTCTCCAAGGCCTTGTAGAGCTCGATCACGCCCCAGACGAATTTCGGCGGAAACACGCGGATGCAGCCGAAGTCCAGCAGGTTGACCTTGCCGTCCGGCTGTAGGGTGTAGTTGCCCAGGTGCGGGTCGCCGTGGATCACTCCATAGAAGTAGAAGGGTACATACCAGGCGCGAAACATGTTGACCGCGATCTGCTTGCGCATCTCCTGGTCTTCGTTCGCCTTGAGAAAGGTGAGGAAGCCCGCGCCGTCGAGCCAGGTCATGGTCAAGAGGCGGTCGGTCGAGAGGGCCTCGACCGGCTCGGGCACAGCGACATTGGCTTCCTTGGCCAGCATCAGCCGGTAGAGCTGCATGTGCTTGGCCTCGCGGCGATAGTCCAGCTCCTCCTTCAGGCGGTCACTGAGTTCCCGGTGGATGTCGCTGGTATCGATTGCGCGGTCATACTGGCGATAAATGCCGAAAGCCATCTTGAGCTGACGAATGTCGGCTTCGACGGCGGAGGCCATGTCGGGATACTGCAGTTTGCAGGCCAACTCCCGGCCGTCGTGATCGCGCGCGCGATGCACCTGACCCAGAGAGGCAGCGTGGATGGCCTCGCGGCTGAAGCTCTCGAATTGGCCCTGCCAGTCCGGGCCCAGTTCGCTGCGCATGCGGCGGCGAACGAAAGCCCAGCCCATCGGCGGGGCGTTCGACTGTAGTTGGCGCAAGGCCTCGGCATACTCTTTGGGCAGCGCATCGGGGACGGTGGCGAGAATTTGTGCCGCCTTCATCAAGGGGCCCTTGAGGCCGCCCAGGGCTTGCGTCAGCGCTTCGGCGTGCTCGTCCTTGTCGACATTGCGGCCGACCAGGCGGCGCAGCGCATAGCCGGCAGCGAAGCCTCCGACCTGACGGCCGACGCTGACATAGCGGCGCCCGCGCCTGCCAAAGCGCGAGCTCTCGTCGCCGATCCCCGGGTTTTCATCCTTATCGTCCATCGCCATGAACTAGGTCATGGCCTCCAACTCGTCGATGAAGCCGGTCAGGAGCGAAAGGCCGCGCCCCCAGAAGGCCGGATCGCGGGCATCCAGACCGAAGGGTGCCAGCAGTTCGTCGTAGTGCTTGGTGCCGCCGGCCTTCAGCATCTCCAGATACTTCTCGGCAAAGCCCTCTTCGGCCTGCTGATAGACCGCGTAGAGCGAGTTCACCAGGCAGTCGCCGAAGGCATAGGCATAGACGTAGAAGGGCACGTGGATGAAGTGCGGGATGTAGGCCCAGAAGCTACGGTACTCGGCATCGAAGGTGAAGGCCGGGCCCAGGGCTTCGCGCTGTGTCTCCATCCAGATATCGCCCAGCTGCTCGGCGGTCAGCTCGGCCGTGCGGCGGGCGTCATGCACCCGCGTCTCGAAGCGGTGGAAGGCAATCTGGCGCACCACCGTGTTCAGCATGTCTTCGACCTTGCCGGCAAGCATCAGGCGACGCCGCTCCGGCGTATCGGCCTGGCGCAGCATGGCTTGGAAGGTCAGCATCTCGCCGAAGACGCTGGCGGTCTCGGCCAGGGTCAGCGGCGTGTCGGCCAGCAGGTGTCCCTGTGCGCCGGCCAAGACCTGGTGCACGCCGTGGCCCAGCTCGTGCGCCAGGGTCATCACGTCACGCGTGCGGCCCTGGTAGTTCAGCAGCAGATAGGGGTGTGCTGAGGGGACGGTGGGATGGGCGAAGGCGCCGGGCGCCTTGCCGCCGCGCGCCGGCGCATCGATCCAAGCGGCATCGAAGAAGCGTTTGCCGACCGCGGCCATGTCGCTCGAGAAGTGCCCATAGGCCCCCAGCACAGTCTCGCGCGCCTCTTCCCAGGGGATCAGGCGGTCGTCGTCCTGCGGCAGCGGCGCATTGCGCTCCCAGTAGGGCAGGGTGTCATATCCCAGCCACTTGGCCTTCATCGCGTAGTAGCGGTGCGAGAGCTTGGGATAGGCGGCGACCACGGCCTGCACCAAGGCCTCGACCACCTCATCCTCGACCAGGTTGGCCAGGTTGCGGCTGGCCACGGGGGACTTAAAGCCGCGCCACTTGTCCTCGATATCCTTATCCTTGGCCAAGGTGTTGGTGATCAACGCGAAGGTGCGGGTGTTCTTGCCCAGGACCGAGGCGAAGCCGTGCGCTGCCGCTTCGCGCTGCTTGGGGTCGCGGTCGGTGATCTTGTCCAGAATCTCCGTCGAGGTCAGCTCCTTCCCGTCCAGGGGAAAGCGCAGGCCCGCCATGGTCTCGTCGAAGAGACGGGTCCAAGCGGCCCGGCCGGAGACGTACTTCTCGTGCAGCAGACGCTCGACTTCGTCGCTCAGTTGATAGGGCCGAAAGGCGCGTTGGTCGCGGACCCAGGGCTGCCAGCGGGCCATGGCCGGATGCTCAAGGATCGCGTCCAAGCTGGCATCCTCCAGCTTGTTCAGCTCCAAAGTGAAGAACAGCAGGTTGGTCGAGATCGCTGTGATCCGCTCCTGCATGGTCTGATAGAACTGACCGATGCGCGGGTCGGTCATGTCGCCGGCATGGAGAAGCTGGGCATAGGATCCGACGCGCCCCAAGGCCTCCTGCAGATCCTGATAGCCAGCCAGGGCTTCGGCGAAACCAGGCCCCGACAAGCGTGCCAGAGCGCCTTCGTAGCGCCCGCGAAAGGCCTCCGCCGCCGCCATCGTCTTGGTCAGATCGGCTTCCAGCGCAGCATCGTCCGGCCCCGAATAGAGATCGGAGAGGTCCCACTCCGGCAAGTCGCCCAAATTGTTTTCGTGGGCAATTTCCGCTTTTTTGACCGGGTTTTCTTGCAGTCCTTCGGGCATCTCACCTATCTCCTTACAGTCCAGGCCGATATAGGCGTCCAAAGTGGCTGCGCCAAGGCAGCAGGTCACCGGTAAAGAAAACACTACCTGCGGAGGAGAAGAAAACAGAATGGATTACACGGCTTGGTCATCCCTACCGCAGATGCTGTTCGAGCGTGCATCGGTGGATCCGAAAGCGCCGGTCCTCTGGTCCAAGCGCGACGATCACTGGCAGAGCTTGACCTGGGGTGAACTGGACAGCCGCGTTCGAAATCTGGCCAAGGCCTTGATTGCGCGTGGTATTCAACCGGGCGATCGCATTCTGCTTGCCTGTGAGAATAGGCCGGAGTGGACAATTGCCCACTTCGCGATCATGAGCTGCGGGGCCATCACCGTCCCGGCCTACACCACCCACACCGAGCATGACTACACCCACCTGCTTGAGGATTCGGGTGCGGTCGCCGCGCTGATCTCAAGCGCCGCTCTGGGCGAGCGTTGCCTGGCGGCTATGGCCAAGGCGGCCGCCTGCCGCTTTGCCATCACCCTGGAGGCACAGCAGACAAGCCTCGGCCAAGGCCAGGCGCTCTTGGATTGGCAGGCGGAGGAGGCGGCCGGTGCGCAGGCGGAGGTTGATCTGGAGGCGCGCCTGGCGGCACTTGAACGCGATGCGGCCTGCATCTTCATCTACACCTCCGGCACCGGTGGAACGCCCAAGGGTGTGATGCTGAGTCACGGCAATATCTTTACCAACTGCGGCAGCGCCTTCGATCTGCTGAGCAGTTTCGGCGTCGAGGAGGTCCAGCAGACCTTCCTCTCCTTCCTGCCGCTCAGCCATTCCTACGAGCACGCCGCCGGGCTTTGCTTTCCGCTTACGATCCGCGCCCAGATCTACTATGCCGAATCGGTCGAGAAGCTGGCGGCCAACATGGCCGAGGTGCAGCCGACCCTGATGACCGCCGTGCCGAGGCTCTACGAGAGCATGCGCCAGCGCATCCTGGCCGGCCTGAAGCACCAACCGCCTTTGCGTCAGAAGCTGTTTCACAAAACGGTAGAGCTGGGCCTGAAGCGCAATGCCGGAGAGCGCCTGGGCCTGATCGCCGGGCTGCAAGACAAGCTGTTGGAGCGTCTGGTGCGCGAGAAGGTGCGCCAGCGCTTCGGTGGCCGGCTACAAGCCCTGGTCTCGGGCGGGGCTGCGCTCAATCCCGATATCGGTAACTTCTTCCAGGCCCTGGGGCTCACCCTGCTGCAGGGCTATGGGCAGACCGAATCGGCGCCGGTGGTGTCCTGCAATCGCCCCGACAAGGTGAAGATGACCAGCGTCGGCCCACCGCTGGACGGGGTAAAGGTCAAGATCGCCGAGGACGGCGAGATCCTGGTGCAGGGCGGAAACGTCATGCTGGGCTACTGGCGCGCGCCTGAGGCGACGGCCGCCGTGATCCGGGATGGCTGGCTGCATACCGGCGACGTCGGACACCTGGACGAGGACGGCTACATCTATATCACCGACCGCAAGAAGGATATCCTGGTGGTCTCGGGCGGGGACAACGTCTCGCCGGCCCGTTTGGAAGGCCTCTTGACGCTTGAGGCCGAAATCGAGCAGGCCTGTGTGGTCGGTGACCGCAAGCCTTACCTGGTGGCACTGATCGTGCCCTCGAAGGCGGCGATCGAGGCCTGGGCCAAGGAGAAATCGGTGCCGGCGGATCTTGCCCGATTGGCTAAGGATCCGGCCTTTCACCAGCGCATGGCCGAGGTGGTGGGACGGACCAACGACAAGCTTTCGGTGATCGAGCGGATTCGTCGCTTTGCGATCGCTTCCGAAGGCTTCACCATAGACAACGAGATGATGACACCGACGATGAAAACGCGACGCCACAAGATCCTGGCCGCCTATGGCCCGGCCTTGGAGGCGCTCTATCAGAAGAAGGGGGCGGCGTGAACCTGGCTGCTCCGCAACTGCACCTCGGAGACCGCGAGCCTCCGCCTTTCGAGGTGATAAATCCAGGCAGCTCTTCGCCGTTCTTCCTGGTCTGCGATCATGCCAGCAACCACGTGCCGGCAGATCTGCACTGTCTTGGTCTCTTGCCCGAACAGCTGGAACTGCACATCGCCTACGACATCGGCTCGGCGGCGATGACCCGGCGTATGGCCAAGGTCTTGGGCGCTCCTGCCGTGCTTGCGGGCTTCTCGCGCTTGGTGATCGATGCCAATCGCGTGATCCATCACGAGACCTCGATCCCCGAGATCAGCGACGGCGTGAGCGTTCCCGGCAACCTGGGGCTGGACGCAGAGGAACGCAAACGCCGCGTCGAGCGTTACTTCGATCCCTATCACCAAGCGGTCGCGGCCGGCCTGGAAGCAGCGCTCGCCCGCGGAGAGCGTCCGATACTGGTCTCGATGCACAGCTTCACCGCCATCATGAACGGCTTTCAACGGCCCTGGCAGGTCGGCGTGCTGTGGGACAAGGACGACCGCATAGCCGCACCCCTCATCCGTGCCTTGGCTGCGCGCGGGATCAATGTCGGCGACAACCAGCCCTACAGCGGCGGCACCGAGTTCGGCTTCACCATGCGTCATCACGCCTTTCGACTGGGCTTGCCACAGGTCCTGCTCGAGGTGCGGCAGGATCTGGTCGGCGAGCCGTCTCAGGCAGAGGCCTGGGCGGATCTCCTGATGGAAGAACTGGAGCGTTTGGCCTTTCTAGACGCCTGACAACGCCGGGCGCCTGGCAAGACCTGACAAAAAAAGAGGGGAGCGATCGGATGGCGGTACCCAGTTTCACGGTTGGAATTGAGGAAGAGTATCTTCTGGTCGATCGCAAAACACGCGATCTGGCAACCGACCCGCCGCCCGAGATGATGCAGATCCTTAAGCACGAGACGGAAGGTCACGCCTTTCCGGAGTTTCTGCGCGCCCAGGTCGAAATCGCGACCAAGCCCTGCCAGAACATCGCCGAGGCGAAGAACGAAATTCGGGCCTTGCGGCGCCAGGTCTCGGAGGTCGCCAAACGTTTCGACCTTGGCTTGATCGCCTCTGCCACCCACCCCTTCGCCTACTGGTCGCGCCAGCAACGCAGCAGCGGCGAGCGCTATGATAGCCTCTCGCGCGATCTTCAGGCGGTCGCCCATCGACTGCTGACCTGTGGCATGCATGTCCATGCTTGCCTGGACGACGATGATCTGCGCGTCGATATGATGAGCCAGGTCTCTTACTTCCTACCGCACATCTTGGCGCTCTCGACCTCTTCGCCCTTTTGGGCCGGACAGGATACCGGGCTGAAGTCCTACCGCCTGGCGGTCTTCGACGAGATGCCGCGCACTGGCCTGCCGGAGACCTTCGCCTCCTGGAACGAGTATCAGCGCCACCTCGAGATCCTGGTACAGGCCGGACTGATCGAAGATGCCTCGAAGATGTGGTGGGACGTGCGTCCCTCGGCGCGCTTTCCGACCTTGGAGATGCGGATCGCCGACGTTACCACCTATTGGAAAGACGGCATCACCATCGCTGCCGTCTACCTCTCGCTTTTGCACATGCTCTATCGCTTGAAGCGCGAGAACCAGCGCTGGCGACGCTATGCCCGCATGCTGATCGAAGAGAATCGCTGGCGCGCCCAGCGCTACGGCGCAGACAACGGCATGCTGGACATCGGCAAGGGCACCATCGTTCCCTATCCAGATCTTCTGGAAGAGATCCTGGCCCTGGTCGCGGTCGACGCCGAAGAACTGGGCTGTGTCGAGGAGGTTTTGGCCGCCCGAGATATCGTGTCCCGCGGCACCAGCGCCCACAGTCAGGTGGCTGTCTACAACACGGCCAAGGAAAACGGCGCCACGGAGCAGGATGCCTTGAATGCCGTGGTCGACTGGCTGGTCGACGAGACCGTTCGGGACATTTGAGGTTCAAAGTCCTAGACGATGACCGATGAGACGGGTCCAGCGATGCAGGCAGCCGTGCAAAGCTGGCTGGAGAGTGGCGCTGCCTTCTCTGGCCAGGCTCCCAGGCGTATTGCGACCCACGGCAATATGATCTTTTTAACGCCCACGCACGCCTACAAGTTGAAGCGGGCGGTCGACTTCGGCTGGATGGACTTCTCCAGCCTGGAGAAGCGTGCCGAGGCCTGCCGTCAGGAACTGGAGCTCAATCGGCGAACTGCACCGGAGATCTACTGCCGCGTGTTGGCGGTGACGGAAGAAGCAGACGGCTTTGCCCTGGACGGCAGCGGCAGGCCCGTGGAGTGGCTGGTCGAGATGCAGCGCTTCGACGAGGCCCAGCGTCTGGACCATGTCTTGGATCGCGGCGCGCTCGCGCCCGGCAACATGCGCGATCTGGCCGACGCCATCGCCGCCTTTCACGGCGCCGCCGAGCGTGCCGCCCCGCGCGACTTCGCCGCCACACTGGAAGCCATTGCGCAAGATAATGCGATCGACATGGGCCGCGCGGCCGACCTCTTCCCCGAAGCCGACCGCACCGCCTTGAGAGATAGCACCCTGCGGGAGCTTGACCGGCACCGCGACCTCATTGGTGCACGCGTGGCTGCCGGGTGGCTCAGGCGCTGCCACGGCGACTTGCATCTGGCCAACATCGTGCTCTGGAAGGGCCGGCCGACACCCTTCGACTGCATCGAATTCAACGAGGATTTCATCGCCATCGATCCGCTCTACGATCTGGCCTTCCTCTTGATGGACCTGGAGCAGCGCGGCCGGCGTGACCTGGCGAATCTGGTGCTGAACCGCTGGCTTGCCATGGTGCCGGAGCCCGCTTGGCAGCTTGCCGGCCTGGCGCTCCTCCCGCTCTTTCTGTCGATCCGGGCCGGGGTGCGCGCCAAGATCAGTGGCATGCAATGGCTGGAGGCGGCGGGTGCGCTGCGCTCGCAGCGTGCGGCGGAGGCCCGCCGCTACGTCAAACATGCCCAGGCCTTTCTGCAGCCTGTCCCTGTCGAGCTGGTCGCCGTCGGGGGCCTCTCGGGCAGCGGCAAGTCCACTCTGGCCGTCGATCTGGCCGTTGGGTTGGGGCCGGCCCCCGGTGCCGTCCTGCTGCGCAGTGACGTCTTGCGCAAGCGCCTGCACGGCATAGCGCCCGAGGAACGCTTGCCGCCGGCAGCCTACAGCGAGGCCGAGAACCGGCGGATGGCCGACGCCCTCGTGAAACAGTGCGAGGCTGCACTGCGTGCAGGGCGCAGCGTGGTGCTGGATGCCGTCAACGCCGACCCGCAGTTGCGCGGCCAACTCGACGATCTGGCGGGCGGTCTGGGCTGTCCCTTCACAAAGCTGTGGCTGGAGGCCCCGTTGGCGGTGCTGCAGGCCCGCGTGTCGGATCGGCAAGGCGACGCCTCGGACGCGACGGCTGAAATCGTCGAACGTCAGTCGACAAGCATCGTCCCTCCGACCGACTGGCAACGTATCGACGCCAGCGGCGCAGCGAGCGAGACCTTGGCAACTGCTCATAAATTGGTGAGACAGACGTCTCGGTGAATCTTGTTCGATAAAGGTGGGATGTTAGCAGAGTCCGGACGGGCTCCTGGGTGACAACCTGCTCAATGCACCTACAACCACACGAAGTCGCTCGCCGTTAGCAGGTTGGCGGCGGTGACGCCGTCCACCAGAAAGGCCTGATCGGTCGTGCCGTCGCCATCCCGGTCGACCTGCAGCTGTCGCACACCGTCAAAGCGTGCCTCGGAGTTGCCGGCGCCGGAGAAGATAGCCGCCCCGATATAGGCGAAGCTGCCGCTCTCGAGACCCGTCGCGAAGACCAACTTATCCTCGCCGTTGGCTCCGTTCGCCAGCGCGCCGTTGAAGTCACGCAACACCGGGCCGCCGCTGCCGCCGCTCCCCACAGACGCAGCCCCGAAGCGGAAGCTGTCCATTCCCGAGCCGCCGAAGGCCACATCGCCTGTGCCCATACGGAGCGTGTCCGCGCCAGAGCCGCCGAAGAAGCGATCCTCGCCCAGACCACCGAAGAGCTCGTCGTTCCCCGCTTCGCCTTCGATGTCGTCGTCGCCCTGGGCTCCGCGCAAGGTGTTCGAGGCGGTGTTGCCTTCGATGGTATTGTCCAGATCGTTACCGGCGCCGTCGATATTGCCGAAATCCTGCTGCATGCGCAGATTTTCGACGAAGGCCGTCGCCGAGCCGCTGGGAAGGGTGTAGTCCACCTCGGCGCGCACCAGGTCCACGCCCTGGCCCGAGAACTCGCGCACCCGATCGGCATCTGTCGTCACCACGAAGGTATCGTCACCGCTGCCCCCCGTCATGGTGTCGGTGCCGCCCTGGCTGTTCAAGCGGTCGGCACCGCTCTGTCCCCGCAGCACATTGTCGAAGGAGTTGCCCAGCAGGATCTCGTCGTTCTCGTTGCCGACCAGCCGCCCGGCACCGGCTGAGCGCACGACGATCGCGCGCTCCACCATCACCTCGGCCGCCGTCCCCATCGTGTAGTTTACCGCGTTGGAGCGCAGCACGTCGCTACCCCCTCCGGTACCCTCGAAGAGACGATCGGTCTTGGTATCGATGATGAAGGTGTCGTTGTTGTTGCGGCCATAGGCCGTGTCGGCCCCGGAGGCCCCGTTCAAGCGATCGCTGTTCTGGTCGCCGAAGAGGATGTCGGCGCCGGTGCCACCGACCAGTTGGTCGTTCTCGGTGCCACCAAAGATGAAATCACTGCCCTCTCCGCCGACCAGTTTATCCCGACCGCTGCCGCCGAAAATCAGATCGTCGCCTTCTTCCCCGCGGATGCTGTCGTCGCCATTCTCACCTTGAAGGAAGAAGTCGTTGCCCAATCCTCCATCAATGCTGTCGTCTCCCTCGCCACCGAGGATGAAGCTGTCATTGCCCTTGCTGGATTGGATCGCATCGTTGCCGCTGCCTCCATAGAGGGCAGTATCGTCCAGATTGCCGCCGACAATACTGTCAGCTCCGCTGCCTCCAAGAAGGGAGGTGTTGGATTCCTGGCCGCCAAATGACCCGCTGGTCCCGCCGAATTTGAAGTTGCCGCCGCCGAATATGATGTCATCGCCCGGCCCACCAAAGAACGACTCGTTGGACCCGAACCAGCCGCTTCTTAACTGATCGTCACCACTGCCACCGAAGAAGGCGCTGTGATACTCCTGGCCGGTGAAGCTTCCGAAACCCTTGAGAACATCGGCGCCGCTGCCGCCATAAAACCGACTGTCACTGCCTGAACCGCCGAGCAGGCTATCGTCGCCCAATCCCCCCCAGAACAGGGAGTCGTCACCATCGGCCCCAAACAGGCTGTCATCGCCTTCGCCTCCATAAAGCCGATCGGATCCGGAACCGCCGAACAGATCGTCCGGTCCGCTCAAGCCAAATAGCCTGTCGGCGCCCTCCAGCCCATAAATTCGATCGGCCAGGTTGGTGCCCGTAAGTGTGCTATTGACACCGGAAATCCCGATGATGACCGCCATGATTCACCTCCATCGCCGCCCCATGGCAGGCACTGCCTGCGGGTCGGACTGGTGCATTCGGTCTGTGGTTCCTGCGAACCACCAAGCTTGGAGAGCGAGGCTACATGATGTGCGGCCACAAGTCTAAACCCGAGCTCCGGACTGGACTGGCGCGCCAAGGGGAGCGGACCGCCAGCGTCGGGTTGGGCTCTAAGGAATTCCAGCGATCTCTCTCGAGGCGGGTGCCCCGGGTTTAACCCGGTAGCGGGATCTCGTGGTCGGGGTTGGGAACCTTGTAGCCGGCACGAAACCCACTGCGCGCGGCCAATTCCAGATACCAGCGCTTCACATTGGCGAAGTCGTTGAGGTCGATCTGTTGCCACTCGTAGCGGCTGCACCAGGGCCAGATCGCGATGTCGGCGATGGTGAGTGTCGGGCCGGCGACGTGGTCGTTCTCGGCCAGTTGCCGGTCGAGCACGCCATAGAGGCGCTTGGCCTCGTTGTGATAGCGCTCTTCGGCGTAGGGGGCCTTGCCGACATTGAAGCGCAGAAAGTGATGGGCCTGGCCCAGCATGGGGCCCTGGCCGCCCATCTGCCACATCAGCCACTGCATGACCGACCAGCGACCGGCCTCGTCTTCCGGCAGCAGGCGTCCGGTTTTCTTCGCCAGATAGAGCAGGATGGCACCCGATTCGAAGAGCGCCTGGTCTGTCTCGTCGTCGAGGATCGCCGGGATCTTGTTGTTCGGCGAGATCTTCAGGAAGTCGGGCGCGAACTGCTCGTCCTTGCCGATGTCGATCGGATGGACGTCATAAGCCAGGCCCAGTTCCTCCAGGGCGATCGAGACCTTCCGGCCGTTCGGCGTACTCCAGGTGTAAAGATGGATCATCGGCTCCGCTCAAGGTGATTGTCGGGATGTGCATCTCTGCCATAGCGACGGGCTTCCGCTCAAGGAAGCCCGTCGCTCGGCGTGGCCGGTGGGTCGCCGCTATTCGGCGGCGGTCTGCTCGAAGATGGTGGCGAAGATGACGTCCAGTTCCTCGGCCAGCGCCTTGAGATCCGGTCCGCCCTGCTGCATGTAGGGCGTGAAGACCGAGCTGGGGGTCTTGTAGGACAGGCTGGCCGTGCCGTCGGCATTCTCGGTCAGGTAGAAGCGGATCGGCGCTTCGATGCCGGCGGCGATGCTGGCGTCCAGCATGCGGCGGGCGAAGTCGTTGCGGTAGACGCCGGCAACGCGATTGCCGGGGATGGTGATGCCTTGTCCGGCCGCACCGCCAGAGGCGCTGGCCGTGGTCACCAGCCCCATCTTGTTTGCCTTGACCGCCACCTTCAGCCGCTCCCAGAGCTCGGGGAAGCTGTGGCTGGTGGAGGTGACGCGCCAGCCCTCACGGACCGTCAGGTCGGATGCCTGGGCAGTGACGGCCGTCACTATCAGAACGAGCGGCAGCAGAAAACGAAGCATGGAGGTACTCCTGGAGCTTTGTGGGGGCCAGGTGCAGTCTAACGCCTAGCCTTGCAAAGCCCGTGCTCACGTCTTCTTGAAGCTGCTTGCCCCTCGGATCTAACCCAGCAGGGCGCCGATGAAGGCGACGTAACAGGCGAGCAGGATGCCGCCCTCAACCCGCGAGATCCGGTTGCGCTGCGTGGAGAGAAACCAGAGCGCCAGGGTCGCGGCCGCCATGACCCAAATATCCAGGGTCAGCACTTCCGGCGGGACTTCGAAGGGGATCGCCAGTGCGGTGATGCCCAGCACGCCGACGATGTTGAAGAGGTTGGAGCCCATGACGTTGCCGATCGCAACGCCGGACTGACCGCGCAAGGCAGCCATCATCGAGGTCACGATCTCCGGCAGCGAGGTGCCGACGGCAACTACGGTGGCGCCGATCGTGGCCTCCGACAGCCCGGCAAAGCGGGCAATCCCCACGGCACCCTGTACCAGCATGTGGGCGCCGCCGATGATCAGAACCAGGCCGCCCAGGGTGATCAGCAGGTCTAGCCCGATGTTGCTGGTGATCGGCTCTTCTTCTCGCTCGCCGTTCTTCGCTGCTTCCGCGGCAGCGGCGCGGCCTTTCCGTCGCTCCTGCCTATAGGCGAAGACCAGGTAGCCGATCAGCAAGACCACCAGAATCACTCCCGTGGCGCGGTCCAGATAGCCGATGAAGAGCAGCACGGTGCCGACGACCGTCGCAATCACCACGGCCAGGGCATCGCGGCGGAAGCCGGCCCGATGCACGATCATCGGCCGCACCACGGCGCATAGCCCGAGGACCAGAAAAACGTTTGCGATGTTGGAGCCGACGATGTTGCCGATGGCCAGTGCCGGTGCACCGGCGATGGCTGCCTGTACAGAGGTCACGATCTCCGGTGCCGAGGTCCCGAAGGCGACGACGGTCAAGCCGATGATCAGTGGTGAGATGCCCAGTCGGGTCGCCGTTGCCACTGCACCGCGCACCACCAGCTCGCCACCGATCAAGAGTCCGACAAGACCTCCCAGCGTGAGAAGCGTGAGCACCATATGGACGGATTCCCCCGGGGTCTGCGCCGACTTCGACAAATGGCTGGCGCGACGCTTGCCGCCCCGCAACTCTGCGCCGTGTCACTGCGCCCTCACTCTGCATCGTGACAGTGGGCAGCCATTTGGTGGCCTTTCGCACCCAAGCCAAGTGACAAGGCCCGACAAAATGACGATTCGGCCATGCTGTTGCGTGCATGTCGCGGCCGAATTCCGCGCTCTAGGCGGAAATTCTTTGCGCAGACGGGCATTCAGTCGGCACTCTAGAGTAATGGCTTGACGCGAAGAGAGGGGATCTATGGTTGCGCGCGTTGCGACGGTGGCGTTTCAAGGGATCAATGTGGTGGATGTGGACGTGCAGGTCCAGGTCTCCGCCGGTCTGCCGTCCTTCACTGTCGTCGGCTTGCCGGACAAGGCCGTGGCCGAGAGTCGCGAGCGGGTGCGCGGCGCGCTGACGGCCCTGGGTCTGGCCCTGCCGCCCAAGCGCATCGTCGTCAACCTGGCGCCGGCCGACCTCTTGAAAGAGGGCAGTCACTTCGATCTGCCAATCGCCATGGCGCTGCTGAGTGCCATTGGCGTGTTGCCGGCAGAAGAGATCGGCGGTCTGCTGGCGCTGGGCGAGCTGGCCTTGGACGGCCGCCTCTCGGCGGTCACCGGCGTCTTGCCGGCCTCGATCCACGCCTCGGCCAAGGAAATGGGCCTGGTCTGCCCGGCAGCGCAGGGCGGTGAGGCTGCCTGGGCGGCCGGCATCGAGGTGCTGGCGCCGGCCTCGCTGCTGGCTCTCGTCAATCACATGAAGGGCACGCAGGTGCTCTCGCCGCCGCTGCCCAAGGCCGAATCCGAAAAGGACGCCAGGCTGCCGGACTTGATCGACGTCAAGGGCCAGGAAACGGCCAAGCGGGCGCTGGAAATCGCTGCCGCCGGCGGTCACAACCTGCTGATGATGGGGCCGCCCGGCTCCGGCAAGTCGATGCTGGCCAAGCGCCTGCCCGGCCTGCTGCCGCCTTTGAGCCCGGCCGAGGCGCTGGAGGTCTCGATGATCCACTCGGTCGCCGGCACCTTGCCCGACGGCGGCATCCTGCGCCGCCGCCCCTTTCGCGAGCCGCACCACTCTGCCTCGCTTGCAGCACTCGCCGGAGGCGGCATACGCGTAAAGCCGGGCGAGATTTCGCTGGCGCACATGGGCGTTCTCTTCCTCGACGAGTTGCCGGAGTTTCATCGCGCCGCACTGGAGGCGCTGCGCCAGCCGCTGGAGAGTGGCGATATCACCATCGCCCGGGCCAACAGCCATGTGAACTACCCCGCGCGTGTGCAACTGGTGGCAGCCATGAATCCCTGCCGTTGCGGTCAACTGGACGACCCGGCGCAGGCCTGCTCGCGCGCCCCGCGCTGTGCAGCGGATTACCAGGCCAAGATCTCCGGACCGCTGTTCGATCGCATCGATCTCGTGGTCGAGGTGCCGGCGGTCAGCGCCGCCGATCTCTCCCTGCCGCCGCCCAGCGAGGGCAGTGCCGAGGTCGCCGCCCGTGTCGCTGCGGCCCGTGCGCTGCAGAGCGAACGCTACAGCGCTCTTGCCCAGCCATTGCGCAGCAACGCCGAGTTGGAAGGCCAGTTGCTGGACAGGATCGTGGCCCCCGACGCCGCCGGACGCGATCTGCTGACAGAGGCTGCCACGCACATGAAACTATCGGCGCGCGGCTACCATCGCGTCCTCAAGGTGGCGCGCACCCTTGCGGATCTGGCCGGTGCGGAGCAGGTATCTCGTCCGCATGTTGCCGAGGCGCTCAGCTATCGACGGCGCCAGTACCGCACTGCTTAAGGAAAGAGCATGACAGACAATCCCCACAATCGTGTCGTCCTGGTGTCCGGTGCCAGCCGTGGCATCGGGGCTGCCGTCGCCAAGCATCTCGCCGGCTCCGGCTGGCTAGTCTCGCTGGGTATGCGCAAGCCCGAAGCGCTAGAGGGTATCGACGAGGCGCGCTGCCAGCTGGTCAGGCATGACGCACTGCAAGCCGACGAAGCCGATTGGGTCGGCCGTGCCATGGAGCGTTTTGGCCGTATCGATGGCCTGGTCTGCTGCGCCGGGATCATGATCCCCGAGACAGTGATCTCGATCGAGGAAGAGGCGCTGGAGCGGATGTGGCAGGTCAACGTCGCCTCGCCGCGCCGCCTGATCAAGGCTGCCTGGGAGCCGCTCTGTGCCGCCGGCAACGGCCGCGTCGTCGTCCTGGCCTCGTTGTCCGGCAAGCGCGCGAAAACCGCTGGCAGCGGCGCTTACGCCATGACCAAGCACGCTGCTCTTGCCATGACCCAGGGCGTGCGTCTGGCCGGCTGGGACGAAGGTGTGCGCGCCACCGCAATCTGTCCGGGTTTCGTCGCCACCGACATGGCCCGCGCGATCACCGACTATCCGGAAAACGAAATGTCGCAGCCGGAAGATATGGCCGCCATGGTGGCCTTCGCGCTGAATGCGCCGGCCTTCTCCAGCCCCTCGGAAATCACCGTGAACTGCCAAAAGGAGGGACTCTTCTAGTTTGCTTCGGCCAATTGCCGCTTCGCCAGGCTTACGGTCATCAAGCTGAGTGTCTCGCCCATTCCTGAAAAACGCGCCTGGCATCTGAACTCAAGAAGCATTGCCAAGTGTGTCTCCACGGCAGCAGAATAGAAGAGTATGAAATTTGGAGAGGCTCCCGTATTGCAGTTCAGACCCGTGCTTTTGGGTGTAAGGTCGATACCTTCCTGGACGCCCTGCGCGTATCATGCTCCGATTATGGTCTTGGAAGTAGAATGAACAAGGTTCGTTGGAAGTCACAGATCGGTCAAGATCAATGGGTTGCCGAAGTCGCCTTGCCTGGTAAGAGGGAAGGCTTTTTTCTCGACGTCGGTGCGCACGATGGGTTTCAGCTTTCGAACAGCTATGTCTTAGAGACGGTTTTCGATTGGAAAGGCATCCTCATCGAGGCGAATCCGAAGACATTTGCGGAAATCGGAAAGCGCAGGAAGGCTATTGCAATAAATACATGTGTGGACGGGAAAAAAGGCACGGTCAGGTTTCACTTTGAGGAAAGAGCGATGTTGGGCGGAATCGTTGATAGCGATACCAGCCAGACCGAACGCGTTCTCAAGAGGAAGATGCAAGAGGGTCATGTCGGCGACGTTGTCGAAGTGAATGCCGTGCCTCTGCACGAAATTCTGCAAGAGCAAAGTGCACCCTCGGAGATCGACTATTTGTCCATAGACATCGAGGGCGCTGAGACACGCGCCTTACTGCCATTTCCATTCGACGCCTACGCATTTCGGGTGATGACCGTCGAGCGCCCGAAACAAGTGCTGCGCGATCACCTGGACGCCGTGGGGTACGCGGAGATCCTGAAATACAAGTGGGACACTTTCTATGCCCATCGCGACTTGATGGATGTCGAGAAGCTCCAAGCGGACAGTGTCGAATTCTTTGCGAAGAGGGACCGCTAGGCGGTGTGGACGGATTTAACGAGGATGAAGGCTGCGGCGAGAGAGACAATGGCCTGGAAATTGGCTTTGGTCTTCTCGCAGCGCAGGGCTACTCGTTTGAAACGCTTTAGTTTTCCCACTGCCTGCTCGATGCGTG
>JAVJSY010000070.1:0-20674 GCA_040219175.1 Kiloniellales bacterium
CACGCATCGAGCAGGCAGTGGGAAAACTAAAGCGTTTCAAACGAGTAGCCCTGCGCTGCGAGAAGACCAAAGCCAATTTCCAGGCCATTGTCTCTCTCGCCGCAGCCTTCATCCTCGTTAAATCCGTCCACACCGCCTAGAACCGATCGGCATAGGTGATGCTCATGGAATCCTTTTTGCGTTCAAACGCTACGCAGGCTCATCCTCGCTTCGCTGCGGGCGCGCAGTCGCGCTTGCCAAGCCGCGATGAGTGCCACGCAACGCGGCTTGGTATAAGGAGAGACGATCGCGGTAGGTAACGGCAAAGATGGCGCGCGGACTTAAGCTCACCGGGCTGGTGTTCGTTTTCGCCCTCATCTCTCTTGGTGTCTTCGTTTGGCCGGAGGCCATGCTGACCATGGGAGAGAAGCAGGGCGGTCTCCTGCTCCGCGCGGCAGCCTTCCTGTTCGGCCTCTTCTACATTCTGATCTGGTTTGGGGTGCCGCTGCTGCTGCTCGCCGCCTTGCTTGGCGGTGCGGCCGCAGCGCAGCGCGTGACCGGACTGCTCGGCGCCTCGATTTGGCTGGTCGGCCTCAGCCTGCCCATCGTCATCGTCGGCGCCTCGGTCGGCAGCACCAACGAGCAGTTCGTCATGAGCAGCCTTAAGGCGGTCTCGCTCTTTGTGTTGGTAATCGGCGGTCGAGAGTTCGCAGCCTCTCTGCGCAACGATGAGGACCGTTGGTCGTTGCGGATCGCCGGGCTCTGTTGCTTGGCTTTGCTCTGCTTTTCGGGTTGGTCCTTAGCTTCGGCGGGTGCTGCGATCGCCAGTGCAATGGAGATTGCTGAGGGCGATAGCGTCTACTGCATCGCCGATACCCGCGACGCAGAGGCGCCATACCGCCCGATTGGCTCTCTCTTCGCCCTGCGGGGCATCGACCTGGTGGTTGAGAAGAGCGGGGCCGAGGCCAGTGCCAGGCATTACTTCCACGCCGTCCTCTATCGGCCGGAGGGATCTGGTCCCAGCTACTGGAACTGGTCGGCGAGCCGGCTGAGCTTCGAACCGATCGAGCTCAGTCGGCTGTCCGCCAGCGTGGTTCTGCCGCTGGAGCCTTGTCGCGCCAAGCAGCACTTCCTGCGCGCTTTGCTGTGAGCTGCCGAATTGGGTTTGACAGCCGACCTTTCACGCTCATACTCCGCTTCATCAGTAACTGAGTGACGCATGAAACAGAGGGGGGCCGATGGCGAGCCAGTCGCAGAGCGCGACGGAAGAGACGATAGAGGCACTGCTCGCCAGCTATGACTCCGGCCAATTCTATTGTGAGCTCATGCAGGCCTGCCGTGACGAGGCCGCCGGCGCCATAGAATTGGTGCGCCGGCTGAACGCCTTCACTCCGGGGGAACTGGTGGAGCGCTCGGCCGCGGCCGAGCGCGAGCTGATGATCTTGGGCGTTACCTTCACCGTCTACACGCAGCGCAGCCGGATCGACCGGACCCTGCCCTTCGACGTCATTCCCCGCGTCCTCTCCGGCGCGGAGTGGAGCCGCCTGGATCGCGGCGTCAAGCAGCGGGTCAAGGCGGTCAACCTCTTTCTGGCCGACATCTACGGGCCGCAGAAGATCCTGTCGGATGGCGTCGTGCCGAAGGATCTGGTGTTGGGAAACGAGAACTATCGCCCCATCATGCGGGACATCAAGGTGCCGCACGGCACCTATGTCGTGATCAACGGCACCGACCTGGTGCGCGGTGGCGATGGGCGCTTTTGCGTGCTGGAGGACAACTGCCGGACGCCCAGCGGCGTCTCCTACGTGGTCGAGAACCGCCACTTGATGCAGCGGGCCTTCCCGGATCTGGTCGATGCCCTGCCGATTCGACCGGTCTCCGACTATGGTCAACGTCTGCGCCGTGCCTTGCGCGAGTTGGCACCGGGGGATGTCTCGAACCCCAGGATCGTGCTGCTGTCTCCCGGCACCTACAACTCCGCCTACTTCGAGCATGTCTTTCTGGCGCGCGAAGCCGGCATCGTCCTGGTCGAGGGCCAAGATCTTTTCGTGGAGGACGACAAGGTCTTCATGCGGACCATCGCCGGCCTGCAGCAGGTTCACGTCATCTATCGACGGATCGACGATGCCTTCCTGGATCCGGAGGTGTTCAACGCCGAGTCCATGCTGGGCGTGCGCGGTCTCGTGGGTGTGCTGGCAAAGGGCAATGTAACCCTGGCCAATGCGATCGGAACCGGGGTGGCCGACGACAAGGCCGTCTATGCCTACATGCCGCGCATCATCAAGTACTACCTCGACGAGGACGCGATCATCGACAATGTCCCGACGCGAATCTGCCGCGAGGCGGAGGGATTGGCCTATACCCTGGAGCACCTGTCCGAGATGGTGGTCAAACCGGTCGGCGAATCCGGTGGCTACGGCATCGTCATCGGCCCGCATGCGACCAAGCAAGAACTGGAGGATGTGCGCGCCAAGATCAAGCACAACCCGGCGAACTTCATCGCCCAGCCGATGATCGAACTCTCGGTCTCTCCCACTCTATCGGAAGGGGTGGTCGAGCCGCGGCATGTGGATCTGCGGCCCTTTGCGATCACCGGACGCGACACCTGGGTGCTGCCCGGTGGGCTCACGCGGGTTGCCTTGCGCAAGGGCTCCTTGATTGTGAACTCCTCGCAAGGGGGCGGATCGAAGGATACCTGGGTCCTTGACTAAGCTGCTTGCCCGCTTTGCCGAATGCTTGTTCTGGTGCGGCCGCCAGGTCGAACGCGCCAACGCCTTGGCCCGTGTCCTGGACGTCAACCAGAGCTACAGTTTCGACGCGCATGGCGATAGGAACTGGGAGATGCTGCTGCATCTCTACGAGCAGAAGCCCGAATTCCTAGAGCGTTTCGGCGAGGTCACGCCGGAGGCCGTGCTCTATTGGCATCTTCTGGACGAAGGCAATTCCTCCTCGGTGCGCAGCTCGATTTTTCAGGCGCGCGAAAACGCCCGCACCCTGCGCCCGCTGATCTCGACCGAGATGTGGACGCAGCTGAACGGCTTTCACCAAACCCTGATGGATCTGAGCCCGATCGACGCCACGCCGCGCCGCTTGAGCCGACTGGCAAACATCATCAAAGAGAACTGCCAGACCCACGTCGGCATAACCCTGGAGACGCTCTATCGGGATGAGGCCTACTACTTCTATCGTATGGGCCAGCAGATCGAGCGGGCGGACCAGACCACGCGCCTGATGTGGACAAAGTTCCACCAGCTGCTGCCGATGGGTGCGGAAGAGGGCTCTGCCGTGGATGTCAGCCAGTGGCATGCCTTGCTGCGGGCCGTCGCAGGCTTTCAGGCCTTCAACCGGGAGAACGCTGGCAACCTGACGCCGGAAGCGATTATGAGCTTCCTGCTGTTCAACCCGATGTTTCCGCGCTCGCTCGTCTGTTCGGTCAGCGCTGCCAGCGATTGCCTGACCAGGCTCAGACGCGATTTCAATCTGCAGGCCGGCAGTCTGGCCGTCGGTCACCTGCGACAGTTTCAGAGCCAGCTCTACGACTACGACATGGAGATGGTGAACCAGCAGGGCCTGGATGAGATCATCGATTGGTCGCAACGCGAACTGATCAAAGCGACCGACTTGATCGCGCTTTCCTTCTTCGCCTTGGCGGTCGACGACGACTGAGCGTCGGCGTCAGCCGTTTGAAATGGTGTCGCAAACCGAAGGTTCTGGGCGCCAAGCGTCTTGGTTATCCACCGAACCGATAGAGTGGACGTCGACGCTGACCTCCATGCCTTGGTAGGCGCCGGCCGCTCCTTGGAAGGAGCCCGAGAGGGGGATTGCTTGGCGGGGATCGCGGGCAACGGCGACGCGGATGAGGTCGCGACCGCCGATCAGGGCGTTGGTCGGGTCGTACTCGACCCAGCCTGACAGCGGCAGATAGATCTGCACCCAGGCATGCGAGGCGCCGGCACCGCGGATCGCCGGAGCGTTGCCGTCGGCCTGCGCATCATAGAGGTAGCCGGTGACGAAGCGGGCGGCATAGCCCAGCGCCCGCGCGGCCTCCATCATCAGCAGCGCAAAGTCGCGGCAGGTGCCGCTGGCCAGCGCCAGGGTGTCGGCTGGATGCTGCGTCCCCTCTTCATAGCGCGGCCGATAGGCGATCTCGCTGCGGATGGCGCACATCATGCGTGCCAGTAGTTCCGCCGAGTCGATCCTGTCCTGGATGAAGCGTCTGGCGAAGGTCAGGATCGAGCCGTCGTTGTCGGGATAGTGGCGCTGCTGCGTCGTGCCAAGGTCTGGCAGGATCGCGTCGTCATAGAGGAAGGGATAGGTCTCTATCACCTCGCCGCGCGGCGCCACGGAAAAGCGCTCCTCCTCGCGCCGCTCCAGCAAGAGGCGGCTTTCCACTTCCAGCGTGTCTGCGGTCTCTTCCGGTCCGATCAGGGCAACGGAATTGGCGAAGACGTCCGACACCCATCGGATTTTGGAGCGTGGCGAAACGCGCAGCTCCATGGAGCGCAGGTGCAGATCGTGACTGACGCGCGGACGCAAGAGTGCACGATGCTCCCCGAAGCGAACTGGCTGCGCATAGCGGTAGACAGTGCGATGTGTGATCTCGAAGAGAGCCATGGCGTCCTTCTAAAGAAGCTACACTTAGCATGAGACGCTGGCGATTGCGCGGCCGTTAGCAAGGATGCTTGCCATGCGCTTTACGAATGGAACCCGTAGAGCCCGTCCAGAAACTGCTTATGCCCTGCATCGCGGCACTCGCGGCTCCGGCAGCGATGCAGGGCACAAGCAGTTTCTGGACAGACTCTTAGCGTGCTATGCAGCGGGTCATCGTGATCAGGCAGGAGAGGGGCTCGGATGCAGCAGGGGAACGACTGCTCTTTGGCCGAAGAGATCGGCGTCATCGGTTTGGGCTACGTCGGTTTGCCGGTGGCTCTGGCCTTTGCCGCCGTCGCCCGGCGGACGGTCGGCTTCGACATCGACGCCACACGTGTCGCCGCCTTGCGGAGCGGTCACGACTGGACCGGCGAGGCCAGCCAGAGCGCGCTTGAGGACAGTCGGCTTCAGGTTACCGACCGGGTTGAGGACCTGGAGGGTTGCGGCTTCTTTGTGGTGAGCGTGCCGACCCCGGTCGACGGCGAGAAGCGGCCGGACCTCAGTCCTCTGCGGGCGGCTTGCGAGATCATTGCCCAGGTGCTGCGCCCGGGTGCAGTCGTGGTGATCGAGTCGACGGTTTTTCCGGGTGCGACGGAGGAGGTGTGCGGCCCGCTCCTGGAGGCTTGCTCCGGCCTCAAGCGTGGGCAGGACTTTCATCTTGGCTACAGCCCCGAGCGGATCAATCCGGGAGACCGCGAACACAGCCTTTCGCAGATCGTCAAGATCGTGTCGGGCGAGGACGAGGCGACGCTGGAGCGTGTTGCCCGTGCTTATGGCGCAATCATCGAAGCCGGGCTGCATCGCGCCCCATCGATCAAGATCGCCGAGGCTGCCAAGGTCATCGAAAACACCCAGCGGGACCTGAACATCGCCCTGATGAACGAGCTTTCCCTCATCTTCGAGCGGCTTGGCATCCCGACAGCGGCCGTCCTGGAGGCGGCGGCGACCAAATGGAATTTTCTATCCTTTAAACCCGGGCTGGTGGGCGGCCACTGTATCGGGGTCGACCCCTACTATCTGACCAGCCGCGCGGTGCAGAGCGGCTACCAGCCCGAGGTCATCCTGGCCGGGCGCCGCATCAATGACGAGATGGGACGCGTGGTCGCCCGCCGCGCCGTGCAGCTCTTGGCGCGGGCCGGCCTCAGTCTGACGCAAGCCCGCGTTGCCGTCTTGGGCTTGACCTTCAAGGAGGATGTTTCGGACCTGCGCAACTCCAAGGTCGTGGATCTCGTAGAGGAGCTGCGGGCCTATGGGATCGCACCGCTGCTGCACGATCCTCTGGCCGATGGTGCAATCGTGGAGGCGGACTTCGGGCTGGCGCCCGTACCGCTCGACGCCGCCGAATCGCTGGATGCGCTGATTCTTGCCGTGCCGCATGCCGCCTATCGCGCGTTGGGCGTTGCGGGCCTGATCGAGCGGCTGAAGCCAGGCGGGCTCTTCCTGGATTTGAAGGCGGCCTTTCCGGCGGCGGCGGCGGATGAGAGCCTGGTCTATTGGGCCCTTTGATCGCTGAAGGCATCCCTGCAAAGCAGCCCCTTCATGACCGGTCTTGACAGTGCTGCCGGCAGGTTGCTCTTGCACGGGGAGGATTCGATGCTTGTGGGAGTGATGGCTAGGCGATGAAACGGGTGTTGGTGACCGGGACGGCGGGCTTCATTGGCTTTCATATGGCGCAAGCATTGCTGCGCGCCGGCGTGCAGGTTACCGGCTTCGACGGTATTACGGACTATTACGACGTGGTCCTAAAGCGCCGGCGGCACGAGATCCTGGCCGGTTTCGAGGGCTTCACGGCGCACGAGGGCCGACTGGAGGACCGCGCTTGCTTGGCAGCGGCCTTTGCCGATGCCCAGCCCGATCTGGTCGTCCATCTGGCAGCGCAAGCCGGTGTGCGCTACTCCATCGAGCACCCGGAGGCCTATGTCGATGCCAACCTGATCGGCAGTTTTCATGTCATTGAGCTGGCCCGGGCGGCCGGCGTCACGCATCTGCTGATGGCCTCGACCAGCTCTGTCTATGGCGGCAACGAGACAATGCCCTTCGTCGAGTCCGAGCCAACGCAGCAGCCGCTCACGCTCTATGCCGCGACCAAGCTGGGGGTCGAGGCGATGGGGCATGCCCAAGCCCACATCTGGGGCCTGCCGGTCACTATGCTGCGCTTCTTCACTGTCTACGGCCCCTGGGGTCGGCCGGACATGGCGCTGTTCAAGTTCGTACGCGCGACCCTGGCCGGCGAAGAAATCGATGTCTACGACGACGGCCAGATGGAGCGCGACTTCACCTATGTCGACGACATCGTCCGGGCCGTCTACCTGCTGGCCGAGGCGCCGCCGCCTGCCATCGGGCAGCCTGGTGTCAGTCCTTCAGCGCCGTTCCGGGCGGTCAACATTGGCCGCGGTGCGCCAGTCGGGCTGCTGGACTTCGTGGACGAGATCGAGCGCGTGCTGGGGATGCCGACCAAACGGCGCTATCTGCCCAGGCAGCGGGGCGACGTTCCACGCACCTACGCCGATATCTCGCTGCTGCAGACGCTGACCGGCTTCCGTCCCCAAGTCGAGGTGGCCGAGGGTATCCGATCCTTCGTGGATTGGTATCGCGACTATTACGGCTGATATGTGCCCGTTTGACAAAGCGCGGCACCGGTCCACACCGCCGCCCATTACATGATACTCTGGTGGGCGGTCGGGCGCCACCAAGGCATGCGCCGCGCCAAGCTGTCCGACCCTGCGTTCGCGCAGTATGCTGCGCTGCACTATGTTGGCATAGTGCAATAGAAACACTTTGCGGGAGAGCCCTCCGATGCCGCGCCTTGCTGCCAATCTGAGCATGATGTTTACCGAGTTGCCCTTCCTCGAGCGCTTCGGGGCTGCCGCGGACTGCGGCTTCAAGGCGGTCGAGTTCCTCTTCCCCTATGAAGAGAGCGTCGAAGCCGTTGCCGCTGCTAGAAAGTCGGCGGGGGTGGAGATCGCCCTGTTCAACCTGCCGGCCGGGGACTTCGCCGCGGGCGAGCGTGGGATGGCGGCACTGGTCGGCCGCGAGCAGGACTTTGCCGACAGCCTTGAGACCGCCTTGCCCTATGCCTCTGCCCTGGGTGCCAAGCGGCTGCACGTGATGGCGGGCCTTGCGCCGGCTGCAGGCCGAAAGCGCTACATCGAGAATCTGCGAAAGGCAGCGGACTTCTTTGCGCCGCATGGCATCGCTTTGACCATAGAGCCGATCAACCAGCGCGATATGCCCGGATACCACCTCTCCTATCAAGACGATGCGATTTCGGTCATGGATGAGGTCGGTCGCTCAAACCTCTGGTTGCAAATGGATTTTTATCATTGCCAGATCATGGAAGGCGATCTGCAAAAGCGCTTTGAAGCCAATCTCGCGAACATCGGCCATATCCAGATTGCCGGCGTACCCGATCGCCACGAGCCGGACAGCGGCGAGGTGGCCTACGATCGCCTGCTGCCGAAACTGGACAGCCTCGGCTATGCCGGCTGGGTCGGCTGCGAGTATCGACCGCGCGCCGGTACCCGGGAGGGATTGGCCTGGGCCGCTCCCTACGGGATCGCGCTCTAGAGCAGATCGCGATCGGGTGAGATCACGGGTTCGCGAGACTCTGCTCTATATTTCAAACGTGTATAGCAGGATGATGGCAAGTCGCTTCGATTTGCCATCATCCTGCTATAGGCCCTCAATAGCTTGCTAGCGTGGCGCTGATCTTTTTGAAGGCTGCGACCAAGACCTTGTCCGCGCCTTCGTTGCTGGCGACCGGATGGGCCGAAAGCTTGACGATGACCGTCTCGTGCTTGGGGTCGATGAAAAGCCACTGACCGTGGATGCCGATGCCGAAGAGCGACCCCTCGGCGTCACCCATCTTGTACCATTTGCTGCGGTAGCAGCCTTGCGGCAGGAACTGCGCAAAGTCGCCGCGCTGCCAGGCCTCGCGATCGCCGGCGCTATAGATGTCGTCAACCCACCAGCGCGGCAGGATCTGCTTGCCGTTGAGACAGCCGCGCAGACGCATCAGCTCGCCGAAGCGGGCGAGATCGCGTCCGGTGACGCAGAGGCCGCCGGCAGTGCGCGGAGCGCCCAAACGATCGACGGTGATATAGGCCTCGCCCTCGGCGCCCATGGGCTGCCAGATCTCGCGAGACAGGAGCTCGGCAAAGCTAACGCCTGCAGCCCGCTCAATCACCCAGCCCAGAAGGTCGCTGTTCGGCGAGACATAGTGGAAGGCATAGCCATGCGGCGGGCCGCCGGGGGACAGGCCGGTTAGAAAGCTGCGCTGATCCAGGCGGTCGCGATCCGGACTTGGATTCCAGCCCGAAGCCGCGCGGTAGGCCAGATACTCCGGCGTTGGATTTTCGTAGTCCTCGACGAAGCCGGTACCGACCGTCATGTCGAGCAGATGGCGGATCGTGGCATCGCCGTAGGCCGAACCCGCAACCTCGGGCAGAAGGTCGACGATAGGGCCCTCGGGGTCCAGCAACCCGCGCTCGGCCAGGATGCCGACCAGCGCGCCGGCCACCGATTTCGTCACCGAGAAGATGACATGCGGGCGTTCTGCCGAGAGGCCGCGATCGTACCACTCGTAGACCAGCTCTCCGCGGTGCAGCACCAGGAAGCCGCTGGTGTAGGTTTCGGCCAGCAGGGCGGTGAGGCTGGAGGGGGCACCTGTTTCGCCTGTCACCGGAAGCTGGTTGAGGTCGCGGCTGCGCAGATCGTAGGGCCGACCGCTCGGGCAGCCGGCCAGTTCCTCGGTCGGGAGCAAGCGGCGCAGATTGTGAAAACTCCAGCTGCTGTAGGGCGCTTCACGCCAGTTCGCCAAGCTCACCTGGCATTCCGCCGAGGGCGGCGCCCCGCGCATCAACTCCGTCGGCCGCATCTTTCCACCCCCCTATCACTGAGGTGGCCAGCCTAGACCGGATTGCCGGAGAACCAAAGCAGTTTTTACCAAGGTTCTTCGCCTACAGTCTTGAAATATAGCGGGTTTTGACAATGGTTCGCGCGGGCCCGATGGCGATCCGCGGCAGGCTTTGGGCGGTCGCAGCCAGTTCGAGATTGTGATGGAATTGACCTTGCCAAGCCAGGGTTTCGTGTCATTTGTTCTAGCGGCGCGCCGGCATGAGCGCTAGCGTGCCGGCCGAAAGAGAATCCAAGTTTTTGGGGAGCTTTAGACATGCGCTCATGCGGTGGCCTGCGCCTGATCGGCGCCACTCTCGGTCTCTATGCGATCACGGCCCTCGCGGCCGGAAGCTCGGTCGCTGAAAGCAAACCGAAGCCGCCTCCGCCCTATATCATGAAGGGTATGGACGCGACTTACGTCAATGTCACCTGGGACTCGGAGATGATCGATGCGCTCTTGCCGGAAGGTCTGACGCCGCTCGAGGGCTACACCGGTGGCATCAATCTCTACAGCGTCCCGAAAGGCTATGGCCTGGCACCCTATTCTGCCGCCTATTTCTATGTGAACGTAGACTTCTTCGTCTCCAGCTCGGGCATCCCAGGTCGCTATATCCTCGGCGGTGTCTTCGGTCCGGCCGCCGCTGCAGAGGCGATGAACGAACACTACGGTTGGCGTATGCGCGAAGGGCTGGCCGTGCAGTTGGTCAAAGACGGCGTGGTGACCTCCATCGCCCAGCGCGAGGCCGAACCGCTGTTCACGATCAAGATGACCAACGTCACGCTGGACTGTCCGGACTTCAACGGCGTCGTCCACTATGTCAGCCCGGCGACCGACGAGGCCTTCACTGTGCTGGAGGTGCCCTTTTCCGCTCAGATCTGCGAAGCGGACATCGCGGGCGGCGTGGACATCTCGGCACCCGAGGACGATCCACTCAGCCGCTTCAAGATCGACGAGGTCATCAATGGCGTACAGCTGCGCGATGCCAGCTTCGCCTACACCAAGCCGGAGATTCGTTAGTGGTCCGATCCGAACGCTTGGATCCCACGCGTTCGGTGAATCGGCCCACTAACTGGTTGCACCACCAGGAACGACTGTGCGCGGCAAGGGGACGGGCAATTCCGGCCTTGCGCTCGCGTGGTGGGCTTAGCAGATTGGTGGACATGTGTAAGGGGCGTAACTCTGTGACATCGTCGGGCAGCTGGGGCATGAGCGCCCTTCTGTCCGCCTGCCTATTCGTGCTGGCCGCTTGCGGACCCTCCGAGCCGGCGCGCGATCCGACCGGCGATGTGGTGACCTATCGCTGCGCCGACGATAGCGAGTTCAAGGTCTATTTCTTCGCCGGCAGCCCGACCATCCAGTTGGAGATCGGCGAGCAGACCAACGAGCTGCAGCAAGAAGACAGCGATCTGGGCATCGTCTACACAGACGGCTTCATGGAGCTGTCGATCCTGCGTGACTATGCCAATCTGATGGGCAGCCCGAAAGGCGACCTGGTCGAATGCGAAGACGTGGACCAGGAACTCTTCGGGTAGCATAAATGTCATCTCGGAAGCGCTTTGGTCTGCGCTGCTGAACGGCTAGACTGTCGCCAAAACCCACAAGGTGGAGGAGGGGGCGATGCCCGGACACGGTAGCTTTCACTGGAACGAGTTGATGACCCGCGATGTCGAGAAGGCCAAGGGCTTCTACGGCGACTGTCTGGGCTGGACCTTCGAGGGCATGCCGATGCCCGATGGGACCTACTGGATCATCCACGCCGGTGACGCCTTCGTCGGCGGCATGATGGAGATGACCAAGGAACGCGGCATTCCCGACGACGCACCGACGAGCTGGATGTCCTACATAGAAGTCGACGACATCGATGCGCGCCTGGAAAAGGTCGCCGCGGCCGGCGGTCAGATCATGCGCCCGGCCTTCGATGTTCCCGGTGTCGGCCGGATCGCCATGATCTGCGATCCTACGGGCGCGATGATTGGATGGATCACGCCGGCCCAGCCGCAAGGCTAGGGCGCAGACCGATACCCAGAATCATAACGATCGCAGGTCGCCACGGCCTGCGGTCCGCTTTGCGCTCACTTTAGGGAACTTCGGCATCTATGGCAGACCCGATCGCCTTCTACTTCGACTTCTCCAGTCCCTACGCCTATCTCGCCAGCGAGCGGATCGAGGCCATAGCCGATCAGGTCGGGCGCCCCATCCATTGGAAGCCCATTCTGCTTGGCCAGACCTTCAAGGAGACCGGGTCGCAGCCCCTGCTGCACATTCCCTTGAAGGGCGACTACGCGCGCCGCGATCTGGAGCGCAGTGCCCGGCAGTACGGCATTCCATACGCCTTGCCTTCGAACTTTCCTTTCGCCTCTCTTGCTCCCTCGCGTGCGGTCTACTGGGCGGAGGAACATTCCCCGCAGCTGACGGGGCTATTGGTCCATGCACTCTTTCGCGCTGCCTGGCAGCAGGACCGCAACATCGCCGCGCGTGAAGGGACACTGGCCGTCGCCGGCGAGGTGGGATTGGATGCAGCGGCGCTTGCTGAGGGCTTGCAGGATCCGGCGCTGAAGGCGCGGTTGCATCGGGAGGTAGAAGAGAGTGTTGCTCTGGGTGTCTGCGGCGCACCCTACATGCTTGTCGATGGCGAGGCTTTCTGGGGTAACGATCGCCTGGAGACCCTGGCCGCTTGGGTCAGCACAGGCGGCTGGTAGCGGGCTTGAGCCGCTGGCGGATCGCTTCGCTCACGCTTGGCGGCTGGGTGGGATCAAACCGTCCGCGGCGGGTTTGCGCTCTTGTCTCTGGCATTCTTCATGATGAACCAGAGGTTCCTGGCGTAGATCAGCAGACCGGCAGCCTGGCCGCAGATGAAGACCGGGTCCTCGCGATAGATCGCATAGACCAGCATGACGGCGCCGCCGCCGATGGAAAACAGCCAGAATGCGGTCGGCACCATGGAACGCTTGGCTCTTTCGCTGACGATCCACTGGATCAGAAAGCGGCCGGAGAAGAGGGCTTGGCCGGTGAAACCGACAATCAGCCAGGCGAGGGGGATTGCGACGACGCAGGCAGCGGCGGTTTCACTCACGATACTAAGGTCTCCTGTTGCGGGACGCGCGTCACTCGGGTGTAACTTCGACGCTGTTCCCGGGTTTGCTGTAGCGGCGGATCAACCACCAGACAGTAAGCATGTCGCCGATTCCGACCCAAAGCCGGTTCCAGAAACCATACTTGCTGACGCCGGCCACCCGCTCGCGGTCATTCACGCTCTGCAGTTCGATGCTGTAGCCCAGCCTTGCGACCAGCGCCGGTATGAAGCGATGCATCCCCTCGAAATGCGGCAGCTCGAGAAAGATGTCGCGGGGTACCAGTTTCAAGCCGCAGCCGGTATCGCGCGTGCGGTCCTTTAGCAACGCGCGACGCACGCGGTTGGCCGTGCGCGACGAGAAGCGCTTCAGCAAGGTGTCGCGTCGGCGCCGACGTTGACCGGCGACCACCCCGACTTTGCCCAGCCCACCGCCGGCTTCGAAGGTCTTCACCATTTCGGGCACATCCAGCGGGTCGTTCTGCAGATCGGCATCCATGGTGACCAAGAGGGTACCACGTGCCGCTCGCGCCGAGGTCAAGAGGCCGGCCGACTTGCCGGCACGACGCTCGTGCTTCACCAGGCGAATGCGCCCGGCGGCCGGCGCCGTGCTATCGGCCATCAAGCCCTCGATGACGGCCGCGGTCTTATCGTCGCTACCGTCGTCGACGAAGAGGATTTCATAGTCGAGCTTTCCGTCCATGGCGGCCGCGATCTCGGCCACCAGCGGGGCAATGTTCTCTTCTTCATTCAGCGCCGGGATCACCAGGCTGACCCAGGGGGGGTTGGCCGTCGCGCCTGCTTCGGCAGCATTATCTGTTGGGGACATCGCTCTCTCATGCCTCAAAAGCCGAGGGGAAGCCTCGAGCGGTCCACCGGTCGGGGCTGATATGCGTTCTGCTGCACCAAAATCGTCCGCAGAGCCTGTTGTCAACCGCTGGAGTTGCTATATGCCCATGCGATGCCAATGCACCAGGCCAAAGCACGCCGCGGGGGCGATGCCCCGACAGCAGGCGCTTCCTTACACCCGGGCCTCCGTGTCTGGGTGGATTGGATTCTTCGTCGCCCCCGGGTTTTCCTGGTGGCGCTGGTTCTCTTGGCAGCCCTACCCGGCTTGCTCTCCATGCCGCCGTTGGACCGTGACGAGTCGCGTTTCGCCCAGGCCTCGCACCAGATGCTTGAGAGCGGCGACCTGATCGCCATCAAATTCCAGCACGAGCCGCGCAACAAGAAGCCGGCCGGCATCCACTGGCTGCAGTCGGCCGCCGTCTGGGTCACCGGACAGTCCGACGCGCACGAGATCTGGGCCTATCGTCTGCCGTCGTTGGCTGGTGCGATCCTTGCGGTCCTGGTCACTTTTTCCATCGGCCAAGGCCTCTTCGGGCGCCGACAAGGGCTCTTGGCTGCGGCCCTGCTCGGCGGCTGTATCGTCGTTGCCGTCGAAGCCGTGAACGCCAAGACCGACGCCATGCTGCTGTTCGGCGTGGTGCTGGCGCAGCTGGGGCTCGCACGGGCCTGGATTGCGCGCGACGAGAGCGCACCGCCAGGGATCTTGACCTGCCTCTGCTTCTGGGGCGGTTTGGGCCTCGGCATTCTGATCAAGGGCCCCCTCGCGCCAATGGTGCTGGGCCTGACGCTGTTGATTCTCTGCCTGTCGACGCGACGCTGGCGCTGGCTCGGGGCCCTGCGACCGCTCTATGGCCTGCCCTTGATGGTGCTGATCGCGGCCCCTTGGTACATCGCCATCACCCTGCAGGATCAGAGCTTCCTGATGCGGGCTGCCAACGAGGACCTGATTCCCAAGCTGCTGCAGGGTGTCGAGTCGCATGGCCAGCCGCCGGGTTTCTATCTGGGGGTTCAACTGGTGGCGCTCTGGCCGGCAGCGATCTTCACCATTCCAGCCCTGATCGCTGCCTGGCAGGCCCGGCGCAAGGTGCCCGGTCTGGCCTTCGTGCTGGCTTGGCTTATTCCCAGTTGGCTGGTGTTTGAACTCACGCCCACAAAGCTGCCGCACTATACCCTGCCGACCTATCCAGCACTCACTTTGATGGTGGCCTGGGCAGTCTTTGCCGGCAGCGACTGGTTGACGGGGCGAACGGCGAAGGCCTTTGCCGTGCTGACGATTTTGGGCGGCACGGCGATCGCGGTTGGCATCGTCTGGCTGCCGCTCGCCTTCGAGGCCGAAGCCGCGGTCGGACCGGGCGTGGTCGCTGCCTTGCTGGTCCTGGCGGCGACCTACGTCAGCGGTGCCCTGGTCTGGCGCGGCCGACCGCTGCCGGCGCTGGCCTGGGGAACGCCGATGGTGGCCCTGGTCATGGCCTGGGGCATGAGCCTCTATGTGCCCAAGCTCTCCTTCCTGTGGATCTCGCCGCGCTTGGCCGATGCCTACGCGGAGTACAAGGCGCCGGATGCACCGCCGCTCGCCAGCGTCGGCTATCACGAACCCAGCCTGGTCTTCCTGACCGACACCGACACGGCCCTGCTTTCGGCCGGCGAGGCGGCGCGCTATCTGGCCGAAAAGCCCAAGGCCTTGGTCGCGGTGACCGAGCGCGAGAAGGAAGCCTTCTTGAAAGACAGCGCGGCCTTAGGGGTGACGCCGCTTGTCAAGACAGAGCTCTCCGGCATCAACTACTCGAAGGGCCGCCGCGACATCATCACCCTCTATGGGCGGTCGCCTTGAGCGCGGTTCAGAGCTTCGACCGCTGGGTGGCGAGCCACCCTCTGGTCTACGGCGGACTGGTCCTCCTGACCGTCTCCGTGGTCCTGGTGCTTTTCGTCGATCTGCCGCTGGCGATCTATCTGCGTCATTCCAGTTGGGTATTGGTGCGACCGGCCTTGGACGACATCGGCGAGCTTGGCAGGGCGGGTTTCTGGGTCGCCGGTGCCGCGGCGGTCTATGCGGTGAGCCTCTGGGCCCGCGCTCGGGCAGCGGAGGTCGCTGCCTGGTGGGCTTGGGTCGGACGCTACTGTCTGCTGTTGCTGGTCAGCCTGGCGGCCACCGGTGCGGTCATTCACCTGCTAAAAGCGCTTGTCGGCCGCAGCCGACCAAAGGCTTTCTTCTCCGATGGGCTCTATGGCTTTGGCCGTATCGCCGAGGGGCGGCCTTGGGATTCCTTTCCCTCCGGTCACACCCAGGTGGCCTTTACCGTAGCCACCGTCCTGGCCTTGGCCGTTCCCAGCCTGCGCCTGCCGATCTTCGCCGCAGCGGCTCTGGTCGGCTTTTCCCGGATGGTCAATGGTGCCCACTATCTAAGCGATGTGTTGGTCTCGGGCGTGCTCTGCAGCCTGATCGTGCTGGGCTTGGCCCGCTTTTTCCTCGATTCTCGCCGCGGCTGGCTCGACCTGCCGCCGCAGCACTGGTGGCGCGCGCTGCGGGGATAGGGGGCCAAGTTTCTTTGGGCGCGGGCTGTTGTGCGAACGACCTTTAGATCTTTCCGGCCAGGACCTCGCAGAAGAGGTCGCTGTCGATGTTGCCGCCGCTGAGCACCAGGCCCAGACGGTCGTCCGGTCCGGCGCCCTCTTGCAGCGCGGCCGCCAGGGCTGCGGCCCCGGCACCCTCGGCGACGTTGTGCGTGGCAGCGAAGTAGAGCCGCATGGCCTCGGCGATCTCCGCGTCGGTGACGGTGACGACCCTGGCGACCTGCTGTTCGATCAGGGTCAGAGCCTCCGGGTCCGGTGTGCGGCAGGCCATGCCGTCGGCCAGGCGGGTGTCGACCGGCCGTGAGACCGGCGTGCCGAGAGCCAAGGAGTCGCGATAGGCCGTGGCCCCTGCCGAGACGATGCCGACCAGCTCGAAATCCAGCCCCAGGGCAGCCCGTGCGGCTGCCACAGCGCAGATGCCCGACCCCAATCCGATCGGCACATAGACGCGTGTCAGCTGCGGTGCGGCGCGCAGCATCTCCAGGCCGCAGGTGGCGACGCCCGCCACCAGATCGCCGTGAAAGGAGGGGACGGGGTGCAGTCCCTCCTGGCGGGCCCGCGCCTGCGCTTCCTCCAGTGCCTCTTGGAAGTCCGTGCCGGCCTCGATCAGCTCGGCCCCCAAGGCACGCATCGCAGCGTTCTTCTCTTTGGAGTTGCCTTGCGGCACCAGGATCACCGCGCGCAGGCCCTGGCGTGCGGCGGCAAAGGCGATCGACTGCCCATGATTGCCGCGGGTGGCGGCGATGACGCCGCGGCAGTCGGGTTCGCGCCGCCGCAGCCCCGCCAGATAGGTCAGGCCGCCGCGGACCTTGAAGGCGCCGAGCGGGCCGTGATTCTCATGCTTCACCCAGACCTCGCTGCCCAGGCGCGCCTCGATTTGCGGCCAGCGGTAGAGTGGGGTCGGCGCCATGACTGTGCGCACAAGGCTCTCGGCCGTGGCCAGCGCCGCAGCGTCGGGCAGAGTGGTCTTCGCATCGTTCGACATCCGCACTGGTTCCCCATGCGTTGGATCTATAGCCTGAGTTTGCTCAGGCTATCAGTGCGAGCGCGAGGTCTGGACTGCCGGAATCGAGCGGCAGCCATGTAAGCTGTTTCTTGGTTCCACTGGCCTCGCAAGCCGTCGGTGCTGCCAATCGGACCCAGCCTCAACCGGATTGGTCCCAATGCCACAAAGGAAAGCACGCATGTTGCAATTGGAGAGCGATAGCCGCGGCATAGCCCGGCTGACCATGACCCGGGCCGAGGTCCACAACGCCTTTGATGATGCTATGATCGCGGCGCTGACCGAGGCACTTGAAGGTGTCGGTTGCGACCCCTCGGTGCGTGCCCTGGTCCTGGCCTCCGAAGGCAAGTCCTTTTCGGCCGGCGCCGATCTCAACTGGATGAAGCGTATGGCGGGCTACGGTGAGGCCGAGAATCTGGCCGATGCGCGGGCCTTGGCGCGCCTCATGCAGACCTTGGATGGTCTGCCGAAACCAACCATCGCGCGGGTCCAGGGGGCGGCTTTCGGCGGCGGCGTGGGACTGGTCGCCTGCTGCGACATCGCCATCGGCACACCGGCCGCGCGCTTCATGCTCTCCGAGGTGAAGCTCGGCCTCGTGCCCGGCGTCATCAGCCCCTATGTCGTCAAGGCCATCGGTCAGCGGGCTGCTCGGCGCTACTTCCTGACGGCCGAGCGTTTTGCCGCAGACGAGGCGCTGCATCTGGGGCTGCTGCATCGCCTGGTGCCTGCAGAGCAACTGGATGCCGCGGTCGACGAGACCTTGGACGCGCTCCTGCTCGGCGGCCCGGCCGCTCTGGCGGCCGCCAAGGATCTGCTCTTCGCCGTCGACCGCCCGCTGGACGCCAAGGTAATCGAAGACACCGCGACCCGCATCGCCGCAATACGCGCGACACCGGAAGGCCAAGAGGGCCTTGCCGCCTTCCTGGGAAAGCGCAAGCCGGCTTGGCAAGAGAGCTGAGGCGCTCCAGGTAGAGGGGCGGCGCTAGAAGCGAGGACAGCAATGCACGAGCATGCGCAACTGGCCGAGATCCTGATCTTCCTGGCCGCCGCGGTGGTGATCGTCGCCCTGGTGCCGCGCCTGGGCCTGGGCTCGATCGTCGGCTATCTGCTAGCCGGCGTGCTGCTGGGGCCGGATGGTTTCGGTCTGGCCGCACCGCGGGAGCTCGCCTTCCTAGCCGAACTGGGCGTCGTCTTCCTGCTGTTCTTCATCGGCCTGGAACTCTCGCTGGCGCGCTTGATTGCGCTGCGCAATCTGGTCTTCGGCCTGGGCAGCCTTCAGGTCGGCGTGACCGCCGTGATCATCGCCGGCATCTGCCTGACCATGGGGTTGGATGGACCGACATCGGCCATCATCGGCGGCGCGCTGGCACTCTCCTCCACCGCGATCGTGCTGCAGCACCTGACGGAGAGCGGCGAGATGGCGGCGCGCCACGGCCGGGTGACCTTCTCGATCCTGCTGCTGCAGGATCTGGCCATCGTCCCTCTCCTGACGCTGGTGACCGTGCTGGCGAGCGACAGTGACAATGTCCTGGGCCTGGCGCTTGGCGCGCTTGGCAAGGCGGTCGTCGCCATCGTCGCAGCCTTTGCAATTGGCCGCCTGCTGCTGCAGCCGCTCTATCGGCTGGTGGCAGGCGCGCGCAACCACGAGGTGCTGGTCGGCCTGGCTCTGGCGACGGTCTTGAGCGGCGCCTACTTCCTCTCGCTCGCCGGTCTCTCCATGGCGCTTGGGGCCTTCCTCGCCGGCCTGGTGCTCTCCGGCTCGGCCTTCCGCCATCAGGTCGAGGCCGATCTGCGCCCGATCAAGGGCCTGCTGCTGGGCCTCTTCTTCATCTACATCGGTGTCTCTCTCGACCTCGACATCATCCTCGCCGCCTGGCCGCAGATTCTCGGCCTGGCGCTGGCCTTGCTGATCGGCAAGGCGGTGGTCGCCACCTTGCTGTGCCGGGTTGCCGGGCAGAGCTGGGAGGTGGCGTTGCGTTGCGGCGGTGGGCTGGCGCAGGCCGGCGAGTTCGCCTTCGTGGCGCTGGCCGCGGCAGTGCTGCAAGGTGTGGTGCCGCTACAGCTGGCCAGCTTCGTGGCTGCCATCGTCGGCGTCACCATGGCGCTCTCGCCCGGCTTCTTCTGGCTCGGGCGGCGCGCGGCGCAAAGCCTGTTGCAACCGCCGGCCGCGGCGCGCGAGCAGATCAGCGAAGAGAGCCACGAACTGCACGACCATGTCATCGTTGCCGGCTATGGCAGGGTGGGCCAGACCGTCGCCCGGCTCTTGGCCAGCGAGGGTATTGCCTTCGTCGCCTTGGATATGGATCCCAGGCGGGTCATCCGTTGTCGCCAGCAAGACCTGCCGGTCTTCTTCGGCGATGCCAGCCGCTCCGAAATCCTGGAGGCGACGGGGGCGGAGCGGGCGCGGGCCCTGGTCGTCACCCTGGACAGTCCGCAGGCGGCCGCGCACACGGTCGAGGCGGCTTTGAAGCGTTGGCCCGAGCTGCCGGTTCTGGTCCGCGCGCGCGACGTGGCCGAGGCCGATCGCTTCAAGTCCATGGGCGTGGTGACCGCCGTGCCCGAGGCGGTCGAGGGCAGCCTGCGCCTGGGCGCCGCGCTCTTGGAACTGCTGGGTTCTCCACAGGAGGCGGTGGATGAGCAACTGGCCGTGCTGCGCCACGACGACTATCGTGCACTGGCCGGACAGGTGGACGGTTCGGTTCAACCCAAGGGGCAACCCCAGGGGCACCCCAAGGGGCAACCCCAGGCGCAAACCCAGGCGCAAACCCGGGCGCACCCCAAGGAGAAGCGATGACCCTGCATCTGATCAAGCTCTCCGTCGGCAGCGAGAACCAGGAGAGCCTGGAGCTCTGGCAGCAGGAACGACTGGCGCGCGAAGGGCGGCTCTATCACATGACCCGGATGCAGCCGCGCCGCGGGCCGGAGCTCTTGGACGGCGGCTCGATCTACTGGGTGATCAAGGGCATGGTCCTCTGCCGTCAGGCGCTGACCGGGCTGGAGCCGGGCGTGAACGAGATGGGCCTGCCGACAACCCTCTTGATGCTCGATCCAGATCTGGTGGCAGTGGAGCCGCGCCCGCATCGCGCTTTCCAGGGCTGGCGCTATCTGCGCGACAGCGACGTGCCGCGCGACCTCTCGGGCAGTGCCGCCGGCCTGCCGCCGGCTCTTGCCGCCGAGCTTCGTGCGCTTGGCTGCTGGTAGGGACGCCGCAGCAAGTCGACTTGGAGACTGGGCCTTTCGGTCCTTTTCCGTGCTGTCACAAAGAGTTAACTGACCCGCCGGCGAAAATGTCATCGGACCTTCACTTTTTCTCTGGACAGGGCCGGGAGCCCCGCCTATATACCCGATCACCGCGACGGAGCGAGCCCCTTGAGGGAAGCCGGGCCGGCGCGGTCAGACACTTCCGCAGACGATAGACAGCCTGCAAACCCAAAATTGGGGTTGCGGCTGTGCCTTTTGCGGTCTAGACTGTCTGCCCTTTTGAGCGACTTCGCGGTCGCTGGGCCCTTCGCGGGGCCGGATTTATGACAAGTGAATGGAAGGGATGCGTGGGCGGCGGGCCTATGGCGGTGCTTTGTGTGCTGTTGTGGGTTTGTTGGATCGCTGAGGGTTTCTTTGTCTGGTTTTAAGTCTGGGCGGGATGTTGGTTTGTTGG
>JAVJSY010000071.1:0-175241 GCA_040219175.1 Kiloniellales bacterium
ATCGCCGATCCCTCCAATGAGCATCGGCTCCTTACGAATCACAATTCCTCCGATCCGAGGAATCCCCTCTACATGAGTCATTTCGTCCACACCGCCTAGTAGTCCGATCCGAACGCTTGGATCCCAAGCGTTCGGTGAATCGGCCCACTAACGTGTTGATCTGGTGGGGCAACTTATCCAGAGGGATGGGAACCATCCCTCTGGGTTGCACCACTAGAGCATGATGACGTCAAATCGAAACGATTTGTCGTCTGAATCATGCTCTCCAACTTTGAAAAGTAGAGCAGATTCACGCGAGCAGGTGATTCCACCTGTTCGCGATCTGCTCTAGGCCTTGCCTGCCGTCTTTGCACTCGGCTGGGGCGCGACGTCCTTGGCCACCTCCTCATAGGCGTCCAACCCGGCGGCACCGGCCTTTGTCTCGAGGCGGGCGACGGTCTCGGCCTCCTGCATGTAGTCGGAGAAGGCGGATTTCAGGAAGTCGCTTTGGACCTTCAGGACATCGACGGGAGATTCGCAGGCGATGAGCTTGTCGACCAGGGCCGTGTCTTGCGCCCAACGCTTGGTCATGAAGGTCGCGGACTCCTGGGCGATCTTGGTCCAGGAGGCCATCCAGACCTCTGCTGCCTTGGCGTTTGCCTGGAGCAAGCGGTCGAGATTCTGTGGCGCCTGCGCCCAGGGGGTAGCGGTGAAAAATGTTTCCATCTTGTTCATCGGATCGTGATTCATGTCAGTCGTTCCTTCTCTTGAGGGGGGCATGGCACCGACCCTGCCAGGGTCTGGCTTCGGGCGACATGACATGGGTCAAATGAGCGGTGGAAATTCGCCAAAAGAATCTGCTTGCCATGTTTAGTAAATGCTGTTTCACTAAACTGAATTGCTAAACACCGTGCCGCTAGAAGTACGGGTTTCGCGAGGCAAAGAGACTGTGCGGCCTCCCGCCCAAGGGAGTCCGAAGAGACCGCGACCACGTCGCGGTCGGTGACCAAAGTCTGCGGGAGGAGACATCCATGTTGAGAGACGGCTTGAAAATTGCAGCCGGCGCCACCCTGGCGGCCGGAATTGTGGGCTCCGCGAGCATCGCGATGGCTCAGGATAAGGAAATCACGCTCTGCTGGGCGGCCTGGGATCCGGCCAATGCCCTGGTGGAGCTGTCCAAGGACTTCACCGCCGAGAGCGGTATCGGCATGAAGTTCGAGTTCGTGCCTTGGCCGAACTTCGCCGACCGCATGCTGAACGAGTTGAACTCCGGCGGTAAACTCTGCGACCTGATCATCGGTGATTCGCAGTGGATCGGCGGTTCGGCGGAGAACGGCCACTACGTGAAGCTGAACGACTTCTTCGACAAGGAAGGCATCTCGATGGATGACTTCCTGCCGGCCACGGTCTACGCCTATTCGACCTGGCCCAAGGGGTCGGAGAACTATTGGGCGCTACCGGCAATGGGTGACGCGCTGGGCTGGGTCTATCGCAAGGACTGGTTCACCGATCCGGCGATCATGGCCGACTTCAAGAAGACCAGCGGCCGCGACCTGGCACCGCCGGCCGATTGGAAGGAATTGAAAGAGGTCGCCAGCTTCTTCCAGGAGCGTGAGATCGACGGCAAGAAGGTCTATGGCGCTGCCATCTTCACCGAGCGCGGGTCCGAGGGCATCACCATGGGTGTGACCTCCGCCCTCTATCCTTGGGGCTTCGAGTATCAGAACCCCGATCAGCCCTACGAGATGCAGGGCTATGTGAACTCCGACGGCGCGGTCGAGGCTCTGGGCTTCTACAAGGAGCTCTACGAGTGCTGCACGCCGCCGGGCTACACCGATGCCTACATGTCGGCCAACCTGGATGCCTTCAAGTCCGGCCAGGTCGCCATGATGATGAACTGGTTCGCCTTCTTCCCCGGTCTCTACAAGGACCCGGTGGTCGGTGGCGACAAGATCGGCTTCATGGTGAACCCGATGGCGACGCAAGAGGCCTCGACCCTGGGCGGTCAGGGCATCTCGGTCGTGGCCTATTCCGACAAGCAGGACGAGGCACTGCAGTACATCAAGTGGTTCGCCCAGCCCAACGTGCAGAAGAAGTGGTGGTCCCTGGGCGGCTATTCTTGCCACGTCGCGGTTCTGCTGGATCCGAATTTCGCCTCGACGGCGCCCTTCGCTGCCGACTTCCTGAAGGCCATGTCCGGCGTGAAGGACTTCTGGCAGGAGCCGGCCTATGCCGAACTGCTGATTGCCATGCAAAAGCGCATGCATGACTACGTCGTGGCCGATCAGGGAACTGCGGCCGAGGCCCTGGATCTCTTGATCGAGGACTGGACCGAGACCTTCGAGGACGAAGGAAAGCTCTAAACTCCAACCTTGGCGGTCGGCTTCGGCCGACCGCCGCTCCTTTATACCTGCTCAGCCGGTCTTCGCTATAGAAGAAGGCCGCCAGCGCCCAAGCTGTGCCTTGAACTAGGATTGCAGAGAGCCTTCGATGACAACGCCTTCCACCCTCGACAAAGTGGCCGATCGGGCCGCGCGTGCCACACCGGACGGTGTCGCCCGCCGCGTCAGGGGGCTGAGCGACAAGGCGATCGCCTGGATCTTCATCGGGCCGACGATCCTGCTGCTGCTGGCGATCAACATCTTTCCGCTGATCTGGACGGTCTATCTTTCCTTCACGAACTATAAGGCCAACCGCCCGAACCGCGCGATCGAGTGGGTGGGCTCGCGCAACTACGAGCGGGTCTTGAGCGACGGCGACATCTGGCACACGCTCCAGGTGACCGCGCATTTCGTGGTCTGGACCATGACCATCCAGGTGATTCTGGGCTTCGGCCTGGCCTGGCTGTTGAACCGGCAGTTCAAGGGGCATTCCTTCTGGACCACCCTGATTCTGCTGCCGATGATGCTCTCGCCGGCCGTGGTCGGTAACTTCTGGACCTTCCTCTATCAGCCGCAGATCGGGCTCTTCAACTACGTGATCGGCTTCTTCGCCGGGATCGATGCCTCCTCCTTCGAGATGCTGGGGCAGGTGAACCTGGCGCCCTGGGCGATCATCATCGTCGATACCTGGATGTGGACCCCCTACATCATGCTGATCTGCCTGGCCGGCCTGCGCTCGATCCCCGACTACATCTACGAGGCAGCCGAGGTCGACCGTGCGTCCCCCTGGCGCCAGTTCTGGTCGATCACGGTGCCGATGGTGCTGCCTTTCCTGATGCTGGCCGTGCTCTTCCGCTCCATCGAGAACTTCAAGATGTTCGACCTGGTGGTCGAGCTGACATCGGGCGGACCTGGCTCGGTCACCGAACTGGCTTCGATCAACCTCAAGCGCGAGGCCTTCGAGAAGTGGCGGACCGGCTATTCTTCGGCCTTTGCCATCATCCTCTTCGTCACCGTCTTCGGTGCCGCCAACATCTACGTAAAGGCGCTCAACAGGGTGAAACAGCGATGAGTGCGACCGCCCATTCCGTGGTCCAGCCCAAACCCTGGACCAAGCGTATCGCAGCCGGTGCCGTCGTGGTCTATGCGCTGATCACCATGGTGCCGATCCTCTGGATCTTCATGACCGGCTTCAAGACGCCGCAAGATTCCATCTCCTACCCGCCGAAGGTGGTCTTCAGCCCCTCTCTGGAGGGCTATGTCAACCTCTTCACCACCCGCTCGCGGCAGACACCGGAGTACATGGCCTCCCTGCCGCCGCCGGATAGCTGGTACGAAGAGCTGGTGCGCAGCCGCAACATGGTGATCGCCGGTCCCTCCAAGTTCGGCGAGCGCTTTACCAATTCGGTCATCATCGGCTTCGGCTCGACCTTCCTGTCGGTCTTCCTCGGCACCTTGGCGGCCTATGCCTTCTCGCGCTTCAAGGTTCCGCTCAAAGACGATCTGCTCTTCTTCATCCTCTCGACGCGGATGATGCCGCCGATCGCAGTCGCGATCCCGATCTTCCTGATGTATCGGACGATCGGCCTTTCCGACACGCATCTGGGGATGATCATCCTCTATACCGCGGTCAATGTCTCGCTCTCGGTCTGGCTCTTGAAGGGCTTCGTCGACGAGATCCCGCGAGAATACGAGGAAGCGGCGATGATCGACGGCTACAGCCGCTTTCAGGCCTTCTACAAGGTGGTGCTGCCGCAGATGACGACCGGCATCGCGGCGACGGCGATCTTCTGCCTGATCTTTGCCTGGAACGAATATGCCTTCGCCCTGCTGCTGACCAGCGGCACGGCGCAGACCGCCCCGCCCTTCATCCCGACCATCATCGGCGAGGGCGGGCTGGACTGGCCGGCGGTGGCGGCGGGCACGACCATCTTCCTGCTGCCGGTGCTCTTCTTCACCATCCTGCTGCGCAAGCAGCTGCTGCGCGGGATTACCTTCGGAGCGGTGCGCAAATGAGCCAGACCCGCCCAGAGAAACGCCCAGAAGAACGCCCAGAGGAAGAGGCAAAGCCAGGTCTGCTGCGCGGTCTCCTGCAGCTTCGGCGCGGGCCCTGGGAGCTGCTGGCCGTCATCCTGATCGGCTTGGGCGTCGTCATGCTGACCCAGCCCTTCTCGATCTGGCTCTATTCCTGGTCGCTGACATTCATTCTGACCGGCACGGTGATGTTCGTCATCGTCAGCCATTTCCGGGAGTGACGGGCAATGGCTGAGATCAGGATCGAAAATCTGCACAAGGCCTTCGGCGACTTCGTCGCGGTCAAGGAGTCGAGCTTCACCATCGCCGACGGCGAGTTCTTCGTCATGCTGGGACCCTCGGGCTGCGGCAAGACCACGACCCTGCGCATGATCGCCGGCCTGGAGCTGCCGACCAGCGGGCGCATCCTGCTGGACGAGGAAGAGGTCACCTTCAATCGCGCGGCCGAGCGCGACATCGCCTTCGTCTTCCAGCTCTTCGCGCTCTATCCGCATATGAACGTGCGCCAGAATATCGGCTTTCCCCTGAAGTGCGAGAACGTCCCACGGCGCGAGATCCGCAAGCGGGTGGAGGAGACGGCACGTCTGCTGCGCATCGATCACCTCTTGATGAAGCCGGTCTCGGGTCTCGCCGGCGGCGACCGTCAGCGCGTCGCCTTGGGCCGCGCCATCGTGCGCCGCCCCAAGGCCTTCTTGATGGACGAGCCGCTGGGTGCGCTCGACGCCGAGTTCCGCGAGCTGATGTGCCAGGAGCTGCGCCAGTTGCATGATTCCATCGATGCCACGACGGTCTATGTCACTCACGATCAGCTCGAGGCCATGTCGATGGCCGACAAGATCGTGGTGATGAACCACGGCGTGGTCGAACAGTTCGGCCCGCCGCGGGAGATCTACGATCGACCGGCCACACTGTTCGTCGCCGACTTCATCGGCTCGCCCTCGATGAATCTGCTGCCCTTCGAAGGCGGGATCTCGGCGGATGGGCGCCAGGTGACGATGAACGGCAGCGCGCTGGATCTGCCGCCGCTGGCCGAGGCGCCAGGCAGCAAGAATCTCACCCTAGGCGTGCGCCCCGAGCACATTCGCTTGGGCGAGGAGGGCGGCCTGCGCGGCAAGGTCTTCGGCACGGAGTACCTGGGCACCACGCAGATCGTGACCCTGGACACCGACTATGGGCCGGTGAAGGCGCGGGTCTCCTCGGCCATCGGCGCCACGCCCGGCGAGACCCTGGGCATGAGTTTCATCAGCGATCGCCTCTCGCTCTTCGACAGCGACAGCGGGCGCGCGCTGCCAACGCAGGCACAGGAGGCCCAGGTGCATGGCTGAAGTCCGCCTGGAAAGCGTCACCAAGCGCTACGCCCCGAACCTGCCGCCGGCGGTCGACGACATGAGCCTCACTCTGCCGGACGGCGGCTTTGTCGTGCTGCTGGGGCCAACCGGTGCTGGCAAGACGACAACCCTGCGCCTGGTTGCCGGCCTGGAGAGGGCGGAAGCAGGGCGGGTCTTCATCGGCGGGCACGACGTCACCAATGTAGCACCCTCGGCCCGCGATGTGACCTTCGTCTTTCAGCAGTATTCGCTCTACCCGCACCTCAGCGTCTTCGACAACCTGGCCTTCCCCCTGCGCTCGCCGGCGCGACGCCAGCCGAAGGCCGCGATCGAGAAGCGGGTGAGCGAAGTGGCGGAAATGCTGCGTATCCCGCACAAGCTCAAGAACAAGGCGACGCAGCTTTCGGGTGGCGAGATGCAGCGGGTGGCGATCGGTCGGGCGCTGGTGCGCGAGCCCTCCGTCTATCTGATGGACGAACCGCTCTCCAGCCTGGATGCCAAGCTGCGCGCGGAACTGCGCCTGGAGCTGAAGCGCATCCAGCAAGAGTTGGGTGCCACCATCCTCTATGTCACCCACGACCAGATCGAGGCCATGACCATGGCCAGCCAGATCGGTGTGCTGGCCGAGGGCGCGCTGGTGCAGTTCGGCACCCCGCGCGAGATCTACGAGGACCCGGACTCGATCTATGTGGCCGAACGCCTGGGCACGCCGCGCATAAACCTGCTGCCGGCCGACCTGCTGCCCGGCGACCGGATCTTGCCCGGTACGTCACGGATCGGCGCGCGGACGGAGCACATCAGAATCGACCAGAGCGGCGGCAAAGGGGCGGCCGGCCGCGTGTTGCGGATCGAGCATCTTGGCGACCAGAGCTATCTGCATCTCGAGGTCGCAGGCCACCCCTTGACGGCCTTGGTCGATGCCCACACGCCGGTCGACGCCGGTGCCGAGGTGCATCTCTCGCTGGAGGCGCCGCTTTGCTTCGATGGAGAGGGGCGACGGCTTCGGGCCTAAGCCAAAGAAGATGGAAACGATGGACAGCGACCTAACCAGAAAACTGATCGAGACGGTGGCCCAGAGCCTGATTGCAGCCGAGGAGGAGTTGACCGCGCTCGACCAGGCCATCGGCGACGGCGACCATGGGATCAACATGAAGCGCGGCGCGACCGCCGTGCTGGACGGCCTGGACGGCATCGTCGAGAAGCCGACGGGTGAAGCGTTGAAGGCGACCGGCATGCAGCTGGTTATGAAGGTGGGCGGCGCCTCCGGCCCGCTCTACGGCACGCTTCTGATGTCGCTGGGCAAGGCCTGGCCCGAAAGCTTGGATCGCGCCGGACTGGCTGGCGCGCTGGAGGCTGCCCTGGCCGCGGTCAAGGCGCGCGGCAAGTCGGATCTGGGGCAGAAGACCATGCTGGACGTGCTGGGGCCCGCCATCGAGGCGCTGGCCGCCGGCAAGAGCTTGGAGGAGATCACGGCAGTCGCTAAGGCGGCGGCAGAGGCGACCGTGCCGATGCAGGCGGTGCGTGGACGCGCCTCCTTCTTGGGCGAGCGCTCGATCGGCCACATGGACCCGGGTGCGCGCTCCAGCCAGCTGTGCATCGCCGTCATATGTGAGGTATTGGAGGGCGTGCAATGAGCGACAAGGTTGGAATCGTCATCGTCTCCCACTCGCCCGAGGTCGCCCGCGGCACAGCCGACATGGTGCGCCAGATGGTTGGAACCGCGGTGCCCTTGGCACATTGCGGCGGCAATCCCGACGGCGGCTTGGGCACGGACATCGCCAAGATCATCGCGGCCATCGACGAGGCCTGGTCGGAGGCCGGCGTCGCCCTCTTCGTCGACCTGGGCGGGGCCGAGACCAACAGCGAGATGGCAATCGAGATGCTGCCGGAAGACCGCCAGGCCCGCGCCGTCATCTGCAACGCGCCGCTGGTCGAGGGCGCCATCATGGGCGCGACCGAAGCCTGGGGCGGTGCCAGCCTGGACGAGGTGCGGGCGACGGCCGAAGAGCTGAGCCCAGCTTAGAGCGCGTTTAAGAGGAGGTTCGTCAGTCATGGAAAGCCAAGAAACAGAGGGTCTGCTGACCGCCTCGGTCTTCATGACGCATGACGTGGGCCTGCATGCCCGCCCCTCCGTCAAGCTGACCAAACTGGCCAAGACTTTCACTGCCAAGGTCGAGCTTGGCCTGAGCCCCGATGGCCCCTGGATCGATGCCAAGTCCATCGTCAAGGTGATGCGCACCAAGGCGCCGAAGGACACCACGCTCTACTTTCGTGCCGAAGGCGGCGATGCCCAAGGCGCCCTCGATGCCGTGGTGGCGCTGGTCGAAGGGGACTTTGAGGCAGATGTGGATGGCGAGGCCGCGTGAACGCGCCCGCACCCTCGGAACGCTACCTCCAGGGCGAAGCTGCCTCGCCCGGTCTTCTCGCTGGCCGCATCGTCACCCTGCGCAGCGCATCGACTGCAAAGCGCCAGGCCGGAACGGCGGAAGAGGAGGCGGCAGAACTCAAGGCGGCGATCGACGCTGCCATTGCAGCCCTCACTGTGCTGATCGAGGACAGCGACGGCGATGCGGCCGAGATCTTGGGCTTTCAAGTCGCCATGCTGGAGGATCCGGCCTTGGCCGAAGAGGCCTTTGCGGCGATTGCCGAGGGCGCGCCGGCCGATCAGGCTTGGCAGGCCGCACTAGCAGACCAGATCGAGGTCTTCGCCTCTTCCGACGACAGCTATTTCAAGGCCCGAAGCAGCGATCTTGTGGATTTGCGCGATCGGGTTCTGCGTGCACTCAGCGGTGCGGGTGCCGGGGAAGAGGTGCTGCCGCCGGGGACGGTCCTCTTGGCCGACGACATCGCCCCTTCGGCTTTCCTGGCACAGGATTGGCAGGGGCGCGGCATAGCGCTCAGGGCCGGCAGTGCCAGCAGTCATGTCGCGATGTTGGCCCGCGCGCGAGGGGTCCCGTTGGTCTTGGGCCTCGGGCCGTTGCAAGCGGCCGAGGGCGCGCCGGCCCTGCTGGATGCCGAGGCAGGGGCATTGATCTTGGAGCCGACAGCCGAGCGGCGCGTGAGCTTCGAGGCCAGACGGCGCGCGCTGGCCGAAGAAAGCCAAGAGCTTGCGAGGATCGCCGATAAACCGGCAGTGACCGCCCAGGGCGAAGCGGTCTCCGTCCTGCTGAACGTCGCCCTGCCGGAAGAATTGGAGGAATTGGATCCCGCGATCTGCGATGGCATCGGCCTGGTGCGCAGCGAGTTCCTCTTCTACGGCCGTGACAGTCTGCCGGACGAGGAGGAGCAGTTCGCTGCCTACGCCAAGATCGTCCGCTGGGCGGCCGGCCGGCCGGTGATCTTCCGCACCCTGGATGCCGGCGGCGACAAGCCCATTGCCGGTCTGACCGAGCCGGACGAAGGCAATCCCTTTCTCGGGCGCCGTGGCTTGCGCCTCTGTCTGGCGCACCCGGAGGTCTTCTCCCAGCAGCTGCGCGCCCTGCTGCGGGCGGCCGAATTGGGACCGGCCAAGATCATGCTGCCGATGGTCGCCGTGCCGGAAGAGGTGGAGCAGGCGCGTGGTCTGCTGCAAAGCGCGGCCGAGAGCGTGGGCGTGGCGGCCCTGCCGCCGCTCGGCATCATGATCGAGATTCCCGCAGCCGCGCTGACCCTGGAGCGTTTTGCCATCGATTTTGCCTCGATCGGCAGCAACGACCTGATTCAATACACCATGGCCGCCGCCCGCGACGGCAGCGGTCTGGGCTATCTGCAGCGCGTGGATAGGCCCGCGGTCTTGCATTTGATCCAAGAGAGCGTCGCTGCGGCGGATCGCATGGGGATCGAGATCAGTCTCTGCGGCGATGCCGGCGGCGATCCGACGGCGATCCCGGCGCTTCTGGCGACTGGGCTTAGGCGGCTCTCCATGGCACCGCCGTCTGTCGGCCGTGCCAAGGCGCAGATCGCGGCCTGGCCGGAAGGGGAGGGGCATGGAGGATAGTGCCCGGCGCCGCGAGGCCCCGCCCAGGCAGGCGGTGTCCGAGTACAAGACCATCCTCAAGGTCATTATCGATCGTCGTCCCTCGGGGCTGCGCGGACGCCTGGCGGAGGCCATGGGCAAGAACCGCAGCTTTATCTCGCAGATCACCAATCCGGCCTACGATACGCCCGTGCCGGCACGCCACCTGGATACCATCTTTCGGATCGGCCATGTCTCCGGCGAGGAGCGGCAAGTCTTCTTGGAGGCCTATCAACGCGCCCATCCCGAACGCCTTCAGGCGACGCAGCAATCGGGCGCAATGCGCCGCATCGCCATAGAGCTGCCCGATCTGGGCGACGAGGCAATGAACCGCAAGCTGGACAAACAGGTGCAGGACCTGGCGGCCTTACTGGGCCAAGCTCTCGCCAATCGGGACTAGACAGGAACCCGACGGGGCGGAACAGGAGAGGAGAAGTCATGAAGAAGATCATCAATGCCGTCGACGACGTCTTGACGGAAAGCCTTGCAGGCTTCGTTGCCGCCCATGCCGACCTGGTCGTGCTGGGCGAGGAGAGCAAGTTCGTGGCCCGCCGCACACTGAAGCCCGGCAAGGTCGCCCTGCTTTCCGGCGGTGGCTCCGGTCATGAGCCGCTTCACGCCGGTTTCGTTGGCCATGGCATGCTGGATGCGGCCTGCCCGGGCCAGGTCTTCACCTCGCCGACTCCCGATCAGATGCTGGCTGCGGCCGAGGCGCTGCAGCCCGACGCCGGACTGCTCTTCATCGTGAAGAACTATGAGGGCGACGTCATGAATTTCGAGATGGCCGCAGAGATGGCCGGAGACCTAATCTCGGGCGAGGTCGCAAGCGTGCTGACCAACGACGATGTCGCCGTCGAGACCTCGACCTTCTCGACCGGCCGACGCGGCGTTGCCGGTACCCTGGTGGTCGAAAAGATCCTCGGTGCCGCTGCCGAAGAGGGCAGCGATCTGGCGCGACTGAAGTCCTTGGGAGAGCGGGTCAATGCCGCCACCCGCTCCATGGGTGTGGCGCTGAGCAGCTGCACTGTCCCGGCGGCCGGCACGCCGACCTTCACCCTGGCCGAGGACGAGATGGAACTGGGTGTGGGTATCCATGGCGAGCCGGGCCGCCGCCGCGACAAGCTGATGTCGGCCGATGCAATGGCCGAGGAGATGGTGGGTGCCATACTGTCCGACTTCCAAGCCAAGCCCGACGATGCGCTGCTCTTCGTGAACGGCTTCGGCGCCACCCCGCTGATGGAGCTCTACCTGCTCTACAAGGCGGCGCGCGATCGTCTGGAGAGTGCCGGTGTGACAGTCACCCGCAGCCTGGTCGGCAACTACGTCACCTCACTCGACATGGCTGGTGCTTCGCTCACGGTGACCGGGTTCGAAGACGATTTTGTGCGCCTGTGGGATCAGCCGGTGCACACGCCGGCCTTGCGCTGGGGCCTCTAAAAAGTTCCAAGCATAAGCGAAGGAAACTGCCGAATAATCTGAACCTGCCGTCGCGGATTCTCGTACGCCTCTCCTGATTATGGAATTTTTTGGGCACGGAAGCCGTGCGTGCATCGTAATACCTAACAGCCTTCCTAGGCTTGCCCCTTCGGATGAGCCGTAACGCTCGCCCGTCGTAAGGCAAGCAACGGACTCCTTTGCGTTTTTCGCGCCTTGCCCTGTCGCTTGCGATGATGCAAGGATGCAACAGGCAACCGGAGAATCGCTTGGAGTCGCAGTTTCTGGTCGTCTGATTTCGGGGCGGCGACCTGTTGTGGCTGCCGATTTGCGGAAGGCTGCGCGGAGGCGTCACTTGAGCGATCCGGGCAAATGGCCGACAAGGGGCCGCCGCGGCGAACGCGGTAAGGGTGAGGGACCAAAAGGGGAAGAAATGCCATGGCCTTGTTGATCACCGGCGGTGCGGGCTACATCGGTAGCCATATGGTCTATGCGTCGCTGGATCAGGGTATTCCGGTCGTCGTTATCGACGATCTTTCCGCCAGCACGACCGACTTCCTGCCCAAGGAGGTCGTCTTCTATCAAGGCGATGTTGCTGACCGCGCCTTGCTGGAGCGCATCTACGCCAAGCACGACATCGAGGCGATCGTCCATTTCGCAGGGTCGATCCTGGTCCCCGAATCGGTGCACAACCCGCTGAAATACTACAAGAATAACACAGCCAAGACGCAGGAGCTTCTGGCCTCTGCCATCGACGCCGGCATCGGCCGCTTCATCTTTTCCTCGACCGCGGCTGTCTATGGTGAGCCGGGCATTTCACCGATACCTGAGACCACCAAGCTGCAGCCGCTCTCGCCCTACGGCAGCTCCAAATTGATGAGCGAGACGATGATCCGCGACACCGCTGCCAGTCACGGTCTCTCTTATGGAATTCTGCGTTACTTCAATGTGGCCGGCGCCGATCCGGGCCTGCGCACCGGCCAGTGTACGCCGAATGCGACCCACCTGATCAAGGTTGCCAGCCAAGCGGCCCACGGTCAGCGCAACCATCTGGACCTCTACGGCACGGACTACCCGACGAACGACGGCACCTGCGTGCGCGACTACATCCACGTCAGCGATCTGGCCCATGCCCATGTGCTTGCTTTCCGCCATCTGGCCGGTGGCGGCGAGAGCTTCACGATGAACTGCGGTTACGGCCAAGGCTTCTCGGTTCGCGAGGTCATCGATGTCGTCAAGCAGGTTTCCGGCAAGAATTTTCCGGTAATGGAGGTTGGCCGACGCGCCGGCGACCCGCCACACTTGGTGGCCGAAGCCAGCCGCATTCGCGCCGTCCTTGGTTGGGAGCCAAAGCACAACTCGCTTGAAGGGATCGTGCGCGATGCCTTTGCCTGGGAGGGCAAGCTGTCTTCCGTTCAGGAGCGTGCGGCCGCAGTCTCCTGAACGCTCTGCCTTGGCTGCCGTTGTCGAATTGCCGAGGGTCCCGATAACAAGAAGAGGTGAATGGGCGCGTTGGAGAGGGTTGTAGAGGCTAGTCGAGGAAGCACTGTCGAGGTCTTGGTGGATGCGGGCTGCTTGCTGGGTGAGTCGCCGCTGTGGTGTGCCCGGACGGCACGGCTCTACTGGGTCGATATCGAAGGGCATTGGCTGTGGCGCTGGTCCCCCGAAGATGGCGCCAGCCGCATGGCCTTGGGCGGTGCCCCCGGCTTTGTCGCCAAGGCAGCCGATGGCCGTCTGATCTCCGGCGTTGCCCGCGACCTCAGCCTGATCGATCCGCTTACCGGCAGCTGTCAGTGCCTGGGGCCGCCAAACTTCTTGCCTGCAAAGGTTCGCTTCAACGACGGCAAGGCGGACCGGCAGGGACGCATCGTCGCCGGCGGTGCGCATCTGCAGCAGACCGATCCGGTAGCACCGGCCTATTGCCTGGATGCAGGCGGTAGCAGGCCTTTTCCGGAGCCCTTTACCGTCTTCAATGGCCCGGCCTTCAGCCCGGATGGGCGCCGCATCTACTTCACAGACTCGCCAAGCAAGGTGATCAGGACCGCCGCCTACGAGCCCGACAGCGGCGCGCTGGGCAAGATCGAGGTCTTTGCCACACTGCCGGCGACCTCGGGCTATCCGGACGGCATGACCGTGGACCGCGAGGGTGGGCTTTGGAACGCAGAGTGGGACGGCGGACAGCTGACCCGCTACCACGCCAACGGAGAGCGGGACCGCAGCATCCCCCTGCCGGTGCCAAGGCCGACATCTCTTGCCTTTGGCGGGCCGGCGCTCGACCGGCTCTTCGTAACCTCGGCACGCACCGGGCTGTCAGCCGAGCAACTGGCTGAAGCTCCCCTCTCCGGCGCGGTCTTCGTGCTTTCGCCCGGAGAAACCGGCCTTCCGGAAGCGACAGCCGATTGGGCCCGACCGCCGGCCGTGTGGAGCCGTGCCAATGGTTAGGGTGAAATAGGTCGGCCTATGGCCCCAACGAAGGCAGAGGCGCCGACAGCCCCACGCATCTTCTACCTCTACCCCGAAATTCATGATTCTCTACAATTTTCAGACGACTTTTATCGAGCGATATTCTACCTTTCGCCGCTGATTCGTAAGAGTGACCTGCTCCTGGTGCCAAGCAACAGGAACGACACGCCCTATGGTCATGCGCCGGCGCACTTCCTGGATGGCTGCGTGGCAGACCTGGCCGAGAAGCTGCGCGATCGTGTGTTGATCCTGCCTTTTGCGAAAGCGCAGCGGCGCTTCAAGACCTTCGATGGCGAGCGGTTCCTTTGCCTCTGGGACGAAACCCTGCGCGACAAGGATCCCTTTCTTAAGCAGAACGACGACTTTCGGCTGATTCGCGCCGACCACCGACGGGTGCAACACGCCTCCTCGCTCTATCTCAAGGCCAGCTCGAGCAACGGGGCGGGAACGGCCGAACAGCGGAAGGTTTCGCAGACCCGCCTCATGCGTCTTCTGGAGGAACTGCACAGCGAGCGGGTGCTGCTGTTCGGCACCGGTCCCAGTCTGGAGCATATCGACCTCGGTTCGCTGCCGAAGGGCGTGCATGTCGCCACCAACTCGATGGTCAAGAACCGACCGCTCCTGGATGCGCTGCAGCCCAAGATCATCGTCGCCTCCGACCCGATTTTTCACGCCGGCGCCTCGACCTATGCGCAGGAGTTTCGCACGCGCCTGGTAGAGGCGATGCGGCGCTACGATGCCTCTTTCGTCTTTCCGATGCGTGACATCGGCATCTACAACACCCTGCTGCCCAAAGACGTGCGCGATCGGCTGATCGGCGTGCCGACGACCACCAAGAAGCCAGCGAACTTTGACCTGAGCAAAGAGTTCCACGTTGTCGCCACGCGCAACGTCATGACCCATTTTCTCTTGCCCTTGGGTGCCAGCCTGGCGCGCGAAGTGTTGCTGGTTGGCTTCGATGGGCGCCGTCCGCACGAGAACACCTATTTTTGGTCGCATTCGCAGTCCTCGCAGTTTACGCACGAGATGCCGATCATTCAGGAAGCCCATCCGGCCTTCTTCAAGATCGATTACGATGCCTACTATCGCGAGCACTGCGAGACGGTCGACCGCTTCTTGAAACGGCTGGAGGGGATGCGTCGCACAGTTTTTTCCCTCACCGATTCGCACATTCCGGCCATTCGCGGACGCTTTCTCTCAAACTGTGCGGAGATGGTGGCGCTGCGGATGGAGAAGCGCCCGCGCGTGTCCATTGTCATGCCTCTGGCGGGCACCCTGGCGCACCTGAAGCTGGCGATTGCATCGGTTCAAGCGCAGACCGTTTCTGACTGGGAGCTGCTCTGCGTCGAGTGCCGCAAACCGCTTCCTGCCGATGCGCGCGCATGGCTCGATGACGAACGTGCGCGCGACCCGCGTCTTCGCTTCCTTAAGCATGAGGGCGGCGGCCTCGCCGATGCGCTGAATGCCGGGATGGTGGCCGCCAGGGGGCGCTTCCTGACCTTTGTGCAAGGGCGCGACCGCCTGCTGCCGGATGCGATCGAGCGGCGCTTGCAGTATCTGCGTGCCTCTCCGGGCCTGGAGGTTTGCGGCGGACGGGTCAATCTGATCGATCACCAGGGCGACAGTCTCAAATTCGCGCTTGGCAAGACTCAGCAAGCCCGACGACGCCACGCCAAAGGCGCAATCTTCGCCTTGAGTTCGCTGCTGGGCCGCACGCATGTCATGAAGCGCTTTCGCTTCGATCCCTTTAGGCCTTACGAAGAAACCTGGCACTACTGTACGCAAATCCTACAGTACGGCTGGGTTATCGGATCCTGCGGCGAGGAGCCCTTGGCCGAGGTGCGCTATGTCGAGGACATGGCAGTCTTCAGCGATCCTCTGGGCCGCTTTGCCTCCACCCGCCTGATCCTCGACGAGCTCATTCATCCGCCGAGAACGCCGCTCTTCGAAAAGGGCATCCCGGTTGCCCTCAGCAGCATCCAGATCGATCGGGCCAAGGCACGCTATCTGCAGGCGCTCTTTGCCGCTCAGGTGTTTCGCGGCGACCCGGCGGGCGAGGAGACCGTCCTGCAGATCATGCGCGAGCAGCCCGCGGTTTCCTTCCTGCAGCCGGTAGAGCAGGACTTCTTCGAGTCGATCGCGACCCGCACCCTTCTCGAACCCAAAGGCAGCGTTGCCCTCTACCGAAAGATCATGGACCGTTACGACGCGCTGTTCGATTCTTGCGATCGACTGCGCCATCTGCCCGCACAGAGCGACTTTGCGGTTTCCTTCTGCGGCTTTGCCATGGCGGTGGCCAAGGACTTGGCAGCGCGCGAAGGTATCCCGATCCGCAGCGGCGAGCAGGAACGGCGGGTGCGGCGCCAGGCCCTGCTGATGTGGGGGCGCAGCCACGCACACAGAATGGGCCTCCATATGAGCAGTGCTGTCCGCGTGGGGCGCAATGGCCTGCACGACGGCTGGGCTCGGGCGATGGAGGGCCAGCGTGAAATCCGCCGGCGTTGGCGTCGCTTCTGGCGCCAAAAGCGGCAGGGCGCGGCCCACTAAGGCTCTTTTTCGTAAGAATGTCGTGCAGCCTTTTGCGCGGTGATTCCCTCCGCCCGCAATCTGCTCTATCTAAGTGGTCGCGCCCTCATCGGGGCTTGAAATTTGAGGAGTTCAGCGATGCCGACACTTGTGATCACCGGGGCCAACCGAGGGATCGGCCTTGCCCTGACGAAGCGCTACCTGGAGGCCGGCTGGACAGTGCACGCGACTGCCCGCGATCCGAACAAGGCAGAGGCGCTCAAAGCCCTGGAGGGGGTGACGCTTCACCAGTTGGATGTGACCTCGCAAAGCTCGATCGATGCTTTTGCCGCGGGGCTCAAAGGCGTGGCAGTCGATACCTTGATCAACAATGCCGGTGGCATGGGACCCAGGAATCCGACCTTCGGCAAAAGCCAACTGGCGGACTGGGCCGAGGTCTTGACCATCAACACGGCCTCTCCCTGGTTGATTACCGAACGCCTGGCGCCCAATCTGGAAGCCGGCGAAGGCAAGCGCGTGGCCATCATCTCCTCGCAGTTGGGCTCGCTCAAGAATGCGTCGGCCGGCTGGCCGCCGATCTATGCCACCAGCAAGGCCGGGGTGAACATGGTCATGCGGCAGCTGGCCTTGGTCCTGGTAGAGAAGGGGATCACCACCTTCACGCTGCATCCCGGATGGGTGCGCACCGACATGGGCGGGCCTGAGGCGGATATCTCGCCGGAGGAGTCTGCGGCCGCCATCTTCAAGCTGACCAACGGTGCCTCGCGGGACATGAACGGCAGGTTCTTCAACTACGATGGCACGCCGATGCCCTGGTAACGGGGGCTGCGGTGGCCGCCCGAAAGGATGAGAGATGATATTGACCGAAGAGCAGGAGATGGTGCGCGACACGGCGCGTGCCTTCGCCCAGGGTGAGCTGAAGCCGCAAGCAGCCGACTGGGATCGCCAAGCCGCCTTTCCCCGCAACGCAGTCAAGGCGATGGGCGATCTCGGTTTTCTGGGCATGCTGGTCGATCCCGATTGGGAGGGGGCGGGCGCCGACCATGTCGGCTATGCGCTGGCATTGATGGAGGTCGCCGAAGGCGATGGCTCCTGCTCGACCATCATGAGCGTTCACAACTCCGTCGGCTGCATGCCGATCGCACGCTTCGGCACTGAGGAGCAGAAAGAGCGCTTTCTGAAGCCGATGGCGCGCGGCGAGATGCTGGGGTGTTTCTGCCTGACCGAGCCGCACACCGGCTCCGACGCTTCGGCCTTGCGCAGCCGGGCGGTCAAGGACGGCAATCACTGGGTTCTGAACGGCACCAAGCAGTTCATCACATCGGGCCGCGAGGCCGATGTCGCCATCGTCTTTGCGGTCACCGACCCCGAGGCCGGCAAGAAGGGCATCTCGGCCTTCATCGTGCCGACCGACACGGCCGGCTACCGGGTTGCTTCGACCGAGAGCAAGCTTGGCCAGAGGGCCAGCGACACCTGTCAGATCATTTTCGACGATCTGCGTCTGACCCCCGACCTGCTGCTGGGCGAAGAAGGGCAGGGCTATCGCATCGCGCTTTCGAACCTGGAGGGCGGGCGTATCGGCATCGCAGCGCAATCGGTCGGCATGGCCAAGGCCGCCTTCGCCGCGGCGCGCGACTACGCCCGCGAGCGCACGGCCTTCGACCGGCCGATCAAGGACCACCAGGCCATCGGTTTCAAGCTGGCCGATATGGCAACCAAGATCAAAGCCTCGGAGCTGATGGTGCTGCACGCCGCCTCGCTCCGCGACGCCGGCCGGCCCTGCCTGACCGAGGCCTCGATGGCCAAGCTCTTCGCCAGCGAGGCCGCCGAAGAGGTCGCCAGCGATGCGATCCAGATCCACGGCGGCTATGGCTATCTCAACGATTTTCCGGTGGAGCGCATCTATCGCGACGTCCGCGTCTGCCAGATCTACGAAGGCACCAGTGAGGTGCAGCGGCTGGTGATCGCCCGCTCCGTCACCTGATAGGCTTCCGGCTTCAGATAAGCCGGTCGCGTAGCTGCAGTGGCAGCAGCGACAGAAGCCGGAGCAGCAGCACCCGCCAGAATGCGTTATCCGAGCGGCAACGGACTGCGCACCGCGGATGTCGAGCGCTGTCGTCGACATCTTTGGCGCCCGACCTTAGGGACTGCGCACGGTAAGGCTCGCCAGCGCGCTTGGCTGTGGGTCGGCGAGCGAGAGGCGTCTGGTTCGGTCGGTCAGGGCAAGCAGTGAATCCAGACTGTGTAAGAGTTCTTTTTTGCTCCGTGTGAAACGTCGCTCTGTAGCGGAACTCTGCGCCTGCCGATCGGGCAGCGACTGGCCTTTTCGAAGCCTCTCAAAAAAAATCGCCCTCCATCTGAACCTTTTTCGGCGCTTGCACGACTTACCGACACAAGTCGCTCGAAGACGCTGTTTCGCAACTGCTCTCCAGTTCGATCCAAGATCTCATGCGGCAGTGGACTCCAGTTTGGCGATGATCGCCCTTATGAGGAGAAGAGACATGAGCGTAGAAAACCAGGTTCAATCGCTTTTCGACGGACTACATATCGCTGGCTCGGACGATGGTGAGTTGATCTTCGGTGCTCTTGGGGATGACAAGGTCGACGCGCAGGGAGGCGATGACATCGTCTTCGGGTTTCTGGGAAACGACACCCTGTCCGGTGGCCTCGGCGACGACAAGCTGGTCGGCGGTAAGGGCGATGATGTTCTGATTGCCAACAAGGGTGACGACATTGTCTTCGGCGGCAAGGACGACGATCTTCTCGTCTGGAACAACGGCGACGGCTCCGACCTCATGCATGGCGGTCAGGGCTATGATCGGGTGCAGGTCAACTTCGACACCGACCTGGTGAACGAGGATCTGGAGAACAAGGATGTCGCCGAATTCTCGGTCACGCCGAAGGGCGTGCAGATCGCCCGGGTTGAACTGAACGATCAGACGGTCAAGGGTCTGTTCCAGCTCGACATCCGCCAGACCGAGGTGCTGGAGACCAACTTCGGCAAAGGCGACGATGCTGCGCTGTTCATCGATGACATCCTCGACCAGATGAAGCTGGATCTCGATGGCGGCGACGGCCAGGACCTGCTGGATTTCTCGAAAACATCGGCGGGTGTCGAGGTCGATTTGAAGGCCGGTATCGCTGGTTCGGCCCATGCCGAGGGATTCGAGAACGTCGTCGGCAGTGAGTTCGCCGACGTGATCGAGGGGGACAAGGGCGCGAACGTCATCAGCGGCCTCGGCGGCGACGACGAACTGCGTGGCCGCAATGGCGACGACACCCTGGTCGCGAACAAGGGCGACGATTCGGTCTTCGGCGGCAATGGCAACGATCTAATCATCTGGAACAACGGCGACGGCTCCGATCTCTTTGGTGGCGGAAAAGGCAATGACCGGGTTCAGGTTAACTTCGACACCGACCTGGTGAACGAGGATCTGGAGAACCAGGACGTCGCCGAGTTCTCGGACACGCCGAAGGGCGTGCAGTTCGCCCGGGTCGAACTGAACGATCAGACGGTCAATGGTCTGTTCCAGCTCGACATCCGCCAGACAGAGGTGCTGGAGACCAACTTCGGCAAGGGCGACGATGCCGCGCTTTTCGTCGATGACATCCTTGACCAGATCAAGCTGGAGCTGGACGGCGGTGGCGGCAAGGACCTGTTGGACTTGTCGCAAGCCGCAGAAGGCGTCGAGGTCGACCTGAAGGCCGGTACCGCAGGTTCGGCACAGGTCGAGAACTTCGAGAACGTCATCGGCAGCGAGTTCGACGATGTGATCAGCGGTGACCAGGGGGACAATGTCCTGAGCGGCCTTGGCGGCGAAGACGACCTGCGCGGCCGCAATGGCGACGATACTCTGGTCGCGAACAAGGGTGACGACGCGGCTTTCGGCGGAAACGGTAACGACCTTCTTGTCTGGAACAATGGCGACGGTTCCGACCTGTTGAGTGGCGGCGCGGACTATGACCGGGTTCAGGTCAACTTCGACACCGACCTGGTGAACGAGGATCTGGAGAACAAGGACGTCGCCGAGTTCTCGGTCACCCCTGAGGGTGTCCAGTTCGCCCGGGTCGAGCTGAACGACCAGGCCGTCAATGGTCTGTTCCAGCTGGACATCCGCCAGACCGAGGTGCTGGAGACCAACTTTGGCAAGGGCGACGATGCCGCCCGCTTCATCGACGACATCCTCGACCGGATCAAGCTGGACCTGGACGGCGGCGACGGCGAAGACCTGCTGGACTTCTCGCAGTCCACGGCGGCCGTAGAGGTCGATCTTGCGGCCGGCACCGCCGGCACGGCGCATGTCGAGAACTTCGAAAATGTCGTCGGCAGTGACTTCGACGACGTCATCACCGGAGACGACGGCGCCAATGAGATCCGCGGCGGCGTAGGCAACGATATCCTAGCCGGCGGCGATGGGCCAGACGTCTTCGTCTTCTTTCAAGAGGATGTCGGTGTCGACGTCATCACGGACTTCGAGTTTGGTGTGGACCAGCTGAAGTTCGTCACCAATGAAGACCTGACGCCTGCCGATCTGATCGATGAGCTGACGCAATCTGGCGGCGATGTGGAGTTCGAGATCAACGGCAAAACAATCAGCATCGAGAACGCGCTGGTTGACGATTTCAGCACCGACGACTTCCTGATCGGCTAACCGCCTTCGATACCCCGATCCTGACTGCTTCGGCCCCGCCGGTGTCCTCCTTGGACTGGCGGGGCCGAAGTGCGTTCGGATCGTCAACTTATACCAACCCGCGTTGAGTGGAACTCATCGGGGGTTGGCGAGCGCGACCGCGCGCCCGCAGCGCAGCGAGGATAAGCCCGCGTGGTGTCTGATCGCTCAAACAGAGGCAATGAGTTCCATCTCTGCCGTGTGATATTAATTGACTCAGTCCATTAAGTTGACGATAAAAGTCAAGCGATGGAGGGCGAGATGGCTGCTGACGACGAGACTCGCGTGGATAGGGTGCGGGCCTTCAATCGCTTTTACACCGGGCATGTCGGCGCGCTGGACGAGTCGATGCTGGAAAGCGGCTTCACCCTGGCGGAAGCGCGGGTGCTCTATGAGCTGGATCGGCACCCGGGAATCACTGCCGGCGACCTGGCCCGTGGGTTGCGTATCGATCCGGCCTACCTCAGTCGTCTGTTGAAGCGGTTTCGCGAAGGGAACCTGGTGGAGGTCGAAAGGGATCCGGCGGACGCCAGGCGCCAGCGCCTGACCCTCACCGCGGCTGGACGAAAGGTCTATGAACCACTGGAGGCAGGCTCTCGCGAGCGCGTCGCACAGGTGCTGGCGGGACTGAGCGAAGCTGAGCAGCAGCGCCTACTGTCCGCCATGCAGACCATCGGCGAACTCTTGCGCGCGCTGCCCGCGGACCCACCGGAACCAGCGGTCCTGCGACCCTGTCGGCACGGCGAGGCTGCACAGGTGCTGGAACGCGCCGTCTCTCTCTTCTGGCAGGAGCAGCGCTGGGCCGGGGAGCTCGAGAGAGATTTGGCGAGCCTCGTTGCAGGGTTCCTCGCGCGCCGCTGGCTGGAAAGAGAAGCTCTCTTGGTGGTCGAGCGGGGCGGCGGCCTGCAAGGGGCCGCCCTGCTGCTCGACGAGGGGGAGGCGCTGTCGATAGCTTTCTTCTTCCTCTTGCCCGCTGCGCGCGGGCAAGGCTTGGGGCGCCACCTCTTGCGACAGGCGACAGCTTTCGCCCGGGCTGCCGGCTATCGGAATGTCAGGGTCTCATCCGAGGCCGCTTTGCATGCGGCGGCTGTCCTCCTGCGCGCCGAGGACTTCGACCTCGTGAAGGAAGAGCCCCTTGCGCGCTACGGCAAACCGCTGCTGCGACAGTTTTGGGAGCGCGCCTTGTGAGCGACAAGACACTGCCGCTCTTGGCCTCGGCCACCACGGGGATCTTCGTCGGGGTCGGCCTGGTCTTGACCCGCTATGCCATCACCGAAACCGGGCCGATGAGCGTTGCTTTCCTGCGCTACCTCTTCGGGGTCCTCTACCTGCTGCCTTTCCTGCTGAGCCTGCGCTTCGTTCCCTTTCAAAAGCGCGATCTGCTGCCGGTCATCCTTCTGGGCATCGGGCAGTTCGGCATCCTGATCGGGCTTATCAACTATGCGGTGACGGTGATCCATCCCGGACAGGCGGCCTTGATCTTCGCCGTCTTTCCGCTTCTCACCATGGGCTTTGCCGTGGCGATCGGCCAAGAGCCCTTCACCGTGAGACGCGCCCTGGGCATCGCGCTCACCATCGTCGGCGTCGGCTTTTCGATCGGCGGCGCGGCGCTGGGCGGCGAGCTTTCCGATGCACAGTGGCTGGGTGTGGGTGCGGCCTTCTTGAGCGCGGTCACCGGCGCCTTCTGCTCGGTGCTCTACCGGCCCTTTCTCATGCGCTATCCCACCTTGCAGATCGGCAGTCTGGCGATGTTCGCGGCCACGCTCTTTCTGGGCGTACTGGCCGTGCCGGAAGGCCTCTTCGACGCCTGGCCCGAATTTAGCACAGGCGTTTGGCTGGCGCTCTTGGGCATCGGGGCGGTCAGCGGGGTGGGTTACCTGCTGTGGCTCTACGCCCTGCAGAAGGTTTGGGCCTCGAACGTCGCCGCCTTCATGGGGCTCTCCCCGCTGACCGCCAGCCTGCTTGGCCTGGTTTTTCTTGGCGAAGCCGTGACCTTGGCCGACGGCCTGGGCGTGGCCCTGGTGGTGGCCGGCCTGAGCCTGGCCCTATGGCGCAGCCGCTAGGACCGGCGCGTCGCCGGCAGCCAGACGGGTCGCGAAGGCCTCGATACGCCGGCAGGCCTCGGTCAGGGTCTCGTCGGAGAAGCCGAGCGAGAGGCGGCAGAAGCCTTCCGCCTGATCGCCGAAGCCGCCGCCCGGCAGCACCGCGACACTCTCTTCTTGCAGCAGTCGGCGCGCGAAGGAGACCGCGTCCAGGCCGGTCTGACGTACATCCAGCATGACGAACATGCCGCCGGCCGGGCTGGCGCAGGCGAGATTCGGCAAGCGGTCCAGCCAGGGCGCCATGAGGTTCCGCCGCCGGGTGTAGGCCGCATGCATGCGCGTCACCTCGCCGCGGCCCTCATTCAGTGCGACCGTTGCCGCATCCTGAAGGAAGCCCGGCAGACCGTAGAGCATGCAGAGCAGCAGGTTGCCCAGATGCTCGGCCAGCTTGTTCGGTCCGATCGCCCAGCCGATCCGCCAGCCGGTCATGGCATGCGACTTGGAGACGCTCGAGACCACCACGCAGCGCTCTGCCATACCCGGCAGCACCGCCGGCGTGCGATGCGGATGGTCGTAGGTCAGCGAGCCATAGACCTCGTCCGAGACCAGCCAGAGATCCTTCTCGCAGCAGAGTTCGGCGACGGCTTCCAGCTCTTTCTCGGTCAAGACCGCCCCGGTCGGGTTGTGCGGCGAGTTCAAGAGAATGACTTTGCTGCGCGGGGTGACCGCGGCACGCAAGGCATCGAGATCCAGCGCGAAGTTCCGGTCCGGCAGCAGCGGTACCGAGACCAGCGTGGCACCGCTGGCGCCGATCACGGCTTCATAGGTGGAATAGCGCGGGTCGGTGGTGATGACCTCGTCGCCGGTTTGCGCCAGGCACTGCATGACGGCGAAGAGCGCGGCCTGCGCACCGGGAGCGACGACCACCTGACCGGCATCGACCTCCTGGCCGGTCAGCTCTTTTTGCCAGTCGGCAATGGCCTGGCGCAGAGCCTGAGTGCCGACAATCGCGGTGTAGTGGGTGTTCCCGCCCTGCATGGAGGAGATCGCCTCCTGCTGGATCAGCTCGGGGGTGTCGAAGTCCGGCTCGCCGACGGTCAGAAACAGCACGTCCTTGCCGGTCCGGCGCATCTGCGCCACCCCCTCGATATGCAAGGCCCAGGCTTCGGCCCCGCGGCCGGCGACGCGATCGACCAAGGATGCGAACTGCATGACGATTCACCTCAAACGAAGAAAGAACGCTTGCCCGCGACCCTTGCTGTCCACGTCTTGTTGGTTCGTCCAAGGCCGTCGCTGCGACCGGCAGTGATGCCAGGCGAAAATTCGCCTGTCCAGCCTTGTGATTTTGTCGGCTGGGGCGCGGGGCGGACTCCGTTCAAGGCAGAGTTAGGGCGGTGCTAGGGGTGCGTCATTTGACCGAGGCTTTGCTTCAGCTCGGCGTCGAAGATCGCCATCAGCTCGGCGACGCGGCCGCGGCGGATCTCGCTGACGCCTTGGCCGGCCCAGATCGCCATCAGGTCGGGTCTCTGCTGCTCGACGGCGGCTCGGCGCAGGTCGCTGGTGATGCCGTGCTGGGTGGGAAAGGCGGTGACCGGCAGGTGCTTCTCGAAGGCCTCAACCATGAAGCGGTTGCGCAGGCCACGCGCTGGCTTGCCGGTGAAGGCCTGGGTCAGCGCCGTGCCCTCTTCGCCGGCGGAGAGGAGCGCTTGCTTTTGCACCTCGCCAAAGCCGCTTTCCTCGCTCGCCATGAAGGCGGTTCCCATCTGTGCCGAAGCAGCCCCCAGGGCCAAGCTCGCGGCGATCGCTTGACCGCTCATGATGCCGCCGGCTGCCAGTACCGGGATCTCGACGGCCGCCACCATCTGCGGCAGCAAGGCCATCAGGCCGATCATGGCGTGATCGTAGGGCAGGGTGAAGGTTGCGCGGTGGCCGCCGGCCTCGAAACCTTGGGCGACCACGGCGTCTACGCCCGAGTCCTCCAGAAGCCTGGCTTCCCCGACGGTCGTGGCCGTGCCGATGGTGAAGATGCCGTCTTCGCGCAGCCGATCCAAGTCTTCCTCGTCGGGAATGCCGAAGCAGAAGGAGAAGACGGCCGGGCGCAGCTTCAGCACCGCCTGGAACTGTTCCTCCCAGGGCAGGCGGTAGGGCGGCCGTGGCGGCGGCGGCTCCAACCCGACTTCACTGCGATAGCGGTCCAATGCGCTCGAGGCCTGGCGGATTGCCTCCGCATCGACGCGTCCGGGTCGCGGGTCCGGAACGAAGAGGTTGACCGCAAAGGGCCGCTTCGTGCGTGCGCGCACTGCCTCGCCGGCGGCTTCGATGGCGCGCCCGCTCATGTAGGCAGCCCCCAGCGAGCCCAGGCCGCCGGCCTCGCAGACCGCGGCGACCAGGTCGGGCGTGGTCACGCCGCCGGACATGGGCGCCTGGACCAGCGGGATCGAAAGTCCCAGGCGGCGGGTCAGCTCATTCCTCAAAGCGCAAGCTTTCCAGCAGGCTGCGGATCGCATCCGGCATGGCGACGGGCGTCATGCTGGCGCGATCGACATAGACGTGAACGAAGCGGCCGACGGCGGCCGGCGCGTCCCGCCCCTCGATGAAGAGGCCGATCTGATAGGTGACGCTGGAGCGGCCGAGGCGAACCACCCGAAGACCGCCCTCGACCGGCTGCGGGAAGGAGATCGAGGCCATGAAGCTGCACTGGGTCTCGGCGACGATGCCGATGACTTCGCTGCCGGCCAGATCCAAGAGGCCATGCTTCACCAGATTCTCGTTAACCAGGGTGTCGAAGTAGGAGTAGTAGACGACGTTGTTCACGTGTCCATAGACGTCGTTGTCCATCCAGCGCGTCGGGATGGTCTGAAAATGCGGGAAGTCGGCGCGGGTCAGGCGCTTCGGATCGGTCTCGGCGGATGCCGGCATCGGCGGCCCCCTAGCGGTCTGGAGTAATGGGACCAGGAGAGCTGCCAGAATTGCTGCGCTGCGGCAAGGGGCGGGCTTTCTTACCAGCCCTGCTGCAACTGCAGCGGCCCCCGTGTAGGAGAGCTCCCGTGTAGGAGAGCTAAGGGGTTGGAGCGCTAAGGGGGTGGATAGCCTAACGCTCCTTGCGCGCAGCCAGGATGTAGTTGACGTCCAGATCGCGCTGGCTGAGGCGCCAGCCTTGGTCCAGGGGGTTGTAGACGATCCCCTTGGCCGCGGTGACCGAAAGTCCGCTGTGACGTAGCATACGTCCGACCTCGGAGGGTTTCAGGAAGCGGCGCCAGGAATGGGTGCCGCGCGGCAGCCAGCGCAGTACATATTCCGCACCGACGATGGCCAGCGCGAAGGACTTGGCCGTGCGGTTGAGGGTTGAGAGCGCGACCACGCCGTCCGGGCGGACCAGAGCTGCGATCATGTCCACGAAAGCACCGGGATCGGGCACATGCTCGATCACCTCAAGGCTGACCACCGCATCGAAGCGCTTGCCCTCTTCCAGCAGGGTCTCGGCACTGCAGTTGCGGTAGTCGATCTTGAGACCGCTCTCGATCGCATGCGCCTTTGCCGCGGCGATCGCGTGTTCGGATGCATCGATGGCCGTCACCTTGGCACCCAGGCGGGATAGCGGCTCGCTGACGAGCCCCGCGCCGCAGCCCAGATCGAGCACCTGCAGCCCGCTGAGCGGCACCAAAGAGGAGGGCCCCTTCTTGCTCAGCGGCAAGAGTGCTTCGCGCAGGAAGGTCAGCCGGGCCGGGCCCTGGCGATGCAGCGGTGCCATGGGGCCGGCGGGATCCCACCAGTCCTCGGCCAGCGCATCGAACTTCTCGACCTCCTCGGGATCGAAGGCCGCTGGCGCCCCTGAGATCCTGTCCCCTGCCTCTTGCGATGCTGCCATGTTCCTCACTCCAACGCTCAGCTGTGGGCCTTGCTTGCGCCGCAGCGGTCTCGTGAGTATGGATAGCGCCGGGTGCAACGACAAGGCTGTGCCGCCGACCCCATTCTTCCGAACGGACGCGTGCTGCGTGTCCAAGGTTCCGGTCGCGGCGGCCGAAGCGAAAATTCAGGACGATGGCAAGATTGGTGATGAAGTTCGGCGGCACATCCGTCGCCGATCTGGAACGCTTGGAACGAGTTGCTGGCCGGGTGAAGGCGGAATGGGATCGCGGTCACGAGTTGACCGTGGTGGTCTCTGCTATGGCCGGTCAAACCAACCACCTGATCGACCTGGTTAGCAAGGCGGCCGGGCTGGCCGATCTGCGCGAGTACGATGTCGTCGTCTCCTCCGGCGAGCAGGTGACCGCCGGCCTGCTGGCCATCATCCTGCAGCGCATGGCGGTGCCGGCGCGTTCTTGGATGGGCTGGCAGATCCCGATCAGGACCTCGGCGCAGCACGGCTCTGCCCGAATCGAAGGGATCGATACCCAAGAGCTGGAGCGGCGTTTTGCCGAGGAGCGTCAGGTCGCCATCGTCGCCGGTTTTCAGGGCGTCGCCGAAAAGGCGCGCATCGCGACGCTGGGCCGCGGCGGCTCCGACACCTCGGCAGTCGCGCTGGCGGCTGCCTTGCGTGCAGAGCGCTGCGATATCTACACGGACGTCGACGGGGTCTACACCAGCGATCCACGGATCGTCACCAATGCCCGCAAGATGGATCGTATCACCTATGAAGAGATGCTGGAGATGGCGTCTCTGGGTGCCAAGGTCCTGCAGACCCGCTCTGTCGAGTTGGCGATGAAGCACAAGGTCCGGGTGCAGGTTCGCTCCAGCTTTGAAGACAAGTCCGGCACCCTGGTTGTTGATGAGGAAGAGATCGTGGAACAGGCAATCGTCAGCGGCATCGCGCATTCTCTCGATGAAGCCAAGGTCACCTTGACCCGCATCCCGGACCGTCCCGGCATCGCCGCTGCGATCTTCGGCCCGCTGGCCGATGCGGCGGTCAATGTCGACATGATCGTGCAGAACATCTCGCTGGACGGCGAAATCACCGACATGACCTTCACCGTCGGGCGCAGCGACCTGGATCGCGCGTTGTCTGTCTTGGAACGGAACCGGGAAACCCTGCGTTATGCTTCGCTGGAGAAGGATGCGAAGGTGGCCAAGGTCTCGGTCGTCGGTGTGGGGATGCGCAGTCATGCCGGCGTGGCACAACGGATGTTCACCACCTTGGCCGAGAAAGGCATTAACATCCAGGTCATCACCACCTCGGAGATCAAGATCTCGGTCCTGGTGGCGGAGGACTATCTGGAGCTGGCGCTGCGCGCACTTCACAGCGCCTATGGATTGGACGCCGACTAGCGGCGAGGCCTGCTCCGCTCGTAAGACCTGCCAGGCAGGTGCTACGAGTGAGGGTAGAATCGACTAGGTTGGTAGGCGCGCGCAACACACGCCGGGCACTCGCGGCGACAGGGGGACGAGGATGGCCAGGGCACCGGGCTGGCTAGCAGCACGACGCCTGCTGAAGCAGCTCCGCGATCTGCTGCAGCAGGGCGGTCCGGCTGAACAGCGCCTGGATCAGGTGACCCGCCTGATTGCCAACTATATGGTCGCCGAAGTCTGCTCGCTCTACCTGACGCGGGCCGGCGAGGTCCTGGAGCTCTTTGCCACCATTGGCCTGAAGCCCGAGGCCGTGCATCGCACCCGTTTCCGCTTCGGCGAAGGCCTGGTCGGACAGATCGCCGCAAATGGCCGCCCGCTGGCGCTTGCAGACGCGCAGAACCATCCGAATTTCGCCTACCGCCCGGAGATTGGCGAGGAGAGCTTTCATTCGCTGATGGGGGTTCCTGTCTTACGTGAAGGGCAAACCCTGGGCGTTCTGGTCGTACAGAATAAGACCCGCCGCGCTTATGCCGAAGAGGAGGTCGAGGCCCTGGAAACCATCGCCATGGTGGTGTCGGAGATGCTTGCCTCCAGCGGTCTGGTCAGCCCCGAGGAGCAGCGGCTGGTGGAGAGCCGCGGGCTGCTGCCGGCGCGCCTGACCGGCATGGCGCTGACAGAGGGGGCCGGTATCGGGGTTGCCGTCCCGCACCACCGTGGCCTGGTTATCCGCCGCTTCGTCGCCGAAGACCCGGCGCGCGAGTTGGAACGCCTGCACAAGGCCCGCGACGAGCTGTCGGCCAATCTGGACCGTCTGCTGCAGGCCAGCGACCTGGGCCAGACCGGCGAGCACCACGATATCTTCGAGACCTACCGCATGTTCGTGCAGGACCGCGGCTGGATTGGCCGCATCGAGGAAGCGGTGGAGGCCGGTCTGACGGCAGAGGCGGCGACGCAGCGGGTGCAGAACGACGTGCGCCAACGCATGTCGCAGGTGACCGACGCCTACTTGCGCGAGCGGCTGCACGACCTGGACGACCTGGCAAACCGTCTGCTGCAGCATCTGGTCGGTGGCGAGGCGCCGGCCGACCAGCTGCCGGACGAGGCCATTCTGATCGCCCGCAATCTGGGTCCCTCGGATCTTCTGGACTATGACCGGGCCTGCCTGAAAGGCGTGGTGCTGGGCGAGGGCGGCCCGACTGCGCATGTGGCCATCATCGCCCGCGCGCTGGGCATCCCGATGGTCGGCCGCTGCCCGGCGGCGCTGAGCGAAATCCGTCCCGGCGATCCGGTCATCGTCGACGGCGACAACGGCCAAGTCCTGGTGCGCCCGCGCGAGCAGGTGCGCGAGAGCTTCTCGCGCGCGCTGACCGACCGCGCCCGGCGGCGTCAGATCTTCTCGGAAACCCGCGACCTGCCGGCGATCTCCAAGGACGGTATCGCGGTCACCATGCAGATGAATGCGGGTCTGATGATCGACCTGCCACAGCTGCATGCCTGCGGGGCGGAGGGCATCGGGCTCTATCGCACCGAGGTGCCCTTCATGGTGCGCGAGAGCTTTCCCAGCGTGGCCGAACAGCAGCGGATCTATGCCGAGGTGATGGACCTGGCCGACGGCAAGCCGGTCAATTTCCGCACCTTGGATATCGGCGGCGACAAGGCCTTGCCCTATTGGTCGGGGGCGGAGGAGGAGAACCCGGCTCTGGGTTGGCGCGCGATCCGCATTGGCCTGGACCGTCCGATTATCCTGCGCCGGCAGCTGCGCGCCCTGATCGGTGCCGCGGCGGGTCGCGAGCTTTCTTTGCTGTTCCCGATGATCGGAACCTTGCAAGAGCTGCATCGCGTCAAGGATCTGCTCGGCAGGGAATTGGATCTGGCCGCGGTCAAGCCGTCCAAGGTCGACGTCGGTGTGATGCTGGAGGTTCCCGCCTTGCTGTGGGAGCTGGATGGGCTCTTCGCGGCGGCCGACTATGTGGCGGTGGGCAGCAACGACCTGCTGCAGTTCCTCTATGCCAGCGATCGTGGCAATCCGGCCTTGGCCGGTCGCTATGGCCTCTTCAACGCCGCCTCGTTTCGCTTGTTCAGCGGCTTGACCGAAAAAGCCAGCGCTGCCGACGTGCCGCTCTCGCTCTGCGGCGAATCGGCCGCCCACCCGATAGACGCCATGATGCTGCTGGCCTGCGGGTTTCGCCGACTTTCCATGCCGCCGGCAGCCGTAGCGCCGGTTAAGATCATGATCCGAAGCCTAGATGTCGCCGCCTTCCGCGCCTTTCTCCTCACCCGGCTTGACCACGACTCGGAGTCGCTGCGCGGGCAAGTTCGTGCATACGCCCTCGATCACGGAATTCAACTCTAACTTGGAAAGCGCGGGCTAACAGCTTGGTTTGTTTGGGTGCCTCGGCTTCGGCGCCCAATGGCTCACAGCTATCCGTCAACAGGGACCGCGATATGTTTGCTCAGGGGTGCCTGCATTTGGTAAAAGGGTGCGAGCTTGATGCGGCCGGCGCGGCGCGTGCCGCCCCACGCCAGACCCCTTAGGGAGAACGCCTCTGACAAGACGGGTCGGGGCAATTGCATATTAAGGAAAGATCGCGTGCTCAGAACGCTGAAGAGAGATCGTCGGAACCAGTCCTCTCAGTCCAACGGCTCCGGTACCTTCTCGCCTAGCATGCTTGGCGGCCGCAAGGAGGCGGAAGCCTGGACGCCACCGCCGCTTCCCGATCTGCCGCAGTTCCGCGAACCCGATGGCGATGCGCCGCCACCGCCGACCGCACCGCCAGCACCGCCAAGCGAGTCGAAAGCGCGGAAGACCAAGCGCAGCGAGAAGCCCAAGGACATGCCTCCGCTGGGCGCCATGCCGCGGTCCGAGCCGCTGACGCCGCCAAGCCTCCCGCCGGAGCCGCCGCTGGCGAAGACTCGCAAGGCCGCAGCACCGAAGGAAGAGCCGAAGCGTTTCGAACGTAAGAAGCTGGAGATTCCGCCGGAACCCCTGGACCTGGGTCCGGTCGATGGCCCGATCGATGGGGACGAGCCGCCGATCATCGAAGAGCGTTCGCGTCAGCCGACCGCCGCCACCGTGGGCGCGCTGCTGGCGCAGACCCGCTCCAGCTTTGGCCAGGACATCGAAGAGGTCTCTTCGGCGCTGCGTATCCGCCCGGTCTTCCTGCGGGCAATCGAGGAGAGCCGCTACCAGGATCTGCCGGGTCTGACCTACGGCGTGGGCTTCGTGCGCAGCTACGCCCACTATCTGGGCCTCGACGTCAACGATTGCGTGGAGCGTTTCAAGGACGAGGCGGCCGGGATCGACCGCACCCCCAACCTGAACTTCCCGACACCGGTGCCGGAAGCCAAGGTGCCGACCGGCGCCATCATCCTGGTGTCCCTGCTGCTTGCCGGTCTGGCCTACCTGGTCTGGACCTACGTGTCGCGCGACGGCGGGTTTGCAGGGAGCGAGACCGCGGTCGCGGAGACTGCCGCGCCCGAGAGCTCTTCGGCCGGGGCAAGTGATGCGGCGACCACCTCCAGCGGAACGGCGACCACGGCCACCGCAACGCAGGGTACTGCGACGAGCGGCGAGAACGGCGCTTCGGAGGCTACAGGCACGACAGATGCGACTGCCGCGGCCGGCACAGCGGCTGGCACGACCGCTGCGGCAGCCGGCACCGAGACGGCGGCCGGAACGCCTGCCGCTGGCGGCGGCGAGGGCAGCGCCGATGTTTCGATCTCCGACTCTGCAGCCGGAGGTGCGGTTGCCGGTGGAGCCGGAACGGTTCTCTTTACAGAGGCGGCCTCTGCTTCGCAGCCGGCCGATCCTTCGGTCGCCGGTGTCGGGGCTGCCTACAGCGGCCCGCGCGTGGTGCTGCGGGCGACGCAGGACAGCTGGGTTCAGGTGCGCAATGCCAGCAACGAATCGATCTTCACCCGCGTGTTGCGGGCGGGCGACACCTACGACGTTCCCGATCAGCCGGGCCTCTCGCTCTTGACCGGAAATGCCGGCGGGCTGGTGATCACGGTCGATGGTCAAGAGGTGCCCAAGCTTGGGCGGTCCGGCCAGGTCCGACGCAACGTCTCCCTCAGCCCCGATTCCCTGAAGGCCAACTGACCGCGGTACTCTTGATTTCAAGCGGCCGCGCCAGCATCTCCGAGGTCGAGACATCGGTCGCGAAGCGTTAATCGTGGCCACGGCAGACCGAAGCGGTCTGTTCTAACGAGAGGGTAGACGATGAGCGACCATACGGCGGTACGCCCCTGGCGGCAGGTGCTGCGCCGCAAGAGCCGGCAGATCATGGTCGGCAAGGTGCCGGTCGGCGGCGACGCGCCGATCACGGTGCAGTCGATGACCAACACGGTGACGCACGATGTGGCCGCGACCATCGAACAGGTCCGCGGCCTGGAGGTTGCCGGCGCAGATATCGTCCGGATCTCCTGTCCCGATAAGGAATCGAGCGCTGCCCTGAAGGAGATCGTGCCGGAAGTCACCGTGCCGATCGTCGCCGATATCCACTTTCACTATAAGCGCGGGATCGAGGCGGCCCAGAACGGGGCGGCTTGCCTGCGCATCAATCCGGGCAACATCGGCGGCCGCGAGCGGGTCCGCGAGGTGGTGAAGGCAGCACGGGACAACGGCTGTTCCATGCGCATCGGCGTCAATGCCGGCTCGCTGGAGCGCGAGCTTCTGGAGAAGTACGGCGAGCCCTGCCCGGAAGCGATGGTCGAGAGCGCGCTCAACCACATGAAATTCCTGCAGGATGAGGACTTTCACGAGTTCAAGATCTCCTGCAAGGCCTCCGACGTCTTCCTGTCCGTTGCCGCCTATCAGCAGCTCTCCGAGGTCTGCGACTATCCCCTGCATCTGGGCATCACCGAGGCCGGCGGCCTGCGCGGCGGCACCATCAAGTCCTCCATCGGACTGGGCAGCCTGCTGTGGGCCGGCATCGGCGACACCATCCGCGTCTCTCTCTCGGCAGCACCGGTCGAAGAAATCAAGGTCGGCTTCGACATCTTGAAGTCGCTGGGCCTGCGTCACCGCGGCGTCAACGTCATCTCTTGCCCGTCGTGCGCGCGCCAGCAGTTCGAGGTCATCAAGACAGTCGAAGAGCTGGAGAAGCGGATCGAGCACATCACCACGCCGATGACCGTCTCGGTGATCGGCTGCGTGGTGAATGGTCCAGGCGAGGCCCTGATGACCGACCTGGGGCTCACCGGCGGCGGCAAGGGGACGCATCAGGTCTATGTCGCCGGCCTGCCGGACCACCGCCTGAAGGACGCCAGTGTGGTCGACCATCTGGTCGAGATGATCGAAGCCAAGGCGGCCGAGATCGAGGCCGCCAAAGCCGCCGAAGAGGATGCCCAGCAGGCAGCGGCCGAGTAGGCTTGCGCACTTGGAACAGGATCGCATACCGCTCTTCATCGCGCTCGCCTACTGGGCCGGCCTCTTCACCGGCGGCGTGGGGGCCATCGTCGGCGTCATCATCGCCTATGCCAAGCGTGACGACCTGGACGGCACCTGGGGCGAGAGCGTGCTGACCTATTTCATCACCACCTTTTGGGTGGGCTTGGTGCTCACCATCATCGGCACGGTGCTGGCCATCGTGCTGATCGGCTATTTGATCCTGGCGGCCCTGGGTGTGTGGTATCTGCTGCGCTGCCTGCGGGCCACCTTGGCGGTTTACGATCGCCGCCCGATCGAAAATCCCACCAGCTGGATTCTCTAACAAAGGGCTTGGCTTTCCAGCCGGCGCATTAACGGCTACATCAGGGCCGCAAATCCGAAACGACAGCCAGAAAGGCGGCGCAGGCGCGTGTCCAGTCTACAGCCCATTCGCGGTACCCACGACCTCCTCCCCCCGGCCATGCGGCGTCACCGCCATGTGGTGGAAACGGCGCGCGCGGTCGCCGAGCGCTATGGCTATCTCTTGATGGCCACACCGGTGATGGAGTTCACCGAGGTTTTCAAGCGCACCATCGGCGAGGCGACCGATATTGTCTCGAAGGAGATGTACAGCTTTGCACTCGGCGAGGGCGAGAGCATCACCTTGCGGCCGGAGAACACGGCCGGCGTGGCGCGGGCCTTTATCTCCAACGGCTTGGTGCAGGAGCTGCCGCTCAAGTACTTCTACGCCGGTCCCATGTTCCGTCACGAGCGCCCGCAGAAGGGGCGCCAGCGCCAGTTCCACCAGATCGGCATCGAGCTCTTCGGGGTGGCGCAACCGGCCGGCGACGTCGAGGTCATCGCCGCCGGCGCCAGGATCCTGGAAGAGCTGGGCCTGACCGGCAAGACCACCCTGGAGTTGAACACCCTGGGTGACCAGGACAGCCGCAACGCCTATCGCACCGCGCTGGTCGACTATTTTCAGGGCCATCGCGAACGCCTTTCCGAAGACAGCCGCGCGCGCTTGGAACGCAATCCCCTGCGCATTCTGGACAGCAAGAATGCCGGCGATCGTGCGGTCGTCGCCGACGCGCCGGCTTTCGACGACTATCTGACCGCCGCTGCCAAGGATTTCTTCGCTGCCGTCCGCGAGGGTCTGGACACTCTGGACATTGCCTACACGCTGAACCCGCGGCTGGTGCGCGGGCTGGACTATTACTGCCATACCGCCTTCGAGTTCACGACCGAGGCTCTGGGGGCCCAGGGCACGGTCATGGGCGGCGGGCGCTATGACTATCTGGTCGAGACCATGGGCGGCCAGGCCACGCCAGGCGTCGGCTGGGCGGCGGGGATCGAGCGTCTGGCGATGCTGCTGGCCGAAGAACCGCCGGCCCCGCGCCCCTTCGCCCTGGTGCCGATCGGTGCGGCCGCGGAGGCGCGTGCGACCTTGCTGGCCGAAGCCTTACGCAAGGCCGGCCACGCGATCGATCTTGCCTTCTCCGGCAACCTGCGCAAACGCATGCGCCGCGCCGACAAGATCGGTGCCCGCGCCGCCCTGATCCTCGGTGACGACGAACTGGCGAAAGAGGCGATCGTTCTGCGCGATCTGGACAGTGGAGAGCAAACCACCCTAGATTTAGGGAGTTTATCGCAAGAACTGGAGGCGCGTTTCTAGCCGCAAGCCGATGATTCCGCAGCGTGACAACCTGGAGCGTTTGTGTAGCGTTGGGGTGACATACCGCAGCGCGCCCGCCCTGTTGCGCGAACGTCTGGCCGTGGCCGAGGAGCAAGAGGCGCTGGTCTATGGCGCCTTGGCGGAGAGCGGCTTCGACGAAGTCCTGCTGCTGTCGACCTGCGACCGGGTCGAGGTCGTAGGCCTGGGGCGGCAGGAGAGTGTGGCGGAACGCGCGCTGGAGGCCTTGGCCCGCTGCGGCGGCTTTGCCAGCGAGAGCCTGCAACCCTATGCCCTGGAACATCGCGGTGCCGAAGCGTTGCGGCACCTCTTTGCCATAACGGCCGGACTGGACAGCCAGGTGGTCGGCGAGCCGCAGGTCCTGGGGCAGGTCAAGGCCAGCCATGCGCGCGCTCGCCTGCTGGGCGCCAGCGGCCCCTATCTCGACCGCTTCCTGGCCGGCGCTTACCAAACGGCCAAGCGCGTGCGCAGCGAGAGCCGGATCGGCGAAGGCCCGGTCTCCCTCGCTGCTGCAGCACTGAAGGTCGCCCGCACCCTGCATGGATCTCTGGAAGACCGCTCCTTGCTGCTGATCGGCTTGGGGGAGCTGGGCGAACTGCTGGCCGACTACTTCCGCGTGGGCGGCGTGGAGAAGAGCGGCGTGCTGCACGCCAACATCAATCGGGCCAAGGCCGTAGCACGTCAGCTGCAGGCCCAGGCCTGGAGCGGCGAGGATCTGGAGGAAGCCCTGGAAAGCGCGGACATTGCCGTCTTCTCGCAAGGCTCCGGCCAGCCCGTCGTCACCAAACGCGGCATGTCCCAGATCCTGCGCCGGCGTCGCGGAAAGCCCATGCTGCTCTTCGATTTGGCCTTGCCCAGCGACCTGGGGCCCGGAGTCGACAAGCTGGATAATGCCTTCGTTTACGATCTCTCGGACCTGGAACGGCTGGCGCACGACGGCAAGGCGTCGCGCGAGGGGGCCTCGGTACAGGCATGGCGAATTCTCAGCGAGGAGCTCTCGCTCTTCGAAGGGAGCCTCGTTGCCAGGGCAGCCGACCAGAGCGTGACCCAGCTGCGCAGCCACGCCGAAGACCTGCGCCGCGAGGTTCTGGCGAACGAGAGACTTGACGCAGCTGCCGCAACGGCGCTCCTTCTGAAACGCCTGCTGCATGCGCCGTCCGAGGCCTTGCGCCAGGCAGCACGCGAACCGGCCGACCTTCACGCCTTGGAAACGGCGATGCGTCGCCTCTTCCCGCAGGCGCAGGACGACCGGAAGCAAGACCGTAACCGAGAAAGCTAGGAACCCCCCTCGTGAGCCTCGAAGAGAAGCTGGCCGCCGTCCGCGACCGGCATGAGGAACTGTCCCAGTCGCTGGCCGTTCACCCGGAACCCGGCTCGGCCGACTATACCCGCATTGCCAGGGAGTATGCGGAGCTGGAGCCTGTCGTCGCCGGCATCAACGAGCTGGGCGCGGTCCGACGGGAGATGAACGACCTGGAAGTCCTGATGGGCGAGGGCGACGATCCCGAGATGCGCGGGATGGCCGAAGAGGAGTTCTACGCGCTGAAGGAGCGCATCCCGAAGCTGGAGCACCAGATCAAGGTGCTGTTGCTGCCCAAGGACGAGGCCGACGAGCGCAACGCGGTGCTGGAGGTTAGAGCCGGCACCGGCGGTGACGAAGCGTCGCTCTTCGCCAGCGACCTCTTCACCATGTATCAGCGCTACGCCGAGATCTCCGGGCTGCGGACGGAGACCCTGGACTACGAGGAAACCGACCTCGGCGGCTGTAAGGCGGGTTCCATGCTGATTTCCGGTAAGGGCGTCTTTGCCCAGCTGAAGTATGAATCGGGTGTGCATCGCGTGCAGCGCGTCCCGGTGACGGAGACCAGCGGGCGCATCCACACCTCTGCTGCCACCGTCGCCGTCTTGCCCGAGGCCGAAGAGGTGGATGTCGAGATCGAGGATAAGGACCTGCGGATCGACACTTACCGCGCCCAGGGGGCAGGCGGCCAGCACGTGAACAAGACCGATTCGGCGGTGCGCATCACCCATATGCCCAGCGGCATCGTGGTGCAGTGCCAGGATGAGAAGTCGCAGCACAAGAACCGTGCCAAGGCGATGAAGATGCTGCGCGCCAAGCTCTACGACGAAGAGCGCCGGCAGCGCGATGCCGAGATGGCCAGTGCGCGCAAGAGCCAGGTCGGGTCCGGCGACCGCTCGGAGCGCATCCGCACCTATAATTTTCCGCAAGGCCGGGTCACCGATCACCGCATCAACCTCACGCTCTACAAGCTGGATCGCGTGCTGGCCGGCGAGGCCTTGCACGAGCTGATCGAGGCGCTGGCGACGGAGGACGAGGCAGCCCGCCTGGCTGCCGTCACCGAGGAGTGAGCGCAACACCGCTGGGCCGGCTACTGGATGAAGCCGCAGCGCAGCTGGCCAAGGCCGGTCTCGAGTCCCCCAGGCGAGAAGCCCGTGCGCTCTTTACCCAGGTCCTGCCCGGCAGCAGCGCTGCGCTCTACGACCGCGACCGTCCGATCGACGCAGCACTGGCGCGCAGGCTGCAGGCCGCCGTTGCCAGGCGTGCCGAGCGCGAGCCGCTGGCTCGAATCGTGGGTTCGCGCGAGTTCTGGAGCCTGGATTTCGCTCTCTCCCCGGATACTCTCGAGCCACGCCCGGACAGCGAGACCCTGGTCGCAGCAGCCCACTCCGTCCTGACCGAACGGGATGGGCCCTATCGGATCCTGGACTTGGGAACCGGCAGCGGCTGCCTCCTTCTGGCAATCCTCTCCGAGCGGCCGGCCGCCTGGGGCCTGGGGCTCGACCGCTCGCTTGGCGCGCTCAGGCAGGCGGCCGAGAATGCGACGGCCTTGGGGCTATCGTCGCGTGCGCAGTTCCTGCTCTCCGATTGGGGGGCGGCCTTGTGCGGCTCTTTCGATCTCATCGTCAGCAATCCGCCCTATATCGAACGCGCAACCCTGCCCAATCTTCAGCCCGAGGTGGCCCGGTACGACCCGCGCCTGGCATTGGATGGCGGTGCGGACGGATTGGCGGCCTATCGCCGCTTGGTCCCGCAGGCAGCAGCACTCCTGGCGCCGGGCGCCTGGCTGGTGCTGGAGTTCGGCCAGGGGCAGGAAACGGCGATTCGGCGGATGGTTCTTGACACTGGCCTTGAAGACTGCGGTCTGCATGCCGATCTGAGCGGAATGCCGCGCGTGCTTTGCGCCAGACAGTCGCAATAGAGGGATCGAAGCGGCTATCGGCGCCCAGATGGCAAAAAAAGGGCTTGGAAGGACGCGGTTCGACCGCTAGGTTTCTTAGGGAACTAGGCGACGCGGTCGGCCAGCCAAGCAAGAGGACGGCAGGCGCGGACTGGCATCCCAGCTCTCCGGCGAACGATCGGAAACACGCGCCCAGCGCTATTCGGCGGGCCGGCGAGCGATGCGACACTCGACCCTAGCGTTAGACAACATAGACGAACCCAGATGCGACAAAGCAACAACGGTCGCCGCAGCCGCGGTGGACGCCCTACCCGCAGGCCGGGCCCGCTAAAGTCACAGACTTTCGACAGCAACGGGCCGGAAGTGCGCATACGAGGCAACGCCCACCAGGTGCTGGAGAAATACCAGAACCTGGCACGCGATGCGCAGACCAATGGCGACCGCGTCCTCGCCGAGAGCTACTATCAGTTCGCCGAGCACTATTATCGGATCGTGCACGAATCGACCGATCCCGAGTCGCCCGGAAGCCAACGCAGCCATCAGCGCGACGATCGCGACGACGGCGGTCGCCAAGAAAGCGATCAGGAGAACGCCAGGGATAGCCGCTCAGAACCCAGGGATAGCCGCTCAGATCAGAGCAGTAATGGCCGGCAGCGCAGTGACCAAAGCCGCTCGCGCCAACCGACCGAAGAGCGTGAGGCTGAGGCAAGCAGCGACGCCGCGCCGCCGGTGAACGGCGAGACGGCGGATGCCGACCGTGACGGTTTGGAACGCGCTCTGGGTGCCAAGACACTGGTGCTGAGCAGCGGGGATGCCCCAACGGAAGCGGGTAAGACCGACGCGGGCAAGACCGACGCGGGCAGGGCCGAAGAGGGCAAGACGGAAGAGAGCAAGGCGAAGGACGGCAAGGAAGCGGGCGGCAAGGAAGAAGAGGGCAAGACGGAAGACGGCAGCGGCGGCGAGGCCGCGCCCGAGGAAGCCAAGTCTTCGCGCAGCAACGGATCACGTTCGAGCCGCAGCCGCACGCGCTATCGCCGCTCTTCTTCGCGTTCGACCACGGAGACCGAGGAAAGCGCGCCGCAGCGGCGTCAGTTCCCCATGCCGGCCGATGCCAACGACCAAGCCGAGGAAGGCGAAACGCAAGACAGTTGATCACCACAGGCGATCGCCGTTAAGCCTGATCTTGGCTTGGCTGACACCGGATGGGGCCGTTCTGCGGCCCGCTGTCCGGATGGCCGCTAGCCCTGGATATCATCGAGAACGCCCCAAGACCCTGCCGCCGATGCGAGGAGTGCAAGCATGTCAGCCAATCTCGAAGCGGTCGACGACCTGCCCGACTACCACCCCCTGTTCCCCCTAGGCGAAGACAAGACGCCCTATCGCAGCCTGGGCAGCGAAGGGGTGTCGCTGGTCACGCTTGGCCAGCAAGAGCTCCTGTCGGTCTCCACGTCGGCACTCAGGCGTCTGGCCGAAGCAGCCTTCATCGACATCAATCACCTGCTGCGCCCCGGACATCTGGGGCAGTTGCGCAAGATCCTGGACGATCCGGAGGCCTCGCCGAACGATCGCTTCGTTGCCTTCGATCTGCTGAAGAATGCCAACATCGCCGCCGGTGGCGTCTTGCCGATGTGCCAGGACACCGGCACCGCCATCGTCATGGGCAAGCGCGGCCGCCTGGTCTTCACCGAGGGCGAGGACGAGCGCGCGCTTTCCGCCGGCATTGGCGATGCCTACTTCAAGCGCAATCTGCGCTACAGCCAGGTCTCGCCGGTCTCCATGTACGAAGAGACCAACACGCGCACGAATTTGCCGGCCCAGATCGACATCTATGCCGAGGGGGAAGAGGCCTACAAGTTCCTCTTCGTTGCCAAGGGCGGCGGTTCGGCGAACAAGACCTTCCTCTTCCAGGCAACGCCCTCAGTGCTGAATCCCGATCGCCTGCTGCCCTATCTGGAAGAGCGTATCAGAAGCTTGGGCACGGCCGCCTGTCCGCCCTACCATCTGGCGGTCGTCATCGGCGGGACCTCGGCCGAGCTCAATCTCAAGACCGTTAAGCTGGCAAGCTGCCGCTACCTGGATGCCCTGCCGACCCAAGGCGGCGAGACCGGTCACGCCTTCCGCGACCTGGAGATGGAGGCGGTGGTCCACAAGATGGCGCAGGGTCTGGGGATCGGCGCGCAGTTCGGCGGCAAGTACTTCTGCCACGACGTGCGTGTCATCCGCCTGCCGCGTCACGGCGCCAGCCTGCCGATCGGGATCGGGGTGTCCTGCTCGGCCGACCGTCAGGCCTTGGGCAAGATCACCAGAGAAGGCATCTTCCTGGAAGAGCTGGAGGCCAACCCGGCCCAGTACCTGCCGGAGGTCGAAGACCAGAGCCTGGAAGGCGAGGTGGTCAAGATCGATTTGACCCGACCGATGTCCGAGATTCTGGCGACCCTGAGCCGCTATCCGATCAAGACGCGCCTGTCGCTGACCGGCCCGGTGATCGTTGCCCGCGACGCTGCCCATGCCAAGCTGCGCGCGCGGCTGGAGGCGGGGGAGCCCTTGCCGGACTACTTCAAGAATCATCCGATCTATTACGCCGGCCCGGCGAAGACGCCTGAAGGCTATGCCTCGGGCTCCTTCGGGCCGACGACGGCCGGGCGCATGGATTCCTTCGTCGATCAGTTTCAGGCTGCCGGCGGATCCATGGTGATGCTGGCCAAGGGCAATCGCAGTCCCATGGTGCGCGAGGCCTGCGGCAAGCACGGCGGCTTCTATCTGGGCTCCATCGGCGGCCCGGCGGCGCGGCTGGCGCAGGACTGCATCAAGAAGGTCGAGTGCATCGAGTACCCGGAACTGGGGATGGAAGCGATTTGGCGCATTGAGGTCGAGGATTTCCCGGCCTTTATCATTATCGACGACAAGGGCAGCGACTTCTTCAAGGAATTGAAGGTCGCCTAACCGGCTCGATTGGGCGAACGAGATAGGGGAATGGGACGAATGGTGGCTTTCGGATCGGGCGCGAAGCGAATTTGCCTCGCCTTTAGCATTCTGTGCTTTCTGCCTTTTGCGGCACTGGCGCAAGAGGACAAGACCATCCTGCTGGTGCCGGGCGACAGCGACAACCTGATGGGCACCATCGCCAGTGTGATGCAGCCGGGGCTGGAGACGGCCTTGGATCATCCGGTGGAAATTGCGACAGTGATCGGCGAGCGCGGTGGCCTGGCTCAGGATATTCTAGGGCGCGTACCTGCCGACGGTTCCACCCTGCTGGTTGCCGAGCTTCTGACCAGAGCGATCGATGAGGCCATGCCGGATTCCGGCCAGGAGACGCACCTGAGCTCTCTTACGCCGATCCTGAAGCTAGCACAGGGCGTTTCGGTCGCGTTGGTGGTCCGTGCCGATTCCCCCTTCAAGACCTTTATGGATCTGGAGGCCGAGGCCCAGGAACGCACGCTCAGCATTGCAACCTCCGGCAAGCGGACCAGCTCCGGTGTGGCCTTGGCGATGATCGCCAAGCGGCTTAATCTGCCTTTCGCTTTCAGCAGCCGGCCGACCTTGGGGGCTATCCTGCGCGATGTGGACAGCGGTGTCGCTGACGCTGCCATCATCTTTACCCGCGTGCTGACCTTTCCCGCGATCAAAGGCGACTATCGCGCGCTCATCACTTTCGGTGCCGAGCGCAGCCCGCTACTGCGTAGCGCTGTGCCGACCTTGGCGGAGCTGAGCGGCGATCGCAAGGATGCCTTCACAACCTCGGTCGCCCTCTTCGGGCCTCCGGCGATGGACCCCGATAAGGCGCTCAGCCTGGCGACGGCCTTCTTCCGCGGCGTCTCTGCCGACAAGGCTGTCATGGAAGCGGCGGTCGCGAGCGGTGCCGACATCATTTTGAAGGATTCCGACGTGGTCGAGAAAACCATGGCGCGCGATGCCAATGTCGTGCAGAGGGTCCTGCCGCTCTTACAGTAACCCCAAGCCGGAGGTCGTCGCATGACCATCGAGAGAAAGCACACCAACGACCGCATGAGCCAGCTGGTGATTCACGGCGATACGGTCTATCTGGCCGGCCAGGTGGCGCAGTCGGCACCCGGCGCCAGCGTCACCGACCAGACCAAGGCCATCCTGGCGCAGATCGATGCGCTGCTGGCCGAGGCCGGGACCGATAAGTCCAAGGCGCTGTCGGCCACCATCTGGCTGACCGACATGGACAGCTTCGCCGAGATGAACGCGGTCTGGGATGCCTGGTCGACCGGCGGCAATGCCCCGGCCCGCGCTTGCGTCGAAGCCCGCCTGGCCTCGCCGAAGTTCGCCGTGGAGATCGGCTTGATCGCTGCGCGCTAGATCAGATCGCATTCAGGTGGACTCACCTGAATGCGAGACTCTGCTCTATGGTTCAAAGCGGTAGGCGCCGTCCGTGATCAGTCGACCGCTGAGCAGGGAAACTGCTTGGCCCAGTGCAAGGCGATCTCCGACCGGCGGCAGATCCAGACCTGGTCGTGGCCCATCATATAGTCCAACAGGCGGTGCAGGGACCCGATGCGGCCCGGGCGTCCCAGCAGGCGCGCGTGCAGGCCGACGGTCAGCATCCTCGGTGCCCGCTCGCCTTCCAAATAGAGCTGGTCGAAGCTGTCCTTGACATAGCGCTCGAACTCCTCGGCCAGCTGAAAACCCTCGCGCCTCGAGAAACGGCTGTCGTTGGTGTCCAGCGAATATGGCAGGATCAACAGCGGCCGTCCGTGGTCGTGGTTCCAGAAGGGTAGCTCGTCGCTGTAGTTGTCGGAGTCGTAGAGGAACCCCGGATCTTCGGCGACCAGGCGGCGGGTGTTCACGCTGGGCATACCGGCGTAGTAGCCCAGTGGATGCTCCCCGGTTAGTCGCACCGCTTGTTCGACACACCAGGCGATGTGCTGGCGTTCCACCTCGACAGGCAAGCCGTGATGATCGATCCAGCGCCAGCCGTGCGGGTGGATGTCGAAGCCCGATTCGGCGATGGCCTCCAAGGCATAGGGATTGAGCGCGCCGGCCAACCCCACCAGATTGACCGTTGCCGGCAGGCTGCGATCCTGGAAAGCGCGCATCAGGCGCCAGAAGCCGACCCTGCTGCCGAACTCGTAGCAGGACTCCATGTTGAAATCGCGCGCACCAAGGCGTGCCTGCACCACCAGGTCGGAGATGCGGTCCTCCGACGTCGCATCGCCATTGACGAGCGACCGCTCGCCACCTTCTTCGTAGTTGATGCAGAAGTTGACCGCGATGCGCGCACCGCCCGGCCAGTTGGGATGCGGCGGATTGCGGGCGTAGCCGACCAGATCGCGAGGCGGGAAGGTGGCGCTCAAGGCAGGCGTCAGCTGACCACGGTCAGCGGTGCTCTCAGGTAATCCAGCAGACGCGCAATGTCGCCGGCCCGTCGCCGTCGCTTGCCCTCCTCGAACAGCAGATACTCATAGCTCGCCGGGCCGACCTGGTGCTTGGCCAGGGTGTAGAGCGGGCGTTCCTGGGCACGGCGATAGATCGAGAAGGCGGCCATGCCCGTCAGGTGATCGATGGCATAGTCGCGCCACACACCGGCCATGACATGCTCGCTATAGAGCGCCATCAGTGCCTGCAGCTCGCCCTTGGTGAAGAAGACGGGCTTACTGCTGCGTTTGGCACCGCCGCGTGAGCGCTGTGCCTCCTTCACATAGCGTGCGAGAGAGATTACCTCCGCCATTCAGCCCGTACCGCCGTTCCACTGATCGCTTGTCGACTAAGAACTCCCAGGAAACAGTCTGCTGCGGCGTCCGGCGTCTGTCCAGAGGCTTGCATGGGCAAGGGGCCTCATGAGTTTTGCTCCCGAAGGCGTTTGCCTAGGGCGGTCGCTCTCGCCTAAAAGGCTGTTCCAGACTGACGACAGGCCGCGCCGGCGGCCCCACTAGAAGGAGAGCAGCGATGGTTGCGGCCGTACCCCCGCTTTGCGATTTCGGTTGGAAGGCACCCGACTTCACCCTGCCGGGCATCGACGGCAAGAGCTATAGCCTGGCTGACGCCCGGGGAGAGCGCGGCCTCTTGATCCTGTTCATCTGCAACCACTGCCCCTATGTCCGCTCGATAATCGACCGGATCGAGCGCGATGTGGCAGAGCTGCGTGGTCATGGCATCGGTGCGCTGGCGATCATGTCCAACGACACCGTCGCCTATCCGGCCGACTCCTTCGAGAACATGAAGGTCTTCGCCGCGGAGAACGGTTTGAGCTTTCCCTATGTCATCGATGAGACGCAGGCCGTGGCCAAGGCATACGGTGCCATCTGTACGCCCGATTTCTATGGCTTCAACGCGGACTTGGAGCTGCAGTATCGCGGCCGCCTGGATGCCTCGGGTATCAGTCCCATTGCCGGCGCGCGCCGCGACCTCTTCGAGGCCATGCGCCAGGTGGCGGAGACCGGCAGCGGCCCAGCGGAGCAAGCGGCCTCGATCGGTTGCTCGATCAAGTGGAAGGCGGCTTGACAGCATGCTTGCCTTCGACGGGCGGGGCACTAATGTGGCGGCCGAGGAGTGGCCCCAACGAGGTGAAGGGATAGGACCTAGGTGAGTGACGTTTTTCGCGAGATCGAAGAGGATCTGCGCACAGACCAACTCAAGCGGCTGGCCAAGCGCTTTGGGCCCTATGTGGCCATCATCGTTATCCTGGTGATTGCCGGGGTCGGTGGCTATTCGATCTATCAGAGCTCGCAACAAGAAGCGCGCGAGGAGGCCGGTGCGGCCTTTGCGGCTGCGCTTGCTGAAGCGCGCGAGGGTGAAACGGCCGGGGCGCTTCTGGCGCTGGACGAAGAGGCCAGCACGGGGGACGGCGGCTTCCGTATCCTGGCTGCCTTTGCGGCTGCGGAGATTCGCTCGGAGAACGACGATCCGGAAGGCGCGATCGCCGGCTGGCGGGCGCTTGCCAAGGACAGCGAAGCCGGACAACCGCTGCAAGACGTGGCCCTCATCCTGGCCGTCATGCATGCGATGAACGGCGACGAGCCCTTGGCGGCCTTGGAAGGGGAACTGGCGCCTTTGGCCGACAGCGACCGTCCGCTGTCGCATATGGCGCGCGAGTTGACCGCACTCTTGGCGCTGGAGCAGGGCGACGAGGCGCGGGCGAAGGATCTGCTGACAGCGCTCAGCCAGGACCCCAACAGCCCGGTGGGTCTACGTGGCAGGGTCAACCAGCTGCTGGACGCGCTCGGTTCCTAGTTTCCATGCGACCGCTCGCCTCCTCTCTTGCCGCTCTCGGCCTAGCTTTGGGCCTTTCCGCCTGTGGGCTCTTCAGCGAGTCTCAGCCACCTCTACCGGGGGAGCGCGAATCGGTAATCGTGCAGGCGACCTCGCTGGAGCCGGACCCCGGACAGGCCGGTAGCGAGATCCGCTTGCCGCCGCCCTATGTGAACGGCAGCTGGGCGCAGCCCGGCGGCACCGCTGCGCACGCCATGTATCACCTGGCGATCTCCGATAAGCCGGTGATCTCTTGGATTGGCGATGTGGGCGCGGGCGATGCGGAGGATGCAGCACTTCTGAGCCAGCCGCTCGTCTTCGGCAGCACCATCTTCTCGCTCGATGCCAGGGCCGAGGTTTCGGCCTACTCTCTGGGCGACGGGCGCCTGTTCTGGCGCACCGACCTGGAGGACATCGAGGACGACTCGGGTGCCTTCGGCGGCGGTCTGGCCTTCGCCGACGGCAAGGTCTTCGTCACCACCGGCTTTGCCCGCATCTTTGCGCTCGACGGACGTAATGGCGCGGTCTTGTGGGAGGCCCGCGCGCCGGGACCGATGCGCTCTGCCCCCGTGGTCGATGGCGGCCGTCTCTTCGCCGTGACCCTGGACAACCAGACCGTCGCGCTCAATGCAGACGACGGTGCGCTGCTGTGGCAGCATCGCGGCATCGAAGAGCAGGTCGGCCTGTTGGGCTCCTCCAGCCCTGCCGTGGCCGGTTCCATCGCGATCGTCCCCTACAGCTCCGGCGAGCTCTATGCCTTGAGCGTCGAGAGCGGCCGTGTGCTCTGGAACGAGAGTCTGGCAGCCGTCCGTCGCAGCGATTCCTTGAGCGATATCGGTCAGGTCCGGGGCCTGCCGGTGATCGACCGCGGGCTGGTCTTTGCCACCAGCAACGCCGGCCGCACGGTCGCCATCGATATGCGGCGCGGCAACCGCGTGTGGGAGCGCGATCTGGGCGGGCCTCTGACCATCTGGGCCGGCGGCGACTACCTCTTCCTCATCACCAACAAGTCGGAGCTGGTGGCCCTGGCACGCGACAGTGGCGCCATCCAGTGGGTGACGCCCTTGCCCCGCTTCGAAGACCCGGAGGACAAGGACGAGGCCATTGCCTGGGTCGGTCCGATCCTGGCCAGCAATCGCCTGGTGGTTGCCGGCAGTCACGGCGATGCCTATGCCGTCTCGCCCTACACCGGCGAGTTCCTGGGCGCGGTCGAGCTACCGGCCGGCGCCGCGGTCTCCCCGACCGTCGCGCAGGAGCATCTGATCTTCCTCAGTGTCGACGCCGATCTGGTGGTGATGCGCTAACCCTCCCCCTGAGGGCAGGCCTGACGATCCTGGCGGGCTTAGCGGGCGAGAGGAACGGCCTGGCTTGGCTGCTATGAGCTATTTGCCGGCCTCACCTAGGTGACCGCGCGCGTGCATGTGCTTAGCCTTGCACGCATGAGGGCCTGTGCAGCGAAGTGGGCCTTTCGAGCGATTTAGGCCCCAGCGTTCTCGGATGAACAAGACGATCACCAGCGGCAGTGAGAGCCCGGCTGCGAGTCCCCTGCTCGCTGGCGTCGGATGGATGTTGTTGACGACCTTCATGTTCGTCGCTGTCACCGGCATCGTGCGCTATCTGGGATCCGACATTCCCGCCGTTCAGGCGGCCTTCATCCGCTATCTGATCGGCTGCTTTCTGGTGCTGCCGATGCTGCTGCCCTTGTTGAAGGTGCGGCCGCGCCGATCAACAATGGGGCTCTATGTCGTGCGTGGCCTGGTGCATGGCGGTGCGGTGATGCTCTGGTTCTACGCCATGGCGCGTATCCCCATCGCCGAGGTAACCGCTATCGGCTACACCACACCGCTTTTCGTGACCCTGGGCGCCTGGCTGGTGTTTCGCGAGCGTCTGCATGCGCGCCGCATCGCTGCGATCTTCATCGGCCTCTTGGGTGCCCTCATCATCTTGCGGCCGGGCTTTCAGGCGGTGCAGATCGGTGCTCTAGCGCAGCTCGCCGCTGCACCGCTCTTCGCCTGCTCCTTCCTGATCGCCAAGCGGCTGACCATAACCGAGACGCCCGGCGCCATCGTCGGCATGCTGTCGATCTTCTGCACCCTGGCGCTGCTGCCCGGTGCCCTGGTCGTCTGGCGCGAACCGACCCTGGATGAGGTGCTCTGGCTTGGCTTGACCGCGGTCTTCGCCACCGCAGGCCACTACACCCTGACTCGCGCGTTTAAGGCAGCCCCGCTGACGGTGACGCAGCCGATCACCTTCCTGCAACTGGTTTGGGCGGCTCTGCTGGGCATGTTGGCCTTCGGCGAGGCGCTGGACCCCTACGTCTTCATCGGCGGCGGAATCATCGTCGCGGCGGCCACCTTCATCTCGCACCGGGAGATGCGCGCTGCCCGCAAGGCCAAGAAGGCCCAGATGGCTGCGGCCGCGAACACGGTGCTCTAAGAGCCCGTCCGGAAACTGCTTGTGTCCTGCATCGCTGCCGGAGCCGCGAGTGTTAGGAGCGGTGGCGCCGGCGATGCCGGGCGCATCGTCAAGCCGGCGCCCCTCGCTCCTGACATGGGCGGCAATCGTGGCTCCGGCAGCGACCCGAAGGGCTGACTTATCAAGGCCTCGGGACAGCCCCCTTGTAACTGGGTCGAGCGCCGCTTACGCGGCGCCCGCCATCGCCGCGCGACGCTCTCCTTGCCCAAGACCTTTATAAATCTGTCCAGGGCACAAGCAGTTTCCGGACGGACTCTAAGAGTCCGCCAACAATCGGGTGTCGAAAGGATAGCTGGACAGCAGTTCCGGTCCACTCTCCGTCACCTGCACCATCTGCTCCAGCTTGACGCCCTCGCCGCCTCGATCCGAGCCGGTGAAGCTCTCGACGCTGAAGACCATGCCCGGCTCGATCAGACCGTCGTATCCGCAGTCGTCCCAGTCTTCTTGATAGGGAATCTTGGGGTATTCATCGGACATGCCGACGCCGTGCGTCAGGCAGGTGTAGCGATGGGCAATGCAGTCGGGCCGGCGCAGGAAGGCACCTTGGCTGATCTCCAGGAAGCTGCGTCCGGGCTGCAACAGCTCGATGTTGGCATGCACCTCGTCGTAAGCATGGCGGTAGAGCGCCCTTTGCTCGTCTGAAGGATCTTCATCGCCGCACAGCCAGGTGCGCGAGATGTCGGCGCAATAGCCGAAGGGGCCGACCATGTCGGTGTCGAAGGCCACCAGCTCGCCTGCCTTGATCACCTTGTCGCTGGCCTCGCGGTACCAGGGATTGGTGCGATAGCCCGACGTCAGGATGCGGCACTCGAACCACTCGCCGTCATAGGCCGTGTTGGTGCGGTGCAGGTAGGAGAGCAGTTCGTTTTCGGTCATGCCGGGCTGCAGCGCTGTCTCCATCGCCCGCATGCCCTCCTCGGCCACCGCGATGGCATAGCGCATCAGCTCGATCTCTTCCGCCGACTTGATGATGCGGGCCTGCTCGACCAGGGTTTCGGCATCGACCAGTTCGAAGCCGGCCTGCATCAGACTTGCCGCCGCACTGGGATTGAGGCGGTCGCAGGCAATCCTGGGATAGCTGGAGGAGAGGCCGGTCTCGGCCAGGAAGCCCTCGATCTCCTGGGCCAGATGGCGGCCCTGTTCGGTCAGGTCCAGGCCGGCATCGAAGATGTTGCGATACCTGGCTGGCCTGAAGGCATGGATCTGCTCTGAGCTGGACATGTAGGTTCCATGCATGACCAGCGGTCCCTCGACGGGAACCAGCAGGTAGCAGAAGGGCATGCGCGTCTGAAAGATGGAGAACTGCCGGTGTTCCGAGGCATAGCGCTGGCTGATCGGATTGGCGAGGACCGCGAGTGCGACACCCTTGGCCCGCATGACCTCTCGGACGCGGCCCAGACGGTAGGCCTGCACCGCCTGCATATCCACCTGTGGCTTGATCGGGCCGGAAGCCTCGATCGACGATAGACTCGACGCTGACGATAGACTCGACGCTACTGCCATGCCACCCTCCCATGCCTTACGACAGTCCCTATAGTAGGACGCTAGGGTGGTTGCAGCCGCTCGTCTTTCTAAGACTCGACCTATTGGCGTCGTTTGTAGATCAATCGCCTATAGATCAATCACCTGTAAAGACTTGTAAGACGAGGTCCCGGTACAGCAACAGCTGTCGCGACAGCAAGCCATCGTCGCCGACCGCCTTGCCGATGATCATGCCGCCGTCGACCAGCGCGCAGAGCATGTCGGCCAGGTCATCGGGCTGAACCGCCTGCTTGGGCTTGTGGACAGCGGCAATCGCGGCGATGCGCACGGAGAAGCGCTCGCGCCAGGCCATGACGGCGCTGCGGTGCAGTTCGCGAACCTCTCGATTGAACAGTTGATCCTGATAGCAGTAGGCGGCCATCAAGCAGCCCGGATTGCCGCCCGGCAGGTCCTCCAGCATCTCCGCCAGCATCTTCAGGCCGATCAGGAAGGCGTGCAGCGGATCGTCGTGCAGCTGGTCGGCGCGCCCGAAGATGTAGTCCAAGAGAACCCGTTCGCGGTCCAGATAGCGCCGCAACAGGGCTTCTGCCAGGGCGCCTTTGCCTTTGAAATGATAGAAGAAGCCGCTCTTGGTGATGCCGACGGCCGCGATCAGCTCGTCGATCGAAGTCGCGCCGAAGCCCTTCTCAAGTATGGCCGATTCGGCGGCATCCAAAAGACGCTCGCGCGTGACCGAAGTCTCCTTCTCGACGCCTTGCGGCATGAGCCACCTCGCTGTTGTCTGTTCCTCTGCAAGCGGAATCCCGCCGCCGGACTCTAGCAGTCTAGGGACTGCACCACAGGTAGGGTTTCAGGCGGCAGGATAGGGCTTCGTTCTCGTTAGTCAAGAGCTAGAGCATTCAAATAAAACACTATTTCAAGACTCTGTCTGCTGAACACTCGGTTCTCTGGATCTCTGCGGATAGGGGGGCCATCTCCATTGCGCGGTGCAGCAAGGCGCAGCGCCAAGGAAGGAGAGTCGTTCGAATGGTGCAGCACAATCGGATTTTTACTGCCGATCATCCAACCCTGATCACCCACAGCCCGGTGGAGCAGGCTTCGGGCCTTTGCGGCCTCGTTGGCATTCCAGCCGCCTTCTCGCTGCTCAACGACCCGGCCGGGGAGGAGGCGCTGATCGGCTTCTATGGTCCCTACCTGCGGCTGGCATGCAAGGCCGCTAGCGGCCTGCTGCTGGAGGCACCGAGCGCGCGCGCGACCGCGGCCTGGGGCCGGCGCTGGGGCTGTTATGACTATGCGGCTTTGAACCGCCAGGCTGTGCGCTTCGTGGCCTTGCTGCGCAGCTACGCCGATCCCGCAGCGCGCTTCGTGCGGATTGCCGGTGCCATTGGGCCCTGCTCGCCCGACCCGGGCAACGCCCCCCTGCCCGAGGCTGCCTTGCTCGCGCACTTCGAACAGGCCGAGTGCCTGGCGGCTGCGGGGATAGATCTGTTGGTCGCGACGGCCATCCCGACGACGGCCGAGGCCATCGGGCTGACCATGGCGGCCGCGGCGGTGGAGCGCCCCTTACTGGTCACCCTCGTCACGGATGGGTCCGGTCTGCTGCGCAACGGCCAGCCGCTGAGCGAGGCTATCGCAGAGATCGACGTCGCATTTCCGGAGAAGCTGCGGCCGCTGGGTTATGGCATCGCCTCGGCCGATCTTTCGACGGCAAGGGGCATATTGCGCGGCCTTGGCGGGCAGGCGATGCGGGTCAAGGCACTCAGCCTCAGCGCCGCGCTCTTCCTGCCGTCAGCTGTTGCGGAGCCCCGGGAAGAGCAAGCTTTGCAGGCTCTGCCTTGGTGCCGGCCCGATGCCGACATCCGTGCCGAGTTCCCCCAGATCGCCATCCTGGGCGGTGCCTTTCAAAAAGCGCGTTCCGCCCAGAACCGACCACAGCCGCCCTGCCTGGCAGCCTAGCAGGGGCGATAGCGCGTCTGTGGTCCGATCTTCTGCCGAGCGGCAGAGAATCGGACTATCGGTGGGTTTTTAAGCGTTCAAACGCCACGCGGGCTTGTCCTCGCTGCGCTGCGGGCGCGCGGTCGCGCTTGCCAAGAGGCGATGCGTTTCACGCAACGCCCCTTGGTACATCTGCTTGTGAATAGACCAAGGGCGGCAGAATCTCTGCCGCCCTGTCCTCAAACTCTATCCAGTGGTGCCGCCCGGTTGGAAGCGAGCAGGCTATCCCTTGTTCTTCATCAACTCGCCATGGGCAGCGGTGAAGCCGGAAAGAGAGACCGCCATATCGGCCTTGGCGCCGTTGCCCAGCTGCACGGAGACGGTCAGCTGCCCGCCGGCCTTCATCGCCGCGATCAGCTGATCGTTCATGACGATCCCGGACTGGCAGATGTTCGGCCCGCAAATCTCGATCGGCACCTTGGCCACCTCGTTGCCGTCGATCGCCAGGCTGAGGCCGGCAGCGACGCGGAAAGTGCTCGGCGGCTCGGTCAGGCCGTAAGGCAGGCGCAGCAGCAGGATCATCGGATTCTCCGGCCGGAAGAAGCCGAAGGCTGTCCAGAGCGCCAGCTTGTCGTCGCCGGTGCGCACTTCCTGTACGGCACCGCAGGTCGGCGGCTCGGTCGCTTGGCAGACGATCTGCCAGTCCTTGAACTTTGGACCCAGCTGGTTATCCGGCTGACCTTGCTCTTGTGCCAGACCGAGGGTCGCGGAGAGGCCGATTGTGAGTGCCGTCGCCAGACCGGCCATCGCGCGGCTGAGCGGACGCAGATTGGTATCTCGAAATCTCATGGTCGTCGGTTTAGCCTAACTTGTCCGCGTCGGCCAGCCTGCAAGTCAGGGATTTCTGGGCTTTTTTGTGCTCTTTTCGCCGCGCTGACATGGCGGGATGGCAGCCAGCGAAGACAGGCGCTTGTCGGCCAGCCCGGAACGCGCGAGATATAGCGCCCCAGAAATTGCCAGAAGCTCTGTGTGACAGCTATGCCGACCACGAACGAGATCAGACGCATTTTTCTCGACTACTTCCGCGATGCCGGGCACGAGGTCGTGAGCTCATCGCCGCTGGTGCCGCGCAACGACCCCTCGTTGCTCTTCACCAACGCCGGCATGGTGCAGTTCAAGAACGTCTTCACCGGTCAAGAGCAGCGCGACTACAGCCGCGCCGTGACCTCGCAGAAGTGCGTGCGCGCCGGCGGCAAGCATAACGATCTGGAGAACGTGGGCTACACCGCGCGCCACCACACCTTCTTCGAGATGCTGGGCAATTTCTCCTTTGGCGACTATTTCAAGGACCGTGCCATCGAACTGGCCTGGAGCCTGGTCACCAAAGAGATGGGTCTGGATGCCGATCGCCTCTTGGTGACGGTCTATTCGGAGGACGAAGACGCAGCCGCGCTCTGGCGCAAGATCGCCGGCCTGCCGGACGAGCGCATTATCCGCATCGCCACCTCGGACAATTTCTGGGCCATGGGCGACACCGGTCCCTGCGGTCCCTGCTCGGAGATCTTCTACGACCACGGACCTCACATCCAAGGCGGCCCGCCGGGCAGCCCGGACGAGGACGGCGACCGCTTCATCGAGATCTGGAACCTGGTCTTCATGCAGTACGAGCAGGTGACCAAGGACGAGCGGGTGGATCTGCCGCGGCCCTCCATCGACACCGGCATGGGGCTGGAGCGTATTGCCGCCGTGCTGCAGGGCCAGCACGACAACTACGACATCGACCTGATGCGCGGCCTGATCGAGGCCTCGGCCGAGGCCAGCGGCGTGGCCCCGGAAGGCCCGCACGGTGTTTCGCACCGGGTGATCGCCGATCATCTGCGCGCGACCGCCTTCCTGCTGGCCGACGGGGTCATGCCGTCCAACGAGGGCCGGGGCTATGTGCTGCGCCGGATCATGCGCCGCGGTATGCGCCATGCCCACAAGCTGGGCGTGAAGGAGCCCTTGATGTACCGCCTGGTGCCGGCCCTGGTCTCGGCCATGGGCCAGGCCTTCCCGGAGCTCGGCCGGGCGGAACCGCTGATCCGCGAGACCCTGAAGCTGGAGGAAACCCGCTTCCGCGAGACCCTGGGCCGCGGCCTGCGACTGCTGGAAGAGGCGACCGGCAAGCTGGGCGAGGGCGAGGCGCTGGACGGCGAGACCGCGTTTAAGCTCTACGATACCTTCGGCTTTCCCCTGGACCTGACCCAGGACATCCTGCGCGGGCAGGGGCGTCCGGTCGATCAGGCCGGTTTCGATGCCGCCATGGAACGCCAGCGGGCGGCGGCGCGCGCGGCCTGGTCGGGCTCCGGCGAGGCCGCGACCGAGCGCGTCTGGTTCGATCTGCGCGAGCGCTGCGGTGCCAGCGAATTCCTCGGCTACACCACCGAGGTGGCGGAAGGCGTGGTGCAGGCCCTGGTCGTCGACGGCCAAGAAGTCGAGCGCGCCGAGAAGGGCCAGGAGGTGGCGCTCGTCGTCAACCAGACCCCCTTCTATGGCGAGGCCGGCGGCCAACAGGGCGACAGCGGCCTGGTCTTCAACGCCGAGGGCACGGAGGTCACCATCGAGGACACCCAGCGCCACCTGGGCGATCTCTTCGTGCATCTGGGCAAGGTGACGGAAGGCAGCCTCGCTGTCGGCGATACCGTCGAGCTGCGCGTCTCCGGCGAGCGGCGTCAGCGGCTGCGCGGTGCCCACTCCGCGACCCATCTGCTGCATGCCGCCTTGCGCCGCCGCCTGGGCGGACACGTGACCCAGAAGGGCTCTTTGGTGGCGCCGGGCCGCCTGCGCTTCGACATCTCCCAGCCCACCCCGCTCACTGGCGAGGATCTGATCGCCGTCGAGCGCGAGGTGAATGAGCGCATCCGCGGCAACTGGCCCGTGGTCACCACCTTGATGCAGCCCGAAGAGGCCGTCGAGGCCGGCGCCATGGCGCTCTTCGGCGAGAAGTACGGCGAGGAGGTGCGTGTGCTGGAGATGGGCGGCCAGGATCCGGACGATCCGAGCAAGACCTACTCCCTGGAACTCTGCGGCGGCACGCATGTCGCCAACACCGGCGAGATCGGCTACTTCAAGATCACCGGCGAGGGCGCGCTGGCCGCCGGCGTGCGCCGCATCGAGGCGGTGACCGGAGAAGCGGCGGTCGTCCATGCCGAGCGCCAGGAGGCACTCTTGAGCGAGACCGCCGCGGTCGCCAAGACGGCGCCGGCGGATCTGCCTGCCCGCGTGGGCCAGCTGCTGGAAGAGCGCCGCAAGCTCGAGCGCGAGGTGACGGAGTTGCGCCGCAAGATCGCCGCCGGCGGCGGTGGCGATGCAGCACCGGCCGAGCAGCGCAAGGTCGCCGGCATCTCCCTGATTGCCAAGCTGCTGCCGGACATGCCGGCCAAGGACCTGAAGCCCCTGGCCGACGAGCTGAAGCGCCAGGTCGGCTCCGGCGTCGTCGCCCTGGTCGCCACCAACGAGGGCAAGGCCTCTTTGGTCGTCGGCGTCACCGAGGACCTGACCGATAGGCTGGACGCCGTCAGCCTGGTGCGTGCCGGCTCCTCCGCACTTGGCGGCAAGGGCGGGGGCGGACGCCCGGACATGGCGCAGGCCGGCGGTCCGGAGGCGGCGAAAGCTGCTGAGGCGCTGGCTGCGATCGAGGCGGCGATGGCGGTGGGGTGATAGTCGGGCCGGGCTCTAAGGCCTCACCCGCTCGACCAAAATCCCGCGCGCCGTGCAGGACGCGCAGGATGACAGTGCTATCCTCGGTGACGCTATAGAAAACCAGGTAGCGACCGAAGACGATGCGACGAACCGCTATGCCATCGATTCTGAAAGCGACCGGGGGATTCTGAAAGCGACCGGGGCTGCCTCCGGCGTCGTCGCAATGGTGTCGCAGCGTTCGCGTACCTCCTGAACGAAGTTTACCGCCCTCTGAGGATTATCTTGCGCGCTATAGTCGCCAAGGGCTTCTAAGTCTGCTTCGGCCTGTTCGGTCAGAAGACACCGCATTGAGCGCCTAACCGGAGATCAAAACACCCCCGCCTCCAGTCCCGCAGCCAGTGCCATACCCAGCTCTTCGCACTGCTCCAGGAAGCCCTCCTGCCAGTCTCCGCGGCAGATCAGCGGCTCTTGGACCGCACGCCAGCGCAGGCCTGTGACGATGCGCTCGACGGCCATCTTGGTGCCTTGGCCGTCGTTGCCGGCGCGGATGTAGAGGGCATAGGGGCGACCTTGGGTTTCTTCCAGGCAGGGGTAGTAGATGCGGTCGAAGAAGTCCTTCAGGGCGCCGCTCATGTAGCCCAGGTTCTCCGTCGTGCCCAGGATCAGGCCGTCGGCGGCCTTGACCGCCTCGGGCCCGGTCTCGAGCGGCGCCGAGACGCTAACCTCGACGCCCTCGATCTCCGGGTGGCTGGCGCCGCGGGTAACGGCCTCACGCATGGCGAGCGTGTTGGGCGAGGGGGCGTGGGCCACGATCAAGAGGCGCTTCATTGGCAGGACTCCTAAATTGCAAGGAAAGCCTGCCAGCTTGGGGCCAGCGCGTCACCAGGCGCCTTGCCCGGCTGTGCCGGCAGGGCCTAAGCAGAGGCTGTCTATTCCTACGGGAGACGGGGGTATGTCTCAGGTTCTTCGCTGGCTCTTGCTGCCGTTCTGGTGGCTGCAGGTCATGAGTGGCACCAAGTCCTTCGCCAGAAATCCCGTGATTGGCAGTCCGGAGCGCAACCGCCGCGGGCTGCATGTCTGGCGGGTGCGGCTGGCCGACCGACTGGCTGAGCGGCGCCGGCGGCGCTTCGCACACCTCATGACCGAGGGACAGCGCACGGCCTTTGCCCGTGACGGCTTTATCGTGATCGAGGAACTGCTGTCACCCGAGGCCTTCAAGGCCTTGCGCGCGGAGGTCTTGGCGGCGCGCCATCCGGTGGTCGAGCATCAGGAGGGCGATGCGCTCACCCGGCATCTGCGCTTGGATCCCAAGATCCTCGCGTCGATGCCGGAGGTGACGCGCCTGCTGAAGAGCCGGGTTTGGCGCAATCCCTTGGACTATGTGGCCGGCTTTCGGGTGCAGCCGCTGCTGTCGGTCCAGTCGGTCTTCAGCCAGATCGTCCCCGACGCGCGCGACCCGCAGAACGACCTGCACATCGACAGCTTCTATTCCTCGATGAAGGCCTGGTTCTATCTGGATGATGTCCCGGCCGACGCCGGACCCTTCGTCTATGTGCCGGGCTCGCAGCGGGTGACCAAGCGCCGGCTGGCCTGGCAGCGTCGCATGAGCATCGCCGCCGCCGAGGGGCGGACGCAAGACCCCGAAGATCGGCGCGGCTCCTTCCGCCTCGACCCGACGCTGCTGCCGCGTCTTGGGCTGCCCCCGGCAAAGCCCCTGGCGGTCAAGGCCAACAGCCTGGTCGTCGCCGATACCTTCGGCTTCCACTGCCGTGCGGTCAGCACGGCGCCCGGTCGGCGGGTCGCGCTCTACGCCATGAGCCGTCCCAATCCCTTTCTGCCCTTCTGCCTGGATCTCAGCCGCTTGCCCGGATTTCTTCGGCGTTGGCACCTGCTGCCTGGCGACCGTTTGCGCAAGAAGCTGGCAACGCCGGCCGACCCACCGCAGCCGATCGTCGAGGGCTCTTGAGTGCGGTCAGGATCGAGGGGGCCCAGCCCGGTCTGATGGCTCGGGACGGGACGAGGTCAGCGGCTGGCGATGTGGCCTGGTAGGACCTCGTGACCGGTCCAGCCTCCGCGCGAGGCTGGTCGATCCCGCTTCACTTCCAGAGCGTCTCAGAACTTGGCCCGAAACCGCTTGCGTCCTGCATCGCTGCCGGAGCCGCGCGTGTTAGGAGCGGTCATTCGGGTTTTTCGGCGAGTACGGTGAAAAAGCCAGGAAAGTAGCGCTGCTCGTCTCTATTGCGCTGGATCGAGAGCTGCTCGAACTTGGGCTCGATTGCGACGAGCTCCTCGCGCCGGGCCACCGGCTCGAAGCCGTTCAGATTGGTGCTGGCAAACATCAGGCCAGCGTCCTCAAGCCAGTCCCAAACCTCGGCCGCGGTATGCTGGGTCTCGTGCGGATGGAGGACCTGGTCGCGGAACCAGGATCTCAGGTGGGTGTCGTCCGTTTGCGCCTCGGCCATTTTCCGGAATTGGTCGAACGCTGCAGCCTCGCCCGACTCGGCTGCGATCTTGTGCATCATCTCCAGGAAGGGGCGACGGCCGTAGAGGTGATAGAGCCCGACAAACAGAAATCCGCCGGGTGCCACGAAACTTGCCGCATGGGCGAAGGCCGCCCGGCAATCGACGGTGTGGTGAAGCGCACCGATGCTCAACACCAGATCGAAGCGCTTCTCCGTCTCGAAGGCGAAGATATCGCTCTCTACGAATTCGACACGCTGCGTCGTCCCCAGACGTTCGGCGACCTCGCGCGCGCGCGCCAGTGCAGGCGGTGTGAAATCCACCGCGACGACCTGTTTGCCGTAGTGGTGTGCCAGACTGTTCGCCGCCCAGCCCGCGCCGCAGCCTAGCTCCAGGACCGTCTTGAGGCTGTCCTGCTCTAGCAGGTCGTCGAGGTCGGGATAGGTGGCTAGCGGGTTCTGCGCGAGCGATTGCACCGCGAGTTCAGAGTCGGAATAGTAGTTGAACGGCAGGTCCCTGTAGAAGGCCCTGACGGCCTCGGATTTGGCTGTAGAGTGCTGCATGGTTCCTCCTAGAACAGGGACCGAGTCCAGCGCAGTCCTGTAGTCTCCGCCGGCAGGAAAAACCCTGGGGTTCTCTCCGGCATCCTGGCCGAGCCGCCGCCGCGGATAGCGCGGCGCTGCCCTGTTCGTCGAAGTACTCTGTCTTCGCGTCGAACGTCAGGGGTCGAACGCCAGGGGTCGAACGCCAGGGCTCGCTCGGCTGCTGCAAAGACCCAATAATGGAAATCCAGCCGCTCAGCCAGTGAATTCTTACCGACCACCGTCGCGTCCCACTTTTGCTGCACTCGACTCTTGGTGTGAGCAATCAAATTTTGATCTGGTTCTGGCAAGCAGCGGCCACGCGCAAGTTTTGCGGGCTGCGTTTGGGGGCAAGCATCTTGAGCCTTCGATAGCAATCCCAGTCGTTTACAGCCAGTCGTTCACAGCCAGTCGTTCACAGCGGTTCCGCAGCGTTTTCGGCCAAGAATGCGTGAATCTCCTCGAAGAAGAGGTCGAAGCAAGCATGGCCTTGGATGATTACGTGATTGCCGCCGGGCAGTTCGACGAACTGAGCCCCAGGGATGACCCGCGCCATCGATCGACCTTCCGAGATGGGAACCATTCGATCATTCTGCATGTGCAACACCAAGGTCGGAACGTCCAGCTCTCTGGCGGTCTCGCTGGTGTCGATGTGTGCGTTCATCTCCCAGATGCGCACAACGTTCTCGGCGGTGCCTGAAATCCGCTGTAGCTCGTCGAACTCTTCCTGTACCTCTTGCGAGGCTTCCGGCAGGTAGCCCGAGGTGAAGAAATGGCGAAACACCGGGTTGGTGGAGCCCCAGCCTTCCTGCATCATCACTCTCGCTGCCGTATAGAGCTGCTCGGCCTCTGGGTCGTCGCGCATCATGCGGCCGCGCAGATAGCCGCCCACGAGGATCAGGCAAGAGATCTGCTCGGGATGCTTGGCGGCATAGCGGACTGCGAAGGCGGCCCCTTGGCTGATGCCAAACAGAGCGAACTTCTCAATGCCTGTGGCCTCGACCACAGCCTCCATGTCTTCGATCATGGCGTCGGCCGAGATCCTTTGGCAGTCCCAGTCCGATAGCCCGGTGCCGCGTTGGTCGAACCGCACCAGCTTGTTCTTGCTGGCCATCTCGGCAAGAAAGGGTCCCCAGAAGGCGCTGCTCCACTCGTACTCGATGTGATTGAGATAGTTCGGGGCTTTCAGCAGCGGCGGTCCATCGCCGACGGACGCGTAGGCAATCTGCGTGCCATCGCTCGAGGTACAGAAGCTGACCCGTTGTTTTAGCGCGATGCCGGGCTTCTTGCGCTCGTCTGTCCCGTCCGGAGTCCACTGCCAGACCCGGATCGGACGTGAGATATTCTTGACCCGTTGGCTACCCAGATCGCGGAAGCCGACACGAACACGGTCTTGTACGGTCTGGTAGACACTGTCGGAAATACAAACCCCGCCGGGCTTGGACAGCGCTTCCAGACGTGCTGCTACGTTGACACCGTCGCCGTAGATGTCGTCCTCATCAAACACCACATCGCCCAAGTTGATGCCGATTCGGTAGCGGATGCGTTGCTGCTCTTCGACCTCGGATTCGCCCGAAGCAATGTCCGTCTGTATCGCCATGGCGCAGCGCACGGCGTCCTGGGCCGAGGAGAACTCGACCAGCATCCCATCACCGGTCGTCTTCACGATGCGGCCGCGGTGGGCCGCTACCTTCGGATCGATCAGTTCTTTTCGGTAGCATTTCTGCCGAGAAAGAACATTCTCTTCGTCCGCCTCCATCAAACGGGAGTAGCCGACCATGTCGGCGGCAAGGACGGCAGCGAGGCGGCGTTCCATATCGATGTCTCCCCTGACGACAGGCTAACGGAAGGGCGGTTGATTTGCCAACCCGGCGCCTTCGAGGGTCGGAGAGAGACCGGCTGTGATCCCGGTCACCTAACGCTGCGGCGGTGTTACGTCGTCGAGAAGGTCGCTCGACGCCAAGCTCTAGAACTTGTCGCCGATCTTCCGGCCCATGCGGTAATAGCTGCGGGACTGGTAGATCAGCGCGGCCTCGGTCGGCCCCACGGTGGCGGCCGTCACGCGGGCAACCAGGACGCGGTGGGTACCGATCTCGACCGCCTCGATCAGCTGGCAGGTCAGGTGGGCCAAGGCCTCGCCCCAGAAAGGCAGGTCGTCGGACCCCAGATTCCAGCCGGGGTCGGCCAGGCGGGCGGCGTGGTCGTTGTTGCCGTGGCCGGCGCAGATTTCCGCCAGGGTCCGGTCGGCCTCGCTGAGAAAGTTCACGGTGAAGCGGCCGTTGTCGATGACCGCGCTGGCGGCACTGCCCTGGCTTTGCAGACAGATGACGATGGTCGGCGGGTCGGCGCAGACGGAACTAAACGCGGTCACGGTGACGGCACCGGGGCCGGCGGGTCCGTCGGTCGCGACCACGGTTACCGGTTCGGGCACCTTGCGCAAGGCATTCAGAAAATCCTCGCGCGGCGCCGCTGCGCTCAGGCTGGCGTCCTGTCGCGTGGCAGCGGCAAAAGCGCCCGATCCGATCCCTGTCATGCCTGCGTCCCTAACCGCCTGAGGCTGTCATCACCGCGTCTCATAGTGACAAAGTGGGAAGCTCTGCCCGCTGCGGTCAAGTCCTGCATTCTATCCATGCAACAAGAGTGCCGTGTTGTGGCCTTGCGAACAGCCGCAATCGGCACAGATCTGCTGTGCAAGGGTACATGGGACCCGTCTTTTCGGAGAACTGGGATGGTCGTTGCCGAGACCGCACAGATCACACCTGCCGACAGGCTGAGAGGGATCGCCCTGTTGCTGGCGGCCGTCGCGCAGATTTTGGCCGGCTATCTGCCGATCCTGTTGGACTGGCCGGTCACCATCTCCGATCGCTCGGCAGCGCTGCGCACGCCGCTGGTGCCGGCGGGCTATGCCTTCTCGATCTGGGGCCTCTTGTTCGCCTGGCTGCTGGCGCTCTCGGCCTGGCAGCTTCTGCAGCCGCGCTTCGCATTGCTACAGCTGCGCCGGGTCGGCTGGTGGATTGCCGTGCTCTTCACCATCGCCGCGGTCTGGGAGCTCTATGTTCCCTGGCAGACTCTGGACTGGGTGAGTGCGATCCTGCTGCTGGCGGCTCTGGGCATCGCGCTGGGCGTCTCTTTCGTCCTGCATCGGGACCAAGGCTTGACGACGAGCGAGCGCTGGCTCTTGGCCTATCCCCTCTATGCCCTGGCCGGCTGGCTGACGGCAGCCTTCTTCGCCAATCTCTCCTCCACCCTGATGGCGGCCGGCCCGGTCTGGCTGAACCCGGTCAGGTTGCCGGTCGCGCTGGCACTGCTGGCGATCCTCTTCGTGCTTGGCGCCTCGGTGGCGTTACGGCTGGGCGCTTACGCCTATGTGCTGCCCTTGGTCTGGGCACTCGCCGCCGTCGCGGTCAGCAACCTCACCTGGGCCTATATGCCGCCGCTTGCGATCGCCGCAGGTGTCTCGGCGCTGTTGCTTCTGGCAGCGCCGCTGCTGTCGCGCCGGGGAAGCCAGGCTGCCCTCTGATTGCTCACCGATCTGGACCTACAGGTCGTCTGCTGCTAGATGTTTAGAACAAAGAGAGAACGTTTAGCTATTGGAGGGGTCATGAAGATCGATTATGTCGAGCTGCCGGCAAGGGACCTGTCAGAGGCGAAGGCATTCTACGGCAAGGCTTGCGGCTGGTCGTTCGAAGACTGGGGACCGGACTACATGGCTTTCTCCGATGCGGGTCTGGAGGGTGGCTTCCGTCGGACCAGCGGGGTTCCGCCCCGCGGGGGTGCCCTGGTCATTCTCTATAGCGACGATCTCGACGCTGCCGAAAAGACGATCATAGAAGCTGGCGGCGAAGTGATTGAAAAGCATGACTTTCCAGGCGGGAGTCGCTTTCATTTTCGCGATCCCTCGGGCAATGAGCTGGCTGTCTGGACCAAGGCGTCACGTTAACGGAGGCTAGACTCGGAAGTCACCCGTAAATATATGAAAAATATAGAAATTATGAATGTGATCGAAGGCCATGGTTAGGCGCGGCTGCGGGCGCGGGCCGTTTCGGCGGCCGCATGCTGCAGGTGCTCGCGCACCGTCTCCAGCTTGTTGGTCAGGTGCTGTTTCAGGATGGCGGCCAGGCGCTCGCCGTCGCGGGCTTTCAGCGCTTCCAGGATGGTCTCGTGCTCGGCCACGGCCTTGGCCCAGCGGGCGTCCGACATGTTGGCCATATAGCGGGCCCGGCGGATGCGGCCGGCGAGCGCGTTTTGCATCTGCTCCAAGGTGGGATTGCGCGCGGCCTCTAAGATACTCTGATGAATAGCCTGGTTATGCTTGAAATAGATGGGCATATCGCGTTTTTCATAGGCGTCGAGCATGGCGCTGTGGTGACGCTCCACCGACGCCAATTCGCGGTCGGTTATCGCCCGGCAGGCCAGCTCGCCCGAAAGCGCTTCCAGGGCGCCCATGACCGGGAAGGCCTCTTCCAGGTCGTTCAGGGTGAGGGCGGCGACCGAGGCGCCGCGGTTGGGCGAGAGCTCCACCAGTCCTTCGCGCGCCAGCACCTTCAGCGCCTCGCGCAGCGGCGTGCGGGAGACGGCGAAGAGGTCGCTGAGGTCCTTCTCCGAGATCTTGCTGCCGGGCGCGAGGTCGCCCTCGACGATGAGCAGCCGTAGGCGCTCGACCAGCTCGTCGTGCAGAGAGCGGCGTGCGATCGGTAGAACGGCTGTCTCGGTCATCTCTCACCCCAATTCTCGCAGCAGTCCGGAACCGTCCCCCAACGGCTCCCCCTTCTAGTTCAAAGCATTATCGCTCGCTTCGCGCAATAAAGCCACCACGTGGCGTGCCTGGCGGGCGGCGCCGTCGTGGATCTGATGGCGGCAAGAGGTGCCGTCGGCCACCAATAGGCTGTCGGCGCCGGCCTCTCTGACCCTCGGCAGCAGGCTGAGCTCGGCCATCGCCATCGAGACCTCTTGGGTTTCCGCCTGATAGCCGAAGGCGCCGGCCATGCCGCAGCACGACGAGGGGATCATTTCCACTTTCAACTCCGGGATCAGCGCCAGTGCCCGCTGTACCGGCGAGAGAGCGTTCATCGCCTTCTGGTGACAGTGGCCGTGCAGCAGGGCGCGCTTGGCCTTGAGCGGAGCGAGCGGGAGGCGCAGGCGTCCGGCTTCGCGTTCCGCCATCAGCCACTCTTCGAAGAGCTGGACCTTGGCGCCTTCCTCGGCGCTCCATTCGCCCGGCAGCAGGGCCGGCGCCTCGTCGCGGAAGGTCAGCAGGCAAGAGGGCTCCAGGCCGACCACCGGGATGCCGTGCGCGACCGCTGGCTTGAGCACCGCGAGGCTGCGCCGCATCTCTGCCTTGGCTTCCTCGACCAGACCGGCAGCCAGGTAGGTGCGCCCGCAGCACAGCGGGCGCCCGGCCTCGGGCAGGGCATGCTCGAAGCGGGTGTCGTTCCGCTCCAGCACGGTGCTGGTCGCACGCAGGTTCTCCGGCTCGAAATAGCGATTGAAACAGTCGGCAAAGAGCAGGACGTCCGGGGCTGCTGCGCCGGTCGCCTTGGGGCGGAAGGGTTTCGCCTGCCAGCGCGGCAGGCTGCGTGCGGCGGACAGGCCGAGCAGGCGCTCCGATAGCCGCGGCAGCCCAGGCACCCGGTCGCGCAGATTGGCGAGCCAGGAGAGGCGCGAGGCCAAGGGGGCATAGCGCGGCAGGTTGGCGATCAAGCGGTCGCGCGTGCTGAGACCCTTCTGCTCTGCTCGCCGCGCCAGCACCTCGATCTTCATGCGCGCCATGTCGACACCGGTCGGACACTCGCGCTTGCAGCCCTTGCAGGAGACACAGAGCTTCATCGTCTCCGCCATCTCGTCCGAAGCGAAGGCATCGGGCCCCAGCTGGCCGGAGATGGCTTGGCGCAGAGAGTTGGCACGGCCGCGCACCAGATCGCGCTCGTTGCGGGTGACGCGGAAGGAGGGGCACATGACGCCGTCGGTCAGCTTCCGACAGGCGCCGTTGTTGTTGCACATCTCAACCGCACCCTGGAAACCGCCGCCCGCACTGCCACCCGAGAGGTCCCAGGCCGACCAGTCGAAATGGGTCTCGAAGGGCGGCACCCGATAGGCCGGGGGATAGCGGAAGAGGCTGCGGTCATCCATCTTCGGCGGATCGACGATCTTGCCGGGATTGAAGAGGCCGTCGGGATCGAAGCGCTGCTTGACCCAGGCGAAGGAGTCGACCATGCGCGCGCCGAACATGGCCTCATGAAACTCCGAGCGCACGATGCCGTCGCCATGCTCGCCGGAGTGGGAGCCCTTGTAGTCCCGCACCATCGCAAAGCACTCCTCGGCGATGGCGCGCAGGGCTTTGACGTCCTTCTCCTGCTTCAGGTTCAGGACGGGGCGCACGTGCAGGGTGCCGACCGAGGCGTGCGCGTACCAGGTGCCGTCGGTGTCATGCTTGCGGAAGATGTCGGTCAGGCGGCTGGTGTAGTCGGCCAGGTCCTCAAGACGCACCGCACAATCCTCGACGAAGGAGACGGGTTTGCCCTCGCCCTTCATCGACATCATGATGTTGAGGCCCTGCTTGCGGACCTCCCAGATCGCCTTCTGGAAGGCGGGCTCGCGGGCCTCGACCAGGCCACCCTCCTGCTTGCCGGGATCGCCCCAGGCAAAGCCCAACTCGGCCATCAGATCGCCGAGTGCTGCAAGGCGACGCGCGTTCTCGGCGCTGTCTTCCTCGGCAAACTCGACCAGCAGGATCGCCTGCGGCTCGCCGCGCACGAAGCTGTCGACCGTATCGCGGAAGAGCGGGATCTGGCGGGAGAGCTCGATCATTGTGCGGTCGACCAGTTCGACTGCCGTCGGCTCCAGCTTGACGATGTGCTGGGGCGCCTCCATCGCCTGCCGGAAGGTGGGGAAGTGGCAGACGCCGAGCAGCTTGTTCTGCGGCAGGGGAGAGAGCCGCAAGGTCGCCTCTTCGGTGAAGGCCAAGGTGCCCTCGGAGCCGACCAGCAGGTGGGCCAGATTGTTGCTTGGCCCATTGGGGACCAGGGCGTCGATGTTGTAGCCGCCGACCCGGCGCATCAGGTCGGGGAAGCGTGCCTGGATCTCCTCGGCCTCGCGGCTGCCCAGATCGAGCAGGTCGCGGAAGAGGGGGGCAGCAGCATCCCGATTGTCGCCGGCGCTGGCCCTGTCGGTCGGCCCGAAGCCGACCCGGCTGCCGTCGGCCAGCAGGCAAGAAAGCGCCTCGACATTGTCGCGCATCGTGCCATAGCGGATCGAGCGCGACCCGCAGGAGTTGTTGGCCGTCATGCCGCCGATGGTCGCTCGCGAAGAGGTCGAGACATCGACCGGAAACCAGAGGCCGTGCTGTTTCAATTCTGCATTCAGCTGGTCCAGCACCAGGCCGGGCTCGACTTTGGCTAGCTTGGCTTCGGCATCGACCTCAAGCAGGCGGTTCAGGTGCTTGGAGACGTCGATGACGATGGCTTCGTTGACCGTCTGTCCGCATTGCGACGTGCCGCCGCCGCGCGGCAGCACCGGCACGCCGGCTTCGCGGGCAATTTCCATGGTGGCTTCGACATCGGCCCTGGTCTTGGGCACGACCACGCCCAGCGGAAAGATCTGGTAGATCGAGGCATCGGTGGCGTAGCGTCCCCGCGAGAAGCGGTCGAAGAGCACCTCGCCCTCAATCGCCTGAGCTAGCCGTTCCTGCAGATCCGCCACCAAGGCTCTCCTCTGTTCTGCTGGCCATTCGACGACGCGAGGCCAAGCAAAAGACGCTTGCATTTTGAATGCATAATTCATAATACAGACGAGAGACGACGGCAAGTCGTGAGCAGTGCGGCCGGGACTCCTATCGGCTGCGCAAGGATAGGGTTGTATCGGCGGGCAAGACAAGCCGCGGGGGACGTGATGGCGACAGCAGGACGGCACTTCTTGCAGATTCCGGGCCCGACCAACGTGCCCGACCGCGTCCTGCGTGCGATGGACCTGCCGACCATGGATCACCGCGGCCCTGCCTTCGCCGATCTGGGGCAGAAGGCGTTGGCCGGCCTGCAGTCCGTGTTCCAGACCGAGGGCCGTGTGGTGATCTATCCTGCCTCGGGCACCGGCGCCTGGGAGGCCGCCCTGGTCAACACGCTTTCGCCCGGTGACCGCGTCCTCATGTACGAGACCGGGCATTTTGCGACGCTTTGGAAGGAAATGGCGATCCGGCTGGGCTTGGCGCCGGAGTTCCTTGGCGGCAACTGGCGCGCCGGCGTCGATCCCAACGCCATAGAAGAGCGCCTGCGCGCCGACAGCGAGGGCAGCATCAAGGCGGTCTGCGTGGTCCACAACGAAACCTCGACCGGCAGCACCTCGCGTATCGACGAGGTGCGCCAGGCGATCGATGCGGCTGGGCACGGTGCGCTCTTGATGGTGGACACCATCTCGTCGCTGGCCTCAATCGACTATCGTCATGACGCCTGGGGCGTCGATGTCACCGTCGGCGGCTCGCAGAAGGGGCTGATGCTGCCGCCCGGGCTTTCCTTCAATGCGGTCAGCGAGAAGGCGATGGCTGCCAGCAAGAGCGCCGGCATGGTGCGCTCCTACTGGTCTTGGGAGGAAATGGAGACGCCCAACGCCAAGGGCTACTTCCCCTACACCCCGGCGACGAACCTGCTCTATGGTCTGGTGGAGGCCATCGACATGCTGCACGAGGAAGGCCTGGATGCGGTCTTCGCGCGACACCAGCGTCATGGCGAAGCCGCGCGACGCGCCGTTCGCGCCTGGGGGCTGGAGGTGCTGTGCCAGGATCCGCGCCACCACTCCGGCTCTCTGACGGCCGTTCTGATGCCGGAGGGCCACGACGCCGATCGCTATCGGGCGACGGTGCTGGAAAATCTCAACATGTCGCTGGGCAACGGGCTGTCGAAGGTGGCCGGCAAGGTCTTTCGCATCGGCCATCTGGGCGACTTCAACGACCTCATGCTTATGGGCACCCTCTCAGGCGTGGAGATGGGCCTGGAGCTGGCGGGTGTACCCTATAGACGGGGCGGCGCTCAGGCCGCCCTCGACTATCTCTGCGGACGCGATCAAGCTTCGGAGACCAAGGCGGCCCAGTGAGGCCGACCGCAGGCGAAGATCCCCGGTCAAGGGGACAGGCAAAGGAACAGACAGGGAGAACAATACGATGAAACTCACGACCCTACTGGCCGCAGGTGCGGCCCTGATTGCGCTTGGCGGTACGGCTCAGGCGGAGAAGCTGACCTTGAAGTTCGGGCATGTCGGTGCGCCCGGCTCTCTCTTCGCGCTCAGTGCCGAAGAGTTTGCCCGCTGTGCCAACGAGAGCCTTGGCGATGCCGGCGAGGTGCAGGTCTTCGGGTCTTCGCAGCTGGGCAAGGACAAAGAGCTGATGCAGAAGCTGAAGCTCGGCCAGGTCGATTTCTCACTGCCCTCTTCGGTCATGTCCTCGGTGGCCGACGAGTTCGGCGTCTTCGAGATGCCCTACATCATCCAGGACCGCGAGCACATGAAGCGCGTCCAGGGCGCCCTCTTGGACAGCACTTTGCAGCCGGCGGTCAACGACAAGGGCTATCGCATCATCGGTGTCTGGGAGAACGGCTTCCGCCACATCACCAACAACACCCGGCCGGTGGACAAGCCCGCCGATCTGGAAGGCATCAAGCTGCGCACGCCCAAGGGCGCCTGGCGGGTAAAAATGTTCAAGCTCTATGGCGCCAACCCGACGCCGATGGCCTTCTCCGAGGTCTTCACCGCGCTGCAGACCGGCGTCATCGACGGCCAGGAGAATCCCTACGCCCAGATCGCCTCTGCCAAGTTCCAAGAGGTGCAGGACTATCTCTCCATCACCGGTCACGTCTACACGCCGGCCTACGTCTTGGTCTCCGACAAGCACTTCGCCAAGCTGCCGCAGGATGTGCAGGATAAGCTGACGGCCTGCGCGGTCGAGACCCAGGCCTTCGTCTACGAGACCGCGGCCCGGCTTGAGACCGAGCTCTTGCAGGTGATCAAGGATGCCGGTGTGAAGGTGAACGAGGCCGACAAGGCCGCCTTCATCGCCGCCTCGACGCCGATCTACGAGGAGTTCTCGACCGAGGTCGACGGCGGTGCCGAGCTGATCGAGACCGTGCAGGGCCTGGCCAAAGGCTCCTAGGAACCAAGCGAGGCGTCGCTTCCTCTAGGCGGCGCCTCCTTGTTCCGGCTTTCGGATCCACGGGCCTGGAAGGGGTGAGCGCATGATGAGCGGGCTCAAGCGCGGCTTCGAGTGGCTTTTGGAGTGGATCACGATTGCCCTGATGGTGCTGCTGACCATCGTGGTGATCGTCGCCATCACCTTCCGCTTTGCCGGCGATTCGCTCTCCTGGTACGACGAGGTCGCGGCCATCCTCTTGGCCTGGATTACCTATTACGCAGCCGCGCTCGCCGCCCTGAAACGCCGCCACATCGGCTTAGATTCGGTCCTGCTGGCGATCCCCATGCCGGCGCGCATGGTGGCCGTCGTGCTCGCCGAGATCCTGGTCATCGGCTTCTTCCTCGTCCTGGCCTGGGCAGGACTGGTGGTCTTGGATGTGTTGGAAGGCGAAAGCCTGGTCTCGCTCACCTGGATCCCCATTCAGTTCACCCAATCGGTCATACCGATCGGCGCCGTTCTCTTCATCATCGCCGATCTCATGAGCCTGCCCGATTACTGGCGCGAGACGGCTGCCGGCCGCTCTCTCGAACATCCCGAGATCCACGAGGAGCAGGCCTAAGCCATGCTGATCCTCTGCATGTTCCTGGCCCTCGTGGTGATGATCTGCATCAACGTGCCGATCGCCGTTGCCTTGGCGATTTCCGGCATTATCGGGCTGCTGGCGACCGAGGGCATCGATAGCCTGGTGACTGTCGCGCTGGACATGTACGACGGCTCAACCAAGTTCTCGCTGATCGCCATTCCCATGTTCGTGCTGGCCGGCGCCATCATGAACGCCGGCGGCATCACCGACCGCCTGATCAACTTCATCTCGGCGCTGATCGGCTTCGTGCGCGGCGGGCTCGCCATGGTGAACATCGGCGTCTCGCTGTTCTTCGCAGAGATCTCGGGCTCGGCGGTGGCCGACGTGGCCGCGATGGGCTCTGTGATGATCCCGCAGATGAAGAAGCGCGGCTATTCGGCCCCCTTCGCGGCCGCCGTCACCTCCTCTTCGGCCTCGCTTGCCATCATCATTCCGCCCTCGATCCCGATGATCCTCTATGCGGTCTCGGCCAACACCTCGGTGGAGCAGCTCTTCGTGGCCGGCTTCGTGCCGGGGTTGATCGGGGCGATCGGGCTTATGTTCGTCGCCTACCTCTTCGCCCGGCGCTACAACCTGCCGCGCGAGGAGATGTTCAATTTCGCCCGTGTGCGTCAGACCTTCTGGGAGGCGCTGCCGACCTTCTCGCTGCCGGTCATCATCCTGGGCGGCATCTTCGGCGGCTTCGTTACCGCGACAGAGGCGGCCGGCCTGGCCGTGCTGGCAGCCCTTGCGGTCGGCCTCTGGTACCGCGAGTTCGATCTTGGGCAGATGCGCCGGGCCATGCTTGACGGCGGCATGCAGACCGCGGTCGTCATGCTGCTGGTCGCGGCCTCGGTGCTGATGGGCGGCTTCCTCACGCGCGCGCAGATGCCGCAAGAGCTGGCGCAGCAGATCCTATCGCTCACCGACAACCGCTTTGTCATCCTGGCTATTCTGAACGTCTTTTTCCTGATCATCGGCTTCTTCCTGCACTCTGCCGCTGCCATCATCCTGGTGGTGCCGATCGTCATCCCACTGATCCAGGCAGCCGGCATCGACCCGGTACATTTCGGCCTGGTGGTGACCCTGAACCTGGCCATCGGGCAGCAGACCCCGCCGGTCGCCAGCGTGCTGGTCACGGCCTGCTCGATCGCGCGGGCCAGCATCTGGGAGGTCTCGAAGGTTAACATCTACTTCGTGGCCGTGCTCTTGACCGTGCTGATCATGTGCACCTACATCCCGCAAATCCCACTGTTCCTGGTTGAGTATTTTTACCGCTGACGCGCGGACACAGTCTTCGCGCGGATAAGGAGCCATGATGAGCGAAGACAACGAGCTGCTGTATCGTATCGAGGACGGCATCGGCTGGATCACCCTGAACCGGCCGCAGGCACGCAATGCGCTTACCTTTGGGATGTACGAGCGGTTGGCCGAGATTTGCCGGACGGTCGGTGACGACACCGCGGTCAAGGTGCTTGTGATCTCAGGCGCCGGCGAGAAGGCCTTTGCGGCCGGCACGGACATTGCCCAGTTCCGCGCCTTCAAGACAGCCGAAGATGCCGAGGGCTATGAGGGCCGCATCGACGCTGTTCTGAGCGCTGTCGAACGCTGCCCAAAGCCGACCATCGCTGCCATCGCTGGGGCCTGCACTGGCGGCGGGGCCGGCATCGCGGCAGCCTGCGACCTGCGCATCGCCTCCAAGGATCTGCGCTTCGGCTTTCCCATCGCGCGCACCCTGGGCAATTGCCTCTCGATCAACAGCCTGGCCAGGCTCAGCGCCCTCATCGGCCAGGCCCGCGTGCGCGAGCTGATCTTTACCGCCCGTCTGGTCGGTGCCGAGGAGGCGCTGGCCAGCGGTCTGGTGAGCGAGGTGCTGGAAGATCGTGTCGCCGTCATGTCCCGTGCGCAAGGCTTGGCGGAGACCCTGTCGGGCCACGCGCCGCTGACCCTGCAGGCGACCAAAGAGGGGCTGAGGCGCCTACGCGAGGCCGCCAGCCAGCTTGACGACAGCGACCTGATCCAGCTTTGCTACCTCAGCGAAGACTTTCGTGAAGGTTTGGAGGCCTTTTTGGGGAAACGGCGTCCGACCTGGAAGGGGCGATAAGGCGTGGCTGAATGGGGTAAGGGGCCGCTTTCCGGCCTACAGGTGGTCGAACTGGCCCACATCATGGCCGGCCCGGTCTGCGGCATGATGCTGGCCGACATGGGCGCCGATGTGATCAAGGTGGAGAAGCCCAGCGGCGACGACACCCGTCGCAGCGTACCGCCCGACGTCCAGGGCGAGTCGGCGGCCTTCCTGATGATGAATCGCAACAAGCGCGGCGTCTGTCTCGATCTGAAGAAGGAAAGCGGCGTCAAGGCGCTGCGGCGCCTCATCAAACGCTCCGACGTGCTGATCGAGAACTATCGTAAGGGCACGATGGAGAAGCTCGGGCTGGGCTATCCCAGCCTGCGCAAGGAGAACCGCGGCCTGATCTACTGCGCGGTCTCCGGCTTCGGCCGCACCGGGCCCTATGCCGATCGCGGTGGTTTCGACCTGATTGCACAAGGCATGTCGGGCCTGATGTCGATTACCGGCGAGGGGCCGGGCCGTCCGCCGGTCAAGGTCGGTGCGCCGGTCTCCGACATCACAGCCGGCATCCTGGCCGCGCTTGGTGTCGTTTCGGCCTACAGCCACCGCCAGAAGACGGGAGAAGGGCAGGTGGTCGACACCTCGCTCTTCGAAGCGGCGATCACGCACACCTACTGGCAGTCGGCGATCGCCTTTGCGACCGGTCTGTCGCCGGAACCGATGGGCTCCGCCCATCCCCTGAACGCCCCCTACCAGTCTTTCGAGACGGCGGACGGCTGGATCAACATCGGGGCTGCCAATCAGGCCAACTGGGAGCGCCTGATCGCCATCCTCGAGGCGCCGGAGCTGGCGCAAGATCCGCGCTTCCAGGCCAACGGGGGACGGATGCAGCACCTGCCGGAACTGGTCGAGGCTTTGAATGGGCACTTCCGCACGCGCCCGACGGCAGAGTGGCTCGAGCGCTTGCAGGCCGGTGGGCTGCCGGCGGGGCCGGTCCTGAGCGTCGGCCAGATGCATGAGGACGAGCAGGCGCTGGCGCGGGGCATGATCGTCGAGACCGAACACCCCACGGCCGGTCCGACCAAGGCCTTGGGGTTGCCGATCACCTTTTCGCACACGCCTGGCGCGATCATGCGACCGGCCCCGGTGCTGGGACAGCACACCCGTAAGGTGCTGTCGGCTATTGGCTATTGGCCGGAGGAGATCGATGCCCTCTTCGCCGAGGGGGCTGCCATCGGCGAGTAGTCGGGCGCCGATTAGCGGCCGGCTTCTTCAATCGTTTGGAATATCGATTGACAACGACGAGAATTCGTCAAATTACGCGCAAGAAAAATGCCGGGAAGTCGAAAGACTTCCCGGCAAGTTGAACAGGGAGGCTTCACGTCTGGGAGACGTAGGACCCACCTCGGTGGGCCCTGTATTCCCGGGGGGAGGCCCGGGAAACTCGTCGACCGCTGCGCCGCTGTGCAGTGCAGCAATCACAAGAGAACAGATAGTTAGGGCTGATCATTTGGTCTATCGGTCTTATCTCACGGGTGGTATGCGACAGCTGCATAGTCTCGATTAGCCTATGACTTTCAGTTGGTTAGAAGGTGACATCGCCTTCTGTTTTCGTCTCGGTTTTGGCTGCTGCCTTGTCATAAAGCGGCACCCTACAGGTGGCGAATCCGCGCCTAAAAACTGCTCTCGTTCACCTTGCGAAGCAGGAAGTCGCGGAAGACCGCAATCCGCTTCGTAGAGCGCAGTTCCTCGGAGTAAACGAAGTAGCTGTCGATTTGCGGTCCCTCCACTTCGGGAAGGACGCGCACCAGATCGCTTTGCTTATCCACCATGAACTCCGGCAGGGCTGCGATGCCCGATCCCGCCATCACTGCTTGCAAGATGCCGTAGACGTTGTTCAGGCAAAGCGCCGGCTTGCGTGGTCCGCTGCCGCGACGGCCAATGTGCAAAAGCCAGTTGGCATCGGGGACCGGCGGGCGCTCGTCTTCGCCATAGACGATGATGCGATGGCGATCCAGATCCTCGACACTGTTCACCGGCCCGTGGCGCTTCAGGTAGTCGGGCGAGGCATAGGCCTGGACGTGCACGGTGATCAGGTGGCGTTGGATCAGGTCGGCCTGGCGTGGCGGCGTCATCCGCACGGCAACGTCGGCCTCGCGCATTGACAGGTCCAGCTCTCGGTCGGCCATGATCAGGCGCAGTTCGATTTCGGGATAGAGATCCATGAAGTCGCGAATGCGCGGCGCCAACCAGGTCGAGCCGAAGGCCACTGTCGTGGTCACCTTCAAAGGCCCCTTGGGCCGATCCTTGCTCTCGGTCAGCTGCGCCTCGATCATCGCCAGCTTGCCGAAAACCTCATGCGCGGTGCGATAGAGCAACTCGCCCTGTTCGGTCAGAATCAGTCCGCGCGCATGGCGGTGAAACAGCGGAACGCTGAGGCTCTCCTCCAAGCCACTGATCTGCCGAGAGACGGCCGATTGGCTCAAGTTCAGCTGTTCGCCTGCGTGCGTGAAGCTGCCAGCCTCCGCAACGGCATGAAAGATACGAAGCTTGTCCCAATCCATCGCCATGGTTCGCCTACCCAGAGAAAAATATTTTCGGCACCCTACCGCACTCGCCTTCGCGTCGGCACGAAGCTTTGTAGCGTCTGGGCGTTTATGGCACAGGCCGGGACAAAGAAGTCACACTCGGCGGCAAGGCCGGTTGCAAAAGCTATTCGGCAGCATCGGCCAGTCGATGGCTCTCCTCGCCCAGCCAGCGGTCCGCCTCCAGGGCTGCCATGCAGCCCATGCCGGCGGCGGTCACCGCCTGGCGGAAGACCTTGTCGACGCAGTCGCCGGCCGCAAAGACGCCTGGCACGGCAGTGCGTGTAGAGTTGGGTTCGGCGATGAGGTAGCCCTCGTCGTCCATCTCCAAGGCCCCCTTGAAGATCGAGGTCGCCGGATCGTGGCCGATGGCAACGAAGAGGCCGTCCACCTCGATCGAGCGGGTGTCGCCGGTCACGGTGTCGCGCAGGCTGACACCGGTAACGCCGTCCATCGGGCCGCTACCGCCCAACACCTCCTCGACCACGGCATTCCAGACGACGGAAATCTTCGGGTGCGCCAGCAGTCGGTCCTGGCCGATCTTCTCGGCGCGCAGGCTGTCGCGGCGGTGAACCAGGGTGACGGAGTTGCAGATCTGCGCCAGATAGAGCGCTTCCTCCACCGCAGTGTTGCCGCCGCCGACCACGGCCACATCCTTGCCGCGATAAAAAAAGCCGTCACAGGTGGCGCAGGCGGAGACGCCGCGACCGTTGAAATGCTGCTCCGAGGGCAGCCCGAGCCAGCGGGCTTGGGCGCCGGTGGCGACAATCACACTGTCTGCGGTATAGAGGCGACCGCTGTCGCCGGTCAGTTCGAAAGGCCGCTTGGAGAAGTCGACCGACAGGATCAGGTCGGCCTCGAATTGCGTGCCGACATTGGCGGCCTGGGCCCGCATCTGCTCCATCAGCCAGGGGCCTTGGATCGGGTCGGCAAAGCCCGGATAGTTCTCGACGTCGGTGGTGATCGTCATCTGCCCACCGGGCTGCAGGCCGTCGATGAGCGTGGGATGCAGATTGGCGCGCGCGGCGTAGATCGCTGCCGTCAGACCGGCAGCGCCAGAGCCCACGATCAGGACACGAGAATGGAGCTTGTCGGTCATGGCTGTTTCTCCTCTTTGCCGGCTTCGGGCTGCGTAACGATCTGATGGCAGATAAGGGGTCGTTGCCGGCCTGGCAAGGCGGAGCGATTCCTTCCCTTGGTGTAACAGCCTCGAAGCGATCTAGACCCGGCAGAGATCTTCGGCTGGAAAGGGCAGCCGCTGGGCGATCTGTCGGGCGAGATTCGGCATCTCGTCGAAAGGCGGCGGTGACCAGAGATCGAGATTCGCTTCATAGGGGCGGGTCAGGCCGGCCTCTTGCATATCCTTGTGAAAACGCTCGAACTTGGCAGAGCCACCGCGCAGGCCGACGACGAAGACCGGCAGCCCGGCAGCGGCGGATTCCGTGACCATGTTGACCGAATCTTCGGTCACCACCGCTGCCGTTGCGCTGGCCAGGATCGCATAATAGGGATTGTCGCCCTGCCCGTCCCAGCAGCGGTAGGGCACCGAGCCCAGCTGGCCGATCAGAGCTGCGGTGACCTTGGGATCGCTGCGCCTCGACGGGGTGATCATCAGGCCAAGCGACTCACGCCTGGCCAGCTCCGCCAGGCTGCGACCCAGGCCCCGGGCCTGATCGACGTCGAAGCGGTGCACCTTGTTGCGGCCGCCCAAGAGAACGGCCAGGCGCCGCTCCGGCAAATCCTTGAAGGTGCTGGAGAAGGCCTGTTTGTCGGCCGCCAGACGCGGCTTGGTCACCCGGTGGATCGAGCCCAGCATCTGGATGACATTGGGCCCACTCAAACCATCGTGCTGCGGCACGATCACCAGATCGAAGCGCGCAGCCGGTAAGGTGGGGCGCTGCACCTGGATGATGACCGTCGGCCGCGTAGAGCCGGCCTTGCGGCTCGCCGCACGCAAGGCCAGCAGGGGCCGAACAGCCCTGCGGCCCACCCCGATCGCCAGATCCGGCCAGGGTGGAACCAGGTCGCTTGGCCCGCGATGACCGATAAGCGCCAGGCTGTCGGGGCAGAGCTTGGGCGGCAGCCAGGACAGCGGCGGCTGCGGGTGGATGCGCTTCAAGGTAGCCTCCAGCCCCAGAGCCTCCGCCAAGCCCATAGCCTGGATGATGTTTCCAACCTTCTCGTCCGTCACCGCCCAGCATTGCGGAAGATTGTGCGCCTGCAGCATGGGTCGGAATGTGCCGGTCCGGCGGCCCCTCGGCAAGTCAAACACTGCTAACACCGGCGCGACGAGGAGATGAGCGTATCGTCCGGGCGACGGGCGTGACAGCAAGAATCGCTTGCTTGAGCGCCGAGTCTTGAAATAAAACTGCTCTTGCCGAAAACGCGTCGGGCGAGGTGCACGGCGGACCCAAGACAGCGGAGATTTATTCATGCGACGCAGCAAGTTGGATCGCGTCGACCTGCAGATTCTGGCGGATTTGCAGCGCGAAGGGCGCATGACCAACGTGGAACTGGCACGCCGCGCCGGCATCTCTGCGCCTCCCTGTTTGCGGCGGCTTAGGGCGCTGGAGCAGAGCGGGATGATCGAGGGCTACCATGCCAAGGTCGATGCCGCAGCACTGGGCTACGAGGTGACCTTCTTTGCCTTGGTCGGTCTCGACAGTCAGGCCGAATCCGTGCTGCAGGATTTCGAGGCGGCGATGCAGGCCTGGGCGGAGGTGCGCGAATGCCACATGGCGCGCGGCCCGCACGATTTCCTGATTCGCCTCGTTGCCCGCAACACCCAGCACGAGAACGAGCTGACCCAGAGGCTGACCTCGGCACCGCACGTCTCGACCGTGCAGACCATCCAGGTCATTCGCACCGCCAAGGAAGAGGCCGGCGTGCCCATCGAACCGGATGGGGAGCTACCGGGCGAGTAGCGTGGCGCGCAACCTCGAAATCAAGGCATGACTTCAAGACCGTGCCGCGCTGGAGCGACACGTGGTTGCGCTGGCGGATGGTCCGGCGCGGGCGATCCGGCAGGAGGATGTCTTCTTGCCGCACCCCGGCGGACGCCTGAAGGTGCGCCTTCTGGCCGAGGATTGCGCAGAGTTGATTTCCTACTGGCGATCTGACGGCGAGGCCGAAGCACAGGCGCCACCGCTTCTAGCACTCGCTGCTGCGGCAGCGATGCAGGGCACAAGCAGTTTCCGGACGGACTCTTGAGCCGATCTGTTGCCGCAGTGCGACTGTTTGCAGAGCAAGCATAACACCGCTTCAAAAGCGTTCAGATTTTGTTAGGGTCCCGCGTCGATACAGTGACCGCTCTAATTTCTGGTCGTGGAGTTGGCACTGTTTCAAGCGTAGATCGACTCAGCTGAGCGCGGCTGCGCCTCGTTTTGTTTACGTGGAGAGACTATTTTCTAGGGGAAGTCGGGCTTATGTCAGAGATCGTCATTACCGTACCGAGCGATGCTTCGGCAGAGGAGATCGCGCGGGTGCGCGCTGCCTTCCCCGATGCTGCCTTCGACACGCCGGAGGCGGCGTCGAGCGCTCCGGCAATCTCCTTCGAAGATCAAGTGGCGGCTGCCGTTCAGGGCGTACAGTATCTTCCCCAAAAAATCGCGGAGGCTTGGGCGGCAGCGGGCGGCTTCGAGCTTGTGCTCTGGCTTGCCGTCGCGCTTGCAGCTGGCTATGCCGTCGAGCGTGTGTTGCGGGGCCTGGTGCTCGACCGCTTTGGCAAGGCAGGCGGTGAGCCGCAGACTCTCTTCCGCAAGCGCCTGCCGCGCGCACTCATCTGGTTGCTGACGCGCATCGCCGGGCTGGTGATCTTCTTCGTCGCCGCGCTGCTGATCGGTCGGGCCACGCCGCTTGCCGGAGATGAAGCGCGGGTCTTTGGTCGTGGGCTGCTCTCCGCGGTCATCTTCGCTCGCGTGCTGTTTCTCTTTGTCGAGCTGGTCGCGGCGCCGAAGACTCCGGCACGCCGCTTGGTGAACTTTACCGACTCCGAAGCGGCGCGTGTCGCGCGTGAAGGCACGATTATCGCGGTGGTGGCAGCGATCCTCGGCAGCGTCCGCGCCGGGTTAGACGCTGCTGCTGGAACCGGTATGGAAGCAGCGCTTGCGCGCGCGGCCCTCGCCTTGCTCTTCGGCTTGATCACGATCCGCTTCTTTCTGGCGATCCGTGCGCCGATGCGTGGCATGATGCTGCGCCGTGCTGCGGCCACCGATCACCCCGACAGCCTCTTCACGCGGCTGGGAAACAACGTGGCTTGGATCTACGTCGCCATCGTTGCCGTGGATATGACGGTGAAAGTCCTGGGCGCACTTGGGGTTCTCGGTCCTGCTGCCGCGTCGGGCGCCGGGGCTTCGGTCTTCTTGCTGGTGATCGCACCGCTGATCGTGTCGGGACTGGGCGCCTACGCGTCCGAGCTGGAGGAAGAAGAGCGCAAACCCCTGCTTCTCGGCGGACTGGCGCTGGCGGAAGGCCTGGTGGTCTTGGCCACTGCCATTCTCTTGATGAAGGCCTGGGGCATCGATCCCTTCGTGCCACCGGAAAACGGCGGTCTGATCGCGCTGCTGCCCGCGGTCATCAAGACAGCGGCCATCGTCATCGTCGGCCTGGCGCTCTGGCGTGCGGTAACCGCGGTCCTGGGGGAAAAGAAGGAGGACGACGAGGAGGGAGCCGTGGACGACAGTCACGGCGAAGGCGGCGGGGCCGGCGATCGTATCGCCACGATCATGCCGATCCTGCGCGGCTTTGCCCTGGCGCTCATCGTGCTGACCACGGCGATAACCGCGCTTTCGGCGCTTGGTGTCGATGTGGCCCCGCTGATTGCGTCAGCCGGCATCCTGGGACTGGCCATCGGTTTCGGCGCGCAGACCTTGGTCACCGATGTCATCAGCGGCATGTTTTATCTCTACGAGGATGCGCTCCGCATCGGCGAATACATCGAGACCGAGAGCGGCGGGGGGACGGTCGAGAAGATCTCGCTGCGCTCGGCCACGTTGCGACACCCGCGCGGCGCGCTGATCACCGTGCCCTTCTCGAAGATGGGGACGGTCAGGAACAACAGCCGCGACTGGGTGGTGATGAAGTTCTCTTTCCGGGTTCCGGCCGACACCGATGTCGAGCAGGTGCGCAAGATCATCAAGAAGGTCGGCGCGCAGATGAACGACGATCCGGAATTGGATGGCAAGATCCTCTCGCCGCTGAAGTCGCAAGGCGCGGTCGGCATCACCGGGCGCAGCTTCGAGATCGGCTGCAAGTTCATGTGCCTGCCGGGCGAGCAGTTCGCCATCCGGCGCAAGGCCTTCGTCCTGCTACAGCGGGGCCTGAAGGACAATGGCATTCAGCTGGCAGGCCAGGATTTGGACCTCTCGAACTTTAGCGCCCCACCGGCGGCGGCGAGCTAAAGGCGGAGGCGGCTGGGCGCGGGGTCAGCGCATGCTCTAAGGCGCAAGCCGCATCGCAGAGAGAGGCTCGAAGAGGCCGTCTCGGGTCGCTTCGGAGAGGCAGTCGACCTGAACGGCGGATTGGAACCCGGCGCGCGTGAAGGCAGCCTCCGTCGCCAGGCTTTCCTGAGTGGCGCTCAACAGGTCGGCGCCGATCCGGATCAGCTGCGGGCGAAACTCGGCCTTGAGGTCCGGCACCTCTTCCGGCGGTGTGGCTGTGCCCATCTCCCAGCGCGCCAACCAGCAGAACTGGATCTCCTTGGCGGCTTCGATCTGGCTCAGGAAGAAGGCCGCTGCGCTTTCCGGCTCGATGCCGCTCTCACCAGCAGCCTGGACGGCCTTCTCCAGCACGACGGCTTCGCGCGCCCGATCCTCGACGGCAACCCCGCGCGCATCCTTCCAAGCCGCCACCGGCCGCATGAGCTCCAGGCGGGCGTCGATCAGATCGTAGACCCGTTCGCTCGGCGATTCGGCACTGGCGGCGGTCACGGGTGCCACGGCGAGCAGCAGAAGGATCGCTGTGCCCATTCTCATTGCCGCCTCTCCATCATCGGGCCAGGGGTCAGCCGGCGCCGGGCGGACGCCTCATGTCGAACACGCTGTTGACTGCGGCGTATTGCAGATAGCCCAGGCGAGCAACCGGCCTCACCAGGGTCAGATCCACCATGCCGTCGATGATGATTGCGTCGTCGATGTGGATAGCGATCACTTCGCCGATCACCATGGTGTTGCGCTCGCCCGGCGTGCCGCAAGGCAGCTCGATCACCTTCCACAGGCGGCATTCCATGTTGATGGGAGCGGCTGCGACGCGCGGCGGGGAGACCAGGCACGAGGGAACCAAGTCCAAACCGGCAAAGTCGCTTTCGGACTGACCATGAGCCAGCGGCGCCGAGGTCTGGACCATCTGCTCGCGCAGATCCCAGGTGACCAGGTTGGCGACGAATTCCCCCGTCTCCTCCACATTGGTCACCGAATCCTTGGCACGCGATTCCTCAGCCTTCACCCCATTGGCCGAGAACATCACCATCGGCGGATCTGCGGCCAGCGCATTGAAGAAGCTGTAGGGGGCAAGATTGACCCGACCCTTCGCGTCAAGACTGGTAAACCAGCCGATCGGGCGCGGGACCACGCAGGCCTTGAAGGGGTTGTGCTTCAAGCCATGATCTTGCTTTGCCGTTTCATAGAACATGCGCGCTTGCCCCTTCGCAATCCGGCCTATGCTCAGCTACCTGTACTCAGCCACCTGTACTCAGCCAAGGCAGCGCGCCGCGCATGATGCCTACGCCGCGCGCTCTGGTCCCTCAAACTGAAAAGAACCGGCCTCTGTCGTTCAGCTGTACTGGACCTTCAGGATCTCGTAGGCCTTTTCGCCCTTCGGCGTATGCACCTCGACGCTGTCGCCGATCTGCTTGCCGATCAAGGCGCGCGACATGGGTGCGGTGATTGCCAAGCGTCCTTGGGCAACATCGGCCTCGAGCTCTCCGACGATCTGGTAGGTGGCTTCTTCGTCGGTGTCTTCGTCGACCACAGTTACCGTGGCGCCGAACTTCACGGTATCGCCGGACAGTTTGCTGACGTCGATAATCTCGGCGCGCGCCATCTTGTCTTCCAACTCGGCGACGCGGCCCTCGATAAAGCTCTGGCGCTCGCGGGCGGCATGATACTCGGCATTCTCCGAGAGATCGCCATGCTCGCGGGCCTCGGCAATCGCCTTGACCACAGCCGGGCGCTCGACCGACTTCAGATGTTTCAATTCGGTTTCCACATCGTGGAAACCTTGAGACGTCATAGGAATCTTGTCACTCATAGAAGGGACCCTTTCACCGCTCCCTTGTCGCGTTTAGGTGCAGTTAGCAATTCTGACCCGATTTTTATCTGTTCGGCAAGACGCTCTGATTTGAGCGGTCGTCAAGACAGCCCAACAAAATAAGACTGTAGGGGGGCCACTTCAAGCGATCCGCTCTCACGGGCCTCTAGCGCCAGGATCGCAGCCTGTGCACCGCGGATCGTGGTGTAGTAGGGCACGCGACCCATCAAGGCTTGTCGGCGGATCGAAAAGGAGTCGGCGGTGGACTTGGCACCCTCGCTGGTGTTGATCACCAGCTGAATGCCGTCGGAGCGCATGAGGTCGACGATATGCGGGCGGCCCTCCCGAACCTTCTTGACGCGGGTCACCTGCAATTCTGCGGCCTTCAAGGCCTTTGCGGTGCCGCTGGTCGCGATCAGCGAGAAACCCAATTGAACCAACTGCTTGGCCAGTGGCAGAATGGCTTGCTTATCGGCATCCTTGACCGAAACGAAGACGTTGCCTTGACGCGGCAGATCGTTGCCGGCGCCAAGCTGCGACTTCAGGAACGCACTGGGGAAGTCGTGAGCCAGGCCCATGACCTCGCCGGTCGACTTCATCTCCGGGCCCAGCACCACGTCGACGCCAGGGAAGCGGGCGAAGGGGAAGACCGCTTCCTTGACCGCAACGTGGCCAGCGGTGCTGCCGGGCTGCGGCATAAGGTCAGCCACCCTCTCGCCGGCCATGACCCGGGCGGCCAGCTTGGCCAAAGGCTGGCCGATCGCCTTGGCGACGAAGGGCACGGTCCGGCTCGCCCGCGGATTGACCTCCAGCACATAGATCTCTCCGTCGCGCACGGCATACTGCGTGTTCATCAGACCGCGAACGCCCAAACCCTTTGCCAGCGCTTCGGTCTGCCGCGCTATTTCTTCCAATACGGATTGGCTGAGCGAGAAGGGGGGCAGCGCACAAGCCGAGTCGCCGGAGTGGATGCCGGCCTCTTCGATATGCTCCATGATGCCGGCGATGCGCACTGTCTCGCCGTCGGCCAGCGCATCGACATCGACCTCGATGGCGTCGCGCAGGTAGCCGTCGACCAGCACCGGCGAAGAACCGGAGATCTTAACCGCCGTATCCATGTAGTGCTCTAGCTGGACCACGTCGTGGACGATCTCCATGGCACGCCCACCCAGCACATAGGAAGGGCGCAGCAGCACCGGGTAGCCGATCCGCTCGGCAATGCTGCGCGCCTGGCTCAGCGATGTGGCGGTGCCGTTCGGCGGCTGTTTCAGACCCAACTTTTCAATCAGCTGCTGAAAGCGCTCACGGTCCTCAGCCAGGTCGATGGCTTCTACCGGGGTGCCCAGGATCGGGATGTTGGCAGCCTCCAGTCCGGCCGCCAGCTTGAGGGGGGTCTGCCCGCCATATTGAACGATGACACCCTTCAGGGTGCCGGCCTGCTGTTCGCGGCGTGCGATCTCGATGACGTCTTCGTCGGTCAGCGGCTCGAAATAGAGCCGGTCGGAGGTGTCGTAGTCGGTCGAGACCGTCTCCGGGTTGCAGTTGACCATGATGGTCTCGTAGCCGGCTTCCTTCAGCGCATAGGCGGCGTGGACGCAGCAGTAGTCGAACTCGATGCCCTGGCCGATACGGTTGGGTCCGCCGCCGAGGATCATGATCTTGTCGCGCGTCGAGGGATCGGCCTCGCATTCCGACTCGAAGACGCCGTCGCCCTCGTATGTTGCGTACATATAGGAGGTGTCGGAAGCGAACTCGGCCGCGCAGGTATCGATGCGCTTGAAGACCGGGTGAACGCCAAGGGACAAGCGCCGGGCGGCCACCGCGTCTGCGTCGATGCCGGTCAGCTTGGCCAGGCGTCGGTCGGCAAAGCCCAAACCCTTGAGCCGCCTGAGCCCCACCGCATCGCCGGGCAGGCCCTTCTCGATCAGCTGTGCTTCTTCACCGACCAGTGCCTCGATATGCTGTAGAAACCAGGGATCGAAATAGGTGACCTCAGCGATGGTCTCGGCCGAGAGGCCCAGGCGGAAGGCCTGCGCGATGGTCAGGATGCGATCGGGCATCGGCAGCGCCAGATGGGCCGAGACGGCATCGACATCGACCGTCCCGTCTTCGCCAATCGCGCCTGGAATCTCGACCTCGTCGAGCCCGCTGTAGCCGGTTTCCAGCGATCTTAGCGCCTTCTGCAGGGCCTCGGGGAAGGTCCGGCCGATCGACATGGCCTCGCCCACCGATTTCATCGAGGTGGTGAGATAGGGCTCGGCCCCCTTGAACTTCTCGAAAGTGAAGCGCGGCATTTTCACCACGATATAGTCGATAGTGGGTTCGAAGGATGCCGGGGTCACCTTGGTGATGTCGTTCTGCAACTCGTCGAGGCGGTAGCCCACGGCCAGCTTGGCCGCGACCTTGGCGATCGGAAATCCCGTCGCCTTGGAGGCCAGGGCCGAAGAGCGCGAGACCCTCGGGTTCATTTCGATCACCACGATCTCGCCGCTGGCGGGGTCGATGGCGAACTGCACGTTGGACCCGCCGGTATCGACGCCGATCTCGCGCAGGCAGGCCAAAGAGGCGTTGCGCAGCAGCTGGTATTCCTTGTCGGTCAAGGTCAGGGCCGGCGCCACCGTCACCGAGTCGCCGGTATGGATGCCCATCGGGTCCACATTCTCGATCGAACAGATGATGATGCAGTTGTCCGCCTGGTCGCGGACCACCTCCATCTCATACTCCTTCCATCCCAGCACCGACTGCTCGACCAGGACCGAGCTTACCGGCGAAGCGGCCAGGCCGCCGCGAACGATTTCGCTGAACTCATCCAGGTTGTAGGCGATGCCGCCGCCGGTGCCGCCAAGCGTGAAAGAGGGGCGGATGACCGCCGGCAGACCAACCAGATCGAGCGCTTGCAGCGCCTCTTCGTAGGTCTCCACCATGCGGGCTCGCGGCGAGCGGATGCCGATCTTCTCCATGGCCGCACGAAAGCGCTCGCGATCCTCTGCCTTGTCGATCACGTCGGCCTTGGCGCCGATCATCTCGACGCCGAGCTCTGCCAGGGTGCCGTTCTTGTCCAGCTCCATACCGACGTTGAGCGCGGTCTGCCCGCCCATGGTCGGCAGCAGCGCGTCCGGGCGTTCCTTGCGCAGAATGCGGGCGACGACATCGGCGGTGATCGGCTCGATGTAGGTGGCATCGGCCAGGCCCGGGTCGGTCATGATCGTGGCCGGGTTAGAGTTCACCAGGACCACCCGATAGCCCTCTTCCTTCAGTGCCTTGCAGGCCTGGGCGCCAGAGTAATCGAACTCGCAAGCCTGACCGATGACGATGGGGCCGGCCCCGATGATCATAATCGATTTGAGGTCATCTCTTTTCGGCATGGACTACCACCTAGGCCTTCATTTCATCATCACAGGGCTGCAACACGGGCGCAGTCGCACGAAAAGGGCGCCGAGGGAAGACTCCTCGGCGCACCGTTCCGATCAGCCACTGCTGTGCTAAATGGCGTTAATGCCACGCATCGCGCAGCATGGAAAGGGGCCTCTCGCGCAGGCCTGCCCTCTAAGAGTCCGTCCGGTATCTGCTTGTGTCCTGCATCGCGGCTCCGGCAGCGACCCGAAGGGCTGACTTATCAAGCCCTTGGGACTGCCCCCTTGGACCTGGGTCGAGCGCCGCTTACGATGCGCCCGGCATCGCCGCACGCCGCTCTCCTTGCCCAAGACCTTGATAAGTCAGTGCAGGGCACAAGCAGTTTCCGGACGGACTCTCACGACTAGCCGCGGCTATTTGGCCTGATCCATGAAGCCAACGAAGTGCTGGAACAGGTGTTGGCTGTCTTGCGGTCCGGGTGAGGCTTCCGGGTGATGCTGCACCGAGAAAATCGGCTTGCCCTCAACCTTCAAGCCCTCGTTGGTGCCGTCGAAAAGCGAGCGATGGGTCTCCACCACGCCGTCGGGCAGGCTGTCGCCATCGACCACGAATCCATGATTCTGGCTGGTGATCTCGACCTGGCCGCTTTCCAGGTCTTGCACCGGTTGGTTGGCGCCGCGGTGACCCATGTGCATCTTCTTGGTCTTGGCGCCCAAGGCGAGCGCCAGCAGCTGATGGCCCAAACAGATGCCGAAGATCGGCTTGCCGGTCGCAATCAGGCTCCGCAGGGTCGGCAGGGCATAGCTGCCGGTCGCCGCTGGATCGCCAGGCCCGTTCGAGAGGAAGATGCCGTCCGGCTCGTGCACCATGATCTCTTCGGCCGTCGCCGTTGCCGGCACCACGGTCACCGCACAGCCGGCACTGGCCAGCATGCGTAGAATGTTGCGCTTGGCGCCGAAGTCGACAGCCACAACCTTGTGCCGCGGTGCTTCCTGTCGGCCGAAACCCTCTGGCCAGGCCCAGGCTGTCTCGTCCCAGTGATAGGTCTGGCGCGTGGTGACCTCCTTGGCCAGATCCATGCCCTCCAGGCCGGGCCAGGACGCGGCTTGGGCGGCCAGGCCATCCAGGTCGAACGTCCCGTCCGGTGCATGGCAGATAACGGCATTGGGCGCGCCGCTGTCGCGAATGCGCCGCGTCAGTGCCCGCGTATCCACGCCGACCAGGCCGATCATCCCCATGCGCTTGAGCCAGACCTCCAAGCCATCGCGATTGCGCCAGTTGGAAGGATCGCCCGGCAGTGCGCGCAAAATCAGACCGCGTGCGGCCGGCGTCGTGGTCTCGATATCTTCGGGATTGGTGCCGACATTGCCGATGTGCGGAAAGGTGAAGGTGATGATTTGCCCGGCGTAGGAGGGATCGGTCAGGATCTCCTGATAGCCGGTCATCGAGGTGTTGAAGCATACCTCTCCCACCGCGGTGCCGCTGGCCCCGATGCCTTGCCCCCAGATGTGGCGGCCATCGGCCAGCATGAGGCAGGCAGTCGCGCCCTCAGGGCGCACAACGAGAGACGGTCCGCTGGTGGTGGCGGCCGTTTGACGATCTGGGCTCATAAGCGGAACCGGACCCCTGGCGATGTGATTTAGTCAACACTAGCTCTTAGGCGTTCGCCCCGCATCTCGCAAGTCATCGATGGCAAAGGCATGGATGCCCGGAGCGAGACGCAGAGGAACGATCGAAGGAAGAGGGGTGCGCAATGCAATCGGGCACGCTAGGGTGCGCGCCGCTCGCCTGGGCGCATGCCGTAAGCGGGCAGAACAGTCGTGTTTCGGGAGTGAACTATGCTGCGTAGTCGTTTGAACGATGCCTTGAAGGAGGCCATGAAGGGCCAGGATAAACGGGGTGTCGCGACGATTCGGTTGATCATGGCCGCCTTGAAGGATCGGGACATCGCCGCCCGCGGACGGGGCGATGGCGAGGGACCCGGCGACGATGCCATCCTCGAGATGCTGCAGAAAATGGTGAAGCAGCGCCGTGAATCGATCGCTGCCTACGAGAAGGGCAAGCGCGACGATCTGGTGCAGCAGGAGCAGGAAGAGATCGATGTGATCTCTCGTTTTCTGCCGCAGATGATGGACGAGGAAGAGACTGCAGCCGCCGTCGAGGCCGCCATGCAGGAGCTCAAGGCCGACTCGATCAAGGACATGGGCCGCGTCATGGCCACCTTGAAAGAGCGCTTTCCCGGCAAGATGGACTTCGCCAAAGCCAGCGGAATGGTCAAAAAGCGGCTTGCCTGACCCCTCGGCATCGGCCTTTCGCGACTGATCATTGTGGGTCTGACCGGGTGCTCTGACACGTCCTTTGCGCTATCCTGTTTGGCAAGAGACGGCGCCGCGGGCGCTTGAGCCAGGAGTTGAGAGGGCGCGCATGTCCCTGCCGCAGGGCTTCCTAGACGAGCTTCGCGCCCGAGTCGGGCTGGCAGCCCTGATCGGCCGGCGCGTGCGCTTGCAGCGAAAGGGGCGGGAGCACTCGGGCCTCTGTCCCTTCCATAACGAGAAGACCCCCTCCTTCACGGTCAACGAGGCGAAGGGCTTCTATCACTGCTTCGGTTGCGGTGCGCATGGCGATGCCTTTTCCTTCGTGATGCAGACGGAAGGCCTTAGCTTTCAGGACGCGGTCGAGCGCTTGGCCGGCGAGGCCGGTATGGAGGTGCCCAAGCCCACGCCCGAAGCCAGGGCGGCAGCGGTGCGGCAAGCGAGCCTGCAGGAGGTGGTGGAAGCCGCCTGCCAGGTCTTCGAAAAGGCGCTCAAGACCGCCGATGGAGCGGACGCGCGCGCCTACCTCCAGCGACGCGGCCTGTCGCAGCGGACCGTAGAGCGGTTCCGACTGGGCTTTGCACCGGATCGGCGCGGCTTTCTGGTCGACGCCCTGCAGGGCGAGGGGATCAAGCCGCAGCAACTGGTCGAGGCCGGGCTCGCCAAGCAGGACGAGGACGGCGGGCGCCTGCGCGAGTACTTCTTCGGGCGCATCGTCTTTCCAATCGCCGACCGGCGCGGGCGCATCGTTGCTTTCGGTGGTCGTCGCATGGGCGAGGGCGGGCCGAAGTACCTGAACTCCCCGGACGGATCGCTGTTTCACAAGGGCGAACTGCTGTACAATCTGAAGCCGGCGCAGGAGGCGCTTCGCAACGCCAAGCAGCGTCTGGTGATGGTCGAGGGCTACATGGACGTCATCGCGCTCGCCCAGGCCGGCTTCGAGGCGGCCGTGGCGCCGCTTGGCACGGCCATGACCGAGACCCAGCTGGCGCTGGCCTGGCGCCTGGTCGACGAGCCCTTGCTCTGTCTCGATGGCGATGAAGCAGGACGCCGCGCGGCCAGCCGACTGATCGAGCGTGCGCTGCCGCTGCTGGAACCGGGCAAGTCCTTGGACATCGCCTTCCTGCCGGAGGGGGAAGATCCCGACAGCCTCTTGCGCAGCGGTGGGCCCGATGCCTTGAACGCGCGTCTGGATGCGAGCCTGCCCCTGGCGGAACTGGTGTGGCGGGAGGCCCTGGGGCCGATCCCGCCGAGCACACCGGAACGCTGGGCCGCGCTTAAGGCCAAGCTTCTGGGGTTGGCCAGTGGGATCGGCAATGCCAGCGTGCAGGAGAGCTATCGTGCCTTCCTAATGGATCGCTATTACGCGGCCCGTCGCCCGCAGCGCCCTGTCGCTTCCGGTCCGCGCCGCTGGAAGGACAAGCGCGACGAGTCCGCGCCAAATCGTACCAAGCCCGGGCTGGAAGGGCAGCGACAACGCCGAGAACGCGAATGCTTGGCAGTCGTCTTGAATCATCCAGGTCGTGCAAGCCTGCATCTGGAAGAACTCGCGACCCTCGAATTTCAGGTCTTGGAACTAGAACGATTCAAAGCAAGCGTCATAGATTGCCTCGCCTCCGCACCAGAGCTTGACAGCGAGGCCTTGCGTCGCCAGTTGAGCAGCCTGGGCTATGCTGCGTTGCTCGATCAAGTTCTGTCATCCGCTGTCTATGCGCTCTGTGCTGCGGCCCGCCCTGGGGCGGATGAGAACCAGGTCGGGCGCATGCTGGAGACGGTGCTTGCCGACTTTGCCCGAGAACGCGCAGCAGTGGCCGTTCGCGAAGCAGAGACAGAGGTTGCAGAGGATCTCAATGAGGAGACCCTGGCAAGCTTGGAGGCAGCAAAGCGAGACTATGAAGCCGCCGAACGGCGGCTCTTGGCATTGGCAATGCCCTAAGTGGTGATTGGGTAACAGTGGAATTTTTTTGAAGCGTGAGACTTGAGCGCTGATCCTAGAACCGCAGATTAGCGGAGGCGGGATCGACCAGTAGGGGTCCCAATACGGTAGGGATCCCAATATAGGCCACGGGGCTATGCAGGTGGGGCGAAGAGTTTCGCCGGAACCTGCTTTGAAAACAAGCGGTTGTGAGGACGCGATGGCGAGCAAACAAGGCGAAGCGCAGACCACCAACAGCGAAGAGGCTATGGACGGCGCCCTGATCGACGCCACCATGGCGGCGGTCAAGAAGATGGTCGCCAAGGCAAAGGAGCGTGGCTACGTCTCCTTGGATGAAATCAACCAGGCGCTGCCGCAAGAGCAGGTCTCGGCTGAGCAGATCGAAGACACGCTTGCCATGCTGTCGGAGATGGGTGTGACCGTCGTCGAAGGCGAAGAGCAAGAGGAAGACGACGCCAGCAAGAAGAATGCTGCCGCCGAAGAAGAGGAAGAGAGCAGCAACGCGTCCGGCAACGTTAGCGACGAAGAGGTTGGCCGTACCGACGATCCGGTGCGCATGTACCTGCGCGAGATGGGCTCGGTCGAGCTGCTGTCGCGTGAGGGCGAGATCGCCATCGCCAAGCGCATCGAAGCCGGCCGTGAGAAGATGATCTCCGGCCTCTGCGAGAGCCCGCTGACGATCCATGCTCTGCTGCACTGGCGCCAGGCGCTCATCGACCAGGAAATCCTGCTGCGCGACATCATCGATCTCGACGCGACTTACGGTGCCGGTCCCGACGGCGACGACAGCGCGAACAAGGCCGAAGCGAACGGCGCGCAAGGCGAAACTGCCGATGGCGAGGGCGCGACGCCTGGCCAGAACGGTGCCGTCAATGGGTCCGCCAACGGGGCGGCCAAAGCCGCGGCCAACGGGGCTGCTGCCAATGGGCAATCCACCGAGGGCTCCAGCAAGACGTCCGGTGAGGCCAGCCAAGAGGGTCAGAAGGCGGGGGGCAGCGAGGAATCGAGCGACGACAGTGACGACGAGGACAACGCGCTGTCTCTCTCCGCGATGGAACAGCAGCTGCTGCCGCAGGTGCTGGAGCGGCTGGAGGCGATTGCCGTATGCTACCGCGACCTCATGGCCGTTCAAGAAGATCGCCTGGCAGCGCTGACCGGTGGCGAGGAACTCGACCCCGAGACCGAAGATCGCTATGACGCACTGCGCCAGGAGATGGTGCAGCATATGAAGTCGGTCCGCTTCAACAACGGCCGTATCGATGCGCTGCTGGAGCAGCTCTACAGCTTCTCCAAGACCTTGATGGTGCTCGAGGGGCGCCTGATGCGTCTGTCGGAGAGCTGCGGCGTGCCGCGCGCGGTTTTCCTCAAGTACTACCAGGGCTCGGAGTTGGACCCGAACTGGCTGGGTAGCGTGCGCGACCTGCCCGGGCGCGGCTGGAAGCGCTTGGCCGAGCGCCATCCCGACGAGGTCTTGCGGGTTCGCGAAGAGATCCAAGGCGTTTCCGAGCAGGTCGGCCTGCCGATCGGCGAATTCCGCCGCATCACCAACACGGTGAAGAGCGGCGAACGCGAGGCCAGCCGGGCCAAGACCGAGATGGTCGAGGCCAACCTGCGCCTGGTGATCTCCATCGCCAAGAAGTACACCAACCGCGGACTGCAGTTCCTGGATCTGATCCAGGAGGGCAACATCGGCTTGATGAAGGCGGTGGATAAGTTCGAGTACCGCCGCGGCTACAAGTTCTCGACCTATGCCACCTGGTGGATCCGCCAGGCGATCACCCGCTCGATCGCCGACCAGGCACGCACCATCCGCATCCCGGTGCACATGATCGAGACGATCAACAAGCTGGTACGCACCAGCCGGCAGATGCTGCACGGGATCGGCCGCGAGCCGACGCCGGAAGAGCTGGCCGAGCGCCTGGTGATGCCGCTGGAGAAGGTCCGCAAGGTCCTGAAGATCGCCAAGGAGCCGATCAGTCTGGAGACCCCGATCGGCGACGAGGAGGATTCCCACCTCGGCGACTTCATCGAGGACAAGAATGCGGTGCTGCCGCTGGATGCCGCCATTCAGTCCAATCTGCGCGAGACCACGACGCGGGTGCTGGCGACCCTGACGGCGCGCGAAGAGCGCGTGCTGCGCATGCGTTTCGGCATCGGCATGAACACCGACCACACCCTGGAAGAGGTCGGTCAGCAGTTCAACGTCACCCGCGAGCGTATTCGCCAGATCGAAGCCAAGGCACTGCGCAAGCTGAAGCACCCCAGCCGGAGCCGGAAACTGCGCAGCTTCCTTGACAACTAAGACGGTCTTGCCGGAGCCTTCCTCCTAAGAGAGGGAGGCTCATGCGCTACTTCGATCGCTTCAAGGTTCCTGAAGGCTCAGTCCTGTCGCTGGGCGATCACGACCCGGACGACACCCTGGACCTCGGGAAATCCCAATCCAAAAAGCTGCTGGCCGAAGAGAAGGCGCGGCTGGCCGCGCTGCAGTATCGGCTCTATGCCGAAGGCAAGCGCGCCCTTCTGGCGTGCCTGCAAGGGGCCGATGCCTCCGGCAAGGACGGCACCATTCGCCACATCTTCTCCGGCATTAATCCGCAAGGCTGCCGCGTCCAGTCCTTCAAAGAGCCGACCGGCCACGAACTGGACCATGACTTCCTCTGGCGGGTGCACATGTGGGCCCCGGAACGCGGCCAGATCACCGTTTTCAACCGCTCGCACTATGAGGACGTCTTGATCGTTCGCGTGCGGGAACTGGTCCCGGAAGAAACCTGGCGCGGACGCTACAGCCTGATCAACTGCTTCGAGCGGATGCTCGCCGATCGCGGCACCAAGACCCTGAAGTTCTTCCTGCACATCAGCAAGGAAGAGCAACTCCGGCGCTTCGAGCGTCGCCTGAAGGACCCCTCGCGACACTGGAAGATCAGCGATGCCGACTATGCAGAGCGGCTGTACTGGGACCAATACACCCTGGCCTTCGAGGACGCGCTGACCCGCTGTTCCACCGAAACGGCGCCTTGGTTCGTCATTCCGGCGAACAACAAGTGGGCCCGAAACGTCATCATCGCACGCATCCTGCGCGAGGCCATGGAGGACATGGATCCGCAATTGCCGGAACCGACTGTAGATCTGAAGGAGATCAAGAAGCGCTATCACAAGGCACGTCGTGCGGAAAAAGAAGGGCAAGGCAAGTCGGCTGCTGACTAGCCTGGAAATCGTACCAGGATAGGGGCGTCATGGGCGATATGGGCGCGGAGGTGATCTGCGTCGAACCGCCGAACGGGCCGCGCCTGAAGACGCCGGCCAGCGCCATGCTGTCGCGCGGTAAGGCCGTTTTGAAACTCGATCTCACTCAGGCGAACGACCGGTAGACGGCGCTGGTGCCTTTGGGCTCGCTGATGGAGACGCGCGACCAGGCCCCGGTCGTCATTCCCGGTCCCATGCCGAAGTACGGCGCCGATACCCGAGCTGTCTTGCAGAGCCTCGGCTTCACGAGCGCGAAGATCGAGGCGATGATCGCCAGCGGTGCTGCCGGCACCTCCTGGTCGGAGCGCTACCTGCCGGAATAGTACCAAGCTGCGGTGAGTGGAACTCGGTGAGTGGAAATCATTGCAGTTTGGCAAGCGCGACCGCGCGCCCGCAGCGCAGCGAGGAAAAGGCTCGCGTGGCGTCTGAACGCCAAAACAGATGCAATGAGCCCTCATACCTGCCGCATCGTCTAAGGCACGCGAAACAACTGCGGATTTCGTCTCAGCGTGGAGGCCCGGCCGGATCGGGCTCGGCCCCGAACCAGACGTGATAGACGCTGCGGTAGCTGCCGCTCGCTGGATAGGCGATGCCGACGCCGATGGCCTGCCAGTCCTTCTCCGCCCAGATCCCGCGGTTCTCGATGACCGAGCGATGCCCGTCGGAGGAAAGCCAGCCCGCGAGCGCCTGCTCCGCCGTCGGGTAGCCGACGCCCGAGATCTCGTAACCCTTGCCGCAATAGGCCGTACCCAGCCGTTGCGGAGCCTGCCACATGAAGCGCACGTTCCGATGGTCGCCGTAATAGGGCACGTCGCTCCAGCTGTGCAGGTTGGTACCGGGCGCAGGCCCACCGGCAGGAATGATGTTCTTGGCCGTGTCCTCGGCATGGCGCCCTGCCACCAAAGTCAGGCTATGAGACAAGGGGATACGCGAGAGGCCGAGGGTCTCGCGGTGCTGCATGATCAGCGCGTAGAGCCGTCGCTCCTGTGCACTCAAAGCGTCGTTGGCGTTCGCTGCGTAGATATCCACGGCCAGAGGGCCGGGATCGAGGGGCGGCGGGGCGAGAGCGACCTGACTGCAGGCGGCCGGCACAGGTTTGGGCTGCTTGCTCTCCTGGCGTGCCTCCTTCGAACCGCCGCCGCAGGCCGCCAAAGCCAGCAGCAGGGTCAGCGCCATCGCTTCTGCTCTCACGAACGCACGTCCACGCCCAGCAGGGTGATCGCGGCGGCTGCCATGACCTTGGCAGAGGCCACCATGTCGTCGATGCCGACGAACTCGTCCGGCTGATGGGCCAGGTCCAGGATGCCGGGGCCATAGGCGATGCAGTCGTGCAGATGGCCGATGCGTGCCACATGCTTTTGATCGTAGGTGCCGGGCGAGACCACATAGTCGGCCGGCTTTCCAAGGACCCCCTCGATCGCGGCTGCAACGGCCTGGACCACCGGCGCATTGCGCTCCGTCATGGTCGGACCGACGGTCCAGAGTTCCTTCAGGGCGTAGTCGAACTTGGGCCGCTCGCGCTTCAGGCCCTCAAGGATCTCGACCACCTCGCCCTTCACCTCGTCGTAGCTCTCTTCGATCAGGTAGCGGCGGTCGATCACCATGCGGCAGCTGTCCGGAACCAGCGCAGACGGCAGGCCCTCGAAGCTGTCGCCCAGGCCGCCGTGAATCGAGTTGATGTTCATCGTCGACTGCTTGGCACCCTCCGGCACCACCGGCATGCTGGTGCGCTTGTTCGCCAGTGCCGGGTAGAGGTCGCGCTCGAAGCGCTCCATCACCGCACCCATGTGGCGCACGGCACAGTCGCCCAGGAAGGGCATAGAGCCGTGCGCGATATGCCCGAAGGTCTCGATCTCGGCCCACCAGACGCCGCGGTGGCCCAGGCAGATGCGGTCGGGATTCAGCGGCTCGGGGATGATCACCTGATCGACCCGCGGCTTCGAGAAGTAGCCTTGCTTGGCCAGATAGGCGACACCGCCATAGCCGCCGGTCTCCTCGTCCACCGTGCCGGAGATCTCCAGCGCGCCGGGCCAGTCGAAGCCCATCTCCAACAATGCTTCCAGCGCGATGATCGAGGCCGCAAGCCCGCCCTTCATATCGCAGGCGCCGCGGCCATAGACCTTGCCGTCCTTCACCGTCCCGGCAAAGGGATCCTGGGTCCAGCCCTCGCCGGTCGCGACCACGTCGATGTGGCTGTTGAAATGCACGCAAGGCCCCGGGCGCTTGCCCTCGATCCGGGCGATCACGTTGGTGCGCGGATAGGCGGCGCTGTCGCCGGGTGTCCCCTCGCCGCGAATGTAGAGCACCTCGAAGCCGCGCTTGCGCAAGCGTTCGCCGATAAACTCGGCGCAGGGCACATAGGCATCGCCCGGCGGATTGACCGTCGGTATCCGGATCAGGTCCTGGGTCAGGCCTACCAGATCCTCGCGCTTGCCCTCGATCCGGGCGTGCAGCTCTTGCATGGACAAGGGGAGGCTCCTTCTAATCTGGTTTGCTGGTCCGACAGGGGTGCGACGTCAGCCGTCTAGAGCAGATGGACTCATCTGTTCGCGTGAATCTGCTCTATGTTTCAGACCTGTATAGCAGGACTCAGATGCCAAATCAGGTCGATTTGACATCATCCTGCTATAGCATACCTGGGAGCACCAAGGCAGGCTTTCCGCCGCTGTCGGCCGCAGCCGCCAGTCAGTCAAACTGGGACCCAATCGCATTCACATAGGGAAAGGTGAACGCATATGGCGTGGATCTACCTGGCTTTTGCCGGCTTGTTGGAAATCGGTTGGGCCGCCGGTCTCAAATACACCGAGGGTTTCACCCGATTCTGGCCTAGCCTCGCGACCGGCGTCTGCATGCTGCTGAGCCTGGGGCTGTTGGGGCTGGCCTTGAAGACCCTGCCCTTGGGGACCGCCTATGCGATCTGGACCGGCATCGGGACGGTCGGCACGGCAATTCTGGGCATCATGCTGTTCCAGGAATCGATGGCACCGATGCGACTCTTCTGCATCGCGCTCATCGCCGCCGGCATCATCGGCCTGAAGCTGGTCACGCCGAGCTGAGCGCCGGAGTCCCTCTACCCCACGAAAGCAACTTTCGTGGGGTAGAGGGTGCGGCGGGCTGGCGTTAGTTCGTCGGTGTGGCCTGGATCACCTCTTCCAGCAGGTCCAGCTCGGCGGCGACGGCCGGCTTTTCCTTGATGATCTCGATGCCGATGGCGCGGAAGTCTTCCAGCATCTCGCCGTGCTGGTCGGCCGGTAGCTGGATGATCTCCCCGCCCTTCTCGACCCAGACCTTGTCGGTGCGGGCGACGTTCTCGATGCCGAAGGGCAGGACGGATTCGGCAGCGGCCCAACCGGCTTCGCGGATTGCGTCTTGCACCTCGGGGCTTTGCTGCTGGAACCAGGTCTCGCTTACCACATTGACCGAGACCACGACCGAGAGGCGCAGGTCGGTCACGTACTTGGCGACGTCATAGAACTTGAAGGCGACCAGGATCGGCATGCCGGCCAGCATGGCATCGATGTTGCCGGACTGCAGGGCCGGGACCACTTCGCTCAAGGGCAGCGGCAGCGGGCTGGCGCCGATCGATGCCAGCGGCTGCATCTGCAAGGGGCTGGCAAAGGTGCGCACCTTCAAGCCCTCGAAGCCGGCCAGATCCGTCACCGGCTTGGTCGAGAGCAGCAGGATCGGGCTGTTGTAGATCGCGCCGATCACCCGAAAGCCCTTCTCCAGGCCCATGGTCTCCAGGTGCTTGCGATAGTCGGGATCGTTCAGCACGCCGCCGACCTGTTGCGGCGAGGCGAAGAGGGCGGGGACGTCGAAGATCTCGAACTTGGGCTCGGTGCCGACCAGGAAGGAGGTGGGCGTGATGAAGCCTTCGATGGTGCCGAACAGCACGCCTTCCAGCATCCGCGGAATGGTGCCCAGCTGGCTTGCCGGATAGATCTCGACCTTGACCGCATCGCCGACGCGCTGGTTCAACTCTTCGGCAAAGCGCTTCTGCCACTCGTGCTGTACGTCGTTGATGGTGGCGCTCGCCAGCTTCATCACGGCTTCGGCTTGGACGGCGCTAGGCGCGGCCAGGGCGAGGCCGGCGACCAGCGCCAGCGCGGCCGGTCGGAGGGCTTTGGGGGAGATAGACATCAGGCAAACTCCTCTTGCTTCATAACAGCACCAGGGACAGGGCCGGCAGGTAGGTTACCGCGGCCAGGGCGACCAGTTGAATGGCCAAGAACGGCAGGATGCCGCGATAGATGGCGGCAAGGTCGGGCGAGAGCACCGACTGCGCCACGAAGAGATTGAGCCCGAAGGGCGGGGTGAACATGCCGATCGAGAGGTTCACCGTCATGATGATGCCGAAGTGGATCGGGTCGATGCCCAGATGCAGGACCAGCGGCAGCAGCAGCGGCGTCAGCACCAGGATGGCCGAGGTCGGGTCCAGCAGACAGCCGATGGCCAGCAGCAGCAGGTTCACGAACAGCAGGAACAGGGGCGGCGAGAGCTCCATGGCGACGATGGCCTGGACCAGGCTTTGCGGGATGCCGCGCACCGTCAAAATCCAGGAAAAGACGCCGGCAGCCGCGACGATCACCAGGATCTGGGCAGTCAGCAGGGCGGCTTCGCCGGCAGCATCCAGGATCTGCCGCCAGGAGAGGCTGCGATAGAGCAGGCTGGCCACCAGGATGGCATAGAGGCAGGCGACCCCGCCGGCCTCGGTCGGCGAGAACCACCCCAGATAGATGCCGGCCAGCACCACGACCGGCATCAGCAGCGCGGCCCAGGCGCGGCGGCTGGCAAGCAGGAAGGCCTGCAGGCTGAAGCTGCCGCGGTCGCCCAGCGCCCGGCCCCTGGCCCAGACCAGGATATAGAGCGCCATCAACAAGGCGATCAGCAGGCCCGGCAGCAGGCCCGCCTGGAAGAGCTTGGGGATCGATTGCTCGGCGCTGGCGCCATAGAGGATCATCGCGATCGAGGGCGGTACGACGATGGCGATCGAGCCCGACGAGGCGATGAGCCCGAGGGAGAAGCGTTGCGAATAGCCGCGCTCCAGCAGGCTGGGATAGAGGCTGCGTCCGACCGCGGCCACCGTCGCCGGGCTGGAGCCGGAGACCGCGCCCATCAAGGTCGAGGTGCCGACCGTGGCGATGCCCAGGCTGCCCGGCAGCCGCCCGGTCAGGGTCAGCACCCAGTCGACCAAGCGTTCGGCGATGCCGCCGCGATTCATCAGTTCGCCGGCGAAGACGAAGAAGGGGACGGCCAGCAGGGCATACTTGTCGATGCCGCCGAAGAGCACCTGATGCAAGGCGATCGGCGGCATCGGCAGGGCGACAAGCAGGGTCAGGCTGGCCGCGGTCAGCAGCAGCGCGAAGATCGGCACGCCCAGCAGGAAGAGCGCCAGCGGCAGGAGGAGCAGCAGCCAGATCATGGCGACAGCCCTCGCAGCAGCCGCAGGACGCCCAGGATTGCTTGCAGCCCGGCGGTGAAGGCAGTGGCGCCAAGGCCGACCAGCAGCCCACCGTGCACCCAGGCCATCGGCAGGCCGGCCGCCATGGAGGTCTGGCCGATGCTGCCCAGGCGCTCCACGACAAGCATGGACTGGCTGGCTAGATAGCCGCAGAGAATGGCAATCAGCAGATCGACCAGCAGCCGTTGCAGCAGCTTGCCGCGTCCTGGCAGCCAGCGTTCCAGCAGGTCCAGCTGCAGGTGGCGCCGCTTGGCCGTCACCTGGATCATACCCAGAAAGACCAGCCAGATCATGCCGTAGAGCAGGATCTCGTCGGCGCCCGGCAGGCTGCGCCCGAAGAGGTAGCGTCCAGCCGCATTCACCACGTTCAACGCCACCAGCGCCAAGAGCAAGAGCCCCAGCAGGCCTGCAGCCACGCGGTCGAGCCGCCGGGCGAGACTGTCCAAGGCAGTGCTCATGGCGTGCCTACTCTCGCCTTATGGATCACAAAGGTTCGCACCTCTCGAACTGATTTCCCCTGATATGACGTCAGAGCACGCATCCTGGCATGGGCAGGCGGTCAATAGAACCTCGTTCTAACAAGGCTTTGTCGTCGTGGCTATCAGCTTGGAGGGTGGTAAGAAAGAACCAATTCTTCCGATTGGTTCGCGATACGGCCCGCAGATTGTCAGCTGTTCCGGCGCCTGCTAGCCTTTGGTTCGTTATCCCTGGCGGAGGAGGGCGAAGGCGTGAGTGGGGTTGACGGGGAGGCTCAGGGCAGCGGGATCGCCTGGCATTCGGTCTGCGCCGCGGCGCTGCAGGTGACGGCCAGGCCATCTGCCAGGTCGCGCCTCAAGGCCGAGAGGTCGACCTGCCGCGGCTGGTCGCCGAAGCCTTGCTCCGGGCCGCAAAGCAGTCCTTCGATGTGGAAGGGGCGCGGCTCGTCGCCCTGGCGCAGGAAGAGTGCCCCGCTGTCCTCGCGCCAGACGGTCAGGCGCTCCTGGCCACCCGGCGGCAGCGCCAAGGCCTCGGCGGTCATCCAGTGGGCCAGCTGCCACTGGCAGCGCAGGGCTTCCGGGCCGTTGTTCGTCAAGCTGACGGCGACGGTCTCCTCGCTGGCCGCAGCCGATGTCGAGAAGAGGAGCAGCAAGGCTGCTGCGAGTGACCAAGGGTTACGCAAGACTGTCTTCCTTCAAACCAGAGCCTAGGAGAGCCGAGAGACATGACCCCGCGCAAGGTGCAAATCATCAAAGAGACGGTCTTCAGCGAAGCCGGAGGGGCGGCCGAGACGCCGGTGGTACGCGCCGCAGCGCTGATCGTGATCGACAACCCTTTCGCCGGCCGCTTCGTCGAAGACCTCTCGGAGCTCTTCGACGTCAGCATGGCGCTGGGCGAGCGCTATATGCCAGAGGTCGTGGCCCAGCTGACCGGACCGGCCAAGGCCTATGGCAAAGCCGCCATCATCGGCGTCGAGGGCGATCTGGAGCACGCTGCGGCCATGCTGCATCCCAAGCTGGGTAAGCCGATGCGCGCAGCCGTCGGCGGCGGCGAGAACATCATCCCGGCCTTCTCCAAGGTCGCCCCGGCCGGCACCAGCATCGACGTTCCCCTGGCGCACAAGGACGAGATCTGGGCCTTCAACGAACTGGACGGCATGACGCTCTTCGTCGGCGACGCACCGCGGCCAAGGGAGATTCTTCTGGTCATGGCCGCCAGCGACGGCGGTCGCACCCGCCCGCGGGTCGGCAAGGGGCGTCTGGTCACGTGACCGGCTGTTTTCTGTTTGGGGGATCCTCCGGCACCAGTGTGGCTTGGCCGCCCAGCAGGTCGCTGGCGCGCTCGGCAATCGCCAGGATGGCGACATTGCAGGGTCCGCTGGTGATCTCCGGCAGCACCGAGCCGTCGATGACATGCAGGCCTTGAATGCCATGAACGGCCAGGGTCTCCGGCGAGACCACGGCGCCCTCGTCCAGGCCCATGCGGCAGGTGCCGACCGGGTGATGGTGCGTGTGCGCAGCCTTGCCCAGAAAGTCCAGGCGCTGGCGCTTGGTGAGGCAAGTCGGCCCCGGCAGCAGCTCTGCCTCGCGCCAATCCGCCAAGGCTTTGGCGTGACCGATCTCCTGCGCCCGTTCCAGCGCCGCCAGATAGAGTCTCCTATCAGCCTCTTCGGCCAGATAGTTGGGATCCATCAAGGGGGCTGCCGTCGGATCGGCACTGGCGAGAGTGAGCCGGCCGCGGCTGCGCGGACGGGTGAAGCCGAACATGATGCTAAAGGCGGTGCCGTAGGCCGGCGCCTCGAAGACTTCCGTGGTCACCGGCGCGATGACGCAGGCAAGCACCAGGTCGGGTGCCGAACCCGGCTCGCCGGCGTCCAGATAGAGCAGCGATTCCGAATGCTGCGCCTTGGACGGCGCCAGCGGTCGGCTGGCTTTATAGAGGTTGCTGCCGGACAGCAGGTGGTCGTGCAGGTTGGCACCGACCCCCGGCAGATCCTGCACGATCGGAATTCCAAGCGTCCGAAGGGCGTCGGCCGGGCCGATGCCGGAGAGCGAGAGCAGCTGCGGGGAGGCCAGCGCGCCGGCGGCCAGGATGACGGCGCTGTCGGCCGTGAAGCGGCGTCCGTCCAGGCAGGTGAGGCCGCAACAGCGCCCGGCCTCGATCGTCAGGCCGGCCACCTGCGTAGCCAGCTGCAGGCTGAGGTTCGGGCGGGCCAGCACCGCGGGCGTCAGATAGGCATCGGCGGCGGTCTGGCGCTTGCCGTCCAAGATGTTCAGGCTGTTCAAGGTGTGGCCGATCATATCCGGCCCGTTGTGATCGGCGATCGCCGGCACCCCCTCGGCCTCGGCGGCGGCGCGAAAGGCTTGGGTGATGGCGTGCGGTGCGCCGGGCTGGGTCACCGCGACCGGCCCGCCGCTGCCATGCCAGGCATCCGCTCCGCCGTGCCAGTCCTCCAGCTTCTTGAAGTAGGGCAAGAGGTCGGCGAAACCCCAGCCGGTCAGCCCCCAGCGGTCGAAGTCCTCCGGATGGCCGCGCACATGGGCCATGGCATTGATCGCGCTGGAGCCGCCCAGGACCTTGCCGCGCGCCCAGGCGTGGCGCCGGCCGCCGGCATGGGCCTGCGGCACGGATGTGAAGTTCCAGTCGATCGGCCGGCCCTGCAGCCGGGTCCAGGCCAGAGGCTCTGCGATATCGGGGTCGCTGGCGGGGCCGCCGGCCTCCAGGAGGATGACGCGGCAGCTGGGGTCTTCGCTCAGACGCGCGGCCAGGACACAGCCGGCACTGCCGGCACCGACGATCAGGAAGTCTGCTTGGTTCATCGCTCAAGTGTGGCAGACTTGCTGCCGAATGCGCAGCCTCGAAGGAGAGACAATCCATGCCTGCCCAGCTAACCGCGAGCGAGAGAGAGCCCGTCATCACCCTCTCGGCCGGACCCGTGGCCTGCTATCCCCGCGTCCTGCAGGGCATGAGCAGCACGGTGCATTACGACTACGACCCCTTTTTCCAGGAAGCCTTCGAACTGATCTCCAAGCGCTGTGCCGCGGCCTTGCGGGTCGATCAACCGGCGCTCATCCTGCAGTGCGAGCCGGCACCGGCGATCGAGGCCTCGGCGGCCTCTCTGATCGGGCCCGACGATGTGGTCTTGAACCTGGCATCCGGTGTCTATGGCAAAGGCTTCGGCTATTGGGCCGCCCGCCATGCCAAGCAGGTGGTCGAGATCGAGGTGCCATACAACGAGGCCATCGATCCGGTTGCAGTCGAGGCGGAATTGGCAGCGCGACCGGAGATCAAGGTGGTCTCCGTCGTGCATCACGACACGCCCTCCGGCACCCTCAATCCTGTCGCCGAGATCGGCCGCATCGTGCGTGCGCACGACGCCTTGCTGATCGTCGATGCTGTGTCTTCCTTCGCCGGTATGGACATTCACCCCGGCGACTGCGAGGCCGATATCTTCATCACCGGTCCGGGCAAGTGCCTGGGCGGTCCGCCCAGTCTGTCCGTGCTGACCGTCAGCGAGCGTGCCTGGGCGCATATGGAGGCCAATCCCAACGCCCCCAGAGCCTCGGTCTTGAGCTTGCTGGACTGGAAGAATGCCTGGCGTCGCGGCGAGATCTTTCCCTTCACGCCCTCGGTTGCGGCGATGAACGGCCTGGATGCCGCCATTGCTCTCTATCTGGAAGAGGGACCGGAAGAGGTCTGGGCACGCCATGCGCTCACCGCGCGGGCCTTTCGCGCCGGCCTGCACGCCATGGGGCTCAATCTTTGGGCAGCGCGCGAGGTGATCGCAGCACCGACCTGCACGGCGGTCGCACTGCCGGACGGCATCGACGACACCAAGCTGCTGGCAGCTGCGCGCAAGCTCTTCGGCGTGATCTTCTCCAGCGGTGTCGCCGAGACCAAGGGCAAGCTCATCCGCGTCGGCCACATGGGTCCGGTCGCCCAGCCAATCTACGCCAGCGTCGCCGTGACTGCGCTGGCTGGCGCCATGGCGTCCTGCGGCAAGCATCTCGACGTGGCGGCAGGCCAGACCGCGGTCATGGCCACCATTGCCGCGGCAAAATCCTAAGCATCAGGAATCATGAGGGAGACCAAGAGTATGCAGCGTTTCAAGGATCGGGTGGTGATGGTCAGCGGATCGGCGCAAGGGCTGGGTCGCGCCATTGCAGAGCGCATGGCACAAGAGGGGGCGACGCTGGTCGCCGTCGACATCAATGCCGAGGGTGCAGAGGCGACGGCCAAGGCCTTGGGTGGCGGGGCCTTCGCAGTTGCGTGCGACATCGGCGATCCGGACCAGGTAGCAGCGCTGCACCGCAACGTCGAGGAGCGTTGCGGTAAGCTGGACGTGCAGGTGAATGCCGCTGCGATCGTGCCTTTCGTGCCCTGGGACGAGCTGACGTTCGAAGAATGGCGACGCGTTCTGCGGGTCAACCTCGATGGTCTCTTCCTGATGTGTCGGGCGGGATCTGACCTGATGCGCAAGGGCGGCTATGGGCGCATCGTCAACATCGCCTCCAACTCGCTCTTCGCCGGTACCCCCAACATGGCGCACTACGTCGCCTCAAAGGGCGGGGTTCTGACCTTTAGCCGGGCCTTGGCGACCGAGCTGGGTCAGCATGCCATCACGGTGAACGCCGTTGCTCCCGGTCTGATCGATACCGAAGCAACGCAGAACAGCCCGCACAAAGAGGCTTTCGATTTCGTCGAGATGCTGCAGGCCGTCAAGGGCCGTGGCGTGCCGAAACTGATCGTACCGGCCGTCGCCTTCCTCGCCTCGGAAGAGGCCGAGTGGATCACCGGCCAGTGCCTGGTCGCCGATGCCGGCATGGTGCGCTGGTAGACGCGCTCGTCGCCTGGCGAGGCGACCCGCTCTGCTGGTCTAGCGCTTTGAAATATAGAGCAGAGCCTCGCGACCAGGTGAGTCCACCTGATCGCGAGGCTCTGCTCTAGTCCTCCGGCGTGTCGGTGGCGACCAGGGTCCAGTTGGGGTCGCGGCTGCCGGTGTTGCGGGCGAAGGTCCAGAGGTCGATGATGTGGTCGACGTCGCTGTCGCCGCCATCGATCGCCTTGCCATTGGCGTCGCGCAGCACGTTGATCTGTTCGGACTGGAAGCGCAGGGTCACGAAGGCGGTCTTGCCTTGCAGCTCTGCCTCCACGATCTCCGCCTCGGTGACACCGACCAACGTGGTCTCTAGGACCTCGCCGGCCTCCTCGCGCTCGCGGATGGCGCCGGCGAACTCTTCGAAGACTTCATTGGCGAGCAGCGGGCGCAGTGTCTTGAGATCGCCGCTGGCATAGCTGGTCAGAATCATCTCAAACGCCATACGGGCGCCGGACGCGAACTCTTTCTCGTCGAAGCTGGGGTCGGCGACCTTGATGTCGGCGATACCCTTGCCGACCGGCACCGAGTGGCTGGGCACATCGTCGCGCCCGATGTCGGGCAAGCGCTCCTCGTCTGCCTGCGCTTCCTCCTTGCGCTCCGGGAAGGGCAGTACGCGGTCTTCGCCTGCCTCGCGCTCGGCCTGCTCGCGGCGCTGCTGGGCAAAGGGGTCCAGCTGCTCCTGATGTCCGGTGCGACGGCCAAGGTGGCTGCGCAGGCGCAAGACGAGGAAGCCAGCGATGACGGCCAAGAGGATGAGATCGATGTACTGCAAGCCTGTGCCCCATGGTTCGGCTCTCGCGCCGAGATCTGGAGGTTAAAGACAGCGTGGCGGAACAGCGTCCGCCTCGGAAGCATGACGCAGCCTAACACCCTTCGGGCCAGCAGAGTCATTTTCCTTTGCGTGTACTCGCTAAATAGGCGTCCGACCGGCAAAGAGCAAGGACGAGAGAGGGGCATGCGGCTTCACGCTTCGCTATGCTAACCTGGTCGGAGAGGCTGGAAGCCATTGTTGTTTTGAGGTCTGCTGCATGCTGCTCATCCGTCACGGACAATCGCTGTTCAACAAGCACTTCTCCGCGACCAGGGTCGATCCCGGCATCATCGACCCGGAATTGACCGACGAAGGCCGCGAGCAGATCGTTGCCGCCGCCAGGAAGCTGCGCGCCGAGGGGCCAAGGTTTACCCGCTTGCTGTCTTCACCCTATTGGCGGGCTTTGGAAACCGCGGAGATCCTGTCGGAGGCGCTGGATCTGCCGGTCGAGATCGACATCCTGGTCTCGGAGCGGGCCTTCTTCGTCTGCGATATCGGTTCGCCGCGCAGCAAGCTGGAGGCGCGCTTTGCGACGGTGGACTTCGGCGACCTCGAAGAGGTCTGGTGGCCCTATCCCGACGAGACCGACAGCCAGCTGCTGCAGCGCTGTCATCGCTTCCGCCTGAAGGCGGCCCAGCGCGAGGACTGGCCGCACACGCTGGTGGCCTCGCATTGGGGCTTCATCCGCGGCCTTACCGGCGAGAGCGTGCAGAACGCAACCCTGGTGCGCCACGACCCGACGATTGCCTGACGCCAAGATGGCAGACGAGGCGGGATCGGCCGGCACGACGCGGCGCGGCGAGCTGGTCGCCATCCTCTTCGTTCTGGCCGAGAGCGCAATCTACACGGTGATCTTCTCTTCGGAGAAGCTGCTGGGCGATCAGATTCCCGTGCTGCAGTTGCAGTTCTTTCGCTTTTTCATCAGCTTGTTGCTGGTCTTGGCGTTCTTTGTAGTCACCCGCCACCGGCTGATGGACTGCAAGAGCCGTCACTGGCCGATGCATCTGCTGCGCGGCTTCCTGGCCGTTGCCGCGGGGGCGGCGGCCCTGCAAGCGCCGCTCTGGGCGCCGCTTCTGGACGTGACGGCGGTGCAGATGCTGGACGGCCTGATTGCGGTCACCTTCGGCGTGCTCTTCTTGCGCGAGCGCCTCTTGCGGCGGCATTGGCTGGGCTCGGCGCTGCTGCTCGTCGGTGCGGTGACGGTGGTCTTTGGTCAGGGCGCCTTCGGTCAGGGCGCCTTTGGTCAGGGCGCCTTTGGTGGCGGCAGCGGGATCGATCGCAGCGAGCCCTTCTATTGGGCGGGCCTCGGTCTTTCGGCGCTGGTGGCCCTGCTGTTTGCCTCGCAAGCTTTGGTGACTCGCGTCCTGGCGCAACGCGACGGTCCCTTGGTGATGCTGCTCTACCTCAACATCATCGCTTCTCTGATGCTCTTGGGACCGGCGCTCTGGGTCTGGACCTGGATTTCCTTCTGGCAGCTCTTTCCCTATCTGCTGCTCGGCCCGCTCAATCTCTTGGCCCAGTACTTCTATGTTCGCGCCTGCGCGCTGGCGCCGATCTCGCTGATCGGGCCGGTCGAGTACAGCCGCCTGATCTTCGCCGGTCTCCTGGGGCTTCTGTTCTTCCAACAGCTGCCCAGCCTGGTCAGCCTGATCGGTGCAGCGCTGCTGGTGACCGGCGGGGTGATCCTGGCGCGACGCTAGTGGTGCAACCCAGAGGGATGGTTCCCATCCCTCTGGATAAGTTGCCCCACCAGCTCAACACGTTAGTGGGCCGATTCACCGAACGCTTGGGATCCAAGCGTTCGGATCGGACCACTCGCCGACTAGCCTTCTATCGGCGGCGGGATCAACACCAGGCTGCCGACGTGGCGCTTCTCCAAAAAGCGCTCCTGGGCTTCACGGATGGCGCTCAGCGGCGAGACCTCGGCGACCGCCGGCTTGAGGCCGCCTTCGGCCAAGACCCGAAGCAAGGTCGGGAAGGTGGCCGAGAGAAACACCGCCGAACCGAAAAAAGAGAGACTCTTCAGATAGAGCGTCCGCAAATCCAGTTGCACCACGGGTCCGGCGATGGCGCCGGCAGTCACATAACGCCCGCCGCGCCGCAGCAGCGCCAGCAGCTCGGCGAAGACGGCGCCGCCGACGACGTCGGCAACCAGAGTGAAGCCGCCGCTGCCGCTGGCTGCGCGGGCTTGCTCCGACCAGTCTTCGGCGCTGCGGTCGATAGCGACATCCGCGCCCAGCTCCAGGACCGCATCACGCTTGGCAGCGCCGGCGAGCGCCACGACCCTGGCGCCGAGGTGCTTGGCGATCTGCACCAGAAAGCTGCCGACGCCGCCCGAGGCACCGGTGATCAGCACCACATCGCCGGCCTTGATGCCCGCCATCAACAGCATGTTCATCGCCGTTCCGCCCGAGCAGGGCAGGGTGGCGAGTGCGGTATCGGGAACATCCAGGTCCTGCGGCAGCGCATGCGCGTTCGACGCCGGCATGGTCATGAACTGGGCGAAGGCGCCGTCGCGCTCGGCGCCCAGAAAACCGGCCTGATCAAGCGAATCGGGATCGTCGGCCACGCCCAGGTAGGGATTGCAGATTACCTGCTCTCCGATCCTGCTCTCGGGCACACCAGGGCCGACAGCGACGATGCGGCCGACGGCATCGGCGCCCTGGATGCGGGGAAAGCCGATATCCCCGGTCCAATCGCCCATGCCGCCCTCGGCGACGCCGAAGCCTTCGCTGCCGCCGGATTCGGTGGTGCCCTCGGCCACGCTCTTGGCATACCAGCCGCTGCGTGAGTTGATGTCCGTGTTGTTCATGCCGGCCGCGCTGATCTGAATCAGCACCTCCGCCTCGGCCGGTTCGGGACGCGGCAGGTCGTGACGGTAGACCAGTTTCTCCAGGCCACCGTAGCCGGTGAGCTGCACGCCGGTCATTTCGCTGGGTAGTTTCATTCTATCGCTCGCTTGTGGTTGCGCCGTCGCCGCCTAGAGGGCCTCGCCGCGGGTCAGACGTGGCAGCTTGCCGGTAACGCCCATGGCGTGCTGCATGAAGAAGCGTTTCAAGGGGCCGGCGCGATCGACCGCCGCCAGACCGAGGTCGCGGGCCAGCCGCAAGGGTCCGATGTCGTTGGAAAAGAGCCGGTTCAAGCTGTCGGTGACCAGGCAGAGGGTCACGCTGTCGAAGCGGCGCCAGCGGGTATAGCGTTCCAGCACCTCGGGCATGCCTGGATCCATGCCCAGCCGTCGCGCGTCGACCAGAACCTCGGCCAGTGCTGCGACATCGCGAAGTCCCAGGTTCAGCCCCTGTCCGGCGATGGGATGCATGGCATGCGCGCTCTCGCCGACGAGAGCCAGGCGCGGCGCGTGAAAGCGCTCGGCCAGCAACAGGTTTAGGGGATAGGCGAAGCGCGCGCCCTCTTGCGCGAAAGCGCCCAGGCTGTCGCCGAAGCGGCGCTGGCAGGCTTCGGCAAAAGCGGCCTCGTCCAGCGCCATGATCTGCTCGCGGGCGTCGGCCCTGGCGGTCCAGACCAGGGAGGAGCGATGGTGCCCCTCGTCGCTGTCGTTCAGTGGCAGGACGGCGAAGGGGCCGTCCGGCAGGAAGCACTCATGCGCGGTGCCTAGGTGCGGCTCCGCATGGCGCAAGGTGGTGACCACGCCGATCTGTGCGTAGGTCCAGCGCGCCACCTGGATCCCCGCCGCCTCGCGCAGGCTCGAGCGTTGGCCCTCGGCAGCCACGACCAGAGAACTGCGGATCTCGCGGCCGTCCTGCAAAATGAGCCGCGTACGGGTCGCCTCCTGCTCCTGTCGTTCCACCAATGCCGGGGCCAGAATGCGGACGCTTGGCAGGCTTGCCAGCCGCTGCAGCAGCGCATGGCGGATGAAGCGGTTCTCGACGATATGGCCCATCGGCTGCGGTGCCGCACCCGGCGCGCGCTCTTGCTCGTCCAGATCGGTCAAGGCGTAATGCAGGAAGAAGGGGGAGGCCGCTTCTCCGGGACGGCCGTCCGAGACGCGGATGTCGAGGATGGGTGCTGCCCCCTCGATACAGCCCTGCCAGACTCCCAGCGCCTCCAGGATCTGGCTGCTGCCGCGCGCGATGGCCGACCCCCTGCCGTCGAAGGTGGGTTTCAGGCCCTCCTCGACCGGGCGGGCGTCAAGCAGCAGGGTATCCAGCCCGGCCGACCCCAGCGCTGCCGCCAGGCTTAAGCCGACGAGACCGCCGCCGACGATGCAGATCTCTGCGTCAAAGTCAGTCATGACCATAAGGTCAGGCGGCAAGCCCCTTTGCGCAAGCCCATGCCGTGTCGCATCAGGAGGGCAGCGGTGCCCGCTTTATGAGCACAAGAAAATTCCGTGCCTATTTTTTGTTCATTCAGTGAGCTTCCTATTGCTGCGTCGCAGCATTCCGCTTCCCTCCTTTGCCGAACTCACCAGTTGGCACGCTTCTTGCTTTGTCTCCCTTGAAGGCTGCGCCTCGTGCAGTTCCCTCACGTCGAACAGGGAAGGATCCTGAAGTATGAAAATGGTTATGGCCGTCATCAAGCCCTTCAAGCTGGAGGATGTGCGTGAAGCACTCTCGGCATTGGGCATCGAAGGCATGACGGTGTCGGAGGTGAAGGGTTACGGCCGGCAGAAGGGCCAGACCGAGATCTACCGCGGTGCCGAATATGCCGTGAACTTTCTGCCGAAGACCAAGATCGAGATCGCGGTCAGTGCCGACCTGGCCGAAAGGGTGGTCGAGGCCATCCGTCAGGCCGCCGGCACCGGACGCATCGGCGACGGCAAGATCTTCACCTACGACCTCTCCAGCGCCATGCGCATTCGCACCGGCGAAGTCGATGGCTCGGCGCTTTAGGCCAGCATTCACACATTTAAGTGGGAGCAAGAGTAACCCAATGAAGCCCAGACACCTTATGTTTATGGCCGCCGCGCTGAGCCTGCTCGCCGTGCCGCTGCCTGCCGTGGCGCAGGAGTTCGCCGACAAGGCCGAGATGGAGTTCGTGCTGAACACCTTCTCTTTCCTCATGTGCGGCGCCTTGGTCATGTGGATGGCCGCCGGTTTCGCCATGCTGGAATCCGGCCTGGTCCGGACCAAAAACACCGCGACCATCTGCTTGAAGAACGTCGCGCTCTTCTCGCTGGCCTGCATCATGTACTACCTGATCGGCTACAGCCTGATGTATTCCAACGTCGACGGCGGCTGGATCGGCAGCTTGTCGCTCTTCTACAACATGGGCGGCAGCGAGATTGCGCTGATCGGCGCCGAGGAGAAGACGCCGGAGATGATCGCGGCCGTGACCAGCAACGGCTATTCGGTCATGTCCGACTGGTTCTTCCAGGTGGTCTTCGTCGCCACCGCGGCCTCCATCGTCTCTGGCACGCTGGCAGAGCGCATCAAGATCTGGCCCTTCCTGATCTTCGTGATCGTTCTGACCGGCATCATCTACCCGATCCAAGGGGCCTGGACCTGGGGCGGTGGCTGGCTGAACGAGGTCGGTGGCGGTTTCTCCGACTTCGCCGGCTCCACCATCGTGCACTCGGTCGGCGGTTGGGCGGCACTTGCCGGCGCGCTGATCCTGGGCCCGCGTAAGGGCAAGTACACCGCCGACGGCAAGATGCACCCCATGCCGGGTTCCAATCTGCCGCTCGCAACCTTGGGCACCTTCATCTTGTGGCTCGGCTGGTTCGGCTTCAACGGCGGGTCCGAGCTGGCGCTGGGCACGGCCGCCAATGCCGCCAACATGTCCCTGGTCTTCGCCAACACCAACCTGGCGGCCTGTGGCGGCGTGGTGGTTGCCATTCTGATGACCCAGGCGCTTTACGGCAAAATCGACCTGACCATGGCCTTGAACGGAGCCATCGGCGGCCTGGTCGCAATCACCGCCAACCCGGACATCCAGCACTCCATGCTGGCGATCGTGATCGGCGGCATCGGCGGTGCCCTGGTGGTCCTCTTCGTCCCGCTCTTCGACAAGCTGAAGATCGACGACGTGGTCGGCGCCATTTCGGTGCATCTGATCGCCGGCATCTGGGGCACGCTTGCCGTTGCCATCTTCGACGACGGCGACTTCGTGGCCCAGATCGTCGGTATCGCTGCGATCGGCGCCTACACCTTCATCGCCTCCTCGGTGGTCTGGTTGATCCTGAAAGCGACCATCGGACTGCGGGCGGATGAAGAGCAAGAAGTCGACGGACTGGACAAGTCGGAGCTGGGTCAAGAGGCCTACCCCGAGTTCGGTCAGGGCGCCCGCTCGATTTAGCGGCCTGCTTTGACCCGCCGCCCCTCTTGATGGGTGGCGGGTCGAGGCCCGGCCAAGACGTTCCTCCGGCGCAGGTAAGAACCCTGTGCTGACTCTGGGGGGTGGCTCACAAGGCTGCCTCCCGTTTTTTTTTGCCGCCATCGGGCTGCGGGTCGATCAAGTGGACCGTCGGTCTCCTTGTCTTGGAATAGAGGCCGTGAGATAACAAAGCCGCAAACCTCTATAGAAAAGAGCGGGATAATGGCTCAAAGCGTGTTCGAACGATGTGGCGGCTTCCAGAAGGTGCGCAAGGTGGTGTCGAATTTTTACGACAAGGTTTTGGAATCAGAGCAACTGCAAGGCTATTTCGAGAGCACCGACATGGCCCGCCTGGTCGACCATCAGACCAAATTCATCGCGCAGATCATGGGCGGGCCGGTCAGCATCAACGACGACACCCTGCGCAAGGTTCACCTCTCCTTGGGCATCAGCCACAGCGATTTCAAAGAGGCGGCGGCGCTGCTGCAAGAGGCCCTGGAGGACAGCAACTTCGCCGACAGCGATATCGCGGAGATTTTGGAGGCCTTCGGTCAGCGTGAAGGCCTGATCGTCTACCAGGGCGGCGCCTAGACCTTATGAACGAAATTAGGAATCCGGCTAGGCCGGAGGCTTTGCGTGAGGCGCTTCAGTCCTTACGCGTCGGGGTTTGCCTGGCCGACGGCGACAGCTGGGAGGTGCGTTTCGAGAACGCACGCTTTTTCAAGTGGTTTCCGCCGACCGATGATGACAGCGGCCTGTTGGAAGGGCGCTTGCCCGAGATGGATATAGAGCGCGCGCGCAAGCGCCTGGGCGACAAGCGTCCCTACACCTACGAGGTCGAGGTGCAGCAGGGGCAACGCAAGCACCCGCTTGCCATCGAGATACGTGCAGAGGAGCTCGGCGGCGAAACCTTGGTCGTGGTCGAGGCGCGCGACCTCTCCAAGCAGCGCCAGGCCGAGTACATGCTGGATTCCTACTCGCGGATGGCTGAAAAGCATGCCCGCGATCTGGCGAAGGAGAAGGAACGGGTCGAAAAGCTGCTGCTGAACCTCATGCCGCGGCCGGTCTATGAAGAGATGAAGAGCTTCGGCACCGCAACGCCGCAGCGCTTCGAGACCGCATCGGTCCTGATGCTGGACTTCGTCGGCTTTACCGAGATGGCGGTCGCACGCGATCCCAGCAGCACGGTGGCAGAGCTGAACGACATCTTCACCGCCTTCGACCGCATCGTCGAGTTGTTCGGCTGCGAGCGCATCAAGACCATCGGCGATGCCTATCTGGCCGTCTCCGGCATGCCCGAGGCCTCACCGGACCACGCTGCGAATATCGCCAAGGTGGCGCTTCGGATGCGGCGCTATCTCAATCGCCGCAACGAATCCCATCCGCACAAGTGGCTCTGCCGCGTCGGCATCGGCAGCGGCGCGCTCATTGGGTCGCTGATCGGTGTGCAGAAGTACGTCTATGACGTCTTCGGGCCGGGTGTGAACCTGGCCGCCAGGCTGGAAGGGCTGGCCGATCCCATGCAGATTCTGACCAACGAAGACATGGCCTTCCAGCTGGGCGACGGCTTTCTTCTGGAAGAGCGTGGCGAGGAAAAAGTGCGCGGCTTCGGAACGCAGGTTCTCTATGAGCTGAAGGGCGAGCGTGCCGGGCAGATCTGAGAATCCAGTCCAAGACCGCTTGGACTTGCGATACCCTGCCGGCGCTGGTTAGTGTCTCGCCGTTCCTTCAAATCCTTCAAAGCGATAGAAGAGGCCGATGTCTGAGCCGCTGACCGCCGCAGAGTCCGGTCCCACTCGCGCACAGCTGCTTGCCGGCTATCGGCCGCAGCCCGGCCACTACGACGAGCTTCTGGATGACAAGCGCGATCTGCGGCCGCATTGGCAGCACTACATCGACGGGCTGGCCGCGGTCGATGCGCAAGCCCGTGAGCAGGCCCTGCGCACTGCCGAGCGCACCTTGCAGGAGAACGGGCTTTCCTATGTGGCCAGCGATGCCGGCGAAGTGGCTGACCGGCCCTGGACGATGGATCTCGTGCCCTTCCTCATCGCGCCACAGGAGTGGCGGGCGCTGGAGTCGGCCCTTATCCAACGCGCCGATCTTCTGAATGCCATCGTCGCCGATCTCTATGGCCCGCGCCGCCTGATCGCAGAGGGGCACCTGCCGGCAGCCCTGGTCAATGCCAATCCCTATTTTTGCCGGCCGTGCTATGGCGTAACACCGCCCGGGCGACGCTGGCTGCACCTCTTGGCCTTCGATCTGGTGCGCGGCCCGGATGGGCGCTGGCTGGTCACCGGCGACCGCAGCGAGGCGCCCAGCGGCAGCGGCTATGCGCTGGAGAATCGCATCGTGGCCTCGCGCGCGCTGCCCCAGCTTTTCGAGGCCGGCAATGTGGAGCGCCTGGCCGGCTTCTTTCGTGCCTTCTCCGAAAACTTTCTAAGCTTCTCGCGGCATGACGAGCCCTTGGTCGTGGTGCTCTCGGGCGGGCAGCAGCGCCAGAGCTACTTCGAGCACGCCTATCTGGCGCAGTACCTGGGCTACAGCGTGGTCGAGGGGGCGGACCTGACGGTGCGCGGCGACCGGCTCTACCTGAAGTCCGTCGAGGGGCTGAAGCCGGTCGACCTGATGGTGCGCCAGGTCCCCTCGAACGGGATGGATCCTCTGGAGCTCTCCAGCTTCGGTGCGGGCGTGCCGGGCTTGATGCGGGCGGTGCGCGGCGGCCATGTCGTGCTGGCCAATGCGGTTGGCAGCGGCCTGGTACAGAGCGACGCGCTGCTTGGCTATCTGCCGCGTCTGGCGCAGGTCCTGCTGGGCGAGGATCTTGCCATGGACAGTGTCCCCACCTGGTGGTGCGGAACGGAGGCCGGGCGGCGGCAGGTACTGTCGGGCTTGGACGGCCTAGCGGTGCGCGACCTCACCAAGTCCAAGGCAATCCTGGCCGGCGACAACGACAGCTATCTCATAACCGAGCCGGGCAGCGCGGAACGCCGCGCACTGGAGCAAGAAATCGCACTGCGCAGCCACGACTTCGTCGGCCGTGCCCTCACTGCGGCCTCGACGACACCGCAGTGGACAGAGGACGGGGGGATCGTGCCGGTGCCGGTGACCCTCAGAGTCTATCTGGCAGCGACGGCAGAGGGCTATCGCGCGATGCCCGGTGGCTTGGCCCGCGTGCGTCCCGAGGGCCCGGTCAGCCTGCCGACCAGCTACGAGAGCGACATCACCAAGGACACCTGGGTGTCTTCCGACCGGCCGGTCGAACACTTCTCCCTGCTGCCGAACGTGCGCCAGGTGGTGGCGCTGCGTCGCAGTGGGCGGGAGCTTCCCAGCCGCACCGCCGACAACCTCTATTGGTTCGGCCGCTATCTGGAGCGGTTGGAGAGTGCGGTCCGCTTGCTGCGCTCCTTCGTACTCAGGATCGGCGGGGCGCAGCGCGCCGGCAGCGACCTGGTAACGCCGGGCCGGGTGATGGACCTCTTGGAAGCGCTGCAGCATGTCTCGCCGGAGAGTGCGGGCCGTTTCCACAGCGCGGGGGTGCCCGCCTTCCATGGCGACCCCGCGCGCTTCTTAGCCGACCCGGACTGTCCCGACGACCTGGTCAGCCTGTTGCAGGCCTTGGAGCGGCTGAGCGATGCCCTGCGAGAGCGCTTTTCGCGCGACACCTGGGACAACCTCCAGCAACTTTTGGCCTCGCCCTTGGCGCAGGTGAAGCTGCCGGGCTACGGGCAGGTTTGGGTGCAGCGCCTGCTGGAAGGTCTGGTCGATCATCTCTCCGCCCTCAACGGGATGATGATGGAGAACATGACCCGCGACTACGGCTGGCACTTCCTCGACACCGGACGGCGCCTGGAACGCGGATGGCAGACCACGCGGGCGATGCGCGCCGTCGTCAGCCAGGGCGAGGCGGAACGCGAGGGCGGTCTGGAGCTGCTGCTGGAACTGGCCGACAGCCTCATGACCTACAGCTGGCGCTACAAGTCGGAAGCCCAGCTGGCGCCGCTCTTGGACCTGGTCCTGGTGGAGGAGAGCAATCCCCGCTCCGTCCTCTTCCAGGTACAGCGGGTGAGCGAACACCTGGCAAGCCTGCCCAAGGCCAGCCGAGCGACCGAGCGCCTATCGGTCGGCGAGCGACAGCTGATCGGCCTCAACGCCAGCCTACGCCTGGCCGACGTCTACCGTCTGGCCGAGTCGCCGTCGGGAGCATTGGACGCGCTCCTAGGCGCGGTCGAAACCGATCTGGAAGCGATTTCCGATGCGGTGACGGCGCACTTCTTCAGCCACGCGCTGGAAACCCGCGTCTCGAGCACCGGTCCTCTTTAGGGCGGCCGGCGCATGCGTTACAGCGTCAAGCACCGCTCGACATTCTCCTATGCGGGGAAGGTCGCGCTGTCGCAGCACCACCTGCACCTGCGCCCACGCGACACCGCCTGGCAAAAGGTCTTGGATCACCAGATTGCGGTCGCGCCCAATCCGGTCATCTACCAGGAGCGCAAGGACTACTTCGACAACTGGGCGGCCGACATGACCCTGCAGGAGCCGCACGAGCTTCTGGCGATCAAAGCCTCTTCTCTGGTCGACGTACAGAAACCGGCGGCGCGCGACGCCCTCGCCACACCGCCTTGGGAGCATGTTGCAGCGACGCTGCGCAGTGCCAAGACACCGAAAGAGGTCGACGCGCAGCAGTTCGTCTTCGGCTCGCCGCATGTCCAACTGGGCGAAGCGGCGCGCGCGCTGGCGTTGCGTGTCATGCAGCCCAAGCGCCCGCTGCTGGATGGCCTGGTGGCGCTGACCGCTCTGATCTATCGCGACTTCACTTACAAGGGCGGGGTCACGGATATCTACACGCCGGTCGGCGAGGTCATCGCCAAGAGGCAGGGCGTCTGCCAGGATTTCGCACACCTGCAGATCGCATGCCTCAGGGCCTTGGGTTTGGCCGCCCGCTACGTCAGCGGCTATCTCTTGACCCACCCGCCGGAAGGTCAGCCGCGCCGCATCGGTGCCGATGAATCGCACGCCTGGGTGGCTGCCTGGTGTCCGCCTTATGGCTGGGTCGATGCGGATCCCACCAACGATCTGCTGGTCGCCGACGAGCATGTTACCCTGGCCTGGGGTCGCGACTATGGTGATGTCAGCCCGATCACCGGCTTCATGGTCGGCGGCGGTGCGCATCAGGTGTCGGTCGCCGTCGATGTGCTTCCGCTCGGTTAAGAACCTGGGTTCGGAAGCAGTTTCAAGAGTTTAAGGGGAGGTGGCCATGAGTGAGACGAGATCGAGATTGGGACGAACCATCGGCAATCTGTTGCTTGCGCTACTGAACGCGACCTTGATCTTGGTGGCGCTGTGCCTCTTTCTGGGCTGGCAGCTGGCCGAAGAGGTGTCTGCGATCACCGACCATGTCGGTCAGAAGATGGTGAAGCTGGAGGCCCTAGGCAACGAGGTCTCCTCCATGTCCGCCGAGATGACGGCACTGCGCAGCGAGCTTTCCAAACAGAGCGTTCAGGCCGACCCCATGACCCTGCAGAAGATGCAGGAGCTCTCGGCCAAGCTGGATCGGATCGATCAGGGGATGGCGGATACCAAAGGCCGTGTCGACGCCATACTGGAAGAGCCGAATGCACTGGTCGACCGCGCCGTCGATCGGACGACGGCCAACATCAAAGAGATCGTTGCATACTTCGCAAACTGCCCGGCCGAGCCCAAGCAGTAGAGGTCGGCGCGTCGCGCCGAGCGACCTATTCCAGGCCGCCCGGGCGGGAGCTCATGGCGCGCCGCTTCCCTTGGTATTGTCCGTGCTGCGCTGCGGACGCGCAGTCGCGCTTGCCAAGCTGAGGTGAGATTCTCTCATCGCAGCTTGGTGCCAACCTTCTGATCAGACGACCGACTCGACCCACTGCTGCAGTTGGGTCCTGCTGACGGCACCCAGCTTGGTGGCGGCAACCTGGCCATCCTTGAAGATCATCAAGGTGGGGATGGCGCGCACGCCGTACTGGCTGGGGGTCTTGGGATTCTCGTCGATGTTGATCTTGGCGATGCTGACGCGGCCGGTCATCTCCTGCGCCAGATCCTCCAACGCGGGAGCGATCGCACGGCAGGGGCCGCACCACTCCGCCCAGAAGTCCACCAGGACGGGATGCTCTGCCTTGAGAACGTCATCATCGAAGGAGGTGTCGGTAACCTTGTTGATGCTCATCTGTGGCTTTCCTCGTGCCCGCAAGTTGCGGAGGCTGTGTTGGAACAGGGCCCGTATCTAGGGACCAGTTGGCGATCGGGTCAAGGGATTGGCTTGTGCTAGGCGGTCATCGCTTATGTGCATCAGCCGGGCTTGTTCGGTCCAGAGAAGATAACACCGCAAAGTTCGATCGGGGTAAAGCCCGCGCAACAGCAGGGCGTAGGCTGCCAGCTGTTGCAGGTAGGCGCGTGGCACCTCGTCAGGATGACGCGGCGACGGTCGATTGGTTTTGTAGTCCACCAGCAAGACCGAATCGGGTGTGACCGCCAAGCGATCGACCTGTCCGGCGATTCGCCTGGTACCGACCAGCCCCACCAAGGGCACCTCGGCCCGGCTGTGCGGACCGAACAGCGGTGCGACCTCGGCTGCGTTCAGTACCGCAAGTGTCTCCTGCGCGATCTCCTGCTGCTGCTGGGGCGAGAGGGCCAAGGCCGGCTGCGCCAGGAAGCGGGCCGCGGCCGCTTCCCGCTGGTCAGCTGCAAGCTCGGGCAGCAGCTGCAGCAGTCGGTGCACCAGACGTCCGCGCGACAGGCCGGTGGAAAGGCTTGGATGCAAGGGCGAGAGCACCGGCGGATCCGGCAGTTCCGGCCGGGAGGGGGAAAGCGGGCGCACCGGCTCCGGCTCCTCCGGCGGCGGTGCGAAGGCCCAGTCGGGTAGGGCGGCCGGCTCCTCGCTTGCTGTTCGTTTCGTCTCGCGGGCCGGCTGGGTCTGAGCGCTCTGGTAGAGGTAGGGCGCTTCGCTGCTGCCGGTGAGGCGCGCCATGCCGTGGGCCAGAAGATCGTACCAGCTGCCTTCCGGCACATCCTCCGATCGGCTGTGACCGCAGAGATAGAGCCTGTCTTCGGCGCGCGTCATGGCGACATAGAGCAGGCGCCGCTCCTCGGCGCTGGCGGCCGCACGCTGGGTGGCGACGATCTCGCCGATAGCCGGCACGCGCTCGCAGTCCTTGACGCGGCGCAACAGCAGCTGGCGGCTGTCGTCCAGCAGGAAGGCCTCGGCGCGGGACTGGCGGCGGTCGGTGTCGGGCAGCAGCACGATGGGGGCCTGCAGGCCCTTGGCGCCGTGCACGGTCATCAGGCGGATCTTCTGTCCGGCCTCCTCCATATCGCGCTTGATCTGGACGTCGCTGCGCGTCAGCCAGCCGAGAAAGCCCTGCAGCGAGGGCGCATGCTCGCGCTCGTAGTCCAGCGCGAGGCTCAGGAACTCGTCCAGGGGATCGCCGCTCTCCTCGCCCAAGCGGGCGGCGATGCGCCGACGGCCGCGACTGGCGCCCAGCACCTGGGACAGCAGCTCGAAGGGCGGCAGGAAGTCGACCCGACTGCGCAGGGCCTGCAGCTCCTCGGCCGCCTCCTGCCAAAGCGTCTCTTCCGAAGCCCGTGCGCGCAACTCCGTCCAAAGCGCGCCGCTGCGACCGTGGGCCAGCCGAAACAGACTGTCGTCGTCGATCCCGTAGAGCGGTCCTTTCAGGACGTTGGCGAGGCTGAGGTCATCCTCGGGCAGCAGCAGCACCTGAACCAAGGCGGTCAGATCCTGGACGGCGAGTTGCTGGGAGAGCAGCATGCGGTCGATGCCGGCGACCGGAAGCGCCCGACGCTCCAAGGCGCGAGCCAGCGCGTGGAACAGCCGGTCGCGTCGGCGCACCAGGATCAGGATGTCGCCGGCCTCTATGGCGCGACCGCGGGCGGTAAGCCAAGCCTCACCGCCTTCTCTGCGTTGTGCCGGATCCTGCAACCAGCCAGCGATGCGCTCGGCCAGGGATTCGGCGAGCGCTACGGCCGGGTTGCTGGCCCGCTTCTGCTCCAGCGGCAGGAACCAGGGGCCTTCCTCCTCCTCGTCATCGGCAAGGTGCCTGGGGTCGAGTGCGGCGAGGCCGCCTTGACCTTCTCGCACCGCCCGGTGGCTCGGATAGGGACTCTCCGTCAGCGGCTCGCTTGCGCTGAAGACCGCATCGACGGTCGCCAAAACTGCCGGGACCGAGCGAAAGGAGTGGGTCAGTGGCACGCGGTCAAAGCCCAGTCGTGCGTCTGCGGCGCGGGCTGCGAAGTGCTTCGCGGCGGCATCGAAGCCGGCGGGGTCGGCGCCTTGGAAGCGATAGATCGACTGCTTGGCATCGCCGACGGCAAAGACGCTGCGCGGGCCAGGCTGACGCTCGGCGGCCGCACTCTCGCCGCTATAGAACTCGGCTGTCAGGACTTTGAGGATTTGCCACTGCAAGGGCGAGGTGTCCTGCGCCTCGTCGATCAGCACCTGGGTCAGCCCACCGTCCAGCTTGTAGAGCACCCAGGCCGCGGCACCTTCGCGGGCGAGCAGATCGGCGGTTCGTTGCAGCATATCCTGGTAATCGAGGGCTCCAGCCGCCGCCTTGCTCGCGGCATAGCGCTCAAGCAGGGCCACGGCCAATCGCAGGTTCGCAGCGGAGAGCTTGAGGCAGCTGGCGGCAAGTCGGCGTTCCTCCAACGCCAGCAGTCGCGCCGCCTCGCCGGCCATAACCGGCTGCGCCTCCGGCACCGCCGCATTGGCCTTCTTCGTCAGCAGTCGCTTCTTCTGCGCGCGGTCCTTGCCGGCGTAGGCCAGGAAGAGCTTTGCGTAATCGCCGTAGGTTTCGACCCGCTGCCGAGGATCGGCCTGCAGGAAGGCGGTCAGACGCGCCTGGGCCTTCTGCTCGGTCTCGGTGCCCGAGGTGAGCGCCGTCGTGATCAAGGCCATCTCCGCGGTGGACGGCAGTGCCGTATCGCTCAGGCCCTCGATCATTATTCCCTCGGGGTCGTCGTCGATGTCTAAGCCGAGCGCATCGGCAAGGCGAACAAGCGGCGGCAGATAGCCCTGGTCCAGCAGCGGGATCAAGCGGTCGCGCTCGCCGGTGATCAGCTGCTGCAGGTCGCTGAGCCCATCTTCCCCATGGGCGACGAGGATGTCTTCCAGCGCTTTGGACAGATCCCGGTCGGTGGCGCTGGCCGCGATCAGCGAGTCGCGGGCGCCGGCCATCAGCTCTGCCGCGCTGCGCTCGTCCAAGGCCTGGAAACCCGGGCTGATGCCGGCCTCCAGGGGAAAGCGGCTCAGCACCGACTGGCAGAAGCTGTGCAGGGTCTGCACCTTCAGGCCGCCGGGCGTGTCGAGGACGATCGCCAGCAGGCTTCTTGCACGCCGGATCTCTGCCGGATCCGGATGGCGGCCCAGCAACGCATCCAGGCCGCTCTCGAGCGCCGTCGGGCTCTCGGCAACCCAGTCCTGCAGTGCTTGCATCAGGCGGTTCGCCATCTCGCTGGCGGCCGCCTTGGTGAAGGTGATGCAGAGCAGGCGTTCCGGCGGCGTACCGTCCAGCAGGATGCGCAGGCAGCGATCGACCAGCACCTTGGTCTTGCCGCTGCCGGCCGAGGCCTCGACCCAGATGGTGCGGGCCGGATCCAGGGCCTGTCGTTGGCGCAGGCTGGCTTCGCGAAGAGCCTCGCTCATCCTACCTCTCCGGCATCGCTCGACCACTCGTCCACGCGCGCAAGCTGGCGATAGTCGTCGAAGCGCGGGATCGCACCCGGTCGTGGGTGGGCCAGATAGGCGGTCTCGACCTGGTCGAAGGCGGCGACCAGAGCCGTCAGTCCCTCCAGGGCCTTCTCGGCCAGGGTCTCGGCATCTGGATTGCGACCGCCCGAGATCGTCTTGAATTCACCGGAGTCCGCGCCGCCGACCAGGCGCCAGAGCTCGAGGTCCTGCAAGGGCGCGCCCGGAAGGCTGGAGAAACCGCCTGCTCTGGCAATCGCCCCCTCCAGCGGCAGCTGCGGTGCCAGGCCGAGGTTCACCTCCCGCTGCCTGGGCAGCGTCCCGGTCTTGTAGTCGATCAGCACGATCTTGCCGTCAGAGCGCAACTCCAGCCGGTCGGCCTTGGCCGTCAGACGAAACTGCGCGCCCTCCAACGCCAAGGCCCCGTTCACTTCCGCCAGGACCTCCTGGCAGTCGTCGCGGCGCTGTTCCTCCATCTCCAGGAACCAGGCGAGCAGGCGTGTCATCCGGGGCTGCCAGAGCTGTTGCAGGCTTGGATCCAGGCCGGAGTCCGCCAGGCTGCTCTCCACGATTCTGTTCAAAGCAGGCTCGGGGTCGGCGGGCAGTGCCTTCGGATAGGCCTGCACGAAGGCCTCCAGCACGGCGTGGATCAGCTGCCCGCGCTCGGCCGGGCCGGGGTCCTCGGCAATCTCGTCCAGCTTCTGCAAGCCCAGGATGGAGCCCGCGAAGATGGCGTAGGGATTGCGCATCCAGGTCTCGATCCGGGTGACGGAAAGCTGGCGCGGGCGCGCCTCCAGCGGTGGCCGCGGTGTCGGCGGCCGGCAAGGCTCCACCCGTTCCGGTCGGTCCAGCTCTGCGACCCAGGCCGCAGCCTCGACGGCCGGTCGTTTGAGCGCGGTCTCGATGCCCAGCACCTTCGTCAGCGCTTCCAGCCGCGAGAGCCAGCGTGCCGGGATGGTGGGGGTGCCCTCCTGCTTTAGCGCCCGGGTCAGGATCACCTCGGGTGCCGCCAGGGCCTGCAGCAGGTCGTGGGCCGACTGACCGATGCGACGCTCCGGCGGCGGCAGCTCCAGCGCCTCGCGCATCGGCCGGCTGAGCCAGGGGCCGGGATCGGCCGGGCGTGGCCAGGTCCCCTCGTTCAATCCGCCGAGGATCAGCAGGTCGGCGCCCTGCAGGCGGGCTTCCAAGGGCCCCCAGAGGAAGAGACGGGGATGCAGGCCATAGCGCGGCCGCAACACGCGCCCCTCCAGCAGGCTCTCGATCATGCCGGCGAGATCGCCCGGCGCCAAATCCGGCAGGCTGGCAGCTGCGGCTCTGATCTCGCTCAAGGCTTCGGCGGCGGCCTCGCCGGTCTCTTCGGCCCAAAGCCGCGCAGCGCCCGCGCGTCCTTCGCCATCGGCCAGGGCTTCGGCGGCCTGCAGCAGAGCGTCGAAGAGGGCAGGGAAGGCAGCCGTCGGCTGCTTGGATGCACTGTCGAGCGGCGCCAGACAGGCCTCGAGACTATCGAAGAGCGCTTCTATGCGCTCGGCCAGGCCTTTCGGCAGGGGAGGATAGGCTCGCAGCCGTCGCTGCAGGGCGCGGCGCAGGCCGTCCAGTCCCGCCGGCGGACGTGGGCCACGCAGCAGATGGCGTTCCAACTCCCGGCTGATCCGGCTCAACTCTGCCCGCGTCCTGCCGGCTCGGGCGAAGGGGTGTTTCAGCAGGGCCAGCAGGGCCTCCGGCGCCAGGTCTTCGGCGAGGCACTTGGCCAACAAACGTAGGAAAACCAGGGGCGGTGTCTGCAGTAGGGGGCGCCCGCCGGAATCGTCGATCTCTATGCCCCAGCGCTGCAGCTCGGCCGCAACCCGGCGCGCCAAGGCACGGTCTGGTGTTACCAGTGCGGCGGTCTTGCCTTTTGTCTCCAAGGCGCGGCGCAGCAGCAGGGCGATCAGGCAGGCTTCCTGCCTGGGATCGGCGCAATCGTACCAGGTGATGCCTTCCAGTGCCCGCTGCCAGCTGCGGTGCTGCCGCTCGCTGGCGCCGCTGGCCAGGTCGCGCCAGCTCTGCGTCTGCAAGGCCGGCCTGAGGGCCAGGTTGGTCAGGCTGGCAATGCCGCTTTCCGGCAGGGCGTCCGGCCAGACGGCGACCTCCTTGGGCGCCGTCCCCAGTCGCTCCAGCAGGCGTGCGAGCCCCTGTTGGGGATGGCTGGGATCGGCGGCGATCGCCTCCCAGAGATCGCTGCTGCAGGCCTGATCGAGGCCCGGCAGCACCACCTGGCCCTGCGGCAGCTGGGCGACCCTGGCCAGTAGGCGCCCGACGGCAGGGATGCTGCCGGTGGAGCCGGCGGCGACCACCGGATGCTGCGGCGGCCGTTCGGCCCAGAGCGCGGCTTGGGCATCCAACAGCAGGCGCCGGCGCGCAGCGGGGCCCAGGTGGCCCTGGGAGCTGACGATGGCCGGCCAGTGCTCGGTGACGATCTTCAGGAAATCCCGCGTGGTTTGCCAGTGGGCGGCCAAAGCCTGCGGCACGATTTCGTCCAGCTTTGCCCAGTCGATCTCTGCCGTATCGGCCTCGTCGATCAGGCGGGCCAAATCGCGGGCCAGGCGGATGACGCCGGCCGCCGGGAGGCTGGTGCCGCTGCTGGTGAGCCAGCCTGCGACCAGCTGCGCCAGCAGGGCCGTACGGTGGGTATCGCCGATGGCCGGTGCCAACGCCAGATCCTGTGCCGCACCAAGGCTGCCGCCAGCCTCCAGCAGCAGCTCTTCGGCATCGATGTCGCCCAGCGGCACCATGGTCGGCAGCAGCTGCGGGCGCCCCTCGCCAAGCCGCAGAAAGGCCTCGCCCAAGGCCCGCGCGGCACGGCGGTTGGGCAGCAGCAGCAGGGTCTGCGACAGCGCCAAGGGATCCGCGCCGCTTTGCTGCATCAGGCCGCGCGCGAGGCAGTCGACAAAGGCATTGCCGGCCGGAATGGTGAAGACTTTGGGCGGCGCGCCGATCATGGTGGCGCTTGGAACCCCATCTCGGTCAGGATCGCTTCGGCCTCGGTCAGATCCTCCGGCGTTCCGACCTGGAACCATTCGCCCTGATGGCGAAGGCCATACAGCCGGTCGTTTTCCTCTGCGGCGCGGTAGCGCTCTAGGAGGGGAAAGCGTTCCACCTTGCAGCCCTCGAAGAGGCTGGGCGAGAGAATCTGTATGCCGGCGAAAACAAAAGGCGCAATCGCACGTTCGGGTCGATAGGTCAGCATGCCCATCGGGTCCATCCAATAGTCGCCCAGGCCAGCGTAGCCGTGTGCCGAGACCGTCGGATGCATGAGGAGGAGAGCGTCCATCCTCTCAGGCTGCCATCTGGCTGCCAGCCGGGCCAGAGCGGGGATCGTGCCGTCGAGCCAGACGATGTCGCTGTTCAGAACGAAGAAGGGCTCCTCGCCCAACAAGGGCAGGGCTTTGGTGACGCCGCCGCCGGTCTCCAGAAGCGTCTCCTCGGGCGAGAAATGGAGGATCGGCTGCTTACGCGTGCTCAGGTGACTGCGCAGCTGGTCGCCCAGATAGTGCAGGTTCACCACCACCTCTTCCACCCCAACCTCGGCCAAGTGATCCAGGATACGATCGATCATGGCGCGGCCCTGCACCTCGATCAGTGGCTTGGGTCGCTGCTCGGTCAGCGGGCGCATGCGACGGCCTTCGCCAGCCGCCAGGATCATGGCGCGCTTCGGCAGGTTTTGGGTATGCTGCTGGGTCACCGACGGCCCTCTCATGGCTGTGCGCTGGTCAGCTGGCTGGGCTGCGGGCTCGGCTGGCCGGGCACGCCGCGACGTGGCGCCGGGCCAGGCAGCACCGGTTCGGTCAAGGGCAAGTGCTCGTCGAACCAGGCAGCGACCGGTGCCAGGGCGGGATGTGCGATGTCCTTGGCGATCAGCCGTAGGACGCGCGGCAGATGGGCCAGATAGCGCGATTTGCCGTCTCGCCGGTCCAGCCGCGTGAAGATGCCGGCGATCTTGGCGCTGCGTTGAGCACCCAGGCAGGCGTAGCTCAGCGCATCGGCCTCCCGGTCGCGCTCCGGCAGGACCTGGTGCCAGCGCTCCAGCATCGCCTCGGCGAGGTCGGGTCCCAGGTCGCGCCGCGCATCCTCCAACAGCGACACCAGATCGTAGGTCGCCGCACCCAAGAGCGCGTCCTGGAAATCCAGCAACCCGCAAGCGGCCGGGCCGGGACGGCCGGGCAGCAACATCAGATTGTCGACGTGATAGTCGCGCAAGACCAGGACCTCACGCTGCTCGCTCACCTCTGTCAGGCAGGCGCGCCAGGCATCCAGGTAGCTCTCGACGGTCCGCGCAGAGCTCGCTCTGCCGGTCGTTGCCGGCAGGAACCAATCGACCAGCAGTCGTGCTTCCGCCAACAGGGTGTCCATGTCATAGGGCTTGAAGCTGATGCCCAGCTCCGGCCGCCAGCGGCGCTGCAGTTCGATCAGCACGTCCAGGGCAAGCCGATAGAGGGCTTTCTCGTCGCCGCCACGCCCCAGCACTTGCGTGAAGGTGCGGTCTCCGAAGTCTTCCAGCAGCACGAACCCCAGTTTGCTGTCGGCTGCCAGGATGCTGGGTGCGGAGAGATCCATGTCGTGCAGGATCTCTGCGACCTGCAGGAAGGGCCCGACCGGTTCCTTGTCGGGTGGCGCATCCATCAGAACCGCGCTGCCGCTCGGTCCTTGCAAGCGGTCGTAGTGGCGGAAGGAGGCATCGGCTGCCAGTAGCTTGCGTTCCGCCCGCCCCCAGCCGGCCGCGGCCAGGAAGGCCTTGCGCTGTTCTGCACGGGTCTCTTGGGTCATGAGGAGTTTAGCGATCCTTGCCGTGCGGACAGCCGCTGCCGCCAGGCGCTGTTGCCGGCGAGGGTCACCCTGCGCCCGGCACCTTCGTATGCGAAGGTCAGGGTCAGGGCATCGGGCGGCGCCAGTGCGCCTAGGCGTTCCGGCCATTCCACCAGGACCAGGGCCTCGCCATCCGCCTCTTCCCAGCCCAGTTCATAGATCTCTTCGGCTGCCGAGAGGCGATAGAGGTCGAAATGCCAGACCGGTGCCACCGCGCGCTCGTAGATCTGAACCAGGGTGAAGGTGGGGCTTGGGACCTCTTCGTGCGACAGGTCTTCGCCGAGCGGGCCGGGGAGCGCGCGGATCACGGCGCGGGCGAAAGAAGTCTTGCCGCTGCCCAAGTCCCCGGTCAAAAGAAGCGTGTCGCCGGCCCGAAACAGGGGCGCCAGGCGCCGGGCGAGCGCTTCAGTCGCCTCGGCGTCGTGCAGAAGACAGTCAAGCAGGTCGGCGGTCTCTAGGATCATCGCCGCTTGTCTTAGCGGGCAGCATGGCTTCTTGCCAAGCTTTGGAGAGGCCGGCGCAACAATGTGTAGGGATGGGCGCGCGCCCAAGGGGAATACGACGATGGCCGATGCGGTTCAGAAGACGGATGTGGTGATCATCGGCGCCGGGCCGGTGGGGCTCTTCGCCATCTTCGAGCTGGGCATGTTGAAGCTGAAAGCCCATGTGATCGACAGCCTGGATATGGCCGGCGGGCAATGCGCTGCGCTCTATCCGGAGAAGCCGATCTACGACATCCCGGCCTATCCCGAGATCCTGGCCGGCAATCTGGTCGAGCGCCTGGAAGAGCAGGCTGCCCCCTTCGAGCCGGTCTACCATCTGGGCCAGCAGGCGACCGGCCTGAACCGTGGTGCGGACGGGCTGTGGCATGTCGAGACCTCGGCCGGGGTCAAGATCGCAGCGCACGCCGTGATCATCGCCGCCGGTGCCGGCGCTTTCGGCCCCAATCGCCCGCCGCTGGAGGGCATCCAGCTCTATGAGGATGCCGCGCCCGGATGCGGCGTCTGCTACATGGTCCGCCGCCGCGAGGATTTTCGCGATCGCACCCTGGTGATTGCCGGCGGCGGCGACTCGGCCCTGGACTGGGCGGTCTCGCTGGCAGAGGTCGCCAAGAAGATCTATCTGGTGCACCGCCGGCCGCGCTTTCGCGGTGCGCCGGACACCGTCTCGCGCATGGAAGAGCTGGCACAGCCCGGCGGTCCGATCGAGAAGGTCGTGCCCTATCAGTTGGCCGGTGTCGCCGGCGACGGCAAACGGCTGGAGACGGTCATCGTCGCCACCCTGGAAGGCGAGACCCGCGAACTTGCCTGTGACTGCCTGCTGCCCTTCTTCGGCCTATCGATGAACCTCGGGCCGATCGCCCATTGGGGCATGGACCTTGAGAAGAACCACGTCACGGTCGAGCCGACCACCTGCGAGACCAGCGTGCCGGGACTCTTCGCCATCGGCGACATCGTCCACTATCCTCATAAGCTGAAGCTGATTCTGACCGGCTTTGCCGAGGCGGCCGCGGCCGCCCACGCCATTCGTCCCATTGCACGGCCCGGCGAGGTGCTGCATTGGGAATACTCGACCACCAAGGGTGTGCCCGATACTGCCTAGGTTTGGTGCTACCCAGTTACGGAGAAGAGAGCGACGATGAGCGATGCGATGGCCCTGGACGGCCCCCGACAAGCGGCTGCCAGCGGGCAGGCCAAGAGCCTGGTCGTGCTGCTGCACGGCTGGGGTGCCAATGGCGATGATCTGATCGGACTGGCGCCCTATCTGGCACAAGGCCTGCCGGACACCGCCTTCGTCTCGCCGAATGCGCCCTTTCCTTGCGAAGCCAACCCCATGGGGTTGCAGTGGTTCAGCCTGATGGACCGCAACGAAGAGCAGATGCTGGCCGGCTTGCGCCTGGCCGCATCGCTGGTCGACAGCTTCCTGGACGAAGAGCTTGAGCGCCACAGCCTGCCGGCCGAGGCGCTGGCTCTGGTCGGTTTCAGCCAGGGGACCATGCTGTCGCTTCATGTCGGCCTGCGTCGCCAGGTGGCGCCGGCCCAGATCGTCGGCTTCTCCGGCGGTCTGATCGGCGCAGGCCTGCTCGCAGACGAGATCACCGTGCGTCCGCCGACGCTTCTGGTGCATGGCACCGGCGACCCGGTGGTGCCCTTCAAGGCCTCCGAAGCGGCCGCAGAGGCGCTCAAGGCACAGTCGGTCCCGGTGGAGCTGATGCTGCGCCAGAACCTGCCCCATTCGATCGACGAAGCGGGAATCGCCGCCGCCCAAGCGGCCTTGAAAGGCGCGTTCGCGTCAAGAGGCTAGTCTGAACGAGCTTCGGTCTGGACGATAGGCGACCGTCCAGGCCGCTTGGCAATTCCCCTGGTCAGTGCGCGGCGGCGGACTGCCGGCCGGGCTCGGCTGGAGTGGCAGCTTGTGGGAGCGCGCTCATCGCTTAGAGTCCGGCCCGAAACTCCTTGTGCCCTGCACTGACTTATCGAGGTCTTGGACAAGGACAGCGTCGCACGGCGATGCCGGAAGTATCGTAAGCGGCGCACGACCCAGTTCCACACGACCCAGTTCCAAGGGGCAGCCCCAAGGCCTTGATAAGTCAGCCTTTTGGATAGAGCGCTTGCCGCCACCTCAAGGATCCAGTAGGCAGATACGTCGATCCGGCAGCGATCTTGAATGGATCCAAAGACATCTGGGGAGAAGCAGACTATGGGCTCTTGGCGGAAATCTCTTACGGCGGTTTTGGCCGGGGTCGGCTTGGCCTCTTTTGCCGCCAGCGGTGCACAGGCTGAAAACACAATCATCGTGCTGGATGCCTCAGGCTCCATGTGGGCGCAGATCGACGGCAGCCACAAGATCACCATCGCGCGCGAGGTGCTGGACGAGGTTTTGGGCCAGCTCCCGGCCGAGCAGTCTTTGGGCTTCATGGCCTATGGGCATCGCCAGAAGGGCGTGTGCAGCGACATCGAGCTGCTGGTCGCGCCGAAGGTCGGCGCCGGCGAGGAGATCCGCCAGGCTGCCGCCAAGCTGAACCCCAAGGGCAAGACGCCGCTGTCGGATGCCGTGCGCCAGGCCGCAGAGGCGCTGCGCTACACCGAGGAGAAGGCGACCGTCGTGCTGATCACCGACGGCTTGGAGACCTGCGATGCCGATCCTTGCGCGCTGGGCCGAGCGCTGGAGGAGAGCGGCATCGGCTTTACCGCCCATGTCGTCGGCTTCGGCCTGAAGGAAGGCGAGGGCGCCCAAATTGCCTGCCTGGCGGAGGAGACCGGCGGCCGCTATCTCGACGCGGCCAATGCGGCAGAGCTGACCAGCGCACTGACCGAGACCGTGGCGGCCGTGCCAGAACCAGAGCCCGAGCCCGAGGCCGAGCCGGAACCCCTGCCGAGCGCCACTCTCGCGGCCCCGGCTGAAGTGCCGGCCGGCTCCGATTTCGAGGTGGCCTGGGAAGGGCCGGACGACAAGGGCGACTACGTCACCATCGTCGAGGTCGGGACGCCTGAGCAGCGCCACGGCAACTATGGCTACACCAGGACAGGCAACCCCCTGCCGGTCAAGGCGCCGGATGGCTTGGGCGCCTATGAACTGCGCTACGTTTCGGGCAGTGGCGGCCAAACCCTGGGTCGTCGGGCGATCACCTTGACCCCGATCGAGGCCAGTGTGGAAGCCCCCTTCGAGGTGGCGGCCGGTGCGCGCTTCGAGGTGACCTGGACCGGACCTGGATACAACGACGACTATCTCACTATCGTCGAGGCGGGCGCGCCGGAGGGCAGCCACGGCGACTATCGCTATGCGCGGGACGGCAGCCCGGCAACTTTGGCAGCGCCCGATGGCCTGGGCTCTTACGAGGTCCGCTACGTCGTCGGCCAGTCCAAGCGTACCCTTGCCAGTCAGCCGGTCATCCTGGTTGCCGTCGGTGCCACCCTGGAGGCACCGGCCGAGGTACCGGCGGGCTCTGCCTTCAATGTGGCCTGGGAAGGCCCCGACAACGCGAACGACTATATCACCATCGTCGAGGTCGGCGCGCCCGAGGGCACTCACAACGACTACGACTATACGCGGAAAGGCAGTCCGGCGGATCTGGTCGCCCCGGATGGGCTGGGCGCCTATGAGATCCGCTACGTGATGGGCAAATCGAAGCGCACGCTTGCCTCTCGTCCGGTTACCCTGGTTGCCGTCGGCGCTACTCTGGAGGCGCCGGCGGAAGTGCCGGCCGGCGCGTCCTTCGAGGTCACCTGGGAAGGCCCCGACAATCCGAACGACTACATCACCATCGTCGAGGCCGGCGCGCCCGAGGGCACCTACAACGACTATGACTATACCCGGAAGGGCAGTCCGGCCGACCTGGTCGCACCGGACGGCCTGGGTGCCTACGAGATCCGCTATGTCATGGGCAAGTCGAAGCGGACCCTGGCGTCTCGTCCGGTGACCCTGGTTGCTGTCGGTGCCAAGCTCGAGGTGCCGGCCGAGGTGCCGGCCGGCTCGTCGTTCGAGGTTACCTGGGAAGGTCCCAACAACCCGAACGACTACATCGCCATCGCCGAGAGCGGTGCGCCCGAGGGCAAGTACCTGAACTACGCCTACGCGCGCAAGGGCAGCCCGGCCAAGCTGTTGGCGCCGGAGAGTCTGGGCAGTTACGAAGTCCGCTATGTGATGGGCAAGTCCAAGCGCACGCTGGTCAGTCAGCCGCTGACCCTGGTGGCCGTCTCCGCCACCCTGGAGGCACCGGCAGAGGTTGCGGCCGGATCCGACTTCCAGGTCAATTGGACCGGGCCGAACAATCCCAACGACTATATCGCGATCGCCGAGCCCGGAGCGCCCGAGGGCAAGTACCTGGCCTACGCCTATGCGCGCAAAGGCAGCCCCGCGAAGCTGCGCGCGCCCGACATGGTGGGCCGCGTCGAGATCCGCTATGTGATGGGCAAGTCCAAGCGCACCTTGGTAAGCGAGACGATCGAACTGACGCCGGTGAGCGCCAGCCTGACGGTCGCCAACACGGTCGTCCCAGAAGGCAAGGCCATCGTCGAATGGCAGGGGCCGAACCTGGCCAACGACTACATCGCACTGGCTGAGCCCGGCGCGCCGGAAGGCAAGTATCTGGCCTATGCCTATACGCGAAAGGGCAACCCGGCGACGATCAAGGTGCCCAAGGTGCTGGGCAATTTCGAGATCCGCTATGTGATCGGCCAGTCCAAGCGCACGCTGGCCAGCATTCCCGTGCTGATCGACATTGCCCAGGTGAGCCTGGAGGCCCCGGCCTCGGTCAAAGCGGGCAGTACCTTGAAGGTGGCCTGGACCGGTCCGGCGAACTGGGAGGACTTCATCGAGATCGTGCCTGCCGGAGCGCCGCCGAAGAGCAAGCCGGTCTCTGCCACCCGCACCTCGCAGGGCAGTCCCTTGCCGATCTTCGCGCCCGGCCAGCCGGGACAGTACGAGATCCGCTATGTCATGCGGGACACCGGCGAAGTTGCGGCCGCTCGCCCCTTGACCGTCGAATAGCCGGAGCACCTATGGCAGCAGAGGAGGTTCTGCCGTCCCACTTGGTGGATTGGCAGTCTCGCGGGCAATACCTGATCCTCGAGGGGCGCAGGGTTTTCCTGCGCGAGGCAGGCAGTGGGCCACCTCTCCTGCTGCTGCATGCCTATCCGACCGCATCCTGGGGCTTCCACCGGGTCTGGAGCGCTTTGGTCGATCGCTATCGGGTGGTGGCGCCCGACCTGCCGGGATCGGGCTTCTCGGAGAAGGGGCGCGGCCAGGATTACGGCTTGAGCGCGATGGCCAAAGTGCTGGAGGCCTTGCTGCGAGAGCGCGACCTTGCGTGTCCACACCTGCTGGCGCATGGCTATGCCTCCACCATCGCCCAAGAGATGATGGCGAGAGGGCAGGTCTTCGCTTCAGCCTGTTTCATCACCGCCGGTCTCTTCCCAAGGGTGGCACATCGCACCGTCATGCAGCGGCTGATGCTGTCGCCGCTCGGCCCGCTTCTGGCCAATTTTGCGCCGAACCCCTTTCGTCAGTTCTCACGCCGGCTTTCGGCGACCTTCGGTCCCGCTTCACAGCCCTCGCCCGAGGATCTGCGGGCGATTTGGGCACTGCTGCGCTACAACGGCGGCCAGCAGGCCGTTTCCGATGTGCTCTGCTATCTGACCCAGCGCCGTCGCCAGTCCGACCGTCTGGTTGCAGCCTTGCAGGCCTGTCGGGCTCCGCTGCTGCTCATCGCCTCGCCGGACGACGCCCTCAGCGGCACCGAGGAGATCGCGGCCTGGCAGGAGGCCTTGCCCGACGCCGCTTTGGCTATCTTGCCGGCCGGGACGGGTCACTATGCTCCGTTGGAGTGCCCGGATGCCGTGCTCCAGGCCTATCTCGCCTTTCGCGGAACTGTTTCTGCCGGAAGCGCGCTCCAGGGCTTGCGTTGACAAGGGCAGAATCAGCGGCTTATCTCCTGCTACAGTCGATAAGAAACCAGCCAACGATCATCTCTGGGAGTGACACATGAACCACCGCCTCGCCGCCCTTGCCGGTGCAGCCGCGATCGCCTGCGCCAGCCTGACCCTGCCGACCGGCGCCAGCGCCGACGAGACCCTGCGCATCTCGCTGCAGCTGCCCTTGAAGAGCCACCTCGGCCAGAACTTGCTGCTGTTCAAGGAAGCGGTCGAAGAGAGCTCCGACATGACGGTGGAGATCTACGATTCCGCGCAGCTGTTCAAGGACAAGGACGTGCCGGAGGCCGTGGCCTCCGGGCAGATCGAGATGGGGGTTGCCTCGCTCACCCGCTTCGTCGGCGAGATCCCGGCGGTCGACGTCTTCTACATGCCCTTCGTCCTGAACACGGAAGACAAGGTGCGCAAGGCCGTGGCGCCGGATAGCAGCGTGCGGGGACCCCTGGATGCGGCCATGCTGGAGACCGGGGCGCGGCCGCTCTGGTGGCAGGCCTATGGCGGTGTGATCCTGCTGTCGAACGATGCGCCGATCAAGACGCCGGCCGACATCAAGGACAAGAAGGTCCGCGTCTTCGGCAAGACCCTGGGCACCTGGATCCAGGTGCTGGGCGGCGTGCCGACCTTGATCTCCGGCTCCGAGCAGTTCCTGGCCTATCAGCGCGGCACGGTCGATGTCGGCATGACCGGCGTCTCCGGCGTCAAGTCGCGCTCGCTGTGGGACGTGATGGACACCATTACCGTCACCAACAACGCCGATATCGAGTTCGTGGTGCTGATCAACGAGGACTTCTGGCAGGGCCTCGACGACGGGCAGCGTAAGGTCATCACCGCTGCCGCGCTCAAGGCCGAGGACGATGTGCGTAACCGCGTGAGCCAGATCGAGGCCGATGCCTACAAGGCCGCGAAGGACAACGGCATGACCGTCTACCATCCGACCGAGGCCGAGATCGCCGAGTGGAAGAAGGCCTCCGCTCCGGTGATCGACGAGTGGCTCAAGACCTCCGGCGAGTTGGGCAAGCAGGTCCTCGACGCTGCCAACAAGCTCTAGGCAGCTGGCGCCGCGGTCCGAGAGGATCGCGGCGTCCGTCCAGCCATGCGGATCATCGATCGCCTCAGCGACCTGGTCGCGACCCTGGCCGGCTGGGCCTTCTTCGCAATCGGCCTGATGCTGGCCTACGAGGTCGGCGCGCGCTACTTCTTCAATGCGCCGACCATCTGGGCCGAGGAGCTCTCGCGCCTGGCCTTCGTCTGGGCCACCTTCATCGCCGCTGCATCGCTGCTGCACCACGACAAGCACATCCGCGTCACCGTGGTCACCGACCGTCTAGGCGAAGGCGGACAGCGCGTGGCCAGGGTCCTGGCTTTGCTTTTTGTCCTCTTCCTCGCGGTCACTGTGGTCTGGTACGGCACGCCGATTGCGATCAATTCGCTGGAGCGCGGCCGCACCACCGGCACGATGATGGATCTGCCGAACTGGTGGGCGCAGGCCGCCGTCCCGCTCTCCTTCCTGCTGCTTGCCGTGCAAGCGGTTCTGGAGTTGATCCGAACTCTCTCCGGTGCGCCCCTGCCCAGTCATGAAGAGGTTGCGGACTAGGTATGGAGACCGTCCTTATCCTGCTGGCCCTCTTCGGGCTGCTGCTGACCGGGGTTCCGGTCGCCTTCGTGCTGGCCGGTCTGGGTTTGGCCCTGCTGCTGATCGGCGGTTTCTCGCCGATGATGGCGGCCTCGGGCATGCTGTCGACCATGGACAGCTTCGTCCTGATCGCGGTGCCGCTGTTCCTCTTGATGTCGAACGTGATGCTGAAGGGCGGGGTGGGGCGCGATCTCTTCGCTGCCGTGCAGGCCTGGGTCGGGCATTGGCCCGGGGGGCTGGCAGTCGCGACCGTGGTCTCCTGCGCGATTTTCGCCGCCATCTCCGGCTCGTCGGTTGCGACCGCCGCCACCATCGGCACGGTGGCGATCCCCGAGATGGTGAATCGCGGCTACCCTCGCCACTTCGTCTTCGGACTGCTGGCTGCCGGCGGTACGCTTGGCATCCTGATCCCGCCCTCCATCATCCTGATCGTCTATGGCGTCATCACCGAGGAGTCGGTTCTGGCGCTCTTCGAGGCCGGGGTCGGGCCGGGTCTGCTGCTGGTCGCCTTCTTCATCCTCTATTCCATGGCCTATGCGCATTTCACCGGGATCGTGCAGGACACCGAAAAGGCCGATTGGCAGACGCGGCGCAGCACGGGCTTGCGCGCGCTGCCGACCGTCGTCCTGGCGGGCGTGGTGATCTCCGGCATCTATCAGGGCTGGTTCACGCCGACGGAAGCCTCGGCCATCGGCTTCGTCGGTGCGCTTTTCGTCACCCTGGTGGTGCTGCGCTCGCTCTCCTGGCAGGGCTTGAAAGAGGCGGTGCGCGACTCGATGAAGACCACGGTGGCGATCCTGCTGATCGTCGCCGGCGCCAAGGTCTTTGCGCGGGCAATAGCGCTCTGGCGCATTCCCCAAGACATCTCGGAGCTGATCTCGACCAACATCGAATCTGCCGGCCTCTTCGTGCTGGTGGTGGCCCTGGTGCTGCTGATCATGGGCCTCTTCATGGAGGCGCTCTCGATGATGCTGATCATGGTGCCGGTCCTGGCCGGCGCGCTGGTGGTGCTGGGCATCGACCCCATCTGGTTCGGCATCTTCTTCGTCATCATGGTGGAGTGTGCGCTGATCACTCCGCCGGTCGGGCTCAACCTCTATGTGATCCAAGCGGTCGGCAAAGCGAAGATGGGCGAGGTCGCCAAGGGCGTCTGGCCCTTCCTGGCGATCATGCTCTTCACCGTGCTGGTGATCACTCTCTTCAAGGATATCGTTCTATGGCTGCCCTACAATCTGTGAGCCCCGCTCAACAACTGCGCGACCTGCTGGCCGCCGGCAAGCTGCTGGTAACCCCCTCCTGCGCCGATGCGCTCTCCGCCAAGCTGATCGAGCAGTCTGGCTTTCAAACCGCCTTCATGTCGGGCTTTGCCGTCTCGGCCTCTCGCATCGGCCAGCCCGATACCGGCCTCATCTCCTATGGCGAGATGGTCGATACGGTGCGCAACATCTGTGCTGCCACGACGATCCCGGTGCTGTGCGACGGCGACACCGGCTACGGCAATGCGCTGAACGTCAAGCGGACGGTGAAGGGCTACGCGCGCGCCGGAGCGGCGGCCGTCATGATCGAGGACCAGGTAGCCCCCAAGCGCTGCGGCCACACCAAGGGCAAGCTGGTGGTCGATCGCCAGGAGGCTGTCGACCGCATCCGCGCTGCAGCCGACGCCCGCGCGGAGGGCGACGACATCCTGATCCTCGCCCGCACCGACGCCCGGCACGGCCACGGCCTGGACGAGGCGCTGGAGCGGGCAGCGGCCTTCAAAGAAGCCGGCGCCGATATCCTCTTCGTCGAGGCGCCCAAGTCCCTGGAAGAGATGCGCCGGATCTGTACGGAAGTCCCCGGCCACCACATGGCCAACATGGTCGAGGGCGGCGAGACCCCGATCCGGACCCCGGCAGACCTGCAGGACATCGGCTTCGCGGTGGCCGCCTATCCGCTCACCCTCATGTCCGCTGCGATGCGCGCCATGCTCGAGGCGCTCGAGGGGCTAAAGGGCGACACGCACCCGTCCAATATCCTGGATTTTGCCGAACTGCGCCGTCGGGTCGGCTTCGACGACTATTACGCCGAAGAGGGCCGCTACAGCGGAGTGCGGCCGGACTAATCTGTCAGATCCACCACCTCTGTCCGCTTGTGCTATGTCTTCACGTGCCAAAAGCAAAGGGAGACGAGACATGCCGGTCGAGGAGGTGAAGGGCTGTTGCCCGCTGGATTGCCAGGACGGTTGCTCTTGGGTGGCGCATGTCGAGGACGGTCGGGTTGCCAAGGTCGTGGGCTCCAAGGCGCATCCCTTCACGCGCGGTATTCTCTGCGCCAAGGTCAACGACTATCAGGCCAAGACCTATGCGCCGGACCGTCTGCTGCATCCGCTGCGCCGTACGGACAGCAAGGGTGAGGGTGCGTTCGAGCGCATCTCCTGGGACCAGGCCTTGGAGGAGATTGCCGGGCGCTTCGGCGCGATCGTCGCCGAGCATGGGGCCGAGGCCCTGATGCCGCTGCACGACATGGGCTCGGCCGGTGTGCTGCAGCGGCGCGCGCTGATGCGGCTCTTCCATGCGCTGGGGGCCAGTCAGATTCATGGCAGCCTCTGTGCGCAGTCCGCCATCGCCACGATGGGCGACGGGCATGTCATGACCTTCGATCCGGAGAGGATGGCCGAGAGCGAGTTGATCCTGCTCTGGGGTTCGAACCTGCTGTCCACATCGCACCACCAATGGCAGCCTCTGGCCGAGGCGCGGCGCTCGCGCGGCGCGAAGGTCATCGCCATCGACCCAAGGCGCACGCGCACGGCGCAGAAGTGCGACGAGCACATCGCCATCCGGCCCGGCAGCGACGCCATCCTGGCCGCGGGCATCGCCAAGATCCTGGTCGATGAGGGCTTGGCGGATCTGGACTACGCCCAAACTGCCGTCAGCGACCTTGAGGTCTATCTCGCCGAGATCGCGGATTGGACGGCCGAGCGGGTGGCGGCTGCGACCGGCGTCGCGGAGGCGGACATCCTGCGCATCGCGCGGCTCTACGGTCAGGCCAAGCCGGGGACGATCCGCGCCGGCGTGGGTCCGCAGCAGACGCGCGACGGGGATGCCTTCATCCGCGGTCTCTCTGGGCTGGCCATCCTCTCCGGACACTGGCGGCGACCCGGCGGCGGGCTCTTCATCTTCTCTGCACCGACCCTCGACGATCAGGCGGCCGAGCGTGCGGACATCCTGCCGCGAGAGACGCGCAGCCTGGACCGGACCCGGCTGGGCGAGATCCTGACCGCCGAGACGCTCGACCCACCGGTCAAGGGGCTGATGGTCTGGGGTCACAATCCCCTTGTCAATCAGCCCGACCTGGAGACGGTGAAGCAAGGCCTCAGCCGCGAGGATCTCTTCACCGTGGTGATCGAACACTGCATGACCGATTCGGCCCGCTATGCCGACATCGTCCTGCCCTCGACGACCCAGCTGGAGCACTTCGACATCCAAGGTTCCTGGGGTCATCACTACGTCGGACTGAACCATCCGGCGATTGCCCCGCTCGGCGAGGCGCGCCCGCACACGGAGATCCTGCGTGCCTTGGCCCGGCGCATGGACCTGACCGAGCCGGCCGTTTTCGAAGACGACGAGACCATCGCCCGATCCAGCCTGCCCGCCGACTTCGATTGGCAGGCCCTGAAAGCCCAAGGCTGGCTGAAGGCGCCGCCACCGGAGGTGCATCCGGCTTCAAGCGGCACCCGGGTGACGATCGCAAGCGGCCTGCCCGGTCCGAACGCGCCGCGCGTCCCCGGTGCTGCACCCGAAGGGCAGCTGCGCTTGCTGACCGCCAAGGGCCACTACTTGCTGAATTCGACCTTCGGCAACATGCCGCGTCAGAGCAAGCAGCAGGGCGCCCCCATTCTCGAGATGCATCCTGCCGATGCAGAGAAGCTGGGCTTGGCTGACGACACCGCCGTCACCGCCCGCAACCAGCAGGGCGAGATCGCCGCACGCCTCCAGGTGACGGAGGGGATCATCGAAGGCGTCGTCGTGATCGAAGGCAAGCGCTGGTGGAGCGAACCGGCGGATGAAAGCGCGGTGACCAACCGTCTGGCGCCAGCGCTCTGGTCGGCCCGCGGACAACCGGCCTTCAACGACACTTTCGTGTCGGTTCGGGCTGCCGATGAGCCCTCTGTGAGTTAGGCGCAGCGCCCGCCGTCGAGCGTGTAGGACGATCCGGTGACGAAGCTGGAGGCGCGGGAGCAGAGCCAGGCGACCAACTCGGCGACTTCCTCCGGCGTGCCGTTGCGGCCCATGGGAGCGATCGCCGAGAGCTGCTCGTGCAGGCCCGGTACGGCTTGATCCAGCGCGTCGGTCATTGCGGTCACGATCCAGCCCGGACAGACGCAGTTCACGCGTAAGCCCTGGGTGGCGTACTCCATGGCGGTCGAGCGGGTCATGCCCACGACGGCGAACTTCGAGGCGGAATAGCCCGTGTTCACCCGGCTGCCGACCAGGCCGGCGATCGAGGCGGCGTTGACGATGGAGCCGCCGCCCGAGGCCAGCATGGCCGGGATCTGGGCGCGCATCGAAAGCCAGACGCCGGTGACGTTGATCTCCAGAATCTGCTGGAAGCTGGCGGGCTCCAAGTCCATCAAGAGCGCCTTTGGACCCGAAATGCCGGCCGCATTGAAGGCAGCACCCAGCCCGCCGAAAGCCTCCAGGGTGCGGGCAACGGCGGCTTGCTGCGCTGTCTCGTCGGTGACGTCGAGCGCCAGTGCGATGGCCTGGCCGCCCGCCGCAGCGATCTCCTCTGCCGTGGCTTCCGCTGCTTCCTCGTCGAGGTCGCTTGCCGCAACCAAGGCTCCGGATCGTGCCAGGCAGAGGGCGCTCGCCTTGCCGATTCCGCTGCCCGCACCGGTCACCAGGACCGGGAGTCCGTCAAGGTCGTAGCGTGTCTTCGCCACTAGGCCGCCGCCTTGCCGGCTTGCATCCACTGGGCAAAGTCGTTGCGGGCGCGGGCGACATAGGCCGGCTTGCGGGCCTTGCCCTTCAGGCGCTTGCCGCGTTCGTCGCGCAGGCCTTCCGGCAGCGGCGGGAAGAGGCCGAAGTTGACGTTCATCGGCTGGAAGGTCTCGGCCTCGGCACCGCCGGTGATGTGGGCCAAGAGCGATCCCAAGGCGGTCGTCTGCGGCGGGGCGGAGAGCGCCTGTCCCTGCCGTTCGGCAGCGGCGAAGCGGCCGGCGATCAGGCCGATGGCAGCGGACTCCACATAGCCTTCCACCCCGGTGATCTGTCCGGCGAAGCGCAAGGCGGGGCGCGCCTTCAGCCTGAGGCCGGGATCCAGCAGGCGCGGGGAGTTAATGAACGTGTTGCGGTGCAGGCCGCCCAGCCGTGCGAACTCGGCCTTCTCAAGGCCCGGGATCATGCGGAAGACGCGGCCTTGCTCGCCGTAGCGCAGCTTGGTCTGGAAGCCAACGATGTTGTAGAGCGTGCCCAGCGCATTGTCCTGGCGCAGCTGCACCACGGCGTGTGCGCGCTTGCCGGTGCGCGGGTCGGTCAGGCCGACCGGCTTCATCGGGCCGAAGCGCAGGGTGTCGCGCCCGCGGGATGCCATCACCTCGATCGGCAGGCAGCCCTCGAAGTAGGGGGTCTTCTCCTCCCACTCTTTGAAGTCGGTCTTCTCGCCTTCCAGCAGGGCGTCGATGAAGGCGTTGTAGCCCGCCTCGTCCAGCGGGCAGTTGATGTAGTCGGCCACCCCGCCGCCCGGTCCTTCCTTGTCGTAGCGCGACTGGAACCAGGCGATCTCCATGTCGATGGAGTCGCGATGCACGATCGGCGCGATGGCGTCGAAGAAGGCCAGGTAGGCGCTGCCGGTGAGATCGCGCACCGCCTCGGCCAGGGCCGGAGAGGTCAGCGGGCCGGTCGCGACGATCACGGAGGACCAGTCCTCCGGCGGCAGGCCGGCGATCTCCTCGCGGCGGATCTCGATCAAGGGATGGGCTTCCAGTGCTGCGGTCACCGCATCGGAGAAGCCGTCGCGGTCGACCGCCAGCGCGCCGCCGGCGGGCACCTTGTGACCATCGGCTGAGGCCAGGATGACGGAGTTCAAACCCCGCATCTCTTCATGCAGCAGGCCGATGGCGCTGGCCTCTGCATCGTCGGAGCGGAAGGAGTTGGAACACACCAGTTCGGCCAGGCCTTGCGTCTGATGCGCATCGGTCTCTCGGGTCGGGCGCATCTCGTGCAGCACCACGTGAATGCCGGCTTCGGCGGCCTGCCAGGCGGCTTCGCTGCCGGCCAGACCGCCACCCACGACGTGTAGTCTGTCTGTCTCGCTCATGGTCATTGCATTAGGCCCTGGCGCGCCCGGTTACAAGAGAGTGAGCCTTCCTCACCGGTAAACGCGCATGCTAGCCTTGGTGCCCGCGCTTGCGGATCGCCAGAGATCCTGGCCTGTGGGAGCTTTGACCAATGAGCGAGACCAGTCCGGAAGGCTTGCGCCTGACTGCACCGGGCGTTCACGCGCCCATCGCCGACTATGCGGCGGCCAAGGACTGCTTGCGGCAGTACGGCATCGGTCTCTGGAGGCATGACTTGAGCGACCTTTCACCGGCGCTGCTGGCGATCCTCGACAAGGAGCGCCCGAGTGCGGCCGAACTGGAAGAGCTCAAGACCGCCATGCTGTTCGATCGGGAGACCCTGCGGGCCTACATCCGCGGCAGTGACCGGGCGGAGGCGGTGGATGGCGGCGGCGCGCTGGAGACCCGCGTGGTCAACCACGGCTACGACTATCCGCAGCTCTTTCTGGTCGAAGCGGGCATCGACTACAGTCGCTTCGATAGCTACCACGTCAACACCGCAGACGACGGCACAGCGGTCGACGAGGTGATTCAGATCCTCTGTGGCGCTGGCGTTCGGGTCTTCCACCGTGTTGCCGGCGGCGAGGTTTCGCTGCGATTGGACGCGCCGTCGGCGCATCGAGGCTGGATCCTCAGCTACAGCGGCGGCCAGCCGCATATCGGCAGCTTTACTGAGGCCGAAGTTGGGACCAAAGCTTTGGTGCAAGTGATCGGCCCACCACTTTGGACCATGCGCTACTAGGTGCCGGGCGACGACGGTCGTCAGAGAGTGTGATGTCGGCAATCCGCTAAGAAGAGGTCTTCGGTAATCCGAAGGTAGCGGATATCTGTCGGATGATGCCCTCTCCATAGTCTTGGTTCAGGTGCCAAGAATCCGATGAAGCGAATTCCTGGGGTGTCAGACCCGATTCTGCCCAGTCCGCGGGAATGCTGTCCAGAAGACTCACCCCCTGTTCAAAAGCGTCGCCGATGCGCTGTGTAATATGGCAGAGTGTGCGTCCGTACCAACGCATGGCCGCCTCTGCCTCCTCTCCATAGTAGTTGCGAAAATGTGAGGCCTCTGGGTCCAAGGTCTGGATGCACGGCGGTGGCCAGCGCATCATGAGAACAGGGCGATTAGTTGCTTTGTGGAGACTCGGGGCGAATGCGACCAAGTCACTTCCCTGGACGGCATCTTCCATCATGGTGGAGTAAATCGCCTCCGAAACCAACGGCGGCCCCTCCGTTCCGGCACCGGCAAAGCGGGCATGGCGTACTTGGTTGGCAAGTGCAAACCGGTTCTCGGCTCGTGGGCTCGCCAAGCCGAGTGCAGCCAGAACGAAGACATCGAATTCATCGATTGGAATCTCTCCGTCTTGCCCAATGGAATGATCGGTTCTGATTGTCGCCTGCGAGCTCAAAAGATTCAGTTGCTTGCCTGTTATGCTAAGTGCATCGCCAAGTCGTTTCCCATGGACATGGAGAAAGCGGAACGATCCAGGGTCAAGTTCGGAGTCCTTGACGGCCGCTTTTACGCACAGCTGGTGTGAGTTGCCGATGAACAGAACTTTCATGATGAGCGTGGTTGTGCAAAGGCTTCCAGCGCCATTTCTTCGCAAACTAGGTCGCTGTTTTCGTGCTCATAGATTTGTGCTGTGTTAGGTTTGTCTGCCTTGGTGGCGGGTTGGCTTGCTGGAACGGCCCCATTGGTCAGGCCGGATGCTTTTTCTTGGTCGGTGTTTTCGGTTCTAAGGTCACGCCCGGTTATCCCCGCGATTAGGTGGCGCATCACAATCTGGATGCCGGTATGGGTGACGGTGCGCTGGTTGTCTTCGAAGAAGCGTCCTCGTGCCGGATGGGTTGCGATGATCTCGAAGGAGGGGAAATAGTCGACGTTGTCATGGCTGTCTCTCAGATCCGTTGCTGCGGCCCGAAGCAACGACTTGGAGTAGGTCGAGGCAACCAGGACGTGCTCGTCCGTTGCCGTCGCCGTTAAGGGAATCGGAGACACGGTAAGGAGAAACTTCAATCCGGAATTCACCTCAGCCAATCGAGCAATGACATGGTTCATGTCTGCGACAACGTCGGGATATCGCATACGCCGCAGAACATGGCGCTTCGCATCAAAGGTACCGGCGATAGTGCCCGGACACATAGGGTAGGCGTGCCCCGTCTCACGATTGATCCAAGTCTCGGTTTGTCCGAGGGTGAATACGAAGATAGAGGCCTCTTTCACTGCTTTAACGATAGCGTCCAAAGTCTGCTGGCGCAGCCTTTCTAGCTCTGTCAGACTCGCAAAGGGTTGTTGCTCAATTTTAGGTCTGTAAGGGTCGATGAAGCCGGACTCTTCCTCCCAGACTTCAGCTGTTCCTGGCGGACCATCAAGTGCCCAATCAATCCATTGCCGCAGCAGAGCTGTCGAGTAAATGTTCCCAGTTCTAAATGAATAAATCCCATAACCATTGGCTTTCGCTTGCGCGGCAGAGAGCCAATTGGGGGCCGGTTCTGCATCTATCCATTTGAACCGTTTCCTCACAAGTGCGCGGCCGATGTGTTGTGCGAAGCAAGAGCCAGCGGTTATGAACACATCGGATCGTCGGATTGGGAATTTTGGTTGCCAAAGGCCGGATAGTGTTCGATTTCCGTTAGCCTCGACAACGCCAAGCTTCCAAAATGCCTCTTGCCGTTGCTCGTCGTAAGGGTGTGACATCTTTCTTCCAAGGTTAGACGGTAGGCTTAGCGTCTAGGTCCGAGACTGCTTCCATTTTGCACTCAATGTGCAACCCCAAGCCCCCCGATTGTCCGCGATAACCGAGAAGGCACAAATCGAATCAGGTTGTCTTAGGAGAGCGTTCCACACTTCCGATCCAAAGCCAAGCCGGTGATGCCAAGGTGCTTAGGAAACAGTCCCGCTAGAAACAGCTTCACGCTTCTGACGGCCTGCTTGCGGTCGGCGGTCTTGGGTTCCAGCAGGACGTCGAGCCAGAGGCCGTCGGTCATGGCGGCGATGCCGGTGACGACGAGATCCGGGTCGATGGCGGGGTAGGGGCCTTCCTCGACGATATCCTGGATCAGGCCGCGCATCATCGCCCCATAGTCCTGGTCGCGGTCGGCGCAGAGCTTGAGGTAGGTCGGCCGCGACTTGGCCTCGCCCCAGAAGGCGTACCAGACCGCGACCTTCTTGCGATTGCACACGGCCGGGTCGAAGTCGGCCTCGATCAGGCTCAGAAGGCGCTCAATGGCACTGTCGCCGGCCTTGGCGAGCGCCTTCTGCCAGTTCTGACGATACTCTTCCGAGACGAAGCGCAGGGTCTCGACCAGCAGCTGGTCCTTGCTCTCGAAGTGAAAGTTGACGATTCCGCGCGACAGGCCGGCGCCCGAGGCGACATCGGCCAGGGTGGTCTCGGAGAAGCCGCGCTTGGCGATCGACTCGATCGTGCTGTCGATCAGCTGCTGCCGCCTCAAGGCTTTGCTTTCCGTTCGCTTGCGTGGCTTCTCCCGCACAGCGCTTTCACTCATCAGAGCCTCTTTTCTACGCTTTATCAATGCACTGTCAATAGTCAGCCATGAACCTTCAACAGGAATCTTGACTGAACGCTTAGCCAATGTATAGTGCCGGGTAGGGGACATCAAGACGGATCTGGTCTTGGGTCAAAGACAAGACAGTGAAGCAAGGCATGACGGGCGTGGCGAGACAAGGGGCAGGCAGGCGCGGCTGGCAGCGGCCGGTCTTTGCCGTGCGCCAAAAATCGCCATGTCCGGCGTCGTGCTTTGGACAGGTTTGCCCGCCGAGCTATGGCAAGAGGGGCTTGTTGGAAGAATGTCCAACAATGCTTTCTTGGAGCCTGCCGACATGACCGCGCATCGCCTCGATCCACTTCTGCGTCCCAAGTCCCTTGCTGTTCTCGGTGCCTCTCAGCGTGAAGGCCGCGTTGGCAACACCTTCGTGCGCCAATGCCTGGCGGCTGGCTTCAAGGGGCGCCTCTATCCGGTCAATCCGCGCTACGACACGGTCGAGGGTCTGCCGTGCTATCCCTCTCTGGACGCGCTGCCGGAGGCAGTCGAGCACGTGATCTTCGCCATCCCCAATGCCTCTATCGAGGCAGGCTTGGATCAGGCGATCGCAGCCGGCGTCAAGGCCGCGACCATGGTCTCTTCGCTGTTTCTGCCCGACGACAGCGGGCCGCGCCTGCCCGAGCGCGTGGCGGCCAAGGCGCGGGCGGCGGGAATGGCGCTCTGCGGCGCCAATTGCATGGGCTTCTACAACTTCGAGGTCGGGCTCTGGGCCTGCGGTTATCTCACCCGGCCGAACCACCGGCCCGGCAACGTGACTTTCCTCACTCACTCCGGCTCCTCGCTCTGCTCGGTGATCGATGCCGAGGGGCGGATCGACTACAACTATGTGGTCTCCACCGGCCAGGAGCTGACGGTCACGCTCGCCGACTACATGGATTTCGCGCTGAGTCAGGATTCGACCGAGGTGTTGGCGATCTTCATGGAAACGGCGCGTGATCCCGAGCGCTTCGAGGCCTGCCTGGCCAAGGCGATGGAGCGGCGGGTGCCGGTCGTCATGCTGAAGGTCGGCCGCACCGAAGAATCGGCCAAGCTGGCAACGAGTCATTCCGGCGCCATGGTCGGCGACGACGGCGCCTACCAGGCGCTCTTCGAGCGCTATGGCGTGCACCGCGTCGATTCTCTGGACGAGCTGATCTACACCAGCCTGCTGTTCTCCCGGCTTGGCAGCTTGGGGCCGGGCGGCCTGGCGACGATCCACGACAGCGGCGGCGAGCGCGAGCTCTTGATGGATCTGGCCGACGCCAAGGCGGTGCGCTTTGCCGACATCAACGAGGCGACGAAGCAGAAGCTGGAAGCCCGGCTTGAATACGGCCTGCCGCCGGTGAACCCCTGCGATGCCTGGGGCACGGGCAACAATTTCGAAGAGATCTTCGAGGACTGCATGGCCGCGCTGATGCAGGATCCCGACGCCGCCATCGGCGCCGTCGCCTGCGACCGCGGCCCGGAAGGGGGGCTGAACGAGGTCAATGTCCGCATTGCCCGTCATGCTTCCGCCGTGAGCGGCAAGCCCGTCCTGGTCTGCGCCAACCACCAGGGCACCGGCAACAATCTTGACCTGGGCGCCCTCTCGCGCACCGGTCTGGTGGTGATGGACGGCATTCCCCAGTTGCTGACCGCCGTCCGGGCCATGGCCGATCATCGCGACTTCCAACCGCCAGGCTTGCCGGCGACACCCGATCCCGACGCGGTCTCGCGCTGGCGCCGACGCCTCGAAGAGGGCACTCCGCTGGACGAGCTGGAGGGTCTGGATCTCTTGCAGGACTTCGGCATTCCGACGGTCCAGCGACGCCTGGTCGAGAACCGTGCGGCAGCGGTCGCTGCGGCCGAGACTCTGGGCGGTCCTGTGGTGCTGAAGACGGCCGAGCCCGGCATCGCGCACAAGTCGGACCTGGGCGGCGTGCTCTTGAACCTGGAAGGTACGGACGCGGTTGCCGGCGCCTATGACGACCTCGACGCGCGCCTCGGCCCGCGTGTGCTGGTGGCGACAATGGCGCCCAAGGGCGTGGAGATGATCCTGGGTATGACCCGCGACCCGCAGCTGGGCTGCACGCAGCTGGTCGGCGCCGGCGGCATCTATGCCGAGGTCCTGAAGGATCTGGTGCTGGCCAAGCCGCCCTTCGATGCCGCCTGGGCCCAGCGCCTGATCGACCGCCTGCGCTTGCGCCCGCTCTTGGACGGCGTGCGTGGCGCGCCGGCCGTGGACATCGCCGCCTTTGCCGAGGCTGCGGCCTCCTTCTCGGCCATGATCGCTGCCCTGGGCGACCTTCTGGCCGAAGTCGATGTCAATCCTGTTATCCTGAACCCGAGAGGCTGCTTTGCCGTCGACGCCCTGGTGGTGCCGCTGAAGCAGCAGGAGGTATCGCAAACGCAAGCACCGCCGCACGCACAGGCCGCCCTGGCCGCCGAGACAGCTTAGACGCCCCGTCCCCGCAGGATCGAGCGGGGCGAGGCATGAGGTGAAGCCTGGCCGCATAGGCAGCGCTTTCCTATCATCCCCTCGTTCGATCGTAAGGACAGATCATGAATCGCGTGAACACCAATCCCCAAGAGCAGCTCAAGCACATCCTGCACCCCTGGGAAGCCATGGGTGACTTCCCCAACGACTGGCGCGGCTTCCTCAGCCATGCCGAGGGCATCTACGTCTACGACAGCGAGGGCAAGAAGCTGATCGACGGCCCGGCCGGCATGTGGTGCACGCAGGTTGGCTACGGTCGCCGCGAGCTGGCCGATACCATGGCCGAACAGGCGATGAAGATGGCCTACTACAGCCCCTGGAACTTCGACCATCCGCTGACGACAGAGCTGGCAGCACAGCTGGCCGCGCGCTCGCCCGGCGATCTCAATACCGTCTCCTTTACCACCGGCGGCTCGACGGCGGTGGATACCGCGCTGCGCTTCGTCATGTTCTACAACAACGTCAAGGGTCGCCCGGACAAGAAGCATATCCTCTGTCGCGACGCCGGCTATCACGGCTCGACCTATCTGGCAGCCTCGGTCACCGGCAAGGATCGCGACCGCAACTACTTCGACTTCATCACCGACACGGTGCATCGCCTCTCGGCCCCCAACCCCTATAAGCGCCCCGAGGGCATGAGCGTCGAGGACTTCACGGCGTCGCTTCTGAAGGAGTTCGAGGACAAGGTCCTGGAGCTGGGGGCCGACAAGGTCGCGGCCTTCATCGCCGAGCCGATCCAGGCCTCCGGCGGGGTCATCGTGCCGCCGCCGGGTTACCTCACCGGCTGCCGCGATCTCTGTACCAAGCACGACATCATCTACATCTCCGACGAGGTGGTGACCGCCTTCGGACGCTTGGGCCATTGGTTCGCCTCGGAGGATGTCTTCGGCATCGTCCCCGACATCATCACCTGTGCCAAGGGCCTGACCTCGGGCTATGTGCCGATGGGCGCGGCCCTCTTCTCCGACAGCCTGATCGCAGAGGTCAGCGGCGAAGAGAACGAGGGCATCAACTTCGTCAATGGCTTCACCTATTCCGGCCACCCCGTCGCGTCTGCCGTTGCCCTGAAGAACATAGAGATCATGGAGCGCGAAGGCATCCTGGAGCACGCGCGAGAGATCAGCCCCTACTTCCAGCAGAAGCTCAAAGAGCTGGAGGATATCCCGATCGTCGGCGAGGTGCGCGGCATGGGCCTGGTCGGCTGCGTCGAATGCGTGATCACCGGCACCGCGGCGTCGGAAAAGGAGAAGGCCGACGCCGTCGCGACCAGCGGCACTGTCGAGAGCGCTGCCGATCGAAAGAAGGCGCTGAAGCTGGACAAGGCGATCGGCTCGCGCATCGACGAGCACTGCCTGGAGCTGGGCCTGGTGGTCCGTCCGCTCTACAACATGTGCGTCATGTCCCCGCCCTTGATCATCACCAAGGCGCAGGTCGACGACATGGTCTCGATCCTGCGCGAGGGGATCCTGCGCGCGCAGGCCGATGTGGAGCGCGAGGGCCTCTGGAGCCCCGATGTCGCTTAGGACCCTCTACCCCGAGGCCCTCTATCGGCCGACGCCGGTGCCCTCCTGGTGGGAGGCCTCGGCGCCGCCCGATCAGACAGGCTTTGCGCCCTTGGAGGGGGAGGCCAGCTGTGACGTCGCCATCATCGGCGGCGGCTTCACCGGCCTCTCGGCCGCCTATCACCTGGCCAAGGAGCACGGCATCGAGGCGCGCGTGCTGGAGGCCGGGCACATCGGCTGGGGCGCCTCGGGGCGCAACGGTGGCTTCTGCTGCTTTGCCCCCGACAAGGTTGGCGTGGCCGGCCTGATCAAGCGCTACGGACTGGAAGAGACCAAGCGCTATTATGCGAGCCAGGTGGAGGCCGTCCGCCTGGTCGAGCAGCTGGCCGAGGACGCCGGCATCGACTACGACCGCCAGGGTGACGGGATTTTCGAGGTCGCGCATGCGCCCAAGGTCGTGGATGAGCTGTCGGCGACGCAGGAGGTTTATGCCCGCCACTTCGGCATCGAGAGCGACCTGCTCTCGGCCGAGCAGTTCGGCGAAATCGGCCACCGCGGGACCGAGCAGTTCGGCGCATTGCACGTCAAGGTCGGCTTCGGCCTGCACCCGCTGAAGTTCCTGGCCGGTCTTGCCCGCGCTGCCACGGCCGCCGGCCAGAGCCTGCATGGCCACAGCCTGGTGACCGCCTGGCGCAAAGAGGGTGCGGAGCATCTGCTGGAGACCGAGCAGGGGGCCTTGCGTGCCCGGCGGGTGATCCTGGCGACCAACGGCTTTCAGCGCGAGGGCCTGAAACCCGAGTTCGACGGCCGTATGCTGCCGGCGCTCTCCAACATCGTGGTGACGCGGCCTCTGAGCGCAGAGGAGCGGGCGGCCGAGAACTTCGTGACCGAGTCGCCGATCTTCAACCTGCGCCACCTGCTGTTCTACTACCGCATGCTGCCCGACGGCCGGCTGCTCTTCGGCTCGCGCGGCGATTCGACCGGCACCGAGGCGGCGGCTGCCAAACTGCGCCGGTGGTTGGAGCGACGCCTGGTCGAGGTCTTTCCCGCTTTCCGGGAGGCCGAGACGACCCACTATTGGCGCGGCCTGGTGTCTCTGACGCGCGACTTCACGCCGGCGATGGGGCGCCTGGAGGAGGACGGGAGCGTCTTCTATGCCTATGGCTGTCATGGCAATGGCGTGAACACCATGCCCTGGGCCGGACGGCAGCTCGCAAGGATGATCCACGGTGCCAACCGTGATGCCGATGTGCTGCCGGCCGTGCTGCGCGGTCCGGGTCCGCGCTTTCCGGCACCGGGCTTGCGAAAGCTCTATCTGCGCGCCGCCTACGCCTACTATGCTTGGCTCGATCGCTAACGGGAGACCTTGTTCATGCCAGCCCACGGACGCCGCATCATCCGCAAAGCCGAACGCCAATGGGGAACCTATGACCTGGACGGTCCCGTGCAGGACAACTTCGGCCTGATCCCGCTTTCCTACAAGCAGGACCTGGGACAGGGGACCTACCTGATGCGTATGGATCCGGGTGCCGTCACGGTCGCGCACGACCATGACAGCTTCGAGGATTTTATGATCCTGGAGGGAGAATTGATCGACGACGACGGCACCGTCATCGGTCCAGGCGACCTGGTCACCTATGCGCCCGGCACTCACCACAACTCCAGCACGGTCACCGGCTGCGTGATCCTGGTGACGGAGTGGCACGAGAAGCCGGAAGCCTAGCGAGAACAGGTCAGCAGCCTTGGATCATAGCTGCCGCGCTCTGATCCCCGGAACCCTTATGACCTTCCTAGCGTTGAAGGTTCTGCTGGAGGGCGAGCCGCCTCACAGGCCCTTGCCTTACCTGCGTCGGTCAAGTGGTGCGCGTGAACTGGGAGAAGGCGATGGCGGATCTTGGATCCAAGGCTGAAGCGCACGGGGCGCCGGACTTAAGTGCAGCGACGCGGCCTGGCCAGTTTACCTGGGCCGAGTGGAAGCAGATCCTCAAGCGAAGCTGGAAGGCGGTTGGGAGCGACAATCTCTCGCTGGTTGCCGCCGGCGTGGCCTTCTATGCCATGCTGGCTCTCTTTCCCGGCATCGCAGCGCTGGTAACGCTCTATGGTTTCGTCTCCGATCCATCCGTCATCCAGGAGCACCTGACGACAATGGACGATGTCCTGCCGCCCTCGGCCTACGAGATTATCGAGCGGCAGGTCTCCAAGATCGCAAGCTCCGGACGGACCACCTTGGGCGTTGCGACCCTGATCTCGCTCGCCGTCGCCCTCTGGTCGTCGAGAGCCGGGGTCGGCGCGATGATCTCCGGCCTCAACATCGTCTACGACGAAGAGGATAAGCGCGGCTTCTTCAAGTCGCTGCTGGTCGCCCTGGTGTTGACGGCGGTGATGCTCTTCGTCGGTCTCCTGGCGGTCGCCGTTGTGATCCTGGCCCCGATCCTGCTCAACCTCTTGCCGCTGGGACCGGTCGGCACCTGGATCACCGCGGTCCTGCGTTGGCCGGTCATCGTCGTCGCCGTGATTCTGGGCATCGGCGCCCTTTACCGCTGGGCGCCCAGCCGCACGGGCGCCCGTGTCGGCTGGCTCAGCTGGGGGGCAGCCTTTGCCACGGTGGTCTGGCTAGCAGCCTCGATGGGCTTTTCCTTCTATGTCGCCAACTTCGGCAGCTACAATGAAACCTACGGCTCTTTGAGTGCCGTCGTGGTCTTGCTCATGTGGTTTTACATCAGCGCCTTCATCGTCCTCTTCGGCGCCGAACTGAATGCCCAGATGGAGCATCAGACCAGGCACGATACCACCGCCGGTCCGGTCAAACCCATGGGGGATCGTGGTGCTCATGTGGCAGATACGCTACCGAAACGCTAGCCTTCCTACTCGACAGCCACCCCCGCAATCTCTCGTTGGAGGCCGGCCACCCGCATGCTAGCCTCCGCTTGGATGTGATCACATCGGGACGATCAGCGGGGTGAGCGATGCGGATGATCGAGACGCGCCATGGGCCTGTGGCGCTGCGCGAGACGGGACCGGGCGACGGGCAGGCGCTGCTCTTCATCCATGGTAATTCTTCCTCCAGCGCGGTCTTTGAAAAGCAGTTCGATTCTGCGCTGGCTGAGCGCTATCGCCTGCTGGCCTTCGATTTGCCGGGGCATGGAGACTCGCCCGATGCTGCCGATCCCAAAGGCAGCTATTCCATGCCGTCTTATGCCGAGGCGGCGGCCGACGTTCTGACGGCTTTGGGCGTGGCCGAGCCGGTGGTGATGGGCTGGTCGCTGGGTGGGCATATCGGGCTGGAGTTGACGCAGATCTATCCCGGCGTGAAGGCGCTGACGATCACCGGAACGCCGCCCTCGGGGCCGGGCGCAGAGGAGGTGACCCGCGCCTTCAATCAGATCCCGGAGATCGCCTTTGCCGCCCAGCCGGTCTTCACCGAAGAGCAGATTGCGACCTTCGCGCGCTTCATCTACAGCCTGAAGAAGCCGGTGCCCGATCACCTGGTCGGCGCGGTTCGGCGCTGTGATGGGCGTTCGCGCCAGCATATGTTCGGTGACTTCCTGGACCCGAACAGCCGGCTAAACCACCAAATCTCTATCGTCGGCAATTGGCCCAAGCCGCTGGCCATCATCCAGGGCAGCGACGAGCCTTTCATGGATGCCAGCTACTTCGACACGCTGCGCTACGCCAACCTCTGGCGTGGCGAGATGCAGATGATCGAGGGCAGCGGTCATGCTCCCTTCTGGGAGGAGCCGGAGACCTACAACCCCATCCTGACGGCCTTCCTGGAGGAGGCCTGCAGCTAAGCTGCCACTAGAATGTATCTTTAAGGGAGGAAGACCGCATGTCCTTGGGTGACGAACTGGCCTATACTTCGGCGAGCGAGATCGCGCTTTTGATCCGGCAGCGCAAGCTATCGCCGGTCGAGGTGATCGACGCCTTTCTGGATCGTATCGAGACTCGCAACCCCAGCATCAATGCCTTCATCTTCATCGGTGCTGAGGATGCCAGGAAGGCCGCCAAGGAGGCCGAGCAGGCGGTCATGAAGGGCGACACCCTGGCGCCGCTGCACGGCGTGCCGGTGGCGATCAAGGATCTCTTCGACTTCAAGCCCGGTTGGCCGGCGACCTTCGGCGGCATCCGCGCCATGAAGGACTTCGTGGTGGACACCCGCTGTGCCTTTGCCGAGCGTATCGAAGAGGCCGGTGCTGTCATTCTGGGCAAGACCAACAGCCCGACCATGGGCATGCGCGGCACCTGCGATAATTTCCTTTTCGGGGCCACCTCGACGCCCTTCGACCGAACCCGCAACAGCGGCGGCTCGTCCGGAGGCAGTGCGTCAGCCGTAGCAGACGGTCTGCTGCCCCTGGCCGAGGGAACGGACGGCGGCGGGTCGATCCGCATCCCGGCCGCCTTCTGCGGGGTCTATGGCTACAAGGCCTCTTTCGGACGGGTGCCCTTCCTCTCGCGGCCGAACGCCTTTGCCGGCGACACGCCCTTCCTCTTCGAGGGGCCGATCACGCGCACGGTGGAGGATGCGGCCGTCGCCTTGACGGTGCTGTCGGGCTATCACCCTGGCGACCCCTTCGCCGTCGACGAGAAGGTCGACTTCCGCGGTTCCATCCACCGTCCGATCAAGGGTTGGAAGATCGCCTACAGCCCGGATTGGGACGTCTTCCCGGTCGATCCAAGGATCGACGCCTGTGTGCGCGAGGCCCTGAAGGGGTTGGAGGAAGCAGGTGCGACGGTCGAAGAGGTCAAGGTCGGGATCAACCGCGATCAGAAGGAACTGGGCGACCTCTGGTGCCGTCTGATCAGCCCGGTCAACGTCGCCGCCTTCGAGGGCTTCAAGGCTGGCGGCATGGACCTCTTGGGCGATCATCGCGACGACTTCCCGCCGGAGTACCTGCGCTGGCTCGAAGAGGGCTACAAGATGACCGCGCTCGACTTCTACCAGGACCAGGAGATCCGCAGCGAGATCTACGATGCGATCCAGGGCGTACTCAACAACTACGACCTGATCGTCACCCCGACCCTGGCCTGCATGCCGGTGGAGAACCGCAGCGACGGCAACACCGTGGGGCCGAAGGAGATCAACGGCATCGAGGTCAACGAGCTGATCGGCTGGTGCCTGACCTATCCGATCAACTACACCGGTCATCCGGCCTGCTCGATCCCGGCCGGCATGGTCGACGGGCTTCCGGTCGGCATGCAGATCGTCGGCCGGCGCTGGGCCGATTCCGACGTGCTGGCGGCCAGTGCCGCCTTCGAGCGGACACGGCCCTGGAAGGATAGCTATCAGATCTGCCGCGATCGGCCGCTCTGAGGAGGGAAGGGGAGCAGCCGGAATGCGGTTGCTCCCCGCTCAGGAGGATTTGAAGATGCAGTTTTGGGTCGTCGTTATGGGTGAAGGGTGTAGGCACCGGTGAGAACCACCGGCCGCCTCTGCACCCCCGAGCGTATCGGGGGTTTTTTTGTGCCTGGGCGCGGCGCCTTGAGCGCGGGAGAGGGCTTGTGTTGAGCGCCGCCAGAACGCCGCCGAGCCTGGCCACCCTGGTGGTCTTGTCTTGGCTCTCGATCCTGACCCTCAACATGTTCCTGCCCTCGCTCTCGGCGATGGCGAAGGACTTCGGGACCGATTACGGACTGGTGGCCCTGGCGGTTGCCGGCTATCTGGCGGTCACCGGCGTCGTCATGCTGGTCGCCGGCCCGCTGTCGGATCGCTTCGGGCGTCGGCCGGTCATCCTAGTGGCCCTGGCGATCTTCGTTCCGGCCACGATCGTCTGCAGCCTGACCGAGGACATCTGGGTCTTTCTCGCCTTCCGGGTTCTGCAGGGAGCGGTCATTTCCGGCTGGACCATCTCTCTGGCCATCATCCGCGATACAGCACCACCACAGGAGGCCGCCAGCCGCATCGGCTACATCACCATGGCGATGGCGGTCGCCCCCATGCTGGGTCCGGTCATCGGCGGTTTCCTCGATGGCTTCTTCGGCTGGCGCTCGGTCTTCTGGTCGCTGGCAGGGATGGGTGTTCTGGGCTTCTGCCTGGTCTGGCTCGACCTGGGCGAGACCAACCAGAATCGCTCTGAGACCCTGGCCAAGCAGATCGCCAGCTATCCGACCTTGCTGACCTCCCAGCGCTTCTGGGGCTTTGCCATTTGCCTGGCGTTCACCACCGGCGGCTTCTACAGCTTTCTCGCCGGCGCACCGCTGGTCGCCATCAACATCCTGGGCATCACACCGGCCGAACTGGGCGTCTATATCGGCAGCATCACCTCCGGCTTCTTCGTCGGTAGTTTTCTCTCCGGTCGCTTGGCCAAGCATTTCGCGCTGACGACCATGATGGTGACCGGTCGCATCGTGACCTGTGTGGGTTTGTCGGCCGGCCTGATCCTGCTCTTCTCCGACGTCGTGCATGTCGCCTCCTTCTTCGGGGCCACCCTCTTCGTCGGCCTGGGAAACGGCCTGACCTCGCCCAGCTGCAACGCCGGTGTCGTTTCCATCGAGCCGAAACTGGCCGGCAGCGCATCTGGGCTGGCCGGCGCGGTGACCTTGGGATGTGGCGCGGTTCTGACCTCGATGGTCGGCGGCGTGGTGCGCGGCGAGGATGCGGCCCATGTCCTGATCGCCATCCTGCTGCTGCTTGCTGCCTTGAGCTTGCTGGCCGCCCTCTTCGTGCGTCGGCTGGACCGCCGACAAGACCAGGTCGCTCCTCCACATTCTCCCTAGTATGTCGCGAGCGAGGCCATTCGGGGATCATCTCTTGCTATCTCTCAAAGCCCGGTGAGCGACCGCTCATGTTCTCGATAGGCCCGTCCTCGATAGGCCCGGCGGTAACCGACAGGACGCCGGAGAGATTGGGAACGGCGCTGCTGCAGGATTACCGGATCCAGCGCAGCCCTTTGGGAAGGAAGAGAGCGATGGGACACGACGCCCCCCTAGGATTTTCACCGCAGTTCAATGTTCACCACTGCGCCAGCGACCAGCTCTTGCTGCTGTCCGAGAAGCGCAGCTTCCGCCTGACCGGCGATCTTTACGTGCACCTCTCGCCGCTGCTGGACGGCGACAAGAGCGAAGCGGAGATCATCGAGGCCCTGAAGCAGGTAGCCCCTGGCGAGGAGATACGCAAAGCCCTGGCTCACATGAAGAGCCGCGGTTACGTGCGCTCGCGAAGCAGCGCGCCGAGCAGCAGCCAGTCGCTCTGGGTTGAGTGGGAAGAGGAGCCGGAAGCCGTTATCTCCGCCCTCGCCGATTGGCCCGTTGCAGTCGCAGCGAGGGGCGAGAGCCGGGCCGCCGACAGCGGCGCAGCCGCCGAGCTCGCCGCCACTCTGGCCGATGCAGGTTTCCCCCTGACGAGCGCCAAGGAGGCCCGCTTGCAGATCCTGCTGGTCGACGACATGCTGCAGCCCGATCTCGAGGCCTTCAATCGCGAGGCCCGGCAAAAGGGGCAGTCTTGGGTCGCCTTCAAGCCGGGTGGCCGCGAAGCCTGGCTCAGCCCGCGCTTCGACCCCGAGGGTCAGCGCTGCTGGCACTGCCTCAGCGGCTGGATCGGCGAGCATCGGCCGGGAGATACCCTGGTCATCCAGCCCGGTCGCAGCGTACGGCCGGCTCGCGGAATGCTGCGCGCCACCCTGGAGCTCGCACGCGGGCAAGGCGCCTTGGCGCTGACCCGCATGGCCAACGGCGAGAGCGATCTGGTTCAACACCTGCTGTCCTTCGACAGCCGCATTGGCGGTGTCGAGAAGCACTATGTGCGGGTCGATCCCTCCTGCGCGGTTTGCGGTGGGGCCACTAGCGGCAAGCCGACCTCGGTGCAGGTCCCATCGCTTGCCAAGCTGACCGGCAACGACAGAATTGCCCATCAAGACGGCGGCTGGCGGGTCTTGAGCACGGCGGAGGCACGCAGCAAGCTCAATCGTCTGGTCAGCCCGATCACCGGCGTGGTGCCGGGGCTGGAGGACAAAAGCGACAAGCTGGGCCTGCCCGTGGTCTCGGCGATCCAGGGCGTTCCGCGTGCAGTCGCGCTCGCCAACAACCGTCTGGTCGGTCGACCGGGTGCAGCATCGGGTAAGGGTGCCAGCCTGGAACAGGCCGAGGTCAGCTGCCTGGCCGAAGCGCTGGAGCGCTACTGCACAGGCTTCACCGGGCGCGAGGCCCGCCGGCGGGCGCGCATGGCAGAGCTGGGCAAGACGGCCGTCGATCCCCGCAGCCTGTTGCTCTTCAGCGAAAAGCAGTACGCCAACCGCGAGACCTGGAACGCGAAGAACGACTTCTTCAGCCAGGTGCCGGTGACCTTCGACCCGGAAGAGAACATCGAATGGTCGCCGATCTATCGCCTGCGCGACGGGGCCGAACGCTGGATCCCGACCCGCTATGCCTACTTCAACCACATCGATGAGGACCACCCCAAGGCCACGCCCTTCTGCGGCGCAGACTCGAACGGCTGCGCATCGGGTGCGATCCTGAGCGAAGCGGTTTTGCAGGGGCTGCTGGAACTGATCGAGCGCGATGCCTTCGGCATCTTCTGGTACAACCGCCTGCGTCGCCCGGAGATCGATCTGGACGCCTTCGACGATCCCGATCTGCAGCGCGCGCGGGCCCGCTACAAAGAATTGGGCCGCAGTCTCTATGCACTCGACCTGCGCAACGACCTGGGCATTCCGGTGGTGGTCGCCATCTCGACCAATGCCGAGGGCGGCGAGATCTATCTAGGCCTGGGCGCGCATCTGGACGCGTCGGTCGCGATTGCGCGTGCTGTCGCCGAGGTCAATCAGGTTGCGGTGATGATGGACTACGAAGCGATCGAGGACGAGGTCGATAGGGACTCGACGATCATGAAATGGCATCGCGAGGCCACCTTGGAAAACCAGCCCTACCTGCAGCCGCTGCCCGGCCGCAGCATGGGACCGCAAGACTTTCCCCAGCTTTGCGCGCGCGGCATCGGCCCGGCCCTGGCGGCGCTGACCGAGGCATTGGAGAGCGTCGGACTGGAGCCGATGGCCATGGACCTCTCCTGGCCTGACCTGGACATGGCCTGCGCTCGCGTGGTGGTCCCCGGTCTCAGACACTTCTGGACCCGCTTTGGCTCCGGCCGGCTCTACGACGTCCCGGTCAAGCTGGGCTGGCTCGAGACGCCGACGCCCGAGGGCGAACTGAACCCCATCCCCTTCTTCCTCTAAACCGCGAAACAGGAGTAGGAACAATGCGACATCAAACGAAGTCCTCCTGGATCCTGCGTTTCACCGACGATGTGGCCTCCTGCCAGGCCGACGGGGAGGCTGTCGGGGAGGCTGTGATCGTCGAGATCAAGGATTGGCGGAATCTGCCCTTGCGCCCGAACCACCCGGGCGTTGGCGACGCCCTGCAGCGCCTGCAGGCGCCGGGTGCCACCTTGGAAAACCTGAGCGCGGGTTTGAATGAGGAGGGCAGGCAAGAGCTCTTCTACTTCCTGAACAGGCTGGAGCGGATCCGCGTCCTGGAGTGGGTGGTGGTCGAGCAGCATGAAGAAATCGCGACCCTGCGCTCGGTCTCCGCGACCTTCCATCTGGATTACGAGACCTCGAAAGCGGACGCGACCGTCGCGCTCTCGCGCTTTGCCTATCTGCGCCGAGTGCCGGGCGAAAGCAAAGCTGCGCCCGACCAGGCCCTGCTGGAGTCCGGCGGTAGCCGGGCGCGCATACTGCTCACCGCGCGCGGGGCCGAGGTGCTTGCCGGCCTGACGGCAGAGCCGAAGATCGAAGGTGCCCATGCCTTCTATGAACTGGCACGACGCAGCGGTTTCGCCGAGCCTGTCGACGCAGAAGAACCGCAGGAGCGCATGCCCTGGGAGTTTCACGACCGTCTCTTCCACGAAATCACGCGGGGCTGCCGCGAGACCGATCCTTGGGGCGGTACCTACCGCATGAAGGGGGTCATTCCCTCGCCGCCAGCCGTGGTGGCACTGCCGGAAGAACAGCAGATCGCGCTTCCTCCAGCCCAGCAGCATGACAGCCGGCCCTTGGACCGAGTTCTGGCCGAGCGGCGCTCGATCCGCAACTACGCCGAGGAGCCGATCGACCTGCAGCAACTCTCCGACCTGCTGTTCCGCGTGGCCCGTACGACCCGCAAGGTCGAGGCCGATCCGCAGAGCATCATCACCCGGCCCTATCCTTCGGGCGGCGCCATCCACGAGCTGCAATTCTATCTGGCCGTCTGGACCTGCAAGGGCCTGGAGCGCGGTCTCTATCGCTATATCGGCGAGACCCACAGCCTGTTGCCCTGCGGCGGCAGTGCCAAGCAGATGGAGCGGATGGTGGCGCTCTCCGGTGCCGCGATGGGCCAGCCAGAGGAGAAGCCGCAGGTCCTGCTGATCCTCACCACCCGCCATCCGCGGATGGCCTGGAAGTACCAGGCCATGGCCTATCGCGCGACCCTGATGAATGTCGGTGTGGTCTTCCAGACGCTCTATCTGGTGGCGACCGACCTTGGCATTGCGGCCTGCGCCAACGGCTCCGGCGACAGCCGGGCCTTCGAAGAGGCCAGCGGCCTTAATTCCTGGGAAGAGTCGGCCATCGGCGAGTTCGCGCTCGGCCGGGCCGCGTAGGGGGAGTGGGATAAATGCGAGATCTGGAAAGCACCTGCACCCGCTACCTCACACAGTGGGAGGCGCGCGCGAATGTCCTGCAGCCGGAACGCTATCGGGTCAGCCCCGACGTCGATCCGGCGAGCCTCACCTTCCCGATCCTGCTGCCGACCTTGGCCCATCCGCTGGTTCGCGAAGCAGGCCCGGAGGCACAGCGTCTGTTGATCATGCAGGGCGTCTACGAGTACCTGAGGGCTGTGTCCGATGGCGAAGGCAACATCGTTCTCTCGGTCTGCGGGCTGGTCAGCGGCAGATACGGTCGCGATCTGCTGCCGCCGGTGGCGCAACGTGCCCTGCAGACCGTCTCCACCGACGAGGGTTATCACACCTATGTCGCCGAAGAGATGGTCGCCGACCTGACTGCGGTGACCGGGATCGCTCATGTCCAGATGGAGGGCTGGTACGGCAACCAAAGCATGATCCGCGACGGCCTCGATTGCGCACTCTACGAAATCCTGCCCGAGGCCAGGCTGGCCCTGCAGCTGGCGTTCGTCGCGCTCTACGAGAATGGGATCACGGAGGAGATGATCGAGTTGTTGCGCGCGACCGATCGCGAAAGCCCCTTCTATCGCTTCAATCGCGAACACGTTCGCGACGAGGCCCGACACAGCCTCTTCTTCCGTGCGGTCCTGGCTCACCTCTGGTCGACGATGGACCCGGAGATTCGTCGCGCCGTGGACAGGCATCTGCCGAGGGTGCTGGCCTCCTACATGCGGGCGCTCACCACCAACAACTGGGACCTCGAGCGGCTGCGCCTGCAACATGCCGGGCTTTCGCCAGAGAAGGCGATGCAGGTGGTGGAGGATAGCCGCTTCGAGATTGCGGATGTCAGAGCCAATCCGATCTGGCAAAACATGTGGGGCTGCATGCGGGTGACCGGCATGCTGGATGATCCGGACCTCTACCGCGCCCTCGAACGCGAGGGGCTTGCGGCGAACGACACGCGGGCTCCGCTCGCAGCCTGAAGCAAGCACAAAGAGAAGGGGCGACACCGGTCTGGCGTCGCCCCTGTCATTTGGTGCTTAGGCGAACCACCAACGCTCCAGACACTTGGTGCCGTCCAGATCCCAAGAGGCCGCCAGACGGTTATGCTGGACCTTCTCGTCCATCGCGAAGACGTAGTTGGCGAAGAGCGGAATGATGGCGCCGCAGTCGTCGGTGCAGAGCTGCTGCATCTCGTGGTACATCTGCGCGCGCTTGTCCTCGTCGAACTCGACCCTGGCTGCACGCAAGAGCTCGTTGAAGCGCTTGTTGTTCCAGTTGGTCTCGTTCCAAGGCGCATCGTCGGAAAAGGCGGTCGAGAAGATCATGTCCTCGGTCACCCGCGGGTTCCAATAGGTCGCCGTCCAGGGCTTCACGCGGTTGATGTTGGTCCAGTAGCCGTCGTTCGGCGTGCGCACGGCCTCGATGTTGATGCCGGACCCCTTGGCACCCTCGCTGTAGAGCACGGCACCGTCGATGGCGCCGGCAAAGGCGGCGTCGGCGGCGTAGAGCTGCACGTTGATCTCGTCCATACCGGCCTTCTTCATGTGGAACTTGGCCTTGTCCAGGTCGTAGGGCCGCTGCTCCAGTTCGGCATGGTACTTGTAAGTCCGACCGATCGGATTGTCGTTGCCGATGTAGCCGTGACCGTAGAGCAGCTTGCGCAGCAGCTCTTCGCGATTGATCGCGTACTTGAGCGCCAGGCGGACGTCCGGGTTGCTGAAGGGCTCGCGGTCGACCATGGCCACATAGGCGAAGTACTGCGAGCCGGAGGGCTCTGCGATCTTGATGTTATCGTTGCGCTTCAAGAGGTGCAGCGTCTTCAGATCCATGCGGTCGGCGGCATCGACCTCGCCGGTCACCAAGGCGTTGGTGCGGGCCGGCACGTCGATCACCGACAGCACGATGCACGCGTCGAAGTGGCCCTTGCCTTCCTTCCAATAGTTCGGGTTCTTGACCAGCATGGCGCGCTGGCCGGCCTCGAAGTTCTCGATCTTGTAGGCTCCGGTACCGACGCCCGACATGATCTCCAACTCGCCGTTCACCAGCGGCATCATCGGCGCATGATAGTCGGTCAGCAGGGCTGGAAAGCCGATGTTGCCCTCGGAGAGGGTGATATTGACGGTGTGCGAATCCTCTTTCTTCATCTCACTGATGGACTTGAGGATCGCCTTGGCCGGGGACTTGGAGTCCGGGCCGATCTGATACTGCAGCGAGGCGATGGCGTCGTCGGCGTCGAAGGTCTTGCCGTTGTGGAACTCGACGCCCTTGCGCAGCTTGATGGTCCAGGTGGCAGCGTCAGCCGAGGCCTCCCAGCTCTCCGCCAGCTCGGGCACCAGCTCGTCGTCGTTGTTCATCTCTGCCAGGCAGTTACGCATGCCGTAACCGACCGTCTGCATATAGCTCTCGTAGTAGGTCGCCGGATCGAACGTGTCCGAGGTCGCACCGCCGCCGATCGCCATGCGCAAGGTGCCGCCCGGCTTGGGCTCGGCTGCCTGCAGCGCCTTGCCGGCGAGCGTGCTCGCGGCGGTGATGGTCGCACCCAGGGCTACAGAGCGCCCCATGAATTCCCGCCTGGACATACGCCCTTGAGAGAGCAGCGATGCATAGTGGTTGATTTGCTTCTTTTCGGTCATGCCTAACCCCTGTTCGTTGATATCAGCATTGATAGGCTGTTAGTTTTGTATTGCAAAACTCTGGTTCTGTGATATGAAAGTAGCCGTGAGCACCGGCAGAGGTCAAGGCAAAGCAGAGACGTCTGCCGAAACCGCAGCGGGAACAGGGCGAGAAAAGGGGTGGGCACGAGATGAGCAGCTCGATCATCAACAAAACGGTTCTCTTGCTGGAGCTGCTTGGCAACGCCAACCGGCCGCAGACCTTCACCGAGATCGTGACGGACAGCGGGCTCAACAAAAGCTCGGTCCACCGCCTCTTGACCCTGCTGCAGGAGCATCGCCTGGTGCAGTACGAAGAGCGCGCGCGGGCCTATGCCTTGGGGCCGAAGCTCTTGGAATTGGCGCGCAAGGCACGCAGCGGCTACGATTTGCAGTCGGTTGCTTTCGATGAGATGCAGGAGCTCTATCGGCGCTATCAAGAGAACGTGACGCTGGGAATCCTGAAGTCGAACACGGTCGCCTATGTTCGGACCATCGAGGCCTATCACGACTGGTCGATCGTACAGGCGCCTGGTTTGCGAGAGCCCTTTCATTCGACGGCGACCGGCAAGGCCTTGGTCGCCTTTCTGCCTGACAAGGTTCGCAACGCGCTGCTGCAGGGCTATGAGTTCAGCCGTTTCACCGAGCGCACGATCACCAATCGCAGTGACTTCGACGCGGAGATGGAGCGCGTGCGCCGCCGGGGCTATGCAATCTGCGACCGCGAGAACTTGGACTATGTGACCGGCATCGCCTCCCCGATCTTCAACTACGTGGGCGAGCCGATCGCAGCCTTGAACATCTGGGCGCCGGCCTTTCGCCACCAGCTCGACCAACTGCTGGAATGGGTCGGCGATCTGCAGGCTGCCTGCAGACGCATTTCCGAGATCATCGGCAGCAACCAGACCGGCGAGGATGCCTTTGTAATAGGTCAGTGAAGACCTATGGCAGGATGATGTCAGATGGGCGACGACGCCGTCTTCTAATCTTGAAGCGGGGCTAGCCCTTCCGGGCCTCGCGTTCGTCCTGGAAGCGCATCACGCCGACCACCATGCCGGTGCCGATCTGATAGAGCTGGCGCAGCGGATAGGCCTTGATCGGACTGGTCGGGAAGGGGCAGTCGGCATCGCTCTGGCCCAAGACCCTCTCGGCCAGGATGCGGCCCATGACGGTGCTCAATGCCACGCCGCGGCCGTTGTAGCCCAGGCCCGCGAGCAGCCCGGGTGCCGGCTCGTGCAGGTGGGGGAGATGGTCCTTGGTAACGGCCAGGCGGCCGCCCCAGCGGTACTGCCAACGCACGCCGCGCAGGCTGGGGTAGAGCGCCTCGACGCCCTTGCGCAATGCGCCGAAGGCGGCCTCGTCGCGGCCGACAACACTGCCGACACCGCCGAAGAGAATGCGCCCATCCGCTTCGTGGCGTCCATAGATGATGGTCCGCCGGGTGTCGGCCATGGTCCTGCCGTTGGGCAGAATGCTGTCGTAGTCCGACCCGGAGAGCAGCTCCGTCGCCGCCTGGACCGAGACCAGGGGGACGACGGACTGGGCCAGACCGGGCCAAAGCTTGTCGGTGTAGCCGTTGGTGCAGAGCAGCACTCGGTCAGCCGTCACCCGACCGCGGGGCGTGCGGATCTCCCATCGCTTGCCGTCTCGATCGAGCGACAGCGCCGGCGTCTGGGAATAGATCTCCGCACCGGCGGCCATCGCCGCACGCGCCAGCCCTCGGGCATAGGAGAGCGGCTGTACGGCACCGCCGCTGCGCATCAAGGTGGCGCTCCTGTAGGCCCTGGTTCCCGTGGCCCGCTCGACCTCGTCGCCGTCGAGGAATTCGATGCCGGCACCGTGCCGATTCCAGGCTTCGGCGATCGCGCGGGAGGTGCGCTTGGCCTTGTCGCAATGGTCGGTCCTAAGCCAGCCCTTCTGCCGGGCTTGGCAGTCGATGCCGTAGCGCGCGATCACCTCGAAGGTTTCATCGGCGGAGCCCAGGATGGTCTTCGCCAGCAACGGCATGCGCTCGGCGCCGACCATGCGCGCAATGTCGTCCGGCCCGTTCAGCGGCGGCAAGGGGTTCACTTGGCCGCCGTTGCGCCCGGAAGCACCCCAGCCGACGGCACAGGCATCCAAGACCGCGACCCGCTGCCCGGCCTCCGCCAGCACCAGGGCGGCCCGAAGACCGGTGAACCCGGCCCCGACGATCACGCTATCCAGCGTTAGATCGCTCTCCAGCGCAGAGGTCTCGAGCTCGGGTGTCGCCGTGGCGACCCAGAGCGAGTCCGGCCAGGCCCAGTTCGCGCCCGGCATCGCCGCGTCTCTCGGGCTGTTCACCGCTTTCTCCCTTCCTGCTGTAGTGACTAGCCTGGATATCGCACCAAGATAGGGCCGTCATCGCGTCGGGGGGAGTCCGATCCGCTAGGAGAAGGTCGAAGAGCGTAGCCTTGTGCTACGCTTGAGGCCTTCGACACCGCGGGCGGCCCGCCCGCCGCGACCCGAAGGGTGGGCGATACAAGCCGACAGACTGCGTCAAAGCGCTTGCCCGATGCCGACGGCATCGCGCTGCGCACGTTTCCTAGTCTGTCGGCTTGTATCGCCCATGACGACCCTATCCTGGTGAACTATCCAGGCTAAGTCCAAGCGAGAGCGATTTGCCTCGACAGCCCACCATCTCGTCAAGTAATTTCTTAATACGGGAATAAAGTTTTGTAATACGGAACTTATCCAAGATGCGAACAGGAGATACAAAGCGCGGAGGGCGCCGAACGCGCCTCGAGCGGGTTGTCACCAGCCCGGCACCAACGCCGGAGGGCATTGCCGGCGGGCTCTACCGACCGCTGAAGCCCGGGGACCTGGAGCGCGTTCATCGCGCCGCTCTAGAGGTCCTGGAGTCCGTCGGGATGGCCGGTGCCACGCCAACGGTGACAGAGCTGGCCCTGGCCAAGGGGTGTCGTCTGGGCGAGGGCGGACGACTGCTCTTCCCGGCAGCGCTGATCGAAGATGTCATCGCCGGTGCCTGTCGCAGCTTTCCCCTGTTCGGCCAGGACCCCAAGCACGACCTTGAGGCCAAGGCAGGTCAGCTGCACTTCGCCACGGGCGGGGCCGCCGTCACTGTCCTGGACGGCGAGAGCGGACGCTATCGGCCTTCGACCCTGGCCGATCTCTATGATCTGGCAAGGCTCGCGGATACGCTGGCGAACATCCAGTGGTTCGCGCGGCCGGTGGTGGCGACCGAGATCGAGGACTGGCGCGAGCTGGACCTGAACACCGTCTATGCCTGTGCTGCCGGCACGCAGAAACACCTGGGCTCCAGCATCACCCTGCCGCAGCATGTCGCCGACATCGAGGCGCTGCTGGACCTGGTGTTGGGCGCGGAGGGTGCCTTTCGTCGGCGCCCCTTCTTATCCGTCCATGCCACCACGGTGGTCTCGCCGCTGACCTTCGCCGCCGACAGCAGCGATGTGGCAACGGCAGCCGCGCGCATCGGCATGCCGGTGCACAGCCAGACCGGCCCGCAGTCCGGCGCGACGGCGCCGGCGGCCCTGGCCGGCACCCTGGTGCAGGTGGTGGCCGAGACCCTGGTGGCCTTGACGGCGATCAACCTGGTGCGCCCCGGCCATCCGGTCATCGCCGGCGGCTGGCCCTTCGTCTCCGACCTGCGGACCGGGGCCTTCACCGGCGGCAGCGGGGAACAGGCACTGTTGAGCGCCGGCCTGGCGCAACTGATGACCTTCTACGACCTGCCCAGCGGCACGGCCGCCAGCATGACCGACTCCAAGTTACCGGATAACCAGGCCGGCTATGAGAAGGGGGTGACCACCTTGCTGACGGCCTTGAGCGGCCCGACCTTCCTCTATGAGTCGGCCGGCATGCTGGCCAGCCTGATGGGCTGTTCGCCGGAGGCCATGGTGATCGACGACGAGATGCTCTCCTCGATCCGCCGCTGCATGCGCGGCATCGAGGTCAGCGACGAGACCCTCTCGGTCCGGGTGATTGCCGAGGCGGCGCGCGGCCCCGGCCATTTCCTGGGGCACGAACAGACTCTGTCCTTGATGCAGAGCGAGTATGTCTACCCGCAGCTGGCCGACCGCCAATCCATAGAGGTTTGGCAGGAGCGGGGCGGGCACGACATGGTGGCGCGTGCCCGCGCGCGGGTCCGCGAGACGCTGGCACAGCACTACCCGAGCCATCTCTCGGAAGCGACAGATCGCCAGGTCAGAAACCGCTTTCCGATACGCTTGCCGCGCCGCGCAATGACAGTCAAAGACGCAGAGGGGCACTCCTCGTGAAAGAAGATGCGAAGGTCGTGATCGTCGGCGGCGGTATCGTCGGCTGCAGCCTGCTCTATTGGCTGACCCGGATGGGCTGGGGCGATTGCCTGCTGCTGGAACGCCTGGAACTGACCTCCGGCTCGACCTGGCATGCGGCCGGCAACGTGACCCATTTCGGTCATCGCCCCGACCTGACCCGTCTCTACGTCGATTCGATCAAGAGCTACCTGGATGCCGAGGCGGAAAGTGGGCAGGTCGTCGGCTTCCACAAGACCGGCAGCCTGCGCCTGGCGACCACGCCGGCCGAACTGGCCGCCTACCGCCGCTTCGAGGCGGACTATCGGGCGCTCGGCGTGCCCTATCGTGTGGTCGATCCGGCCGCGGCTGGGCGACTGCACCCCTTGTTGAATATAGAAGGGATTCTGGGCGCGGCTCATACGCCGGATGACGGCCACGTCGATCCCTCCGGTGCCACCTACGCCCTGGCCAAGGCTGCGAAACTGCGCGGTGCGGGGATTGCCACACAGACCGCGGTCACCGCGATCGAGGCGACCGCTGGCGGTTGGCGGGTCGAGACCGCAAAGGGAAGCGTCAGGGCCGAGCATGTCGTTCTCGCGGCCTCCTTCTGGACCCGAGAACTGTCGCAGCCGCTCGGGCTCTCCCTCCCGCTCTACCCCCTGCAGCATCACGAGGTGGTCACCGGCGATCACCCGGAACTGGTGGCGCTGAAGCGGGAGCTGCCGACGGTGCGCGACCCCTACGGCCCCTCGAACACCCGCCAGGAACGCAACGGCTTCCTCTGCGGCGTCTATGAGAGCGATCCGGCTTTTTGGGCTCTTGACGGCATCCCTCCGGAGTTTGGCCAAGAGCTGCTGCCGAGCGAGATGGAGCGCCTGGAGCCCAACTTGCTGCGCGTGATGGAGCGCATCCCGGCCTTTGGCGAGGCCGGCATCAAGGCCGTGAACAACGGCCCCATCTGCTATACGCCCGATGCGAGCCCGCTGGTCGGCCCGTTGCGCAGCCATCCGGGCCTCTGGGTTGCCTCGGGCTTCGCGGTCGGTATCGGCACCGGCGGCGGTGCGGCCAAGCTACTCGCCGGCTGGATGGTCGAGGGAAAGCCTGCACACGACGCAAGCCCGGTCGACCCGGCGCGCTTCCCGGCCGACCTCGCGCGCGCAGAATGCCTGAGGCAAATCCGCGAGACCTATGCCGCAGGCTATGCTCTGCCTCCCATGGTGTGAGCTGGCGGGTGTGTGGCCTTGAGGCACAGGAGTCTCAGCTGAACAGCTTGGTCAGCAGCTCGGTGTCGACGTAGGAGACGATCTCGACGATCCGGCCCTCGCGCATGATCATGGCAAAGCAATAGTCCTGCTCGTAGTGAAGCCCACTCTTGGCGAGGCCGCTGCCGTGAAAGCGCAGGTAGACCTTCTCCCCGTCCGCCGCGACATCGACCAGGCGCGTCTTCAAGGGTCCCTCGAGGCGGGAGAGGAGTGGTTTGAAGGCACCTTCGACCAGGTCCTGCTTGGCGTGATAGACGCCGGAGACCGGGGTCGATCCACGGACCGTCCAGGTGACATCCTCGGCGATCAGGTCCAAGAAGGGGCCGGCATCGCCTGCTTCCCAAGGCCCGAAGACGGCACGCACAAGGGCCTTGTTCTCTTCGCTCGCGGTCATGGTGCCTCCCGTTCCCTGATCCATCCTCTCCACCATGAAGCTGCCCACGCCGTTTGGGAAGCGCCCTTGCCTACGCGACCACGTGGCGCCCCTCCTCGGCTCTGGCCTTGCCGTCCGCACTCAGGCAGCATCGGCCGCGTTTTGGGCAGGCGAGACGAGGACCGGAATGCACAAGTCGTTGGTGGTGGTCGAGGATTTCTATACCAACCCGATGGAGGTGCGAAACGCTGCGCTTTCGGTCGGCTTTCCCGAGCATCGCGGTCCGCGCACCTTCCCCGGTCGCAACTCCGCTCAGCCGCTGCTGATCCCCAATCTTGACCGCGCCATCTCCGGCCTGGTCGGTGAGCCGCTGCGCGCCCAGGATTCGGCGACCTCGTTTCACGGCTATTGTCGCTCGACCCTGGCCGGGGAGGAGAGCCGCTATCTGGTGCATGTCGATCCCTCCAACCTGGTGTGGGTCGGGGTGTGTTATCTGAGCCTGCCGGAGGACTGCAGCGGCGGCACGACCTTCTATCGCCACCGTGGCCTGGGTCTCGACCGTACGCCCACGCAACAGGCCGAGATCGAGGCGGTCGGCGTTCCCGGCATCGCCGAGCTGCTGGCGCGCGACGGGCGCGATCCCAAGGTTTGGGAGGAATTGATGACCGTTCCCATGCGCTTTAACCGTGCTATCTTCTATCGTCCCTGGCTCTGGCATTCCGCCGGTCCGGGGTTTGGCGACCGGGCAGAGAACGGCCGTATGGTTCAGGTTTTCTCCTTCGTTTCGGCTGAGCCGTCAAACCAAGGGGCGTGAGCCCGACCAGAGCAGACCAAACAGTGGAGCAACGAGCATGAGCTATGCCGGTGACAGAAACCCCAGCGAGACCTGGGAGCAGCTGCAAGGCAACCCCAAGGCGACCCTGATCGACGTGCGCAGCGAGGCCGAGTGGGCCTTCGTCGGCATCCCGGATCTGACCTCGATCGCCAAAGAGCCGCTGCTGCTGGCTTGGCAACACTTTCCCGGCATGCAGGTGAACCAGCAATTCGTCCAGAATCTGCAGGCCAAGGTCGCCGACAAGGAGGCGCCGCTCTATTTCCTCTGCCGTTCGGGTGGGCGCAGCCAGTCGGCCGCCGCGATGGCCACCGCTGCGGGCTATCGCGAATGCTACAATGTCGCCGAGGGCTTTGAGGGCGGCCACGATCAGGCCGGCCATCGCGGTCGGATCAACGGCTGGAAGGCGCGCGATCTGCCCTGGCGTCAGGGTTAGGCTGGCTCGGAACTGCGCGCGGCAGCCCGCATCCCGGAGCTACAACCCGGACCTAGACGGGTTTGGCCGGCACGGACTGCGTCGAAGGCCCGTAGGGTGCACCGGCGAGGTTTCCGCCGGGCAGGCTAATGGCCGGCCAGGCAAGGCCACGCGGGTCGGCCAGTCTGGGCATGCCGGGATGCACGGGATGCTCCTTCGGCGTGAAGAGATAGCGGCGCGCGACCTCTCCATAACCTCTGAAATAGTAGCTGCCGTTCAGGGCCAGATAGGCGTCGCGCTTGGCTTGCCAGCGCGCTGGAATGCGGTACCAGGCCAGGCCCGGGTGCTTGTGATGCACGATGTGCAGGTTGTTGTAGAGAAAGAGGAGCGAGAAGAAGAGGTTCGATTCGACCACGCAGATCCTTTCGCCCACCTCTGCGGCCGCCTGGTGTTCGAGGAAGGAGCGCATGGCCGATACCGCGGCACCGCCGTAAGCGAAGCCCAGCAGATAGACCCAGACTGGCAGGCCGCAGATCCAGCAGGCCCAGGCCAAGGGGATGGCGATCGCCACGAAATGCCAGAGCCAGACCGAAAGATCGCTTCGATCGCCCTTGGCAAGGCGGCGCAACCAGTCGGCCCAGACCCGATAGATGCTGAGGGGCGGCGACAGCAGCAGACGCCCGGCAAAGCTGTTCATGGCAAGCCGGAAGCCACGCTCGACAATAGGCATCTTGGCCCAGGCCTCGGGCGTCACATAGAAGCTCTCGGGGTCCTTCTCGGGGCAGGTCAGGTACAGATCGCGGTGATGGGTCAGATGCGTGTGCCGCGAGGTCCGATAGGGGATCCAGAGCCAGAGCGAGGGAAAGATCAGAAGCGCGTTCAGGCGCTGGTTCGCGGTCGGGTGCCCGTGGATCACCTCATGTTGCAGATGACCATAGAAACCGCCGATGTAGATCGCGCAAGGCAGGAAGAGCCAAAGTGGCAGCGCCGCGTGAAACCAGGTCAGAAGCGCGAACGCCAGATAGACCCCGACGATCAAGGCCACTGTCGGCCACTCGATAGAGCGCCCTCTGCGACCAGGATTACGCACTGCTGCTTTCATGCCCCCTCCTCTATGGGACTCCGCTCGAACGGCTCTTTCCGCTTGATGACAGGATTGTGAAGGAATCAAACGGGTGCGAGCAAGGATGCTATGGTAACAGGCTGCAGCGTATGGTAACTTCTTCCTAATATTGTTTACATTGCACAACATAGCTGCGGGATAGCAGGGAATGTGTGGAAATGAACAAACGAGAGACGATCGTCACTTTTCGTAATAGGTTGCGCGAAGTGATTGAAAAAAATGAAGAAAGTCAGGCTGCCTTTGCCCGCAGGGTGGGGCTGGACCGCTCGACCCTGTCGCAGCTGCTGGACGAGGAGCGCGACCGCCTGCCGCGGGCAGAGACCATCGTCTCCATCGCCAGTGCCACGCAGGTCTCCATCGACTGGCTGCTTGGCCTCTCGCAGGAGGGGCTGGTCGGGCCGGAGGTGATTCAGCGCATGCTGGAGATCGAGACCGAAGCCGGTTCGCCGATCGATCAACGCTTGCAGCGCTGGCACGACGAGGCGGCCGGCTATCGCATCCGCTATGTGCCCAGCGGAATTCCCGATCTGCTGAAGACCGAGGCCTTGATCCGCTATGAGCACCGCCATCTCTCGCCCGAGGTTTCGGAGAACCTGGCGGCCAGCACGGCGGCCCGGCTTAGCCTGATGCGCCAGCCGGAACGCGATCTGGAGATGTGCAGTTCTTTGCAGCTCTTGGAAGGCCTGGCGCGCGGCGAAGGGATCTGGCGCGACCTACCTTGGCCAGAGCGCCGGCAGCAGCTTGAGAGCATGGCCGGCTTGCTGGAGGAGCTCTATCCCTCTTTGCGGTGGTTCCTCTTCGACGGCCTGCAGACCTTTTCCGTGCCTTTCACGATCTTTGGCCCGCTGCGCGCAGCGGTCTATTTCGGTTCGATGTATTTCGTCTTGAATGCCAAGGAACATGTGCGGATCCTGTCGCGGAACTTCGATCAGCTGGTACGCGACGCCCGCGTGCAGCCACCCGCCGTTCCCTCGTTGATCCACGGGCTGATCGAGGAGGTGGCGAGCACCCAGAGCTGAACAGGTCATGTCAGGAGGGAGAGAATCATGAGTGAGGCCGAAGAACGCCACAGCGGTGACTGCCACAGCGGTGGCTGCCACTGCGGTGGGATTCGCTATGAAGTCGAGGGCGACCTGCGACCGGCGCTGATCTGTCATTGCGGCATGTGCCAGACGATTCACAGCGGACCGGCCTATTACAGCGCGGCCGAGAACGAGCGGCTGAAACTGACGAAGAGCCAGACACTCTCTTGGTATCGCGCCTCGCCCAGTGCCGCACGCGGCTTTTGCACTGGATGCGGCGCCAGCCTCTTCTGGCGTCCTGAGGACGGCGGCTACACGGCAATCTCCTGCGGTAGCCTGGATCGGCCGAGCGGCGTCGAGGCGGCCGCGCACGTTTTCTTGGTCGACAAGGGCGACTACTACCAAGTGACCGACGGCCTGCCCCGTTTCGAGCGCGGCTCCGGCGGCAAGCTGCCCGGCGTCACCACCGTTCTGCCGGAATAGAAGGCCATGTCCGCCTCCATCTCGCTGCCGATGTACGATTTTCCGGAGCTGGCATGGGCCAACGATGCCCTGGTCGCTGCCATCGCCGCGGCCTTGCCGAAGGGGCTGGCCGATCCGGTACGGCGGCGCAGTGACGATCTGCCTGCCCTGTGGCGTGCGCCGGATCTGCTGCTGACCCAAACCTGCGGCTATCCCCTGATGACGGCCTTTGCCGATGCCTTCGCCTATGTGGCAACGCCTTGCTATGACCTGCCGGGCTGTGCCGGTGGGCGCTACGACAGCGTGGTCGTGGTCCGCGCCGACGACGCAGCGGAGTGCCTGGCGGACCTGCGGGGACGGCGAGCGGCGATCAACGGGCGGGATTCGCAGTCGGGCCACAACTGCCTGCGCCGTGCCGTCGCCCCCCTGGCGCATGGCCGCCCCTTCTTCTCGGACGTCATCGAAAGCGGGGCGCATGCGGCCTCCCTGGCGGCGGTGGCATCCGGCCGGGCCGATGTCGCCACCCTGGACTGCGTCAGCCATGCGCTCTGGGCGCGAGACGTACCCGAACGCCTGGCCGGCACCCGCGTGCTGGGCCGCACCGCCGCCGCGCCGGCCTTGCCCTACGTGACACGCGCCGGCATCGAGCCGGAGATCCTTGCAGCCTTGCAAGCCGCGCTTGCCGCCGTGGCCGAAGATCCCGACCTGGCGGCTGTCCGACAGGCCCTGGCACTCTCTGGCTTCACGCAGCTGGGTTTAGACGCCTATGATGAGATACTGGAAATGGAGCGCGCGGCTGTCGAGTTGGGCTATCCGGAACTGATCTAAGAAGAAGCACGAAAGGGAAGCCCGATGACCGCGAGCCTTTGCGACCGCTCGGCCGTAGAACTGCGCCGTATGATCGGCGACAAGGAGATTTCGCCGCGCGAGCTGCTGGCCTCCTGCCGCGAACGGGCGGCCGCCGTCAATCCAAGCGTGAACGCTTTGGTGGCCGAAGATCCGCGGGCCGAGGGCGCTGCCGAAGCGGCCGAGGCCGCGGTGCTGCGCGGTGACACGCTTGGGCCGCTGCATGGCCTGCCGCTGGGCATCAAGGACCTGACCGAAACGGAGGGCCTGACAACCAGCTTCGGCTCGCAGCTGTTCAAGGATAACGTACCTGCAGCCGACGATCCGCTGGTCGCGAGGCTGCGGCAGGCTGGCGGCATCGTCGCCGCCAAGACCAACACGCCGGAGTTCGGCGCCGGCGCCAATACCCGCAATGACGTCTATGGCGCGACCGGCAATCCTTTCGACCCCGTCAAGACCTGTGCCGGTTCCTCGGGCGGATCGGCCGTTGCCCTGGCGCTCTCCATGCTGCCCTTGTGCACGGGATCGGACTTGGGCGGTAGCCTGCGCACCCCGGCGGCCTATTGTGGGGTCGTGGGTTTGCGCCCGACGCCGCATCTGGTGCCCGATGTCGGCGGCAATCGGGTCTTCTCACCGCTGTCGGTCGAAGGGCCGATGGCGCGCTCTGTCGCCGATCTGGGCCTGATGCTCTGGGCCATGGCCGGCGAGGATCCGATGGATCCCCTGTCTCGACCGCTTGCCATGGGACAGCGACAGGCCGCCCACGCCGATCCGGCTTCGGCCCGCGTGGCGCTATCGGAAGACTTGGGGGTCGCTCCCGTCTCGAAGGCCGTGCGCCAGCTCTTCCGCGCCCGCACGGCCGAGATGGCGCCGCTCTTCAAGAGCTGTCGATCTGCCGACCCGGACTTGCAGGACGCCAACTGGGTCTTCGAGACCCTGCGGGCGGTCGGCTTCCTTGCCAGCTATCGCGGCTACTATGAGCAGAGCCACGATCTCTTGGGACCCAATGTGCGCGCGAACGTGGCCCTAGGCCTGGAGCGCTCTGCCACCGACGTCGCCGATGCCCAGGTCGGCCATGCCAAGCTCTACCGTGGCTTCCAGCGTTTCCTGCAAGACTATGACTACCTGATCTGCCCGGTCGCCTCGGTCCAGCCCTTCGATAAGAGCCAGTGGTATCCCGAAGAAATCGACGGCAAGCCGCTGGCGACTTACATCTCCTGGATCGCGATCACCTACGCGATCACCCTGACCGGCTGTCCCTCGATCGTGCTGCCCTGCGGGGTCGATGAAGAGGGCCTGCCCTTTGCCGTGCAGATCGTCGGCCGGCCCTGGCAGGAGGCGGCCTTGCTCGATTTCGCTGCGGCGGTCGAGTCGGCGCTGGCAAAGCTGCCGCACTGCGCCCGCCCGCTGCCGAACCTCCAAAACCTTAGGGGCTAGCCTGCTGGCTGGGGATGGCCTGATTGTCGCCGCCGCGCAGCCGCAGCGCCCACATCAGGCCGACTGTGGCACCCTTCATCAGCGGCAGGGTGATGAGACTGAGGATCAGGGTCAGCAATGGCCAGACGATCATCTGCAAGGTGATCGACCAGGCATGGGTCTGCTCTACCAGCAGGACCAGCGGCACCACGATGTGGCCGACGACAAAGATCGTCAGGTAGGGCGGAAAGTCGTCCGCACGAATCTGGCCGAGCGGCGTGTCGCAGACCTGACACTTATCGACCAGCTTCAAGTAACTGCGGAAGGCCTTGCCATGGCCGCAGCTGGGGCAGCGACGTTGAAAGCCACGCCACATTGACTGCAGCGCCGGGCGGTTCTCGTGTTGGTAAGCAATCGGCATGAGTGAAAGAATCGGACTTCGACGCCTGCTTGTCCAGGATTGCGCGTCGCCCGGTCGCGGCCGGGCTTGCTGGCCAGCTATGCGTCTTCGGACAGGTCTTGCAAGGCGGCCTTCAGTGCGGCTTCCAACGGTTGCGGCCGGTAGCCCAGGTCTTGCTTGGCCTCGGCCGAGCTAAGCGAGGTTCCGGCCAGGGCGAGGCGCACGGCCTCGGGCGTCGCCGCTGGGGCCTTACCGGTGATCCGGTCGGCCATCCAGGTGCCAAGGAACGCGCTTGCGAGCGCCAGCCAGGGCGGTACGCGGCGCTTCGGCATCGGCTTGCCGGATAGCCGCGCGATCTCTTGCAGAAGGGCCGAGAGCTTTATGTTCTCACCGCCCAGGATGTAGCGCTTGCCCGGCAGCCCGCGCTCGGCTGCCAGAATGTGCCCCTCTGCCACATCGCGCACATCGACCAGGTTCAAGACGCACTCCAGGTAGGCCGGATAACGCTGTGCCAGCAGGTCTTTCAGCATGCGGCTGGGCGGTGTCAGGCCGCGATCGCCGGGGCCGATGGGTGCGGTCGGGTTGACCACCACGACATGCAGACCGCGTGCCGAAAGGGCCGCTTCCTCGGCCAGCAGCTTGGATCGGGTGTAGGGTCCCGGCATGGCGGAGAGCCTTGGCGCATGCAGGCCGTCGACCAACTGGCCTGCCCCCTCCGGCAGCAGGACAGCCTCGGTCGAACAGTGGACCACGCAGTCCACGCGGGCGGCGGTCGCGGCTGCGAGGAGCGCTTGCGTGCCGATGACATTGGTCCGCTCGTGCGCGTTCTTGTCCTTGCACCAGAAATGCGGGATCGCGGCCAGGTGGAAGACCCGCTCGACCCCATCCAGAGCGGCGGCCAGTGCATTGGCGTCGAGCAGCGATCCGCGTTGCCAATCAACGGGTGCGGGGTCAGCTGGTTTGGGGCCAGCTGGTTCGCGGTGAGGTGCCTCGGCCAGATCGAGGACCCTGACGGCACGTCCGCGGGCCGTGAGAGCTCGGACCAGATGCTGTCCGATGAAGCCGGCGCCGCCGGTAACCAGATCCACTCGGGTAGGCCGCCCTGTCCTGGAAGTGCGTTTGCGATGGTGCCGCAGGCCCGACGTGAAGCGATGTCCCGCATCGTCGGCCGCTAACGCTCTGTATCGCGCCGCGCCGGCTTAGAATCAACCATTTCACCGCGTCTGCGACCGAGCGACATCCCGAAGGCCTCTAAGGGCCTTTTGGGAAAGCGCGGCACCGGCCCTCACCCCCGCCCCGTTTGAGTCATGAGGCCGCCCACGAAAGTATCATGGACTGGGCGGTCGGGCGGGGGTGAGGGCCGGTGCCGCTTCGGAAATGAGCAGACCTGCTCATTTCCAATCCAAAAGGCCTCTAAGGGGCCGGTGGCCTCTGTTCTGCTGCGCGCGCCTCGCCGAAGCTGTCGGCGGTAAAATGCCAGACCTTTACGCTCTCGCTCCAGTGTCCCTTCGGCAGTCCGGCCTTGACCACCAGCCCGTCCAGAAAGGCCTCGGGTGTCGGGAGGCTATCCCAGACCATCGGTAGGAAGGTGCCGCGTCGTTCTCGGTCTTCCAGGATCAAACCGCTCTTTCCAGGTGTCACTTGCGCAATCAAGTCCTCGCGGGAGGCAAACTCCAGCCGGGTGGGGCGGGATAAGACCGAGATGCCGATATTCAGGCCCGACAGCTGCTCTGGCCTCTCCAGCGGGCGGAAGCGCTTGTCCCCTGTCCCGGCCTTGATCGCATTCTTGGCGACATCGGCGACCAATGGCTGATGGCTGAGCAGCGATCCAACGCAACCCCGCAAGCGACCGTCTTGTTTCAAGGTGACGAAACTGGCGCCGTAGGTCTGCAAAGCGGGATTGAAGGTCGAAAGCACGACCTCCGGCTCTTTCCCGCGCTTGAGCTGTCCGGTCAAACTGGCCCGCGCGATCCGCAGCAGCGTCGCGCGTTGCGCTGCTGTCATGCCGTCGCCGGGTGCCGGATAGAAGGCCCAGGCGCCATAGCCGACGACCCGGCTCTTGTCGCCATTTGCGCGCGAGGAATCGGCCATGCCCAGCCTGATGGCTTGCGCCGCCCGTCCCTTTCGCGACAGCAGCCAGCCGCCGATGGGCTGCCAGCCGCAGGCGTCCTTGCTGCCGAAATCTCGCAGATCGGCGGTCTCGATCCGCTTGGCAGTCTCGGCATCGCGCGCCTGCGCCGCCTCCAGGGTCAAATAGTGGCTGAGGTCGCTGGACAGCAGGATGGCGGTGTTCTCTTCGTCGGTGGCGAGCCGGTCGATCACAGTCGACAGCAGGGCGTGAGCGCCCTGGCCGCAGACCAGCGGCAGGATCGGCACGCCGGGAAACATCTGGCCGACGAAGGGCAGCAAGACCTCAATCGCGTGCTCTTGGGCAAAGGCTTGATCATTGACGGCGATCGCCCCTTCCGCCAGTGCATCGCGCAAGGCACAATCGACCGGCAGTGGCCCCAGCGGCGTGGCGAATGCCGCAGCCGATGGCAAGGCGAGCCCCTTGAACCCGTGCCTGTGCGAGGGGCTGGCGATCAGGATCCGCTTCGGCAGCGGGGCTGCTTTGCCGCCACGCGCAGCCAGCATCGCCCGGGCGATAAGCGGCGCACAGAAGCGGTAGCCGGCATGGGGCACGATGACGGCTTGGGCCGGCGGCAGATCGCTCTCGCGCAGCTCGGCGCAGGAGGAGAGTGCGTGTGAGATCTCTGCCGTCAGCTTCTCGCCATCATCGGGGTAGAAGCTCCCGGCAAACTGAGTAGGCTGGATCGACACCTTACATCTCGTCCTTCTATGAACCGCCCCGCGTTCATCGGAGACCGTTTCGTGTGAGTCACGCCACCATGCCCTGCTGCAGCAGGGCATGGTGGCGTTCCTCGGTTTCGGCCGGCGTGCTGTAGCCCAGAGGCTCCAGGAGCCGGCCGGTGTTGAACCAGTGAACCCATTCCAGGGTGGCGAGCTCGACGGCCTCGAAGGAACGCCAGGGCCCGCAACGGTGGATCACCTCGGCCTTGTAGAGGCCATGGATAGTCTCGGCCAGCGCGTTGTCATAGGAGTCCCCAACGCTGCCGACAGAGGGCTCTATGCCTGCCTCAGCCAGGCGCTCTGAGTACCTGATCGAGAGATACTGGCTGCCACGGTCGCTATGGTGGACAAGGCCGCCACCAGGCAGCGGCCGGCGCGCGTGGAGAGCCTGTTCGAGTGCATCGAGAACGAAGCCGGCTTTTGCCCGGCGGCTGACACGCCAGCCCACGATCCGCCTGGCAAAGGCATCGATGACGAAGGCCACGTAGACGAAGCCGGCCCAGGTGGAGACGTAGGTGAAGTCGGCCACCCAGAGCGCATCGGGGCGCGGGGCCCGGAACCGGCGATTGACGCGATCCAGGGGACAGGGAGACGCCTTGTCGGCGATCGTGGTGCGCACCCGCTTGCCGCGGATCACCCCTTGCAGGCCCAGGTCCCCC